>JBCCHJ010000008.1:0-123343 GCA_039028795.1 Pseudomonadota bacterium
GCGCCAGCGAAGATCTGATAGAACCCGTCGGTCTCGGCCGAGCCGTCGAAGGTCAAGGTCTCGCTGGCAATCAGCCCGTTCGAGACGATGCCCATGGACTGGCCGGCCGCGACATTGCCCCTCGACTAGGTGCGGTCGTCGGACATCAAGATCGAAGCACTTTGTCCCGATCGAATCGATTTCCGAAAGCGGATTCGAAAACCAGTCATTCAAGATTGACACTCCAAGGTCGGCTTTGCCCCGCATTGCGGACCTCTAAGGACGCTCAGCCGCAACAGATCCCAGAAGTTCGGCCCTGCGGATGTGTAAGCGGCCAGTCCGTAGGTGGTCTCTCGCGCATGCTTTCGCATGCGCAGCCGCCTGAGAGATCCGAACCCCTCCCAGGAATGCTATTCCGCGGCCTCTTGATAGGCGTCCAATGGCGGGCAGGCGCAGACCAGGTTTCGGTCACCATAGACGTTGTCGATCCGGTTGACCGGGGCCCAGTACTTGTCGACCCTGAATGCACCCGGCGGAAAGCAAGCCTGTTCGCGGGAATATGGCCGGTCCCAGTCGCCGACCAGATCCTCGACCGTATGGGGTGCGTGGGCCAATGGATTGTTGTCGGCGGGCCAGTCGCCCCGTTCGACGGCCGCGGCCTCTTCGCGGATCGCCAGCATGGCATCGCAAAAGCGGTCCAGTTCGGCTTTGGTTTCCGACTCCGTTGGTTCGATCATCAGCGTGCCAGCGACGGGCCAGCTCATGGTCGGGGCGTGGAAGCCGCAATCGATCAGGCGCTTCGCCACGTCGTCGACGCTGATTCCGGCCGAGTCCTTCAAGGGCCGTGTGTCGATGATGCATTCATGGGCCACCCGGTCATTGGCCCCTTTGTAGAGCACGTCATAGGCGCCATCTAACCGCCGGGCGATGTAGTTTGCATTCAGGATCGCGACCTTCGTGGCCTGGGTCAGGCCTTCGCCGCCCATGGCCAGGCAGTAGGCCCAAGAAATCGGAAGGATCCCCGCCGAGCCCCAGGGCGCAGCGCTGACCGCGCCTTTGCCATCCCGCGGATCGCCGGGCAGGTAGGGGGCCAGGTGCGCCTTCACACCGATCGGGCCCATGCCAGGGCCGCCGCCGCCATGGGGGATGCAGAAGGTCTTATGCAGGTTCAGGTGGCTGACATCCGATCCGAATTCGCCGGGTTTCGCCAGTCCGACCAGGGCGTTCAGGTTAGCCCCGTCCATATAAACTTGGCCGCCGTGTTGATGCGTGATCTCGCAGATCTTGGTGATGGTTTCTTCGAACACGCCATGGGTCGAGGGATAGGTGACCATGATCGCGGCGAGGTTACCAGAATGGGCTTCCGCCTTAGCCGTGAAATCGGCCATGTCGACATTGCCGTTTTCGTCCGTGCCGACGACGACCACTTTCATGCCCGCCATCTGGGCCGAGGCCGGATTGGTCCCATGGGCCGAGGACGGGATCAGACAGACATCGCGATGCTCTTCCCCGCGGGCGCGGTGATAGGCGCGGATCACCATAAGTCCGGCATATTCTCCCTGCGCTCCGGAATTCGGTTGCATGGAAATCGCGTCATAGCCGGTGATCTGGCACAGCTTGGCGTTCAGATCGCCAATCATCTCGGCGTATCCCAGGGCTTGGTCTTCTGGTGCGAACGGGTGCAGTTCGGCAAATTCCGGCCACGTGATCGGCAGCATCTCGACCGTGGCATTGAGTTTCATGGTACAAGACCCGAGTGGGATCATCGAGCGGTCCAGCGCCAGATCCCGGTCGGCCAAACGGCGCATATAGCGGGTCATTTCCGACTCCGCCCGGTTCATATGGAAAACCGGGTGGGTCAGGTATTCGCTTTGGCGCTCCAACGCGCCGGGCAGGCGGTAATGCGGGAAGTCATCGGCATAGCTTAAGTTATCACCACCAAAGGCACGCAGAACAGCCATGACCGTATCGGGCCGCGTCCGTTCGTCCACGGTGATACCGATCCGGTTTGTGCCGATAGCGCGCAGGTTGATCCCGGCCTCGACCGCGTTACGCATGATCAGGCCCTGGAAGCCGCCGACATCGACGGTGATGGTGTCGAAGAATTCCTTAGGTGTGACCTCGAAGCCAAGAGCCTCTAGCCCATCGGCAATGCGCGCCGCCTTGCGGTGCACGCGTTCCGCTATGGCGCGCAGGCCCATAGGTCCGTGGAACACTGCATACATGCCCGCGATGACGGCCAGCAGAACCTGAGCGGTGCAGATGTTCGAGGTCGCCTTTTCCCGGCGGATATGCTGTTCCCGGGTCTGCAGGGCCAAGCGGTAGGCCTTGTTGCCGCGCGCATCGATGGACACCCCGACCAGCCGCCCTGGCATCGCCCGTTTGTGGGCGTCTTTGGTGGCCATATAGGCGGCGTGCGGTCCGCCATAGCCCATGGGAACGCCGAAGCGTTGGGTCGAGCCGATGGCAATATCGGCGCCCATTTCCCCAGGGGGTGTGAGCAGGCAGAGCGCCAGCGGATCTGCGGCCATCACTGCGAGGGCCTTGGCTTCGTGCAGCGCCGCGATAGGCGCCGTGAAGTCTTGGAAGGTGCCGTTGAGACCGGGATACTGGAACAGGGCACCAAAGACTTGGGCAGGGTCTAGGTCATTGAAGGGGTCGCCTACGATTATCTCGATATCCAATGGCTCAGCCCGCGTGCGCAGCACGGAAAGCGTCTGGGGCAGCACGTTTTCATCGACAAAGAACGCGGTTGCCTTGGACTTGGACTGCCGTTCGGCCATGGCCATAGCCTCGGCGGCGGCGGTGGCCTCGTCCAGCAACGAGGCATTGGCGATTTCCATTCCCGTCAGATCGCAGACCATGGTCTGATAGTTCAGCAGCGCCTCTAACCGGCCTTGGCTGATCTCCGGCTGATAGGGCGTGTAAGCCGTGTACCAGGCTGGGTTCTCCAGAATGTTGCGCTGGATCGCCGGTGGCAGGATCGTCCCGTGATAGCCTTGACCGATCAGCGAGGTCATGACCCGGTTCTTGTTTGCCACCTCCCGCATCCGGTCCAGCGTTGCCCGTTCGGAAAGCGCCGGGCCCCAGGCTAATGTATCGGTTTGACGAATAGTCCCGGGGACGGTCTGTTCGATCAGAAGATCTAGCGAGTTTGCCTCGACCATGACCAACATCTCCTCCATTTCGACCGGAGATGGACCGATGTGGCGGCGATTGGCGAAATCGTAGGGTTCGTATTTCGGTTGGGTCATATCTTTCGCTCCAACGGTTGGGCATCTGTAGACCGGGTCGTGACCATTCAGTCGACAGCGGATCGCGCGTTGCGATCCGCGAAAAACCGGCTTGTTCAGGCAATCATCGCCTCATATGCGGCCTGATCCATCAGGCCTTCGGCATCGGCAGCATTCTTTAGCTTGATCTTGAAGAACCATCCTGCACCCATCGGATCTTGGTTCACCTTGGCAGGTTCCTCGACGATGGCTTCGTTGATCTCGGTTATCTCGCCATCCAGTGGCATGTAAACGTCCGAGGCGGCTTTAACGGATTCGACCACCGCGGCGTCATCGTCTTTAGCAAATTCCGCACCAACATCGGGCAATTCGACAAAGACGATATCGCCCAATTGTTCAGTCGCATGGGTGGTGATACCGACGACGGCGCTGTCGCCGTCGATCTGCAGCCATTCGTGGTCTTCCGTGAACTTCAGCATTGTTTTGCTCCCCAGCTTCTTAGCGTTTGTATCCAGGTGTGATGAACGGCAGGTCTACTACCTTGGCGGGCAAATGCTTGCCACGGACCTCGATCTGTATCTCTGTTCCAGTTTCGCTGTGGTCGTTTGCCACGTAACCCATGGCGACCGGGCCCTCGATGGTTGGGCCGAAGACGCCCGAGGTGACATGACCGATCTGTTGGCCTGAAGCGTCCAGCACCGGTGCCCCGGTCCTGACCGGCGCGCGGCCTTCCGGTTGCAGTCCGACGCG
The DNA here is from genome assembly GCA_039028795.1 of Pseudomonadota bacterium. GTDB lineage: Bacteria > Pseudomonadota > Alphaproteobacteria > Rhodobacterales > Rhodobacteraceae > Thermohalobaculum. The sequence continues at coordinate 3,963 of JBCCHJ010000008.1, forward strand.
GCGGCGCGGGGCGCCATCGGTCAGTTCGCCCAGGATGCGGCTCGCACCCGGAAAGCCGCCTTCGCGATCGCCACCGTTGCGGCGGACCTTTTGAATGGCCCAGGTCAGCGCCGCCTCGTTCGGCGTCGTGCCCGTGTCGATGTCATTGCCGTAGAGGCACAGCCCGGCCTCCAGTCGCAGGCTGTCCCGCGCGCCCAAGCCAATGGGTTCGACCGAGTTATGCTGAAGCAACGTTTTAGCAAGCGACATGGTGTCTTCGTTGGCGACCGAGATCTCGAACCCGTCCTCGCCGGTATAGCCGGACCGGGATACGGTGCAGTCAATACCATTGATCGAAAGATCCGCTACGTCCATGAACCGCATCGATTTTGCTTCAGGGGCAATGGCCTCCAACACCTGTCCGGCCTCGGGTCCCTGAAGGGCCAACAATGCCCGGTCCAAAACCTCGATCCTGCAGGTTTCGGAGAGATGTGCCTTCATATGCGCGATATCGTCGGCCTTACAGGCGGCGTTGACCACCAGCAGCAGATGATCGCCGCGATTGGCGATCATCAGATCGTCCAGGATGCCGCCGTCATCGTTGGTGAATAGGCCATAACGCTGGCGGCCAGGCTTCAGGCCCAGCACATCGACGGGCACCAGAGTCTCCAACGCCTTGGCTGCGTCGGCAACATTGCCGGACAGCGGCCAAAGCTGCACCTGGCCCATATGGCTGACGTCGAACAAGCCCGCTGCGGCGCGGCAGTGCAGGTGTTCCTTCATGATGCCGAGCTGATATTGCAGCGGCATGGCATAACCTGCGAAAGGCACCATGCGTGCGCCAAGTTCGCGATGCAGCGCATCGAGCGGCGTTGTGAAGAGATCTTCCTCCATCGGGGCTCCCCATTTTCTTGGCCGGGGAATGCCCGGCACGGTTACCGGCATCTGGCCGGGTCCGTGCCCCCTCTGTCCTTTCGCCTGAGATCGCTATCCCTTCGGCGGGTGCTGTTGGCACCTCTCTCCAGAGTGTTTGTCCCACCGGTCCGGGTGCCTGAGAGTTTCCGGGGCGGTTGCTCCTTCGGCGCCGGCGGATGCCGGACTCTCCCATATGGGACGGACCGACGCTACTTAGACCAGGCGCGCCTGGCAACAAAAGCAGGCGCAATATTATTTCGTTTCGGCCTTGGTTCCCGGTCTTCTTCCAGCCGTTTGATTTGCGATATCTCAGCATTTCAGAAGGCTTTCGACGTCGCGGTGCGGACGTTTTTTTAACTTCTGCAAAAGCCTGAGTTGCAGACTGGGACGCGGCGCAGTAAATGCCTGATGATAATTTGATTGGGGATCCCGATGAACGCACCCGCATTGCCAAACCGCGCCGATATCCCGCCACGTCCGATCTTCCCGGAAGGTAGCTCCGGTATCCGCACAACGCGCCTTGCGGATACAAGTCTGCTGGATGAGGTCCAGGGCGTCGTTGCGTACTATTTCCCGCGTGACACGCAATACTACGTGGACATGGAGCCTGACGCTTATCGCGGACTGATCTTTGCCGCCCAAGAAGAGCTGAACCGCCGCCAGATCACACGGCGTCTGGCAGAAGACCGCCGTGACGTGATTTGCGAGGTGCTGGATACCCAGCGCCCGATGATCCAGACGAACATCTACATGCGAGGCACCCGTCCCTCGGTGCTGGGCATTCAGGAAAACATCGGATGGCATCGGGAGAGCTTTTACGGCCCTGATATGGACCAGGCGATCAACCTTTGGGTGCCGATCCTGAACGTCTCGGCAGAGAATGTAATGCGCTATATTCCGGACAGCCACCTGATCCCGGATGCGGAGATTTCGACCCATTCGGAAGCCGACGACTCGGTTCAGCGCTTTTCAGCAGGGCATAAGATCGGGCTGCTCTACGCCCCGAAAGAGATCACCGGCGGCGTCGAACTGAATGTCTCGAAACCTTTCTGTGTCCTGCCGGGCGAGGTCGCGATCTTTGCCGGGCACCTGATCCACGGGGCGGCCGAAAATCTGTCCGATAAGATCCGCTTTTCCATGGACTTCCGTCTGATTGCCGAGGAAAGCTTGAGTTCCGCAAAAGAGCACTTCGCCTCAGGCAAATCCTATTTCGAGTCGGTATAGCCGTAAATCGCGATGTGTCTCGGTTCGCGCTTATTGGGTTTGATCGCAATAGTTTGAGAAGCGGCCCGCGCGGATGGCTGGGCCGCTTTGGCATCGACATGCTGCACGGCCCTGTCTACGGAGCGCGGGCTGCAAATCACCTGGGTTCAGCAGGAAACGCCACGAAGATCAGGTCGAGATGCGCCAAGCGCGCCGCCACGGTAGCGGCAACACGCGGCGCCATGGCCATCAGCACAGCCGCGCCTGGCGGTGCCGTATCAGGTGCCAGAACCGGGGCACCATCGATCTCCACCCCTTGCTTGGCGGCGTCTTCATCTATCCAGAAATCCGGGGCCCGTCCGATCTCTGCCGCCAACCAGGTGCCGGTAATCGACGTTCCAAAGATACCAAATGGCGTTTGCTGCGCAGCTTCCCGTGCTGTCGCAACCACTGCCTCCAACCATGCGACCTGGGTCACCGCTGGCACGTCAACCGGTGCGGGTTCTGTAATGCCTTCACCATGCCCCAGAACCATGCTCAGTTCTTTGACCACCCAGTCCTCTGAAAGAACCATCGGCGCTAACCCGGATCGCGCTCCCACTGCATAAAGCGAGCCCCGGTCGAAATGCAGCGTGTGATCGGCGACCAGCAGATCGAACGGGTTTTGCAGCCTGTTCGGCACCTGGATCACGATATGCCCGTTGGGCGTCAGTAATTCGCCCAGGCCACGCAAAACCGAATGCCCGTCGGGGATATGTTCCAAAGCATGCATCAGAATGATCAGATCGTACCGATGCGGAATGTCGGCGGGATCGCCGGTGTACAGGGTGCCGAAGGACGGGATCGCGCCCAGTGTTTCTTCCGCCCGCCGGTCCAGATCATATCCGTCAATTGTCCAATCCTGCAGAATCCGGTCTGCAGCCTTTGTCGTCGGGCCCTTGCCGCAGCCATAATCCAGCATGCGTCCGTTTTCAGGCAGTCCCATTGCGTCCGCGTAGGTTCCTAGGACCAAATCTGACCGCGGCGCATAATCCCGCCCACCTGGCCCACCACGGACGGATTGCTCTACCCCTCCGGTCAAAGAGTAGTTGTCGTAAGCGCCATAGATCCGGTTACAATCCGCCCGCCATTGCGCATCGTTGGGCTTTTGAACTACGCCGCAGGCCTCACACTGCGCAATCTTTCCGCCAGGGCCAAAAGGCTTGCAATCCGAGGTGACACGATGGCGCGCTTCGAACCCCGCGATTGGGTTCGGCAATTCTGCGCTGCACACGCCGCAATTGGGATTGGTCATGCTCGGCCCCGTCCTTCAAAGCGGCGCGAACATAGGGGGCAGTTTGTCAGACTGCAATCGATGCTGATCCATTAAATTCATCCGATTGTTCTGAGGCTCTATGAAACGTCCTGATGCAAGGCTTTCAGGTTCGATCAGAATTTTCACGGTAAGCCGAAGTCATCCCTAAGTTGGAACAAGCGGGCCTGGCATGACTGAAATCTGTTCACGATTTAATGCCGCTTCACCACCTTCACGCCTTCCCAGCGGTCCTTCAGGCGATACCAGGCCTCAACCATGTGCAGGAACCACGGATTGCCGCCATATAGCGGTTGCTGATCGAAAGGCACCGGATCAAAACCGGTCGACCCCTGATCAGTGCCCAGGATCTTCTGCGCAAGGCGCCAGCCCAGATAGGGCGCCATGGCGACGCCTGATCCATTGTAACCGCAGGCATACCAAATGCCTTCGGCTTGGCCGATATGCGGGGCACCGTCGAAAGTAAATCCAAGAAACCCACGCCAGGAATGGGTCAGCTTTACATCGCCGAGATCGGGGAAGACCGAAAGCATGATGTCGCGCATGCGGCGCGCAGAACGATTCTCGTCGATTGGGTTCAACGACGCGCGTCCGCCATAAAGGATGCGTTCGCGCCAGGGGTCTGGACGAAAATAGGAATGATAGGATCGGGTCTCGACAACCATCGAATGCTGCGGAAACAGGCTGCTGATCCGGTTGTTGCCCAGCACCTCGGTCGCAATGATGTAGGACGGGATCGGGATCAGGCGTCTGGCCATACCGCTGAACGGACCCTTTCCGCCGCCCGTGTATCCGTTCCCGGCATAAACCACATGTGTAGACCGGGTCGTTCCATGCGCGTGGGTAATCTCCCAATCGCCATCGGTTCCCGTGACCCGGTTGACCGCGCAGTGATCAACAATCACCGCACCTTTTTGCCGGGCCCCATCCAACAGCGCTTTGTGGAACAGCGCCGGGTGCAGGCCGCCATGCTGCGGCAGGTAGAGTCCACCTTGATACAAGGGTGTGTCGATGAAGCCGCCCTGTTCGGACTTCGGCACCACATGGGCGTCCATGCCCAGCACAGCAGCCTCTGTTTCCGACCAGACTTTCAGTTTCTCGAAATGCTGTTTCGATCCTGCGCCCAGAAACCGACCTGTGATCTGATGCATCGCATCGCCGGGTAGGGTCTTGACCAACTCGGTCGTGAACTCCAGGGAAAGCCGCGCCTCGCGCAGCATGTTCGTCGCTGTCTCTTCCCCGTACTTCTTTGACAAAGACGCGATTGACGCCCGGTGCCCCCAGCCGATCATACCCCCGTTCCGCGAAGACGCACCTGCGCCGGGCGGGCCTTTCTCAAGCAACACGACATCGCGGCCGGCCTCGGCCAGGGCCAGGGCGCAGGACAGGCCGGTGAACCCGCCGCCGACCACGACAACGTCGGCACTGGCCGGGGCCTGCGTGCCGCTGACGGCTTCCGGTGGGGCTGCTTCGTGCCAAAACGGGGTGATCTTCATCGGCTGTCTCCTACAGGCCAAGCATTGCGCGCCCGTACGCGCCGATGCAAGGTGGCTTTGAATGTAGGAGCGATGATGACCACCACACTGATCCGCGCCCGGAAGATCATCACGATGAATTCCTATGCGCCAGAAGCGACACATGTGGCGATCCGCGATGGGCGTGTTTTGGGCGTCGGCACGGAACACGATCTGCGCGGTTGGGGTCCGATGGAGCCAGACGACCAGTTCGCGGATAAGGTCCTGATGCCAGGCTTTGTCGAGGGTCATTGCCACGCCAAGGAAGGCGGCATGTGGGACAATCCTTATGTCGGCTACATGGACCGTTGGGATCCTGACGGGGGACTCTGGCCCGGGGCGGACAGCATGGCGAAGGTTGTGGCCCGCTTGGCAGAGATTGAACGGAACATGGGGGGTGATGACCCGCTGTTCGCCTGGGGGTTCGATCCGATCTATTTCGACGGTGCACGGATGACCCTGGCGGATATTGACAGTGTTTCTGCCACACGTCCCATTGTGATCATGCATTCGAACGGCCACGTCATCAATGTGAACTCGGCCGTGCTGGATGCTGCCGGTATCAGCAGAGAGACCAACGTCGATGGAGTGGTCAAGGATGCCGAAGGACATCCGACCGGAGAACTGGCCGAGGCCGCTGCCAAGTACATGGCTTATCGCGTCACTGGCGATCCCTTCTTCATGGGAATCTCGGAACATGACCTGATCCGGTTCGGTCAGGCCTGCGCGAATTGCGGCGTTACCACGGCGACGGACCTGTTTGCGGTCTATACCGATCAGTCGCTGGCGGCGTACAGCGCAGCTTCGAAGCGCCCAGGCTATCCGATCCGGATCATGCCTGCCATGAACACCTTGGACCGCCCGCCCGAGGAAGGCATCGCCTTGTTGGCCGAGGCCAGGAAGCAGAACAATCCGAAGCTGATCCATCAACTGGTCAAGATCATGACCGATGGATCGATCCAGGGCATGTCGGCCCGCATGAAATGGCCGGGCTACTACAACGGCAACCCGAACGGAGTTTGGAACATGCCGCCCGAACAGCTGGTCGCGGCAGTCCACGCCTACCACAAAGCAGGTGCCCATATTCATATGCACGTCAATGGGGACGAGGCATCGGAGTTGATGATTGATGCCTTAGAAGATGCCTTGACACAGTACCCCCGGCGGGATCACCGCCACACGCTGCAGCATTGCCAGATGGCGGACGAATCGCAGTTCCGGCGGATGGCGGCGCTGGGGATCTGCTCCAACCTCTTTGCAAACCACATCTACTATTGGGGCGATCAGCACCGCGATATCACCATGGGTCCGGACCGGGCCGCACGCATGGATGGATGCGCCACGGCGGAGCGGCTGGGCGTTCATTTCGCCATCCACTCCGATGCACCGGTCACGCCTTTGGCGCCACTCTTCACCGCCTGGTGCGCCGTGAACCGGATCACCGCATCGGGCCAGGTTTTGGGCCCTGCCGAAAGGATCAGTGTCGAAACGGCGCTGCGCACAATTACCCTGGGTGCGGCCTATACTTTAAAGATGGACCATCTGGTGGGCTCGATCGAGCCGGGCAAATTTGCGGACTTCGCAGTGTTGGAGGATGATCCGACCGCCGTCGAGCCGATGGCGTTGAAGGACATCCCTGTCTGGGGCACGATCACAGGCGGCGAAGCAACGCAGGCGGCTGGGCGCACTCGATGATGACACCGCTCGGGGTTACGGGGATCTCCCTAGAATCGGGCGCCACTGACGCCAATGTCACCGCCGCCTCCAGGGCCGAAGGCTTTAGCATCACGTCGCCGGAGGGTGGCGGTGAAGTTACTGGCGAAATGCTGGCAGAGCATGGCAACAGCTAGTCCGAATGTACCGCGACCCTTCACCGTGATCGGTGGCTTCCTGGGTGTGGGCAAAACGACCCTGGTCAATAATATCCTCAGCCAATCGGAAGGCACACGCTACGCAGTGCTGGTCAACGATTTCGGGGCCGTGAACATCGACGCCGATCTGATTGCCAGCCATGATGGTCAGACTATGGCCTTAACCAATGGGTGCATATGTTGTTCGTTGGCGGATGGCTTCGTCCAAACGATGCTGCGGCTGATGCAGGACCCAAGCGCTTTTGATCATGTGATCGTCGAGGCATCCGGCGTCGCACAACCCAGCCGCATCATGGACTTTGCCCGGCTGGACCCAGTCCTGGACCCTGATGCCATCGTGACTTTGGTCGACGCTGAAACGGTCCGGGACAGGTTGGTCGATCCGCTTATCGCAGATGCAGTAACGGCCCAAATCGCGACCGCGGACATCATGGTAGTGAACAAAGTTGATCTAGCTGGCGCGGAAAAAGTTGCACAGGCCGATAACACCATCGCAGAGATCAATCCAGATGCACCGCGCCTGCGGGCTGCCCATGCCGATCTACCCTTAACGGTACTTCTTGGCGCTACAGGTAGTGCGGAAGGCAAACCAAATCTGCCGGATGATGCGAAGTTCCAAACCGAGGTGATCCGCCGGGAAGACCCAATCGACCGGGCCGCATTTGACACTTGGGCAGAGACCCTGGATCCGGCCGTGCTGCGCGGAAAGGGGTTTGTGCACTTCGCTGGCGATGCAAGGGCGCACATCTGGCAGCGGGTCGGGCAGCGGATGACCCTTACCGAAGCCGATGAGATCAGAGAGACAGAGCTCGTACTAATCTCGACACAACCGATATCAGACGCAGATTTTTGATTGATCTCAAAGATCTACCCGGCTGGTCGCCTTCTTAGCCCGGCTTCGCAGCCAGATGTGCCTTCAGAGATGCAGCCTCTCGATCTTTGAACTCCTGCATCGCTGCTTCTCCGCCAAGGGTTGGATTGGGATCGTCGCCCTGACCCAACCTGTGCAGCTGCGCGTAGTACCAAGGCATCTTGGCATATGGCGGGTCTATTCCCGCTTCGACATCCAACGCAGTGGTGCTTTGATCGATCAAGGTGCGAGGCAGCTCAGGCTCGACGCAAAGTGTACGCCCCAGGCCGATAACGTCCGCGGCGCTGACCTCCAGCGCTTCAACCATGGCGGCATGGCTTCGAAAACCGCCGGTCACCATCAACGGTAGCTTGGTATGAGCCCGAAGATAGGCCGCGTAGTCGATAAAGAACGCCTCGCGCAGGCGGGTGGGTTCTTTCACTGCGGGCCGATCACCGCGCTTGCCCATGATCATCGCCGGGTTTTCATAGTTACCGCCGGAGAGCTCCAGCAGGTCGATGCCGGCCTCTTCCAGCCACTTTGCAACCTGGGCGCAGTCATCCAGCGTGAAGCCACCTTGTTGAAAGTCCGAGGAATTCAGCTTGACCGAGAGCGGGAAATCCGGCCCTGCCTGATCTTGGATTGTAGCCACAACCTCCAAAAGCAGTCGCGCCCGGTTCTCCAGTGGCCCGCCATAGTCGTCTTGGCGGATATTCGCCCGCGGGTTCATGAACGCCGAGATCAAATATCCATGCGCGCCATGGATCTGCACGCCCGTAAACCTGGCTTCCCGCGCGATGCGGGCGGCATGGCCGTAGGCGTCGACCACGGCCTTGATATCGGCAGATGTCATGGCAATCGGGGTGCCATAGGCGCCCTGTTTTACGTCCAGCGCGATATCCGAAGGCCCCTTTGGCGAGGGATTGATCGCAGCCGGGGTTTGACGCCCGGCATGGGAAATCTGCATCCACAGGTGATTTCCAGCCTGGGTTCCGGCCGCCGCGTATCGGCGCAGTGCGTCCAAGTCTGCATCGGCATCCAACACAACATTGCCCGCTGCTTCCAGATGGTAACGGTCGACCAGAACGTTCCCGGTGATCAGTAGACCAGCCCCACCATTAGACCAGCGACGATAAAGCCGCTCTAACTCTGGCGTTGCACGGTGATGCCCGTCCGCCAGCCGCTCAGTCAGCGCCGCCTTCGCGATCCGGTTCTTCAGCCGGGCGCCTGAACGCAAAGTGATGGGTTGGTCAAGCATATGTTCTCAACTTTCCACCGTAGCCCGGCGCAGCCTACGACTGGCCATGACCCGCGGCTTCCCGCATGCGGCGGTTCTGGTCGCGGCGTTTTGTGTCAACGGTCGGCACTGCTGCCAGCAAGGCCTTGGTGTAGGAATGCTGCGGGGCGTTGAAGAGGCTCAGCCGGTCCGCGTGTTCGACGATCTCACCTTTGTACATCACCGCAACCTCGTCGCACATGTGCTGCACCACCCCCAGATCGTGGCTGATGAACAGATATGTCAGCCCGCGTTCGACTTGCAGTTTACGCAGCAGGTTCAGGATCTGCGCCTGCACAGCTACGTCCAAGGCACTGACCGGTTCATCACAGATGATAAGATCCGGGTTCGGCGCCAAAGCCCGGGCGATACCCAGGCGTTGGCGTTGCCCGCCTGAGAACTGGTGCGGGAATAGGCGCTGCTGTTCTGGGCGCAGGCCGACTGCAGCAAACAGCTCATCCACCCGGGGCTGGATTTCATCGGACGGCGTTTGGCCAAGGGACCGCAAGGGTTCCGCCACGATCTCCCCCGCACGTAAGCGGGGATTCAGACTGGAATACGGGTCCTGGAAGATGAACTGAAACTTCGCGCGTGCGGCGCGCAGGGCAGCACCTTCGACCGAGAGCATATCATGGCCATCCAGGTTGATATGACCGGAATGTGCGGTCACCAGCCGCGCCACGGCCAAGGCTGTTGTCGTTTTGCCGGACCCGGATTCACCTACGATCGCCAGGGTCTTACCGCGGCCCACAGTGAATGAAACACCGTTCACAGCATAAAGATATTCTCGTGCGGCAAGGATGTTGGCTCGCTTCAAAGGGAATCGTACCACCAGATCGCGAACGTCCAGAAGTGCCGTCATTCCGCGCCCCAACAGGCGACGATCTGTTCGCCGATCTTCACTTCCGCCGGACGACATTCGTAACACTTTTGGGTGCATTGATCGCTGCGGTCCCGGAACAGGCAGGCGTCCTCGCCAAATCTGGACAGCGGTGGGACAATTCCGGGAATTTCGAACAATTCCGGCCGGTCCTCGGTGATCGTATCCATCAGGTGGGGGACGCAGGCGATAAGGCCTTTTGTGTAGGGATGAAGCGGCGTGTTGATGACCGCATCGACCGGACCTTCCTCGGCCTTGCGGCCTGCATACATAACAATCATGCGGTCGGCCATCTCAACGACCGCACCCATATCGTGGGTGATCAGTATCAATGCTGTGCCGAACTCCCGTTCAAGGTCGCGCAACAGGTCGAAAATCTGGGCTTGGACTGTCACGTCCAAGGCGGTGGTCGGCTCGTCCGCGATCAGGATCTTTGGGCGACACGCCAAAGCCATGGCGATCATCACTCGCTGCCGCTGGCCGCCGGACATCTGATGCGGATAGACTTCGGCCCGTTGGCGCGGGGTTGGGATGCCCACAGCATCCAAAAGCTCTACCGAATTCTCCCACGCGGCTTTTCGACCCAGCCCTTGGTGACGGCGCAGCACCTCGGCGATCTGTTCACCGGTGGTGTAGACCGGGTTCAGCGAGGTCATCGGTTCCTGAAAGATCATCGAGATATCGTTGCCCCGGATCGCTCGCATCCGCGCGTCCGAGGCTGCAACCAAGTCTTCGCCGTTGAACTTTATAGATCCGCCCGCGATGCGACCCACCGGATGCGGCACCAATCCCATTAATGCGAGTGCCGTCATCGACTTGCCGCAGCCGGACTCGCCCACCAAAGCCAAGTTCTGCCCTTCTTCCAGGCTGAAGGATAGATCATCGATCACCGGGAAGATGCCTTCGCGGGTTTTCAATTCTACGCGCAGGTTTTGAACTTCCAGCAGGGCCATCAGCGCGCCCTCAGTTTTGGGTTCAGGGCATCGTTCAATCCGTCTCCGACGAGGCTGATCGCCAACACGGTGATAAAGATCGCCACCCCTGGGATCGTGACGGCGAAGGGCTCGCTTAGGATCGCTTCACGGTTCGAGCCGATGATCTGACCCCAGGAAATCACATTCGGATCAGTCAGGCCCAGGAACGCCAGGCCCGCCTCGAACAGGATTGCGGTGCCAACCATAAGCGCCGCCTGCACAATGATCGGCGGCAGTGCGTTTGGCAGGATCACCGCGAACATCAGCTTCATGTTTCCGGCCCCAGCTGCGCGGGAGGCCATCACATATTCCAATTCCCGGATTCGCAGGAATTCCGCCCGGGTGATCCGCGCAACTGCCGTCCACGAAACAACCCCAATGGCGACCGTCACCGTGACCAGCGACGCGCCGAACAGTGCGACGATGACCATCGAAAACAATAGGGTCGGCAGCACCTGGAAGAATTCGGTGAAGCGCATCAGGACTTCCTCGACCCAGCCGCGGTAGAACCCGGCCAGTGCCCCGATTGTGATCCCGATGAAGACCGAGACGAAGGCCGCCGTCACCCCGATGGCCAGGCTGACCCGGGCGCCAGAGAGGATCATCGAAAGCATATCACGGCCCAGATAGTCAGTGCCCAAGATAAAGCCTTCCTCACCCGGTGGAGAGAACGGTGCCCAGACCATTTCGAAGGGATCATCCGCATATAAAGGCGGCCCGATGATTGCGGCGATGATAATGGCGATCAGAACGATCGAAGCCACAACCGCCGCATGGTTCTTCAAGAACATCTCTGCGGTTTCAGCCAGCGGAGAGCGGGCCTTCGGTGCGGGTTGGGTTTGATCCGTCATACCGCCACCCTATGCTGCGCCCGTGCGAATCCGCGGATCGATCAGCCGCAGGACCAGGTCGGTGATCAGGTTCACCACCACCACAACCAGGGAAGAGAAGAAAAGTATACCCAGGATTGTCGGGGTATCCCGTGCCAGGATCGATTGCAGCGCCAAGGTGCCGAGACCGGGCCAGGAAAACACCGTTTCCACCAGCACGGCCCCCGACACCACGGCAGAAAACTGCAGGCCTGCCAAGGTCACCACCGGCGACAGTGCGTTTTTCAACGCGTGCTTGAACACGATCCCGCCTTCGGAAAGGCCCTTGGCCTTTGCCGTGCGGATGTAGTCCGCGCCCAGAACCTCCAACATCGAGGCCCGGCAAAGCCGCGAATAGAGCGCCAGGAAGATCGAGGCCAAGGTGATCACCGGCAGGACCATGTGCCGGGCTACGTCCAAGACGCGTTCGAAGAGCCCGCCCTCAAGCGTGACGTCCTGCATCCCGCCCGACGGGAACAGCGGCACCCATAGCGAAAAGCAGATCAGCAGCATAATCCCGGTCCAGAAGACTGGCGCGGAATAACCGAACAAAGCCAGCAGTGTGACCATGTGACTGCCGAACCCATTGGGGCGCCGCGCCGCGATCACCCCCAGGATAACGCCGACCAGAATCGCCAAAAGCTGCGCAGTGATGACCAGCAAAAGCGTTGCTGGAACCCGCTCGATCAGCAGATCCGTCACCGGCACCTGAAAGAAGAAGGAATAGCCCAGATCCCCCTGCGCCACATTGCCAATGTAGCGCAGCAATTGCTGCCAGACCGGCAGATCCAGACCATAGTCGCGACGGATGCGCTCCATCACCTCGGCATCCGCGCCGCCCATATCCTGAGCGATCGTGTCGGCGATATCGCCGGGGGCTGCGTGCATCAGCAGAAAGTTCAGCACCAGCACTGCGATCAAGAGTGCTAGCGCGTAGCCAATGCGTTGCAGGACAGAGATTAACAGCGCCATGGAGTCAAAGTAGGGTGGGGTTCGACCCCACCCTACCCTCTGTTTTCAAGCCTACGATTATTCGGCCAACCACACCCGATCCAACGGGGAAGAGGTTGCCCAAATCCCCCGTGGCGGGTTCATCACCTTCTCATTGCTGATCGTGTGATATGGCAGCGTATAGGCCCAATAGACCGGCAGGTCGTTCGCCAGGATCTGCTGGAATTTCGCATACATTTCTTTGCGCTTTGCCGGATCGGTTTCTCGGCCGGCAGCATCCATGATCTCGTCGATCTTTGCGTTTTCGTATTGCTGAGTGTTCGACCAGATCACGCCTTCCTTGATGTTATTGGAATCATAGGTCCGGTGCACGCCGATCACCGGATCACCCCAGTTGAAAACCACATCCCAGGTCATGTCGAAATCGTGGTTCGATATCCGCTTGGCCCAGGTCGGGAAGTCGGGGGACGCGCGGACCTCGATATCGATGCCAACCTTCTTTAGCTGCGGCTTCAGATACTCAGCCGGTGGTTTGATCGACGCCCAACCGTAATCCAGCACCAGCTTAAACCGCGTGCCGTCGTCACCTTTGGCATAACCAGCCTCGTCCAACAGGGCGTTGGCTTTATCCAGGTCGACGTCATAAGGTTCGACATCTGGGTTGTAGAACGGGCTGTCCGGGTGGATGCCAGTACGCGCCTCTTTCGCCGTGCCCAAGAATAGCGCCTTCAGAATGAAGTTCCGATCGATGGCGTAGGCAATCGCCTGCCGCACTTTCACATCCGCGGTCGGGCCTTTTTTGGTATTGAAGGCCACCCAGGCCAGTGGGCCGATCGCACCGTATCCTTCCGGTGTCACGACCAGCTTATCGGATTTCTTCATCCGCGCGATATCGCGGGCGTTTTGTTCAAAGGCCGACAGCCAAACCTCGCCGTTTTCAATGGCAATTGTCCGGGCCGAGCCGTCTTTGATGATCCGCATGATGATGCGGTCCACATAAGGACGGCCTTCGATAAAAAAGTTCTCGTTCCGCTCCATGATAATGTGCTGATCACGACTGAATTCGACCAGCTTGAATGGTCCGGACCCCACCACGTTTTCCGAATTCTGCGGATGCGCTTTCGGGTCCTGGCCATCGCCATACACATGCTGGGGAATGATCGGCAGCAACTGGCTGGACATCGCCAGCATCAGTGCTGGGTGCGGCTTTGAAAGTTTCAGAACTGCAGTGGTATCATCGGGAGTTTCCACCGACTCAACCGGTGCAAACATCGTCTTGAACGGGTGGTTTTCCTGCACCGTTTTGATGGAAAACGCCACGTCCTTCGAGGTGATCGGTTTGCCATCATGGAAGGTCGCGCCTTTGACCAGGTTCAACGTCACGGTCAGGCCGTCGTCCGAGGTTTCCCAGCTTTCGGCCAGATAGGGCTGCGGGTCCCAGTTTTCATCATAGCGCAAAGGGGCCGCGAACAACTGCGCGCCTGGTTGCCCCGTGGCGATGCCTGACTGAACAGCAGGGTTCAGGTGGCGCGGCGTGCCTTGAATTGCTTGCACCAGCGTGCCGCCGCGGCGCGGCTCGTCCGCTGCCAACGCCGGAGATATGATCGCCGCGCAAGTCAACGCAGCCAAGCTTCGCCAGATCATCGGTTTCATGGGAAATCTCCTTCCTGTCGCTGGTCTTTGCCAGGTGACGGAGGTCAACGTGCCCCCGATCGACAGTCTTCATGACCGGGGCGAGCAGAGTCAAAGGGATTCGCGCTGCGGCTTCGTTGCGGATACGGTCATCCGAGCTTTAGGATGGAGGCCGATCATGCAGACAGTAAAGACAGCCGATGCAACCTTGCATGTCAGGTGCGACGGTCCGGAAGACGGTCCGGTGATCGCCTTTTCCAACTCCCTAGGCACCGATTTTCGGATCTGGGATCAGGTCGTTGCGGGTTTGCCCGCAGGTTTGCGAGTCGTCCGTTACGACAAGCGCGGCCACGGGCTCAGCGACCTGCCATCCGGCTCATGGGGTATGGCGGATCATGTGGCGGACCTTGCGGCGGTGCTGGATTTCTTCGAGGTCAAAGACGCCGTCGTCTGTGGTCTCTCTGTCGGCGGGATGATTGCCCAGGGGATCGCCGCCGAACGGCCGGATCTGGTTCGGGCGCTGATCCTATGTGACACCGGGGCAAAGATCGGCACGCCAGAGATGTGGGCGGAGCGGGTCCATATCGTAGAGACCCAAGGGATCACGGCCATGGCTGACGCAGTCATGGAACGGTGGTTTACACCAGAGTTCCGGGCCAACGATCCCGGCTTTCCAATCTGGCGCAATATGCTCTGCCGTACCACACCGGGTGGATACGCCGGCACATGTCAGGCGATTGCAGACACTGATTTGATGGAATCGACGTCTCGCCTACGGCTGCCGTGCCTGGGCATCTGTGGTGATCAGGACGGGGCCACCCCGCCGGATTTGGTGCGGGAGACGACGGCTTTGATCCAAGGTAGCCAGTTTGAGCTGATCAAAGATGTGGGCCACATCCCCTGCGTCGAGCAACCCGATGTCACGATCGATCTGATCGCCGGTTTCGTGAAGGATATCGACCACATCTAATCTATAGGTAGACCAGTGTCTTGAAACCCGGCGGTTCACTCACGGTGTGGGTCATTGGCCGTGAGGGTGCGCCTTTTCATAGACCTCCAACAGTCGCCCTTGATCGACGCCCGTGTAAATCTGGGTCGAGCTCAGTGACGCGTGGCCCAGCAATTCCTGGATCGCGCGCAGATCGCCGCCAGCCTGCAACAGATGCGTGGCAAAGCTATGCCGCAGCGCATGGGGCGTCGCAGTCGATGGCAAGCCCAACGCCTGCCGCGCCATCGCCATCGCCTTTTGTAGGACGCGGGGGTTCAGCGGCCCGCCCCGGGCACCCAGGAACAATGCATCTTCCGGCTCTGGCGCAAAGGGGCAAAGGTTGCGATACGCCTCAACTGCCTGGTGTGACGCCGGCACGATGGGCACTTCGCGCTGCTTGTCGCCCTTGCCGGTGATGCGCAGAACTTCAGGCAAAGGGGCGTCGCGCTGGCAAAGGCTCAGCGCTTCGGCGATCCTCAACCCAGCCCCCCAAATCAGCGTCAATGCTGCCAGATCCCGGGCCGCAATCCAGGGTTCCTCGTGCGACGCGCTGGCCGCGATCAATCGATGTGCATCTTCCGGCGCTACGGGACGCGGCAGGCGTTGCTTTATCTTCGGGGCGCGGATCGCGTGTAGTGCGGGGCATTCCAGGCCATAGCTTTGTTCCAGCCAGCGGTAGAAGCCGCGAACTGCGGAAAGTTCCCGCGCCAGTGACCGCGACGACACCCCTTGGGCGCGGCGGTTCGCCATCCAGGCGCGCAAATCCGCAGCCGAAACCTCTGCCAAGGCCGACTGGCCCATCGGCCCACCACAATGGGTGGCTATCACACCCAGATATGTCGAGACATCCCGGCGATAGGCTTCGATGGTTTTGTCGGCACGGTTGCGGGTGGTCGCCAAGTGCCGCAGCCAATCTTCCATCAAGCTGACTGCGCCGGCGGACGGATCAGCGCGTTGATCAGATGTCACTGCGCCTGCCGTTTCTTAGACGAGCGGCGCCAGGCTTCATTGTCCAACATACGTTGGAAAATGCTCTCGCCAGAGTCGCTGATGGCCTCGTCTTCTTTCGCGACTCCGCGGCTATCAGCTTCTAGGCGTTCCTGATTTGCCTGGTGAACGCGAACGCTCCAACTTTCATCATCGGCGTCCGCAAGATCCCGGCGTGCATCGCCGATCTCTGTCGTGTGGGTCAGAAAGGCCTGATGCCGTTCGATCGCCTCGGCCAGAACAGGCACGACCTGATCCACCGGGCCGGGCCGGGATTGGGGGTGCGCCCGGGCCTGTGGTATCCGGGATAACATTGCGACCGGGTCTTCGCCCGTTGCTTGGTGGATATGTTCCACTGGATCGGTCTCATCAGCCAGGGCATCCATCAACCGGTCCCGGATCTGTGCCATGTCAGGAGCTACGAAAGCCATCGCCTCCAGGGCGGCTTCCAGTTGCCGGGCAGCCTCGGGATTCTTCAAAGCGATCAACAGAATGGCACTTTCCCGGATGCGGGTATCGGCCTCTTGCGCCGAACCCTTGCGTGCCAGATCAGATGACAGGGTTTCACGCACTGGCCGGGTCGGTACGTATCGGCCTCCGCGACCTTGGCCTGTCCGGCGTGCCGGACCCGTTTGACCCAGTGCAGCCGGAGCCTGTGCGCGGGGTTTTGGCGCAAACAGTTGCGCGCGCCGCTCGCGCAAATCCGCCGCATAGTGATTGCGGACACCCGCATCACCGATCCGCCCAAGCGCCTGTTTCAGACGCTGGTCCATCGCGGCCCGGCGTTCCGGCGTATCGAGGGTCTCGCGCTCTACTTCGCGGCGCCACAACATCTCGATCAACGGCACGGCTTCTTCGATGGCGGCTTGCATTGCGCCGGGACCTTCCGCCTTGATCAGATCATCAGGGTCACGCCCTTCCGGCATTATGCAGAACCTGAGAGACTTGCCCGGGGACAGCATCGGCAACGCCAGATCCACAAGGCGTTCTGCTGCCCGAAGGCCCGCTTTATCACCATCCAAGGCAATCACAGGTTCGTCCGTGATCCGCCACATCAGGCCAAGTTGTTCTTCGGTGATCGCGGTGCCCAGCGGGGCCACGGCATGGCGGAAGCCAGCCTGGGCCAGGGCGATCACGTCCATATAGCCCTCGGCGACAATCAAAGCGCCGGTCTTGCCAGCGGCTTCCCGCGCTGGGCCGTGATTGTAGAGCACCCGAGATTTATGGAAGAGCTCTGTCTCTGGCGAGTTCAGATATTTCGCCCGCGCATTCGGGTCCATCGCGCGGCCGCCAAAGGCGATGCAGCGCCCGCGGGGATCGCGGATCGGGAACATTAGACGACCCCGGAACCGGTCATAGGGATTTCCGCCGTCTTCTGGTTTGATGACCATGCCGGCGGCAATGGCATCGTCCAACACGCCCTTTTCCTTGAACATGTCGGTCAGGGCCGTGCGGTTGTCAGGGGCAAATCCGATCTCGAAGGTCTTCGCGGTCTCCCCGGTTAGGCCCCGGCCTCTCACATAGTCGCGGATCGGGGCCGCGGCAGCCGACCGGAAGGCCAGGCCATAGGCCTGCACGGCTTGTTCCATCACGTCGGCCAAGCGCGTGCGACGGTCCCGGGCTTCGGCCGCGCGGGGGTCGCGGGTCTGTGCTGGCATATCGACGCCGGCCTCCCGCGCGAGGATTTCGACCGACTCGATGAACGAAACGTTATCGGTTTCCTTCACGAAAGAGATCATGTCCCCCTTCGCATGACAGCCAAAGCAGTAGTAAAACCCTTTGCGGTCATCGACATGGAAGCTGGCGGTCTTTTCCTGATGGAACGGGCATGGGGCCCAGAAATCGCCCTTGGCAGGATTGGACTTTCGCGCATCCCACGTGACCTTGCGCCCAGCGATGTCGCTGAGCGTCAGCCGTTGACGCAGGTCGTCCAAGAATCCCGGAGGCAGTGCCATGCCAGGATATTGCTATGAATCGAGAGCCCGACGCAAGGGGTTGTGGTGTTCATACCCGTTTTACACAGGATGTGGATAAAAGAAATGAGCGGACCCGACCGCCCACGTCAGCGACCGGCAACGATGACGCCGGATGAGGTGACCGAAAGCTTGAGGGCTTTCGAAGAGGGGACCAAGCCCAATGGTGAGGACCCGTTCACCCGTCTGGGCTGGCGCCCGGCCTGGTCCATCCGGTCCCGGCGCGGGGCCTGGCGGCCGTTTGTCGAGATGCTGCAAGGGTGGTTTCAGCGAGGCGCACGCTAGTTCGGACAGGCGGTTTCCGACGACACCGTGGGTGACGACTTCTCTGACGACTTTATTCGCTTAATTACTCGCTAATGCGATAACTCGGGCCGTCCGGTGCGCGATAGAGCCGGCCACCGCCCGGTCCGGTCAGTTTTCGCGCAACATCACGAACAACCGGGTAGATTGATCGCACTGTCCAAAGCAAGTTCGCCAACACGGCGGTTGGTCCGACCGATGGCTGCTATACAGGACAAAGATACCGCTCGCACCGCATTCGGAAGAACTTCCGAGCACGCCAATCTTCTTGAACACAGTTTGACATAGCGCAATGTGCGCCGTCGGCCTTAGGGGTAACAGATCATTGGATCGCCCGCCGTCAGCATTCGTCGATGGCAGCTTTCAAGATTGGAGGCGAGACAATGAGCAAGAAATACTTGGTTGCAATCGATGGCTATGATGCTGGTTGGAAAGCGCTTGATTGCGCCATCGAATTTGCCAAGGCGACGGATGCGAGCCTAACGGTCCTACACGTCGTCCCATATGAGCCAATGCCAAAAGGGCTTGAGGAATTCGCACGGATTGAAGGCATATCGCTCGACGAACAGAATGCCCGATATCACTACTCGAAAACCCTTGGAGATGGGATTACCAAAGAGGGGGAAAAACGGGTTCGTGCAGCCGGTTTGACCCAAGTGGAAACACATGTTTCGGAAGGTAGTCCGGCGGCCGAGATTGCTTCGTTTGCCGAAGGAAGATCAATGGACATGGTCTTCGTCGGGAACCGAGGTTATGGCGAATTTGCGAGCCGCGTTTTGGGAAGCGTCTCCAACGGCATCCTGAATCCTACGCACTGCACCGTTGTCGTGGTGAAGTAGAAGGATGTTCATGCCGGGTTCTCGCGCTTCGTTTGAAGGCTTTCGAGACAGATCCGTAGGATCAGAGGCAAACCGTCGGCATACCAATCAGATGGGGTGACCTCTGGAACCGGAACCTAGGGTTCCGTCATGCCAAAACGTGACGGAGCGACGTTGTTGGGCCTTCCCTGCCGAGAGTCCCAACGGACGATCGCCGTCGGCGGTGAGCGTTCCGTCGGCAAGTTTCATTGCGTGCGCGACGTGGCGCATCGTCAATGAGGAACATCCAAAGAAGGGTTAGCATTATGACCATGACAGGTCTTTCCGTCTTCGATGAAACGCTTCTTCGATGAAACGCTTCATGCGACTAACACATGGCTGCACGAACTGACTTCGCGCCTGGATCTGAAGGACCGTCAGCAAGGCTATCGGTTATTGCGCGTCTGCATGCACACCTTGCGGGACAGTCTGTCAGTCAATGCGTCGGCCAATCTGAGCGCGCAACTGCCCATGCTTATTCGCGGCATTTATTATGAAGCGTGGCAGCCTGAGCATTTGCCCAAGCGTGCGCGTACGCTTGAGGAATTCCTGACCCCAATTGACGAGGCATTCTCGGCCAGTCCGGATTTCGATGCGGCGGCTGGGTTTCAAGAGTTCATCAGCGTTACGCGGTTGCATGTTTCAGCGGGTGAGATGAACCGACTGCAAAAGAACATGACAGACGATGTGAAGCGCCTATGGGAAGATTATCGTGGTGTCACCGAATAGCCAGTCGATTGACGCGACAACATCGTCGAAAGACCTTGCTGCGTCATGGCTGTGATCGATCATGCTGTATGTTTGATGCAGCCGAGGTTGCGATGTGGAAGCGCATCGCGATGCTCTGGTTGAGGGAATTGTCGTAGATCCTATCGCATTACATGCACGGCACAATTGGCATGACGCACGACATGTGTGGCGGTCGAGCCAAGAAAATAGTCCGAGAATTGCGGACGGTGAGACGAGATAATCCAATATTGTGCGCCCAGAATGGCCATACACCACTCTCGTCTGCACATCGACATTCGTCGTTTCTGCAATCTCGCGAATGGCATCCTTAGCGGCATCCCGGGTCTTTTCGATAATCCCTTCGGGAATTTGGTGTGCAACATAAGATTGAACGTCCTCCACGACATGTAAAAGCGTAACCTTGCCATCGTCGCTGCGTAGTGCATCTGCAACGTCTATGGCTTTCATGTCTTGATCATCCTGATGAAATGCCACAGCAACTAGAACATTCTTGTACATTTCGGCCTCCAATCCTGAGCAGTTGATAACTTGCACGGCCAATGCATTGCCCTTGTTGACGCAGATCAAAACGCGACGGCCTTCCCTGATTGGAGAGAACACCGGCAAATTTGATCTTAATCAAAGCGAGAACTCAGAGACTGTGGTGTGAGAGATTTCTGACCCGAAACCACGATAGTGAGGACATCGTCATGACAAAGGCAAAGGCCACTGAAGCGAGTGTCGCGTCCATGGTTCCGCAGTTTGATCTCGAGCCCCTGATTGCTGCCAGTCAACGCAGTCTCAAGGCAGCGACTGAAGCCCAAGATCATGCCCTTCGTCGGATGACCAAGCTCAACTCAGAAATTTACCGGTTCATCAACCGACGACTCGACCAGGACCGTGACATGGTCAAGGAGCTGGCAACGTGTAAAACGCCAATGGATGCCGCAGGTGTCTGCGGAAAGTTCATGGAGAACGCCGTCAAACAATACTCTGAAGAAATGGGTCTGATGGCCGGGATCTACGCCGATCAAGCCCGCGAAGCGGTGGAAGACGTGCAGCATCAGGTTGAACAAACGGTCGACGCAAACGCCACCAGTGGGAAGGCGCTGACGGAATAGGCCCGCTTATTCACCCCAGGGGTTTCATTACGTCATGACGTCAAGTGTCTTGCAGGAACCCGAGTCTACGCGCGGACATCGGGATGTACCGCGTCAGCACATTGCGGGCCCGGACTTCGCCGATCCTACTGCGATAACCGAAATTTCGGACCGCGCGCTTCGGGCCCTTGCAGCGCGGATGACGCTGGGCTTGGCCCCGACTGCATTGCTGAGCGCT
Organism: Pseudomonadota bacterium; assembly: GCA_039028795.1. Classification (GTDB taxonomy): domain Bacteria; phylum Pseudomonadota; class Alphaproteobacteria; order Rhodobacterales; family Rhodobacteraceae; genus Thermohalobaculum. The sequence goes on from JBCCHJ010000008.1 coordinate 25,364, forward strand.
TGGGCAGATTGGGCCGTCCACCTGACGATGTCGCCAGGCAAGCGCGTGCGCCTGGTTGAAAAAGCAGTGCGTAAGCTGACACGATTTCAGCAATATGTGGCACGGTGCGCTGTCGAGGGTGGACGGGGCGCACCCTGTATCAATCCTTTGATACAAGATCGCCGCTTTTCATCGGATGCCTGGCAGGTGCCGCCGTTCAATTTGATCCATCAGGCGTTTTTGTTGCAGCAGCAGTGGTGGTGGAATGCAACGACTGGTGTCCGCGGCGTTACGAAACAGCACGAGAACGCCGTCGAGTTTGCCGCCCGTCAAATCTTGGATGTCGTCTCGCCCGCGAATTTCGCGCTGACCAATCCCGACATCATACAGCGCACTGTGGAAACTGGCGGAATGAATTTTGTGTGGGGCGCCCAGAACTGGATGGAAGATGTCCAGAGCTTTTGGGCCGGAGTGCCCAGACACAACGGTTCAAGTTATACCGTTGGTCGCAATATCGCTGTGACACCTGGGAAGGTGGTCTTCGAGAACCGTCTGATCGAGTTGATCCAATATGCGCCAAGCACAGAGAAAGTTCATTCCCAGCCAATCCTAATTACGCCGGCTTGGATCATGAAATACTACATTCTCGATCTTCGACCCGAGAACTCGCTGGTCAAGTTCCTGACTGATCAGGGCTTCACAGTTTTCATGATTTCGTGGCTAAATCCTTCCGAGCGAGATCGCGATCTAGGGATGGAAGACTATCTCACACTTGGTCAAATGGCAGCTATCGACGCGGTGCAGAAAATCACGGGGTCAGAGCAAATTCATGCCTGCGGGTACTGCCTTGGCGGCACATTGCTGACTGTTGCTGCGGCGGCGATGGCGCGCGATGGGGATAGCCGCTTGGCCAGCCTTACCCTTTTGGCAGCACAGTTCGACTTCACCGAAGCCGGTGAACTGATGGTCTTTATAAACGAAAGCGAAGTCAGCTTCCTGGAAGACATGATGTGGGAACAAGGGTTTCTCGACGCAAACCAGATGGCCGGGGCATTTCAAATTCTGCGCTCAAATGACCTCATCTGGTCGCGTTTGACCCGTGACTATCTGATGGGGGACCGCCGCGCGCCGAATGATCTGGCGACCTGGAACGCGGATGCGACCCGCATGCCTTACAGGATGCATTCAGAGTATCTACGTCAAATGTTCCTTGAGAACCGGTTGTCCACGGGCCGGTACGAAGTTGGAGGCGCCGCGATCGCCCTGTCTGATATTCGCATACCTGTCTTTGCGGTCGGCACGGAAACGGACCATGTCGCTCCCTGGCAATCCGTTTTCAAAGCGCACCTCTTGTTCGATGCCGAGGTGACTTTCGCGTTGACGACAGGAGGGCACAATGCGGGAATTGTCTCTGAACCAGGACATCCAAGGCGCCGGTATCGAGTTATGACAACATCCTCGGACGCACCCTATCGAGATGCCGAGGAATGGTTGGAAACTGCTGATCAACACGACGGATCCTGGTGGCCTGCGTGGTCAAACTGGCTGGCCAAGCGATCCGGAAAAATGCGCAAGCCGTTGGAGTTGGGCAATGTTGAAGCTGGATATCCAGTGCTTGATGACGCCCCGGGCCAGTATGTGATGCAGCAATGATCGCAGGGACTCTTTTGAGGTAGGCTCCCGTCGATTGGCTTAACCTTTGGGCTCGAGGCAGCCAGTTAGCGGAAAGCAAATTTACAACTGCAGCCCATCCTCAGGGCTTTAAACCCCCGCCATCAAGGCCTTCAGGTCTGCTTCGGGCCGGGCGCCGAGGTGGCTGATAATCTCGCCAGCGGCGGCACAGCCCATCCGCGCGCAGCGGGCGTCGTCGGCCCCTTCGGCGAGGCCTGCCAGGAAGCCGCCTGCGAAGAGGTCCCCGGCCCCGGTGGTGTCCACGACTTGGGTCGCGGTGGCGGGCACGTGGGTGCGCTGATCGCCGCGGACCACGACCGCGCCCTCTTCCGAGAGTGTGATGGCGGCCAGGTCGACCTCTTGCGCGACTTCGTTCAAGGCCGTGTCCAGGTCGTTGGTTTCGTAGAGCGACAGCACCTCGGCCTTGTTGGCAAAGAGCAGGTCCAGGTCATCCCGGATCAGGCGGCGGAAGTCGGCGCGGTGCCGATCGACGCAGAACGGATCGGACAAGGTGACGGATGTCTTACCGCCCCCACTTTTCGTGGCCGCGATGGCGCCCGCATAGGCTTCCTTCGCCTCGGGCGTGTCGAAGAGGTACCCTTCCAGATAGAGCCAATCGGCCCGGGCCAGAAGGTCGGTGTCGATATCTGTTACATTCAGCCCCACCGAAGCGCCCAGGAATGTCGACATCGAGCGTTCCCCGTCCGGCGAGACAAGCACCAGACAGCGCGACGTCTCGGGCCCGGCAGCAAGCACCGGACCGTCATACTGCACACCGATGGCGCGGATATCGTGGGTGAAGATCTGGCCCAGTTGATCGTCCCTGATCCGACCGAAAAACGCCGTTTTCGCACCGATGGCTGCGGCCCCGGCTGCAGTATTGGCTGCAGATCCGCCCGAGATTTCCTGTGCTGCCGGCATCGCGCCGTAGAGCGATAGCGCGCGGGGCTGGTCGATCAGGGTCATGATGCCCTTCTCAACCCCGTTGGCGGCCAGAAATTCGTCCGGCACCTGGGCCACGACGTCGACAACGGCGTTGCCGATGGCAACGATATCCAGGCGTTCGGTCACGAGAGATTCTCCTTACAGGGGACAAGATCGCAGATGATGCACTGACTGCAGTCAGGATTGCGGGCCTTGCATACATAACGGCCGTGCAAGATCAACCAATGATGCGCGTTTTGCTGGTATTCGGCGGGGACATTGTCCTCGATCGCGCGCTCGACTGCGTTCACATCCTTGCCCGGGCAGATGCCGGTGCGGTTGCCGACGCGAAAGATGTGCGTGTCGACGGCCTGGGCCGGGTGCTTCCACCACATGTTGAGCACCACATTGGCGGTCTTGCGCCCGACGCCGGGCAGCGAGGACAGCGCCGCGCGGGAGGACGGAACCTGGCTGTCATATTCATCCACCAGGATCCGGCTGAGCTTGATCACGTTCTTGGCCTTGTTGCGATAGAGCCCGATGGTCCGGATATGCTCGATGACGCCTTCTTCACCCAGGGCCAGCATTTTTTCGGGTGTGTCGGCGACTTTGAAGAGCGTCGCCGTCGCCTTGTTGACACCTTTGTCGGTGGCCTGGGCAGAGAGGGCGACGGCCACGACCAGCGTGTAGGCGTTCACAAAATTCAGCTCTCCCTTCGGTTCGGGGTTCTGCTCCTCAAACCTTCGGAAAACCTCGCGAATCGTGTGGTAATCGAGCTGGCTCGCCATCAGAGAGTCGCTAGCACCCTGTTGGGAGTGCGGCAAGCTGCGGATGTCAGGCCGCGATGGTTTCGGGGGCGGCGATCCATTCGCACTCTGTCAGGCGATAAAGCCAGATCAGATCCTGACGGTAGCGGGCGTCCAGATAGGATCTTTCGTCTTCGGACCAGGGGTCGAAGGCCGGATGCCCGGCCTGTCTGCCAATTGTGTCATAGACGGACTGTACGGTTTGCCGATCCGGCGGGTTGCCCGAGGCGGCCTGGTCGTGCAGCCAGTCGATGGCCGTCTGCGACATCGCGGCAAACGGACGTTCGGCCAGAGGTTTGAGCAATCCGGCGGCAGGTCCGGCCAGGTTCTCCAAAACCTCATGCTCGATACGCGGAAAGTCTTCATAGCGCCAAATGACGATGCGGCTGGCCCTGGGAAACTGGTTCATGACCCGTTCCACAACTTCGGGCCAACCGTTGTTCTGGTTGAGCAGGCGACTGCGAATCTTCTGGTCAAAGGGAATGAAGCGCCAGCCGCGGACGACCTGCCCGTAGACCGAGGCCAGAAATTTCGCATAGCCCCGGACCGACAGCAGGATCTGCACACGCCTGCCGTCCAGCGCCCGTGCAATCGGGGCCAGGTGCGATTCTGCGTCGTGGTAGAAGTCCCGTCCGAGGACCATGTCGCGCAAAGGCCCCAGGAACTGTTCTTCGGAGAGGATCAGCCTCTCGGTGCCGATGGCCTCTTCTTCGCTGATCAGCCGATTGATGCAGGCGGTGCGACGTGCTTGGATCTCAGCTTCCGGCATTCCCTTGGACTTGCCCAAGGCCAGATTGATCCGCGGTCTGAGCGATTTCGGCCCGTGGAAGCTGACCTGAGACCGTCTGAGGCGCCCCTGGCTTCGTGCCAGTTTTTTCTGCAGGTAGGTCGAGGCCGTCTTATGCGCACCGAGATGCAGGATAATGTCCATGGCACGCTTTCACGTTCGGTTCATCGGCACCTTAAGGATCGAAGCGCTGAGATTTCGTAAATTTCCTAAGATAATTGCACGCAATCCGGCGTTTACCTTTTTGAAACGCTCGGGTTAGTGTCCACGGCATGAGCTTTAACATTTACACGCATCCGTCCTCGCACCTGCATGTCACACCGCCGGGCCACCCCGAACGCGTGGCGCGTATCGAGGCCGTCGATAAGGTGCTGGCAGATCCCAAATTTGCGGGGGCGGTGCGGCTCGAAGCCCCGGATGTCACCAATGCGCAGATTTTGCGCGCGCATGACGAGGCATATCTGGAATTGATTACCTCGAATGTGCCGGAAGAAGGTTGGGTCAGCATCGATCCTGACACGCACATGGTGGCGGAAAGCCTGACGGCCGCGCGCCGCGCGGCGGGGGCCAATGTCGCCGCGGTCACCGACGTTGTCGAAGGCAGGGCCCAGGCCGCGTTTTGCGGCGTGCGCCCGCCGGGCCACCATGCAGAGCGGGACCGGGCCATGGGGTTTTGCCTGCTGTCCAGCATCTGCATCGGGGCATTGCACGGTATTGAAGATCTGGGCCTGGGCCGCGTCGCCATCATGGATTTCGACGTCCACCACGGCAATGGGACGCAGGATATCTTCTGGGAGGATCCGAGGGTGCTTTTCGCCTCGACCCATCAGATGCCTTTGTTCCCCGGGACTGGCGCGAAAGGTGAGACCGGAGAAGGAAACATCGTCAATACACCGCTGGATCCGCATACCGGCGGCAAGGAATTGCGGATGGCGTTCGAACAACGTGTTCTGCCGGCGCTGGCGGCGCACGAGCCTGATCTGATCATGATTTCTGCCGGGTTCGACGCGCATGCTTCTGATCCGCTGGCCAATCTGAACTGGACAACCGACGATTTTCGCTGGGCGACGGAACGGCTTTGCGAACTGGCGGCCGACAAATGTGATGGGCGGGTGGTATCGACATTGGAAGGTGGCTATGATCTGGACGGTCTGGCAGAAAGCGTGACTGCGCATCTTGAGGTGCTGCAGGCGCACGCCGCCTGATAAAGAAAAAGGCAGACAATGACCGACGAAAAGATCGAGGATATGAGCTTTGAGCAAGCGCTTGCTGCATTGGAAGATGTGGTACGCAATCTGGAGGGCGGTCAGGTCCCCTTGGAAAAATCAATCGATCTTTATGAACGAGGCGAGGCCCTGCGACGTCACTGTGAGGACCGCTTGAAAGCCGCAGAAATGCGGGTCGAGAAAATCGTCGGTTCCGGCGACCAAGCCAAGGGAACCGAGCCGTTCGAGGCTGGCTAGGCCCAAGATCTGTAGACGCTCGAAATTACGGACAATTCGACTAAAATTGCAAATATCAGCCCCCCCGATATTCCCATCCCATGGACTCGCAAATTTTGCGTTAACCGACCAAAGCCAACCCTCTCTGAGGACTGGGCCAAGGGCGCCGCTATGACGTTCATGGATCACCTGGGCTCTGTGGCATCCGAGGTCGAAGCTCTCTTGGACCGGCTGTTGACCCCACCAGCGGCGATTGTCGACGGTGAAGCCGTCCTTTGGGATGCGATGCGGTATGCAACACTGGGCGGCGGCAAGCGTTTGCGCGCCTTTTTGGCCGTGGAGTCGGCTGGAATGTTCGACCTGGACCGCGAATGCGCGCTGCGCGCCGGCGCATCGGTGGAGTGCCTGCACGCCTATTCATTGGTCCATGACGATCTGCCCGCCATGGATGATGACGATCTTCGCCGGGGCAAACCCACGACGCACAAAGCATTTGATGAGGCCATCGCGATTTTGGCCGGCGATGCGCTTCAGACCATGGCGTTCGAGATCCTCTCGGACCCCGCTACCCACAAAGACGGCGCGGTGCGCGCAGACTTGTGCCGTGGTCTGGCGCATGCAGCGGGAGGCGTCGGTATGGTTGGGGGCCAAATGATCGACATCGCCGCTGAAACGGCGGACGATCCGTTTAACCTGCCGACAATTACGCGTTTGCAGGCGCTGAAGACTGGCGCGCTGATCCGCTTTTCCGCCGAGGCAGGCGGGATTTTGGCGCAACATGACGACGCCCGAACATCTTTGGCGAAATATGCACAACATTTAGGGTTGGCCTTCCAGATCCGTGATGATCTTCTAGATGTTGAGGGTGACGAAGACGTGACGGGCAAGAGGTTGCAGAAGGATGCCATGGCGGGCAAAGCAACATTTGTCTCTTTACTGGGTCTGGACGGGGCCCGAAAAGCCGCCGCAAATGAAGTGGATGCCGCAAATGCCGCGCTTGATGTATTTGGATCTAAGGCCAAGTGGTTGCGCGAGGCCGCAAAATTTGCGATCGACCGGGTAAGCTGACGGGGAAAGGTACAAGGTCTTGACTGACGGGACGATGGACCGACCACACACGCCAACATTGGATCGTGTCAATGTTCCTGCGGATTTGCGGGATATGACCGATGCAGACTTGAAGCGCGTCGCAGAAGAATTGCGGGCCGAGACGATCAGCGCCGTCTCTGTAACCGGCGGGCATTTGGGCGCTGGTCTGGGCGTCGTGGAAATGACTGTGGCGATTCATGCAGTGTTCAACACACCGCATGATAAGCTGATCTGGGATGTCAGCCACCAGTGCTATCCCCACAAAATTCTAACGGGTCGGCGTGATCGGATCAGAACCCTGCGTATGGGCGGGGGCCTTTCTGGTTTCACCAAACGGGTAGAAAGCGAATACGACCCATTTGGCGCCGCGCATTCCTCAACCTCGATCTCATCGGGATTGGGCTTTGCCGTGGCGCGGGATCTGGGCGCGGATACCGGCGACGCCATCGCTGTGATCGGCGATGGGGCGATGACCGCGGGTCTGGCCTACGAGGCAATGAACAATGCGGGTTGGCTGCAGAACCGGCTGATTGTCATCCTGAACGACAACGAAATGTCGATCGCCCCACCGGTTGGTGCGCTGTCGCAATACCTGACACGGCTTTACGGACAGCGTCCGTTCCATGATCTGAAAACAATTGCCAAAGGCGTTGTGGGTGCAGTGCCCGGACCTCTGGGTGACATCATGCGCGAAGGCGCGCACCGGGCGGAAACGATGCTGAAATCGGCCACCGTCGGCGGCACGTTGTTCGAAGAACTGGGCTTCGACTATATCGGTCCGATCGATGGGCACGATATGGATCAGCTCTTGACGGTTCTTCGCGCTGTCAAAGAAAACGCAACAGGCCCAATCCTGATCCACGCGATCACGGAAAAGGGTAAGGGCTTTGCCCCGGCTGAAGGTTCGGCAGACAAGGGCCATGCGACGGGCAAGTTCGACGTCCAAACCGGCGAGCAGAAAAAGGGCAAATCGAACGCGCCGTCCTATACCAAGGTTTTCGCCCAGACGCTGATCAAGGAAGCGGATGACGATGAGATGATCGTCGCCGTCAACGCCGCGATGCCATCGGGTACTGGGCTTGATCTGTTCGAACAGGCTCATCCGAAACGGACCTTCGATGTCGGTCTGGCGGAACAGCACGCGGTTTGTTTTTCCGCAGGCCTGGCCGCGGCGGGGATGAAGCCGTTTGCGGCGATATATTCGACGTTCCTGCAGCGGGGTTACGACCAGATCGTCCACGATGTGGCGATCCAAAGGCTGCCGGTACGTTTTGCGATTGATCGTGCAGGACTGGTCGGCGCCGATGGTGCAACCCATGCGGGGTCTTTCGATACGGCCTATTTGGGCTGTCTGCCGGGCTTTGTCTTGATGGCGGCTGCGGACGAGGCCGAACTGGTCCATATGATCCGCACAGCCGTGGAAATCGACGACCGCCCCTGCGCGTTCCGGTATCCCAGGGGTGAAGGTGTGGGTGTCGATATGCCGGAACGAGGCACGGCGCTGGAGATCGGCAAGGGCCGGATCGTCAAGGAAGGCACCAAGATCGCCCTTCTTTCCTTTGGCGCGCGGTTGCAGGAATGCTTGGCGGCAGCCGAAGATCTGGATGCACGAGGTCTTAGCACAACGGTCGCCGATGCCCGCTTCGCCAAGCCCCTGGATGAAGATCTGATCTTACGGCTGGCCCGTGAACATGAGGCGCTGATCATGATCGAGGAAGGCTCGGTCGGTGGGTTCGGCAGCCACGTCCTGCATCTATTGGCTGATCATGGCGCGCTGGATCACGGGTTGAAAGTCCGTTCGATGGTGCTGCCAGATATCTTTATCGATCAGGACAGCCCGGCAAAGATGTATGAAACGGCAGGTCTGACGTCTCAGCATATCTTTGAAAAGGCTCTTTCAGCGCTGGGCCAGCTTGAGGTCGCGCAGCGGGCCTGACGAAGACTCCAACTCTAGTCTGTTTGGGTGCGAGAGAATTCTCGGCGCCATGCATTTTTGTTTCCACCTATTCGAAATCGTGGATGGCGGATTGGCGGCTTTTGGCCAAAAATCCCCTTGTACTAAATATTGCAGCGTGATGGAGGCCTGGAATGGCACACGACTTAAAGAAGCTATTTGGTGAAATTCAAAAAATCGACAAATCGGTGAAGAAAGATGCAGGCAATCTGAGAAAAGCCAAGCAAATCGTCAGCGTGTTGCGCAAGCTCTCTACCACAGCGAAGAAAGCTAAGTCAGAAGCAAAAGCCAACGTCAGCTGAAATTAAAACAAAATATGGGAAGGATATTACGATGTCAAAAATGATTAATCTACTCGAAAAGTGCGAAAAAGATATCAATATTATTAAGGACAAAAAGTCAGATTACTACGAAGATTTATCTTGGGTTATAAAGAAAAATTCTGAACTACAGGGTCGGCGTGATAGGTTCGTACAAAGCTTGAAAGATGGAATAGCCGTTTATGGATCCCGCACAGACGCTTTCAGAATGGATGATACGCTGTCCAAAGATGAGTCTATGATAATAGATCTTGTCGAAAGAATATATAGTAAAACAAAATCAATTAAAAAAATAAAAGAAGATGCTCTTTCAAAAATCGACACTCTCAGTAGAAATGTCAAATCATTAAATGCCATGATAGCTGAAAAGAAAAATAAATCACAAACTTCAGCCCGGACGGCGAAAATTCAAAATTGCGAGGATTTTGTGTCAAAAGCACAAAGTGTGATTTCGAGCGCAAAGCTAGTGCTCCGATAAAGCTGCAAACATTGAAATCCCTGAGGTGCTGGCCATTTCGACCCGTTACTTCTGGGCGAAGATCGGTCGCTCACGTTGGAGCTGGCTACATCTGAATCAGACGAAACTAGCCCGCACCTGGTTTGTTTGAGGATGTGGCAATCAATATCGTGACTTGAAGCGTCTTTCGTGCTGCGGTCAGTTTTCGTTGCTCAGGACAGACCATATTGTTGTCCATGCGTTGATGCCTTGGGAGAAGACCGAGCTACGGATTAAGGGCTGATCGCCGCGCGATTTGCCGGGGTCTGGTAATGCAAAGTGCAGCAGAGTATTGTCCGCGCCCGTTCGAGATATGTTTCCTGCGTAAAGGGAAAGCCTGTCATGCGTTTGTCTGAGTGCTACGCCAAACCGTTCCAAACGGCTGTCGCCATGCTTCTTATGGCGATGTTGGCCGCTTGTGAGAACGGAGCATCAGGATCCGCGGGATCAACCGAGGGCTCTTCCACGCAAGAATCCACAAAGGCAGAGTATCTGACGGACAGCGCCTATTTCCAGGATCTGCAAGCCGCAGCATTACGTGGGGATTACGCCGCCTTCGCCGGGTTTTTGAAAGCTTCGGACCCAACGGTCGTTGTCTCGCAGCTTCAGCAAAGCTTCGCCGGAAGGCCCTTTGACGCCTATACTGCGAAGTCACAAACCTCGGCCACGGCCCATAAACGGATCGTCGAGTTGCGCGGTACCGGGGGGCGACTGTATCTTTATCTTGAGTTGGACAAAGTCGCCGGTGGTTGGAACGTCGGCGAGCATCAATTGGATCGCAATCGCCGGAGAATTGTTACCCGGCTCTGAGGAGGGCTTCGATGCATATTCTGATCGGAGTTATCACGCTATTGGGTGTCGCGGCGGTTTGGTATTGGCGCTTTAAGATGGCCCGTGAAGCAGGCGGCGAATTGCTGGATGTTGCGGATGATTTGCGCGGTTCTGTCCGGCGGCTGATGTACAAGCGCAAACGCAACAAGCACCCGGCAGATTCGATTGATGATGGACGCCTCGCGGCCTCGGGAATCGCAGTGGCTGTGGCGGCCATGGATGCGCCGCTGAGCCAGGCAGAGATCGCAGCATTGGGAAAGTCGGCAAAGAGCACATTCAATATCTCTGGTCAGGAAGCCGACGACATCGTGGCCTTTGGCAGGTGGATTGCGGACCAATGCGGCACGCCATCGGAAGCTGTGCGACGTCTGTCCAAAGCACTGAACCGCACCGCTGGGGCAGAGGCGGGTCCGGACATGATACGGATGATCAACGACGTCGCGACCGCTGATGGGCGTGAGTTGGGTGAGGCCGAGACGGATGCGATCAGCACGGTGCGCCGGACCCTGGGGATTGCTTGATTTAAGCAAGTCAAATCATTCCGTATCGCAGCGGTTGCGGTGACATCCCGCGGATTGAGCTGCCGTGTTTTTGCTTTGGGTAACTTGATCTGCGCGTCCGAGCTGTGGGCGCACACGATCTGGTTGCTTGCAACTGCCATAGGCAATGCGTCAGAAGAGGTGAAGGTACTGCCCCCAAATACCGACCTGGGCGCGGAGTTTCTTGAGACAAAGGAAAAGACCAAAGTGCAGGATTTTGTCGGCAAGATCGCCTGGGATGCCGAGGACATGGCGCAAAGGTCTTTTGACAGTGGACGGTGCGCGGCGGCCGCGCCCAGGACATCCGCATGAGCGCAGTGCAGTCTGATTGGGCGGCGGGTCGACCCGAGGCGCTGAAGGTGGTGTCCGAGGCGGATCGCCATGGCGGCCCATTGCGCACGGTGATCAATATGGACACCGGCCTTGTCCGGAATGACCCGATCCCAGGAGATGCAGAATTGGCGAAGTTCTACTCTGAGGACTATCGCACGTCATATAAAGGTGCCGCCAAACCCAGGCGACGGCAGATCCTGCGAAACTTTCGCCGCGTGGCTGGCCATGTCCGGCAGTTTCAGGATGTGCTGGCCCTGGCAGAGAACGTGTTGGATGTCGGTGCGGGATCCGGAGAGTTTGCCTTTCTGATGACCCAGCAGGGCAAGCATGTCATTGGGATCGAACCCAATGCAGGCTACGCCGCATACTGCCGGGACGATCTGGGTCTGGACATTCAAACCGCGCATCTGGACCCTGGCCTTTTCGAACCCGGACAGTTCGATCTGATCCGCCTGAACCATGTTTTGGAGCACCTGAACGATCCGGTGAAGTATCTGGGCATGATGGGCGGCTGGCTGGCGCCGGACGGGGTGCTTTATGTCGAGGTCCCGAATATCGAGACATATGCCCGCGAAAAATCCCGGGGCAACATGTTCCACTATGGCCATATCTTTAACTTCAACCCCTGGACATTGCGTGCGGCCGGAGGGTTGGCGGGGCTGATCGAGTTACCGGAAACGGCGGATCGCAGCGCTGACACAACGGGCGTCTTTTTCCGGCGGAGCGCCCAGAACGGGATGGATACCCATCCGACGAACCCGGCCAATGCCGAACATGTGCTGGCGATGATCGAACGCCACTATCAGGGCGGGTTCCGCAGGGGCAAAGCGGCCAAACCCTTCGCGAAGGCCTTTGCCCGGGCCGAAGAAACCATTACGGGTTTATTGGGCGGTTCGCCTTCCGGTATTGGTGCCCGCATTGCCAAACAACTCCAACAAGGGTCCTGAAACCGGGCCGACGATAGCGACGGGACATCTCAAGACATGAGCGAGAAATCGGCTGAACAGGCGCTGAAAGAAGCAGCCTTGCGCTATCACGAAAACCCCGAGCCAGGGAAGCTGGCCATTCGCGTGACGAAGCCGATGACCACGGCGCGGGACTTGTCGCTGGCCTATTCGCCCGGCGTCGCCGAGGCATGTATGGAGATCCACCGTGATCCGGCAAATGCTGCGCGTTACACCGGCAAGCAGAACCGTGTGGCTGTGATCTCGAACGGCACCGCGGTTCTGGGTCTTGGCGATATCGGGGCTGCGGCGTCGAAGCCGGTGATGGAGGGGAAGGTCGCGCTTTTCAAGAAGTTCGCCGAGATCGACGGGTTCGACATCGAGGTGGACGAGACCGATCCGGCGAAGCTGGCCGAAATTGTCATCGCGTTGGAGCCGACCTTCGGCGCGGTGAACCTTGAGGACATCAAAGCACCGGATTGCTTCGAGGTCGAACGAATCTGCAAAGAACGGATGAACATCCCGGTCTTCCATGACGACCAGCATGGGACTGCGATTGTTGTTGCCGCGGGTGCGATCAATGCATTGCACTTGGCCGAGAAGCCGCTGGAACGAGTTCGTTTGGTCTCGAGCGGTGGCGGGGCTGCCGGGATCGCCTGTCTGAATCTGCTGGTCGACATGGGCCTGAAACGTGAAAATGTCTGGCTGGTGGATGTGAACGGCCTGGTTCATGCGGGCCGCGACGATCTGGACGCCACCAAGGCGGCCTATGCCCAGCCGGACCAGGGCAAGACGGTCGGTCTGGGCGAGGTGATCGCCGGGGCTGATATGTTCCTGGGGCTGTCGGCGCCGGGCATTCTGACGCCCGAGATGGTGGGCCAGATGGCCGAGAACCCGATCATCATGGCGCTGGCAAATCCAACGCCAGAGATCATGCCGGATCTGGCCCGGGAAGCGCGTGCCGATGCGATCATCTGCACGGGCCGATCAGATTACCCGAACCAGATCAATAATGTGCTTTGCTTCCCGTTCATCTTTCGGGGTGCGCTGGATGTGGGTGCGACCCAGATCAGCGAAGAGATGAAGGTGGCCTGTGCCCAGGCGCTGGCGGATCTGGCGCGCAAGACCTCTTCTGCCGAGGCCGCGGCGGCTTATCAGGGCGAGCGTATGGTCTTTGGCCGGGACTATCTGATCCCGAAGCCGTTCGATCCAAGATTGCTTTCGGTGGTCGCCTCGGCTGTGGCGGAAACCGCGATAAAGACCGGTGTGGCCACGCGCGATCTGGATATAGATGAATACCGCACGCGGCTGGAAAACAACGTCTTCAAAACCTCGATGCTGATGCGACCGGTCTTTGAAGCGGCCCGGACCGCGAAGCGCCGGATCATCTTTGCAGAGGGTGAAGATGAACGGGTGCTGCGCGCGGCGCAATCTATGATCGAGGAAGGCATCGATCAGCCCATCCTAATCGGCCGCCCGGAAATCGTTGCGCACCGGATCGAGGCGGATGCCTTGCCGATCCGGGCAGGCCGTGACTTTGAACTGGTCAACCCGCAAGCTGATCCGCGTTATCGCGACTATTGGGAGACCTTTCACAAGACCCAGGAACGCAGCGGGGTCACGCCGGATACGGCGCGCACCATCATGCGAACAAATACAACCGCGATCGCTGCCGTTTCCGTTCGCCTGGGCCATGCCGACAGTATGATTTGTGGCACGTCGGGCCAGTACCGCTGGCACCTTGGCTATGTGCAACAGATCCTTGGCGGCTTGGATGACGGCGACGGCGGAAAGCTGCGGCCCGTCGGGGCGTTATCACCGGTCATCCTGGACCAGGGCGTGATCTTCATCGCCGACAGCCAGGTCAATATCGAACCGAGCCCGGAGCAAGTCGCAGGCACTTGCATCGGGGCGGCGCGGCATATCAGAAGGTTCGGGTTGGAGCCGAAGATCGCGCTCTTGTCCCACTCGGTCTTTGGATCGTTGGATACAGAGTCTGGCCGCAAGATGCGGAGCGCTTTGGAGATCCTGGACGATCTGCGGGCCGACTTTGAATATGAAGGCGAGATGCACGCGGATCATGCATTGAACCCGGAATTCCGCGAGCGGGTGTTTCCGAATTCCCGCCTTACCGGGGCGGCAAACTGTCTGGTGTTTTCCAATGTGGATGCAGCATCTGGGTCGCGGAACATCCTGAAGCAATTGACCGGCGGGTTGGAGATTGGCCCGATCCTGATGGGCATGGGGAACAAGGCGCACATTGTCAGCCCCTCGGTCACACCGCGCGGGTTGTTGAACATTGCCGCATTGGCGGGTACGCCGGTGGCGAATTACGGATAAGCCGGTCTTTAGTGCATTGCGGTGCAATACGCTGTCGGCTGAGAGGTCTGAAGACCTGGTCTATGCAGGGAGAGAACGATTATGGGGTATAAAGAGGTCTACGGCGCATGGCAGACCGACCCGGAAGCCTTTTGGATGGAGGCGGCCGAGGCGATCGACTGGACGCAGAAACCGACCCATGCGCTGTCCGGCGAGGCGCCGTTCTATAAGTGGTTCGAGGATGGTGAGGCCAATACCTGCTGGAACTGCGTGGACCGACATGTAGAGGCAGGCCGAGGCGATCAGGCAGCCTTCATCTATGACAGCCCTATCACGGGTCAGAAGCGCCATATCTCTTACGCGGAGCTGAAGGATGACGTGTCCCGGGTTGCCGGGGCCCTGGCCCGACGAGGCGTCACAAAGGGCGACCGGGTCATCATCTATATGCCTATGGTGCCAGAGGCATGTATCTCGATGCTGGCCTGCGCCCGGATCGGTGCCGTGCATTCCGTCGTCTTCGGTGGGTTTGCGGCGAACGAGTTGGCGGTGCGCCTGGATGATGCCAAGCCAAAGGCAATCCTTTCCGCGTCTTGCGGGATCGAGCCTGGGCGGATCGTCGAATACAAACCCTTGTTGGACGAGGCGGTGGCCTTGGCCAGCCATAAGCCTGACTTCTGCGCAATCCTGCAGCGGGAACAGCATCCGGTCGATCTGGACGGGTACTATGTCGACTGGGCCGGCTTTCTGGACGGGGCCGATCCTGCGGACTGTGTGCCGGTAGGCGGGATGGACCCGCTATATATCATGTACACCTCTGGCACGACCGGGCAGCCGAAGGGCGTGGTGCGTCCGTCCGGCGGGCATATGGTGGTGCTGCACTGGACCATGAAGAACATATATGGCGTCGATCCGGGTGAGGTCTTCTGGGCGGCGTCTGATGTCGGTTGGGTCGTCGGCCATTCCTATATCTGTTACGCGCCGCTGCTGAGCGGCAACACCGCGATCATTTTCGAAGGCAAGCCCGTGGGCACGCCCGATGCAGGGACATTCTGGCGGGTTATGGCCGAACACAAGGTCGCCAGTTTCTTCACCGCGCCCACGGCGTTCCGAGCCATTAAGCGCGACGATCCCGGCGGGGATTTTGTCCGGAAGTATGATCTTTCAAACCTGCGTCTCTTGTATCTGGCGGGCGAGCGTGCTGACCCCGACACTATCCAATGGGCGGAACAGCAGACCGGTATCCCGGTTATCGATCATTGGTGGCAGACCGAAACCGGCTGGCCGATTGCGGCGAACCCGGCCGGGATCGAAGTATTGCCGGTGAAGTACGGGTCATCGTCGGTCCCGATGCCGGGCTATGACGTGCAGGTGCTGGACGAAGGCGGCAATCAGGTCCCGCCAGGCACGCTGGGTGCGATCGCGATCAAGATGCCGCTGCCGCCGGGATGCCTGCCGACCCTGTGGAATGCCGATGCGCGCTATGTCTCCAGCTATATGACAACGTTCCCGGGGTACTACGACACCTCGGATGCCGGGATCATCGACGAGGACGGCTATATCCACATCATGGCCCGGACAGATGACGTCATCAACGTGGCGGGCCACCGCCTGTCTACCGGTGGCATGGAGGAGGTGCTTGCCGGACACCAGGACGTGGCCGAATGCGCAGTGATCGGCGTGGCGGATCAGTTGAAGGGGCAGCTGCCGATGGGCTTTTTGTGCCTCAATGCCGGGTGCAACCGACCGCATGAAGAGATCGTCAAGGAAAGCGTCCAGCTTGTGCGCGATGAAATTGGGCCGGTGGCGGCGTTCAAGCTGGCCACTGTGGTCGACCGGTTGCCTAAGACCCGATCCGGCAAGATCCTGCGCGCGACCATGGCCAAGATCGCCGACGGCGAAGACTACAAGATGCCCGCGACAATCGACGATCCGGCAATCCTGGACGAAATCGCCGCTGCGCTGGGAACTCTGGGCTATCCAAACAAAGGGTGATTCCATGCGAATCCGCGCCTGGCGGATTCGCATTTTGCCACAACGCTGCCATATTTTCGATGCAATTTGGACAAGAAGCGTGCATTCTGCCACTTCGTAAGGGGTGCTAGAATAGCGTACGCGTGCACGAAATCAGAGGTATCGGTCACGGAGCGACTGATACGGAAATCGCAGGACCAAGCTGCTTTGGTTCCTGGCACGGAAAATGGAACGGACCGATGGCGAGGGCCACTCGTAAACTGTTCTTAGCTGCCCCGGCGGTCTTGCTGGTGATTGCGGTTTTCGCCGCTTTCCCTATGGCATTTGCGTCCGAGGAAACACTGCTGACGCTGAAGAACCCCCGGATCGACGGCCGACACGGGGTGATAACATTCACCCGTGCGGACCTGGAATCTTTGCAGCAGCAGGAGATCACGACAACGAATGACTTCATCGACGGCGAGGCAACGTTCCGGGGACCTTTGGCCTACGCTTTGATCGATCAGATCGGCCGCGCCGGGGCAAAACTGGTGCGCCTGACCGCGGCCAATGATTACTTCGTCGATATCGCGATCCAGGAACTTTTGGACTATGGCGCGATCCTGGCGTTGGAGATGAACGGGAAGGGCCTGACCACGCGAGATCGTGGGCCTATTTGGCTGATGTACCCCATTGACCAATTCGAAGAGTTACAAAACCCGTCCATGAACAATCGGCTGATATGGCAGTTAAAGACAATCGAGCTTCAGTAAGCCGCCGGTTCACGGCGTCTTGGATCATGATGGCCTTGGCGATGGCCGGTCTTCTGGCCGTCGCGGTCGTGGCGTTTCGTGCGCTGGAGCAAGATACGGACGGATATCGCGAAGCAGACCGTCCCACCCTGCATTGGAGCGCAACGCAAGTCGAAGTTGAACTGTCGAAGTTCATTTCTGTCCTGTCCCGGTTCACTTTGGGTGATCCGCAGATCAGCCAGGCCGATGTGAATGAGCGTTTCGACATTCTTTGGAGCAGCACCAGTGATTTCCGGGGTGGCAGACTGGGTGAAGAACTTACGGAGATCGACAAAGATATCGGGGCAATTCCTGTGCTCTTGACCCGCCTGCAATCCTACGAGGCCCAGGTTTTGAACGTGGATGTGGCGGATCGGGAAGCAAACCTGGAGCTGTTGCGCGAATTCTCCGAGGTGCACGTGCTGCTGCGCAAGTTGGTGGTGTCGGTTCTGAACGTTGAAAAAGACCGGTTTTCCACGGTCCGCAACAGCCTCTATGCCGGCAAGCAGCTGACCTTTCTTGTCTGGGCGGCGGTGGTGGTTCTGGCGACGTTGATTGTCGGGATTTTGCTGGTCGAAACGCGCCGTTATCAGCGGATAATTCTTGAGACCGAAGAATTAGTCGACCAGGCCCGGTCTGCGGACCGGGCGAAGTCTCGGTTCCTTACGATGATGAGCCACGAACTGCGCACGCCCATGAACGGTGTGCTGGGTCTTATCCAACTGGCGAAGCAAAGCGGAATGACCGATGCGCAGTCCCGGCTGCTGGACCAGGCCGAGCGGTCAGGCTCGCACATGACGAACCTTTTGAGCGATATTCTGGACTTCTCTGACCTGCAGACCGAGCGGCTGGAAATCGACAATGGTCCCTTTGAAACACGGAAGCTGGGCGAGGCGATTCAGGATTTGCTGAACGTTTCGGCAAGGCGAAACGCCATTGAAGTTAATGTGGAAATTGATCCGGAAGCACCGCAGTGGATCGTTGGGGATTTCGCCCGGCTGCGTCAGTCCATAGCGCACTTCGCCAGCTACTTTATTGAAATTGTTGGCGCAGAGGACCTGCAGATCATGCTGTCGCATCGGCGCGGAACCCTGATCTGTGATCTGGATATGGATGCCAAGGATATCGATCGCCCGGGATGGCAGCCGGAGGCGATCTTTGGGCGGGAACAGGAAGACTACGGAAACTTCGCCTCTGACTCTTTGGGACCAACGATTGCCCGGGGTGTGGTGACGTTGATGGGCGGTACAGTCGAAATGGGACGTCCATCGCCACGAAGGGCGCGTTTAACGGTTACTGTGCCCTCGGAAGCGGTGGCGCCCGATCGTGACTGCGTGCGACTGGAAACAACCTCTGAGACGACCAGCATGCTGGTTGAAAACGCGCTGCGACCGCTGCGTTGGAAGATATGGGAACCAGGGTTTGATCGGGACCGGGTCACCGCGGTTTTGGTCGAGATCGCCCCTGGCGAGAATGGCCGGGATTTGTGCGAACGGATGCGCAAACTTCATGAAGGCGCCAAGATCATCGCCCTTGGTCGTCTGTTGGGATCGGGCCCGTTCGACGCCGTTTGCCCGATACCTGTTGATGGAAAGTACTTGGCCGATTTGTTAACCAGTCCACCAGATAATGCGGCGATTGCGTAATTGGGCCAAAGTTAGAGATCCGGCCCCATTCCTGCCCTAAAGTGCGCGGAGATTGACCGGTATCCCTAAGGTTGAGCACTATGGCACAGGCCATAAGGAAGGCGCGGAGTTAAATATGGCACTCGATGGAATGGATATCCTTTTGGCAGAGGACAATCCAACCAACCAGATGGTTGCCGTTCAGATGTTGGAAAGCCTTGGCGCAACGGTCAGCCTGGCCGTCGATGGCGCCGAGGCTTTGGAGATGCTGCAGGCCAATTCATATGACGTGGCGTTGATCGACATCGAAATGCCGCGCATTTCAGGGATCGATTTGATCCGGCGTTTGCGAACGATGGAGCCGCCGCTGAGCGAGATGCCGCTGATCGCACTGACGGCCTATGTCATGCGTGAACACCGCGCGGCGATCGATGACGCCGGCGCAGACGGCATTATTGCCAAGCCGATTTTGTCGATCGAACAGTTTGGCGATGACATCCTTGGCTATGTCCGGTCGCGCACAAGTGCGGGCGTCGAGATGGGCGCAACCGCGCCGGCCTCTGATGACTTGGGCGAGCCTGCGATCGACCATGATATCTTTGACGGCTTGTTTGCGTCCTTCGACGGCCCGGCCAAGTTGGAGCTTGTGAGCCGCATCGGTTCGGATATCAGCGATGCGCGAACACGCATCGAAGCAGCGATTCCAACGACCAACACAGCCGAGATTTCAGCGGCGACTCACGTGCTGATTTCAGTGGCCGGAGCGATAGGCGCAACAAAACTGCAAAATCTGGCTCAGTG
The DNA here is from genome assembly GCA_039028795.1 of Pseudomonadota bacterium. Taxonomy (GTDB): domain Bacteria; phylum Pseudomonadota; class Alphaproteobacteria; order Rhodobacterales; family Rhodobacteraceae; genus Thermohalobaculum. Next base: position 44,965 of record JBCCHJ010000008.1, read on the forward strand.
CCTTAATTCTGCCGGACATGTGTCTGATGGTGCCGTAATCAACCGCGATGGACCCGAATTGATAGCGGAAGCCGAACGAGTGATGGGGTTCGTACGCGGGGCGTTATGAGGAGCGGGCTGCGATGAACTTAGAATTTCCGGAAAAGGTTCTTCTGGTCGAAGACACGCCGTCTCTGTCGATGGTCTATCAGTCGGCTGTCGAACGTGCAGGGCTTTCGGTCAATCCTGTGTTCAGCGCGCGCGAGGCGCGGGTTGCCTTCAAGGCGAAACCCAGCCGCATTGTTCTGTTGGACCTGATGCTGCCGGATGGCAATGGACTGGACATTCTTTCAGAGATCCATTCGAGCCATCCCGAATCCAAGGTGATCGTGATCACCGCGAACGGGTCGATCAACCGTGCGGTCGAGGCCATGCGCGGCGGGGCATTCGACTTTCTGGTGAAACCATTCGATGACCGCCGACTGCTGTCGGCAGTCGAAAATGCCGTGAAGTCGATTGCTTTGGATGATGCCGAAGCGCGCGAGGGAACGCCGAAACTGGTTGAAACCCCAGAGATCCGGGGCTTCATCGGATCGTCGCCGGAAATGCGGCAGATCTACGAGATGATCCACAATATCGGTCGGTCGACGGCAACGGTGTTCATCACCGGCGAAAGCGGCACAGGTAAAGAGATTGCCGCCCAGGCCATCCACCGTCAGTCGATCCGCAGTTCTGGCCCGTTCATTGCGATCAACTGTGGGGCGATTCCGAAAGACCTGTTGGAGTCTGAAGTCTTTGGTCATCTGAAGGGATCTTTTACTGGCGCGATCTCTGATAAAATCGGAGCAGCGGCTGCAGCGAATGGCGGAACCTTGTTCCTGGACGAAGTATGCGAAATGGATCTGGCGCTGCAAACCAAGCTTCTACGCTTCCTGCAGACATCGATGATCCAGCCAGTTGGCGCTGTGGAACCACAGAAAGTCGATGTGCGCATCGTCTGTGCGACAAACCGCGATCCTGCCGCCGAGGTCAGGGCAGGGCGTTTCCGCGAGGATCTCTTCTATCGGCTGCACGTCGTCCCGATCGTTATGCCGCCGCTGCGAGACCGTGGTGACGATGTACTAGAGATCGCACGTCATCTCTTGGCACAGTTCTCGAGCGAGGAAGGCAAGAAGTTCTCGCGGCTCAGCGGACCGGTCCGTGCGGCCCTGGTGGCCTACTCATGGCCTGGGAATGTGCGGCAACTGGAAAATGTGCTGCGTAACGCGGTTGTTCTGCACGAAGGTGACGAAATTACCTTGGACATGCTGCCGCCGTCGATTTTCCAGACAAATCGCCCGGCAAACAGTGGTCACGAGCCGCGTGAGCCGGTGCTGCACGACGCGATAGTGCCGCAACATGTCTACGGTGGACCTAATGGCGCGCACGTCGCGATGCCCAGTGCCGAATCGCAAATAGGCGAAACTTTGCGGGGATTGGTGGGCGCTACGCTTGCAGATATGGAGCGTGAGTTCATCGAAGTGACGATCAGCGAATGCGATGGATCGATCCCCCGGGCGGCAAGAGTTCTGGACGTCAGCCCGTCGACGCTGTACCGCAAGCGGGAAGCATGGGAACGGTCTGCCTCCTAACGCTAACCCTTTATAAATATTTGAGAAACCGCGTCATTTGTGTTTGGCGCGGTTTTTTGCTTCCGGCCCCGAATGATCAACTTCGTGCACCGGACACGTCTCTTCCCAGACCGTTAAAGAAGAACCGCCCCAGCCATTTTAGCTGGGGCGGTGATACCCGTAGGAGGGTATTGGGGCTGCTCCCGGGCGGGGCGGGGAGATGGGTGTGAGAACGGGGGGGTGATCCGCATCCCTTCCGCATCCGCCGGAGAGTGATTATTGGGTAACTCACTGATGGTAAACGAGAGGTTAATTTAATTAACCAAATTCTCTTATTTGGCTTTTGAACCCAATTTTCTTTCCATCTGCAGATGTGCGCAGCTTTTACCTACAAAAAAACCGTTGAGAGGCTTTCCTTTGCGCAAATTGGCTCTATTTGGCACCAGACGTGAAAATTAGCGGAAGTGGGCCCGATGAAAGACGAAGCTGCCCGTAGCTCTGGCCAGGTACGTTCGTTGACGCGGGCGCTGTCAATTATGCAGAACCTGGCAGCCAGCGGAGACGGAATGTCGCTTACCGAACTGTCGGAAGCGACGGATCTGCCGCCATCGACGACCCACCGGTTGTTGACCACGTTGGAAGCCGAACGTTTTGTCCGCCCCGATCCCAATGGCGGGCTTTGGCGCATCGGCGTCGCGGCCTTCTTCGTGGGGTCGGCCTTTGCGCGGAGTCGCGACACGCTGACCTTGGTGCGGCCTTACTTGCGCAGGCTGATGGAGATGTCGGGCGAAACCGCAAACTTGTTCGTCGAAAACGATGGCGAGGCAATCTGCATCGGTCAGATAGAGTCACGCCACGCGATGCGGGCGATCACTGGCGTTGGCGGGCGTGTCGCCCTGCACACCTCTGGTGCAGGCAAAGCGCTGATGGCGCATGCCGATTTGACCCGCCATCCGATGATGTCGGGTGACCGGGCGCTTGCCAAGATCACGATGAGGACGATCGACTCGGCGGATGAATTGATGACCGAGTTGAAGCTGGTTGCGCGCCGCGGCTATGCGATCGACGACGAAGAGCACGCAGTGGGACTGCGCTGCATCGCATCGCCGGTTTTCAATGAGTTCGGTGAAGTCGTCGCTGCAATCTCGGTGTCCGGACCCACGGCCCGTATTCCAGATAGCAGGCTGGAAGCGCTTGGCGATATGGTCTCGCAAGCAGCATTCGAGGCAACCCGCGACTTCGGCGGATCGGTTAATCGCAAATTGACCGCGCCTTAGGATCCTGCTGATACATTCTGCTGGACGGCATAAATCAGCCTTGATATATGCACGGCCTCTAAAGGGGTTCTGATCCGGCGTAGCTCAGTTGGTAGAGCATCGGACTGTTAATCCGCGGGTCGCTGGTTCGAGTCCAGCCGCCGGAGCCACCTTTATCAAATCATCGACTACGGATAGTCTAGCGTCGAGTCGCGCAGATTTTGCGCGACTACCGAAAAGCACCAGCTGCGGTCTAGGTGTTGTACAATCCCTAAGCTCTACCAAACTAAGAAACTGGGAAACTGGGAAAGGCATCCCAGATCTTCGTTGCGGGCGTGCGGCAAACAACTGCAATCGGCACCTTAGCCCATAAACCGGACTTTATAGTGGACTGTTGGGCCGCGCTACGGCGTCACGAGCCAGCCATCCGGTGGCCATGGTCCTGTTCAGAGCAAGGATCTGCAGTTTCGCGTCTTTGAAAATTCATCGGAGTCCGAGCAGGTATCAGGATCGGCGCGGCATGCTCGCGTAGCCACTGCATTGCAGCCTGGACCCTCGGCACGTTGAGAGTATCCGGATGGCTGTGCAGGTAGAGTGGGCGGTCAAACTTTCTCAGAGTGTCGCTGCTGAGGATCAGGCGCGGGTCCGCCTCGGCCAGACAGCAGGGCAGAAATCCCTGGCCTAACCCCGAGACAATACCGGAAAACAGCGAGCCCGCATCAGTTGCGGTCATGATGATCCGTCCGTTTTGTTGTCGGATCTGCTCGATCAGATGGCCGTGTCGCGAATCCATCCGATCCTCGTCATGGAACACGACCCAATTGTCCGGGTGACATTCCTCTGTCCGGTAGACGGCATAGGGCACCCTGGCCAGTTCAATGGCAAAGGCGCCATCCAGCGGCTCTTGCTCGAACCAGAGAGCAACCCCCGGCTCGCCCCGCCAAAGGCTGGCTTTGGGTCGGCCCGTCGTGATGCGAAGCGACAATCCGTTGGATGCGCGCACAAACGCCGCGAGCCCATGTGTCACCAGCCGGTCGATCACCCATTGGTTCCCGATCAGCCTGAGGACACCGCTTTGCACCGATCCTGCTTCCTCGATCGCATCGGTGATAGTCAGGGCATGGCTCTCGATCTCGGCGGCGCGTGTTATGAGGATTTCGCCGGTTTCGGTTGGCGTCATCCCACGTCGCGAGCGCCGGAACAGCAGGGTATTGAGCGAGGTTTCGAGGGTGGAAAGCCGCCGACCGGCAGTCGATTGATTGACCCCGATGATCTCTGCCGCCTGCCGTAACGACCCGGTTCGCGCCACAGCCAAAGCCAGCCGCAGGTCGTTCCAGTCGAGTTCTCCACGCGATGATGCATTCATGCATAACGTGTATGCGCCCATCGGGGTTCCTGTCTATCGGGAATGATGAGATCGTTGTTTTCTTGAGTTGAACGGGCGTTCGAAAAGATTCGTAGCAAGTATTGATGTGCACTGGCGCCATCACACGGCGTCAAAAATTTAGATACAATCCACTGTTGGCCTGCCAACGTTAGGGAAGGGTCACTTCCGTGAACTGGGATCTCGCCCTTTACGATTTGATCGCGCCTTACGTCTTGCGAGGTGCGCCTCTCGGCCCGATACACGCGGCGATCTCGGTTATCCGTGTACAAGAATACGATGAGGTCATCTCTGACGATGCCGTCGTTATCCGCGGCACCTGCCGTTTCAGTGGCGAAACCGGCGCCTGGATAGATCCGGATAACTTTGCCTTCGGATTCAACGCGCAAAACGCCGAGGGGCATCCGCGCGATGATGACGGGCGGCGCAACCCGTGGATCGATATGCGCGACAGTAATATCGCGTTTGAGTTCACTGCACCGCGCATCGCCTCGCAGATCATCATGGACGCTGCGGACAATTTAGATCCAGGCGACAATGCTGACCTACTGGATCTGCTGTCCGGTCTTGATCCGACACCAGATGGACCCGCGCCTTCAGATTATGCCTCGACCGAATTCACCCTGGACATGGTGGTGACGGCCGCAGTGTTGCGCATGCCGTTCCTCAAGGGTGCAGAACTTCTGGACGATGGACGGCTTGCACCGATAGCCGGTGACGACCGGGTCGAGATCTCCCTGCCACGGTTCAAGATCCGCCTTACCCAAGGCTCGGACGATCAAACCCCGCTGATCATCGATCTTCTGTCGTTCGGCGTCGATGGCCTGGACGATGCGGCAGATATCGCGGTCGTCGACCTGATCCGCATGGATCCGCCCTATGCCTTCATCGGCAGCAGCCGGGCAGTCGGGTTTGGGTTCCGTTCAGCAACGCTGGATCTGTCGACCAACTCGACCCCGCACGAGGTGCTGGAGCAGTTTGGCTTCGATGCGAGTTGGACCGGGCTTTATCTGCCCGAGATCCGGCTTTTCGTCGCACCGGACGGAGTCGAGGATTTCGCGGTTTCGGCTGGCGTCAATAACCTGTTGATTGGCTGGGGCGCGCAGCCTGGAATTACCGGCGACTTCGACCTTGCGGTGATCGATCAGGGCGGCAATGACCTAGAGGTCGGCGTACGTTTCATAGATTCTGCCGGGCGGCTTTACGGGATGACCCGTACCGGTGAAAGCACGGCAACAGCGCAGGTACCGCCTGAATCGACAATGGTGGTGGATGTCAGCGGTGGTCGTCCCCCATACAATGTCGAAATCGACAGCGTGAACACGCGGATGGCGGAGATCACCTTCGATCCGGGTGAAAGCCAAACCTCGGTCCACATTGTTGTCGACGATCCCGAAGGTCCCGCGGGTACGGTCAATCTGACGATCGAGATCTCGCGCTATCAGTCTGAAGTCGTGGTTGTCACCGAAGGCCAGGCAGGCATTGTTGAGATCACAGAACAGACGGCCATCCGTGAAGGTCAGACGATACCCTTGCCGCAGGTCTATATCGCCAGCCAGAACGCGACCCATGTCACGCTGGGCCTTATCGGCGCGGTCGGCGATGCGGAGTGGAGCGAACCCTCGGTTGAACCGGGCGATGGTCCGCATGCCACCACCTTCGCGCTTGGAGAGGAGGAGGAACGCGAGGTTACCGTCACGCTTTCAGCGCCGGATATCGAAGCGCAGCAACTTGACGCCTTCTTCCGATTCAACGAGCCGCATCCAGATCTGACTGACTTGACGGGTTTTGCCCTGAATCCTTTCAATTCCAGCACAGATGAAGCCGTGAGCGAGGGGCCGAGAGCTGACTTCGGACCGGACGGGCAGCCAGTCATGTTGCAGTACGATAGCGTGCTGCGTTCAGCGCTGCCGGGAACACCGATCACCATCATCGGCCAAGCCTCGTTCGAGGGGATCAACAACCAAAACAAGCGGATTCATAACTACGATCTGTCACGCCAGCGCGCACTGACGCTGGCGCATATGATCGAGGCGGCCCATCCTGCCCACTTCGATATCACCATCGAGCCTCCGGAGATCACCGGTGACCCGCCCGGCGATTGGGTCACCGAATGGATGTCGCACGAAGACCCGCGCAACATGTACTGGCGGGCCTTCACCGAATTGCCGGTCGTGCCGCAGCCGGAGGTTACGGTCACCGCAACGATCCGTCGCCGCGCAGGCGTTGAAGAGGAAGTCGTCGAGATCTTCGATCCGCCGCCGCCTGAACCATCGCCGCCAAGCTGGTTCCGGTCAGCCCGCGTCAAGGTCCGTATCGTCCAGAATGCGTTCGTCGCGATCGAGATTTCGGGCGAGATTGACTTCCAGACTGCGGCCGAGGACCAGATCGAAGTCGCCGATGACGGCGCGACGGGACAACTTGTGCCGACAGGGCTGGGTCAGAACGCTTCGGATGGAATCGTCGCATACCGGTTGCTGGTGCAGGTCGATGATGCCGCCCAAACCTGGACGGTCAGTCTGGCACTTGGCGCAGACCCGGCGGATGTGAATGGCCTGATGCTGTTGGGTGCACCGCCCAACCAGACCCTAGACGAAAGCCTGCCTGGTCTGAATATCCTTGGTCTGACCTGTGCAATGGCGCCCGTTCTGTCGACCACGGCGCCAGAGAATCCACTGAATGGCGATGTTCAGGCGCTGGCGCTATCGGCTGCGGCGGTGACGATCCCTGCAGCGCTTGGCGCGCTGGGTTGGCTGACCGTGCAGCGGGTGATTCTATATGGTGGCGAGTTGCTCGTGCGTTCGCGCGAAAGCGGTACCGAGGTCAACCTCCTGTTCGATGTCGAGACCGCGATTTCCGCCAGTATCGGCTTTGGCGACCCCGAGACGCCGCCGAATGACCAGGACGGCCAAGGCGGCTTCCAGATTCTGACCATTCCGGCAGCAGACCCGCTGAAGGTTCGGTACAAGTCCATTGGGGTGCGGTTGGGGTACACGCCGCAGACCGGCGACCGGTTCCAGTTCCGCCCGGTCTTCGATGCCTCGAAGGGCTACACCATTGAGGTTGGTGGCCCCGGCGGCATCCAGGTCGCCGAACCGCTGGGTCGGATCATGAAGGTGCTGGCCGCCCGGCTGTCACGCACCAACCCGATGAACTTCGAGATCGATCTTGGCTTTTCTGCTGATCTGGGCGTGATCTCGGTCGAACGGGCCCGCGTGCTGTTGCCGATCAATCCGATCAGGCCCCCTCAACTGACCGCGCTTGCTGCATCGATCGACATACCGTCGGTGATCCGGGCAAGCGGTTACATGCAGATCGGCGAAAGCACCAACGCGGATGGCGTGCCGATCAGCGAGATCCGCGGCGGGCTGGATCTGACAATCATACCGATCAAGCTGCGGATTCAGGCCGAGATTGCAGTCGCCCAAATCCCCGAGGAGGCAGGTGGTCCTGCCACCGGGGTCGCCGTGTCTATCGAGGTCACGTTCCCGGCGCCGATCCCGCTTGGCTCTTCCGGTCTTGGATTGCTCGGCGTGCTTGGTCTTTTTGCCATGCATTACGCGCGCAACATGACCGAGTTTGAGAACGATACGACCCCCGCATTGGCGTGGTTGGAGGCCACGGGAGGCAATCCGACACGACTGTCATCGGACGATGGCTCGGAACATTTCTGGTCCCCGCAAGTGGACAGTTGGGCGTTCGGCGTCGGTGCAGTGCTTGGTACTGCCGAAGGCGGCTTTATCTTCAACATGAAAGGCGTCTTCCTTCTAGAACTGCCCGGGCCGCGCATCCTTCTGATGATGAAGGTGGCAATGCTGACGCCGCCGCCTGTGGTCGAAGGTGTTGAGGAGGCCGGCGGCTCGCTGCTGGCGGTCATCGATCTTGATGCCGGGCGGGGCACGTTGACGATTGGGATCGTCGCCGAATATGCGATCACGCCGCTCTTCGAGATTCGCATCCCGATCGAGGCATTCTTCGATCTAAATACCCGCACGAAATGGCACATCTTTATCGGCAGCGTCTATGATCCGATCCAGGCGCGCGTGATCCTGGTCTTCGAAGGGTCGGGCTATCTGATGCTGTCGGGCGATGGGATTAGTCATCCTAAGTTCGACACGCCTATCGATGGCCGGCTTGCCGTTGCAGCAGGCATGCACCTGGAACTGATCTGGGGCAGCAAGGAAATTAAGATCTACGCCTCTGTCGCGGGCGGCTTCGATGCGCTGATCGGCTTCCAACCGTTCTTTATGCAGGGCAAACTGGAAATCCGCGGCGAGTTACGTCTGATTATCATTTCGATTGCCGCCTATGCCAAGCTCGACCTTATCGTCGGTGAGCATCCGGAGTCCGAGGACAAGATCGCACGCCTGGACGGGATGATCTGCGGTAAGATCAAGATCCTGTTCATCAGGATCGAGGGGTGCGTCGACTTCAGCCTCGGCGACGAGCCATCGAAGCCGATTCCCGATCTGGTCGAGAAGATGACGCTGATCAGCCGGAGTCCAGCCCTGGTCCGCGGCACTGGCGGAGACATGCCCATCGACGCCGTTTTGGCCGAGGCGATCATCGGCGGCAGTGGGCACACCGAGAATGATTTCGTCGAGCCGTCAGTTGCTGCGGATGATGATACGCGGCCACGCCGCGTGCCGATTGATGCCGTGATGGCGCTTTCGCTGACGGCATCGCCGCGCGGTGCACCGATCGAAGTGATGGATACGCCTTTCGAAGAGGCAGCGCCGGGGTCGACCGCCCAGGGATATACAGATCGTGCAGACCGGCGCGTCTTTTATCAGCTGACCGGTGTCGACATTGTCGAAGGCGAACTAACCGAGGGCAGCAGGCCCGCGACCTGGTGGGCGGGTGACCCGGCAACAAAAGACACCCCGGTCGTCCAGCTTGCGCTTATGACCTGGGTGCCGAGCCCGTTCGAAAAGGCCATCGAACGCAGCGAGTATCTGGAACAGATTATCGAGGATCGCTGGTGCACGGTCTGCCATGACCCGGCCCCTGCCGCACCAGTGCTTTGGGCGTTCCATGAGGAACCCATTGGACCATCGGAAACCGGCTGGAAGATCAAAGGCAAAGCGTGGCCTGACCCTGAAGAGACCGTGCGGTCGGAAGATCCGGATCTAGAGGTCGAAATCGTCGAAGCCTGGCGCAGCGGAACCGAGGCTGATCCATGGCGCGGCATCCTGCCCGCATGGATTGTCGCCAACCAAATCCAGTGCGCCGAGATCGAGGAAGACTCTGGCAGCGGCGGGATCACCGCCGGGGATGGCCTTAGCGCGGGCACACGCGGGCCATCAATTCCGTCAGTTCCGTCCATGATCGACTTGCGTCGCGAGCGCACCGTCGCCGCCAACCCAGGCGGCTTCAGCGCCCAACCTATTGTCGCGGCGGCAGGGCTGAACCAGATCGAGATCGCGGCAGATCGCGTCGGGCGGCTTTCAGCGCAGCCTGCGGATCAGGCAACGCTAGAGCTTGCCGCAGAGATGGCGCGGTTCACCGGCATCTCGATGCCGGAAGCCCGGACCACGAACCGCCTGACGGTCACGAGCGCATTTCAACGCCTCACCCGTGGGGAAGAGGTAGACGCGACCGCATTCCTGGCAATCGATCAAGTGCACTCCGCGCCGCCCGTGGAAGAGCCTGACTTCTGTGAGGCGCGCATCCTTGCTGCAGCTGACTTCGATTTTGGCGGGCTTGTCGTATCACCGCTGGGTGATGCCAGCCGCGAAGATGACATCGTCGATGCATGGGCCGATGCCGGGTTCGAGCCAAGCCCGTTGTTCAACGCGATCAAACTCCGCTCAAAGCCATTTGTAGATGCCAAGCTGTTGATTGCGACCTTTGAGTCGTTCGTTCAAGCGGGTCTCGTAATCGCGCGGGTTCTGGATGCAAACGGTCAAGAGCTTGCCCAGTTTGTGCCCACCATTTCGGACAAGGTACCGCCGCGTCACCTGCCGCCACGCTGGGTCGATGCCGCAGGCCCCTGGTTCATCGACGTCGATCACGCGGCGCGGTTCGATAATGATTTCCCCGACCCGGTTGAGGGAATCTTCAATCTTTTCATGATCGATCTGCCTGAGCAGGCCGATGCTGAGTATATCGAGATCGGCTTCGGGGTTCTCCCAGAAGGAGAGGGTGAGGATACGGATCCCGCACCTGATCCGATCCCGCCCGGCTCAGGTTTCCCTGGTTCGGGCGGCCCGCCTGGACAAGCGATCCTGAACCGCCGACTTTACCTGCTCTGCTTCGAGATGACCCGGCTGAGTGAGGCGCAGCGCGTCGATTATGATCAACAGCTGGTGCAATCCGATCGGAATGCGGTTGGGCGGTATCTTGGGCTTGAAAGCGGCGAGCATGCTCTGCTGCGGCCAGACACGCTCTACGGCATCCGGGTTGACTGGATCCAGTATGACGAAGACGACGCGCCAGGCGAAGGCGAGGATCTGCCAGACGATGCCGAGCAGAGTGAAACATTCTGGTTCCATACGACTGCAGAACCGCCCACTCGCCTGGGCCCATACATGCTGTTCACCTTGCCGAACGAGAGCGAAAAGCACGTCTTTGGACAGGAGCCGCTGAAGCTGCAATTCTCGACCCCGCAGGTTTCTAACCTGTTTGCTGCCTTTGACCGGCAGCTTCAGATCCGGTTGCGCGCGTCCTCGTTCCGCCAACCCGATCCTGATGATCTGCCGGATGGTGAGAGCTATCCTTTCGGTCTGGGGCAGGAGGATCTTGAACCGGTCGGACCACAGGTGCTCAGCCCGTTCGAGGAAGTGCTTCAGGAATGTCTCGAGGCGTCGTGCATCGAGATCGCCGGCGATCGCATCCGGCATCTTGAGCGGATCATAGATGTCCCGCTCGATCCATTGACGGACTACGTCCTCGACATCGAATCCGTTCCGATCAGCGACCCGGAAAATCCGGACACCCGCACCATCGTGCATTCGGTGTCGTTCTCGACCGGGGCCTATCCAACGCTCGAACGCTTCGTGCGCGGGATCCAGGCGGTGCCAGTCAATCACCGCTGGGTTGCAACCGGGGCGATGCAGCTGGTCGCAAACGCCTTCCCAGGCAGCGCGCAGCCTGAGGGGCCAGAGCTGGATGCGGCCATGATCGCTGCCGAGCTTGAGCCTATGCCAGTGCCCGACCGGCCTGAGACCACGGTGTTCTGGGAACACGACGGCAGCAGCGATCCAGTTCCTGTTGCGATTATGATCGATGCGCCTGAACCGATGCAACGGACCTGGTCGCTACCAACCAAAGTGGTCGACAAAAGCGTCGAGCCATCGAGCGAATACTGGGCAAACGCCGATCATGAATGGCTGGGTGTCGAGGAAGGCGCCAATACGCCAGGCATGGTGCCCAAAGTCATAATGGCACCGGGCGGGCAGCGCGTATTGGCGATCCTTGCCAATGGTGCCCGCGGCGAGCAGGTGGCGATCGATCTTGTGCGCCGAGAGCTGTCGGATCATTTCGCTGATCCTGAAGGCTCGGTCGACATCCGGTTCCCGATCGTCGACGTCATCCTCGACCGTGCGCCCTGGGAGGAGTGAGATGCGCGAACCGATTGTCCGCCCCTTGGATCCAGTTTTCCGCGCCCCCGATGCGAACGTGCGTTTCGTCGATCCCGACCGCTTCGTCTGTGAGGCAGGGCTAATCGATTGGATTCAGATCTGGGAGATGCATCAACGGATTCTCATCGACGCAGCTGGCGGAGATGCGAACGATTTTTTCGTCTCGGACGAGTTGCGGGCCTTTTTGATAGAACAGTTCGAAGAACAGGGTCACGTCGTGCGCGGGGCGCATCTGCGATGGGCAACGCGGCCTGATATCGGGCTGCCGAGCAGAGCCTTTAAAGTCTGGCGCCGTCCTAACGAGCCCTTCGGGCGCGAGCGACCCTTCGAAGAGGACGATCTGTCGGAGACAATGATTCCGTTCTCGGGCACCAAGGTGCTCAAATGGCCGAGCCCGCTAGGGCTCGCGCGGATCGAATGCAATGTACCAGCGCCAGGTGGCTTCGCCTTTGGATACTCGGGCACGCCAGTGCTCGAACGCTGGATCAGCGTCCGGCCGCTGCGCCCGGGTTTCAACGAGTTCCCGCTGGCGGGCCCGGATCTGACTGGCGTGGTCCTGCCCCAAGGGACGGTCGTCCACAGGGTCGACGGCATCCCGGCCAATCTTATCGCGCGCGACGAGGGCTGGGAACTGGTCGAGATTGTCGGCCTTCCGGTTGAACCGGCCGAATGGGCGGGCGTAGGCGACCATGATGCCAATCAAGGGCTGCTCGATAGTGGTTTGGTACCGCCAATCGACGCCGCGATCGATCGATACCTTCGGGGCCGATCCGCCTTGGGATGGCTACCGTTCATCAATGATGTATCGATCACCGCGCCGCCCTTTACGCTGCCCGATGCCCAAGGGTTGGTCGATGAGGTCCGGGCGGACATTTTAAACCATATCCGCCAGATCGCCGAATTGCCGCCCGACGACATGGCTGACGAGCAGCTTCAGGTTGAGATGCCGCCACCGGAAAATTCGACCGGGGCCACGGCGCCGACCGAACCGTCGCAGGCAATGGTGTCCCCGCTGGTGCTTATGCTGCTGGGCGTTTCGTCCGATCCGTGCCTCAGCCTTGCGCTTGGTTACGGCACGACGATCGCGCAAGAGGATATCCCAGGGGAGGCCCCGGACAGCACAACACATCCTGACGACTATCCGTTCGCCGGCCCTGACGACATGCACTATATGGTGACCGGCGAATGGGATCAGGGCCTGAGCGGCAATGGCGAGCCGATCGAGATCGCAGCGCTCGCACTGCAGCCCGGGTTTGCATTTGCAGGGGCCGCGCCGACGGGCATGCAAACCGAGCGCAGCAATCCCCTGAGACCTGTCGAGCCCGATGGCGACTGGCGACGTAGTATCCGAACTTCGTGGGATCAGGTGCCAGAGACCGGCATTTACCGCGTGGCAAGCTTTGCTGCGGCGCGGGTTCCGCTGCAGCCCGCGGGTAATAGCTCGCTAATGAACGAGCCGCGCGAGAGTGGCGGGTTCCTTCCGATTGCAGCCAATGTGAACCCCGAGGACGAGGATAAGCGTCGGATCTCGGCGATGGACCGCGTCGTTCCGATCGCTGCACCTGCCTTGGCCACCCAGAACGGGCATACGACGATGCGCTATGCTGTCACCACACAAACGATCTTTGGTCTGTGGGGAGGCTGGTCGACAGCGGATCAGGTGGTGTTCGAGCCAAGTCCAGACCGCGTGCCGATACTATCGGCCAGGCTTGATCCAGAGCCCGTGCACGCCGGGCCGTGTCCCGCCACGCTGACCTTTGAGTTTGGCTGGGACTGGTCGGTTCGCCGCCCAGATCAGATCATTATCGGTGGACGGCTCTGGGCTGCTGCGCAGCGCAGCGATCCGCCGCCGAGCATTGTGCCAACACTGCAGTTTCCGCGCAGTCTTGGCGGAGGCGAGTCTGCTCTGGAGATTAGCTTTGCCGGTGACACGCCAACAGCGCCTGGCGCGACAATCGTCGGCCTTACCTCTGATGGCGAAGATTTCGCCACGTTTGGCGCCGCCCAAGGTGATGAAATTCGGCGCTATCGGGTAACCTTGCCTGGATTTGCGCTCGACTTTGACATCGAACCTCATGTTGGGCTGGCACTCTTCGCCCGTGTCGTGGAACGGCGCGCGCCGGGACGGCTCGGCCCCTGGCCCCAGCGGCCATTTCTGACAGCTGCGTCTGATCCGCGTCGGCCTCAGATCAGCCCGGTCCATGTAGAGATCGCCAGCCTGCCCGATGCCAAGGGCGAATGTCATGCCCGCCTGAGCTGGCCCACGGTTCCCGATGCTGCCGGATACTTCATCTACGAAGCGAACGAGAGCGACCTGCGCGCGGCGCTGGGGCTTCAGCCCGCCGGGCAGGAGGCAACAATGACAGATCGCCGGGCCGAGGTTGTTGCGGCTTACAACGGTAACCCTGTGCGCCATCCGTTCACACGGCTCTTCTCGGAGCTCTACGATGGCACAAGCCGCGATATCAGTCTGCCGAAAGGCAGCCGTGACATCCATTTCTTTGCCATTGTAGCGCAGAGCCGGAGTGGGTTGGACAGCCTCTGGCCCTCGGACGCAGATGCGGGCGACCGGCTGATCCCGATCACCGCGCCGCAGATCGCGAAACCCGAACCTCCGGTTTTGGAATTGCAGCGGATCGCAGACCCCGGCGATCCCGAAGGGTTTGTCGTGACCGTGAGCGTAACGCCACGGCTGGGGCACAGAGCACGCCAGGTCAGGCTTTTTCGCACACGTCTGGCCGAGGCTGCCAGGCGTATCGACACCATGGGCCCACCGATCGCGATCCTCGAGGAATCCGGCATGGGTTGGACCGTCACGACCGACTCGGATGGCCAGTTCAGCGATTTTATCTCTGAAGTTACCGGGACGGATATGCCCGAGGGGACCTGGCGCCGGCTTTGGTATCGCGCCGAGGTTTGGTCGGACGCGGATGAATTCCGCGCATTGTTGCCTGGACGGTCCGACCCGTCACCGGCCCAACATATCGTGGTGCCTCCATCCGGTCCTCCGCAGCTATCGCCGATCGAGTTCGAGTGGCCGGGTGGCGCACCAGGCAACGTTCTATTGCGCTGGAGCTCAACAGCACCGGTCGACCAGACCCCGCTCGGTCCGCATCGAATGTCGATCTCTGTCCGGGCCGGGGTCTCAAACCCAGATGACCCGCCGCCCGCGCTGACGCCACCGCTGCTTGAGACGGAGGAGAGACTTGACCTCTTGAACCCCGCCGCGCCGCCAGGTCTCAATGCAGTATGGCGTCATGGCGCGCCCGATGCTGCGGGCGCGCAGGAATATCGTGCGATTATCTATCGCGACAGCGAGGCCCAACCGCTGAGCATTGGTGTCCGGCTGCACGATCCGCTTGGGCGTATCTCGGAAAGTTTGCTTTCAATCCCGGGCGAGCCCCTAGTCCCGGCCCCGGATATCAACGATCTGATCCCACTGGAGATCGGCCCTGGCATAACAGCAGCCGTGTGGTCCAGCGCTGCACCACTTTCCCTGGGCGATGGGATCGAACCATATGTCTTGACTGTCACCGCGCAATTAGGCTCGGGCCGAGTCCGGACTTTGGTCACCGATCTCACTGCCTCCACCACCGAGCCCGCCAATGTCTCGCCTGTCCTCGGACGTGCACGGCGACCGGTTGTTGGTGGACCCGGGATTCGCGCAACACCGGTCATTCGTCGGCCAAGTGTTTTGCACCGAACCGTTGAGTTGCCCGACGTCCAGGTGCGCCGGAGGCCACCACGACAAGCGCCTGATGATGATCTGGTGATCTGGCGCACGACAAGTTTCGGCCGGTCCAGCGGATATGGCGTTGCGACGTCGGCGACGGTCCGCAGCATCACCGTTAGCCTCGCCGCGCCGGATGGGCGCGTGGTCGAGGAAACTTTGGAGATCC
Organism: Pseudomonadota bacterium; assembly: GCA_039028795.1. Taxonomy (GTDB): domain Bacteria; phylum Pseudomonadota; class Alphaproteobacteria; order Rhodobacterales; family Rhodobacteraceae; genus Thermohalobaculum. The sequence goes on from JBCCHJ010000008.1 coordinate 60,676, forward strand.
GCTGATATGCTCGTTCTTTCCCAACTCACCGCGAACACGGCGCAGGATCGGCTCGGCAGCGATGGCGCTGCCGCGCTGGGACTGACCGCGCCTCTGTTGAGCCCGGTTTGGTTTAACGATGCTGCATCGGAACCCGGCTTCAACGCGGATCAATTGGAACTGACACCCCAGCCGGGCGGCGGTGTACTTATGCCGTTTCTCGGAATCCTCGAGACCATCGACACGCCGCGTGATGTTTTCGATGTCTCTGGTTCTCCGTTGACCGGGCCAGTGACGCGCATCCGTCTGCATCCACAGGCGGCGGCCCGACTGATCACCTTGGCACGCGGCCGATACGCGCAACCAGACGCGCCGTTCCATCACCCTGTCGCCACGCAGATGGTCATCCGCGATGCGACGAACATGCCGGAATCGCCAAACTGGTGGGAGCCAGGCGATCCATTGGCCCTAAACGGGCCGGTGACGATGCATGACACCCGCGGCCTGATCGTGTGCCCGGTTGCCGCCGCTGCGATGTATGCAGATCTGCTTGATGCTTACCCGGCGCTGCTGTCCTTGTCGGGCGATGCGCCAGTGGGCTCTGCCGTCGATTCTGATGGTGGCGTTGAGACGATCGCTGCGCTGGACACTGGCACCGCTGTGCACATTGTCGATCCGCATGGCGGCGCTTTTGCCCCGGTTGGACCGACGCTAACTAGGCGTGATGGTGATGCGGTACTCGAAACATTGGGGAGCGCCCCGGTGACATTGTTGGGCCAGGATGAGAGCTTCCGTGCCGATGTGGCCGATGAGGATGCGGAAGCCGCCGCCAACGATGATGACGCCCCAGATACCGCGACAGGAGCCCGGCTGCGCTGGGGCTGGTCCAATGACGGCCAGCTTGCGAGAACGACGCTCGAGGCGCCGGTCCTGGCTGGCGGCGCGCTTGCGCGCCAGTTCCTGCGACTGACCGTTGTCGACCTGCATTGGCACCTGCTCGGTAACCGGACGACGTCACCAGTCATGGGGATTGCCGGCGATGACGGCCTTATCCCCGAAACTTATCAGCCGAAAGTGCGGCCTGATCTGCCGGTCGACTATCTGGGTGACGGTATTTCGACGCTCGCCGCTTGCGGCGAGGTGATCGACCGCGGAGCGACCGGCGAAGGCGAGGATCCTCTGCCAGGCCAGATGATCCTGGCTGTCTCACCGATGTTTGACCAGCTTCTGCAGATACCGCCAGCCGCTGACATGAACGGCCGATGGCCGGTCTGGCCGGCGGGCGGTAATGCGCCGTTCGCAATGCCTGTCGTGTCGCCAGCCGGAGGCATGTCCGCGCAGTTCACCGCAGAAAATGATGTTGTGCTGACACTGGCTGCAGACAGTGTGCCTGACGGTGCCCATGTCCGGGCCTATCCCAGGCAGTTCGTGGAAATCCTGGCCATTGATGGCGAGCCGTCCTTTGTGCGCGGCGATGGAGGTGCGGCGATCGCCACTGCGCTTCAGGAAACCGAGTTGCTGCTACCCGACCCGTTCCGGGTAGGGAGTGGAGATCTGCCGCTATCACCAACCCTGACGGTCGATCTCGCCGTAACGCCGCGCGTGGGACCGCGTCAGCTATTCGCCGGGATCCAGTTGCCGGTCGCAGCGGGCAATGCCACACCGCCAGCCCCGATCTTCGATGGCGACACCTCTTTGATAGGATTTGCCGCAACGGCGTTGGGTTTCTTCGCGTCGCATGCACCATCGCCGGTGTTCGGGATCCCTAATCTGACCGATCCGGCTCCGGGTACACCAGCAACGTTGGTCGAGCTTCTGCGCAGCCGTGTCAGCGAGGAAGTGCCGCGCATTGGCCCGCGCCTGCCGGGTCAGGCACGGTTCGAGACACTTATCGTCACCGGCATCCCGGATGGCGGGGCAAATGGTGTGCTGGCCTGGGATGGTGTTGTCACGGGCGCGCGCTGGTCCGCCGAGACATTGTCGAGCCGCCATCGCGACGGAAATCCGGGCAACCCCGCAGGGCCCGACACCCACGCGCCTGGCATACGTGTCGGCGGCGATCTGGGTCTCGATATCGCGCGTCATGCCGCCAAACGTGCGCAGCCAATCCTGCCGCTTGGCCCAGAGACGCCGAGCTGGCTGGTCATGCAGGGCGGCAACAATTTCAACCGGCCAAGTACGGTGCCCGCCAATGCCGCCAGCGCGCCAAATGCTGGCGCCGGGGCGCTACTAAAGACCGTCGCTGCGTTCTGCGAAACACCTGAGTTCGGTCCGACCGGTTTCGACCTGCCTGAGGGTCCGGTTGATGCGCAGGCAGGCTACGATGCGATACTGGCTGCTATTGGCAACGCGCTCGGTCTTGCGCAGCCACCGGACATCGAGATTACGATCGGAAATGAGGACCGACTTGGAACCGAGATCGTCAAAGAGATTTATCAGTCTCGGCACGGATCGCGCGACGCGCTCTGGGCGTTGAACCGGGCGCTCGGCCAGGCGCGCGAGTTTGTGTATATCGAGAGCCCACAATTCGCCAGGACCGCACGACCCGAGGACTTCGGAGGTCAGATACCTGCCCATGCCATCGACCTGGCCGAAGTGCTCGCGCAGCGGTTGGCCGAAATGCAAAGCTTACATGTTGCGATCTGTATTCCGCGGGCCGGAGACTTCGTTCCAAATTATGGCGGCTGGGTACGCGAATCGCTTGAGGCGCGTAACGAGGCGGTCGAGATGCTGCGCGCCGCTGGTCCAGGCCGGGTCGCAGTATTCCATCCCAAGGGTTTCCCGGGTCGTCATGCCGCGCTCCGCACGACGTCGGTCATTGTCGACGATTGTTGGGCCATGGTTGGGACTTCGCACTTCCGCCGCCGCGGAATGACTTATGATGGCGCGGCAGACGTTGTGTCGATACCCTATGGCATGCGCGGCGCAGCAGGCGGGAACATCACCGCCTACAGGCGGGAAACTATGGCCCGCAAGCTGGGGCTGGAACCCGCTTTGGCCGCCGACAGGCGCAGAACCGAATGGGCGCGCCTCAGCACGATGCGTGGCGCTTTTCAGGTCATTGACGATCTATTGAAGCGGGACGGTGCCGGGATGATTTCTCCGCTCTGGCCAGGACCGACGGACAACGCGGTGCTTACAACAAACCACGATGTAGCTGATCCGGATGGTGCGGACGGGGCAAGCCTGGTCGCAAGCTTGGGTAGCCTCATCGGCCTTGCAGATGAGGATGGTGATCCAGCTATGGGGGCCTGAAGTTCGCGCTGCTTTTTCAGGTGAAATGGCTGCCATTGGGCCGCATTTCGTGCTGTTTGGTAAGCCGATTCCGGCAATGCCCATCTTGGCGTCGGACCGTAGCGATGCTGCATCCGTTTCGCTGCAGGTAGTCGGTTGGCGTGAAATGTTGGACGTCAATCGCGGCGGTTCAATCTTCGCAGCAGACCAATTTGTTTACCTTCATCCTCGACTTGATCGCGCTATCGTGGCGAGGCCTCGATCTGTTTCAACGTTTCAAGGTTCTCTCGCTTCGGAAATAGGTCCAAAAGATCATCCAGTGCCGTGTAGAAAGCTGGCACCACCAGTAGGATCAGGAGGGTTGTTGCGGTCAGACCGAATGCGATTGACGTGACCATCGGGATCAACGGTTGAGCCTGCAGGCTTGTTTCGAACAACAAGGGCGTGACGCCCGCAACCGTCGTGACCGAGGTCAGAAAGATCGCACGAAAGCGCGCCATTGCGGCGATCGGTGCTGCTTCGACCACGCCTAAGCCCTTTGCGCGTTCCTCCTTGATTACATGGACAAGCAATATCGAGTCGTTCACGACGATCCCGGCAAGCGAGGCGAAACCGAGCATGCTGGGCATAGAGACATCGATACCCAACAGTAAATGGCCAGCCACAGCCCCAGAAAACGCCAAGGGGATGATCGCCATAACAACCAGCGGCTCGACATAGCTTCTCAACTGGATGCTTAGGACAGTGAAGATCATCAGCAGGCCAATTGCCAGACCGGCAGCCATGGACGATTGGGTTTTATCGGAGGCGGCGCTGGCCCCTTTCACTTGCGCCGACAGGCCCGGGTGTTCCACGACAAGCTGGGGCAGGAAATTGGAAACCGTGTCCCGGACAATTTCGTCGGCGTTACCGAATGTCGTGTCAACATCTGCGGTGACGGTGATGGTCGGGCGACCATCGACCCGGCGGAGGACGGCATAGCCGCGCCCTTCTTCCAGGTTTGCGATGGCCTCTAATGGGACGCGACCCCCGGACGATGTCTTGATCGAAAAGGCCAGTACATCATCGATTGACTGGCGATCAGCCTCGCCAAGCTGCACGTCGATGTCCCAGGCTGATCCCTCCGCTTGGATCACGTCTGCCGTTGCGCCCTGGAACCCGGCACGAAGTTGGTCGGCCACGTCCCGGGCATCGAGGCCCAAAGCCCCGGCGCCCTCGCTGAGGGTAAACCGCAATTCCGGTCTACCCTGGGTCAGATTGGTCGCAATGTTGTAGGCCCCGGCATACCGGGAAAGCCAGGCGCGCAACTCTGCCGAGGCGGCGTCGAGCATTTCGAGGTCGTCATGGGAAAGCCGCAGTTCAACCGCGCGCCCAGCGGGTCCAACGGAACCTTCCGTCAGGCTTAGCCGTCGCATCTGCGGCGTCAATGGCGCTTCTTTTCGCCATGCCGCCAGGATCTCGGCCAAGGTCGATTCGCGCATCTCTGCGTCTTGTAAATCGATCCGGGCCGTCGCCAAATGCGCCCCTGTCCCGCCAGTATCCGCGTTTTCTCCATAAGTCAGGACAATATCGCGAACCAGGGCCTCTCCAACGGGATTGCGTGGGGAGAGGTCCGTGCTTACGCGGCCGAGCCCGTCCAGAACGTAGGCCATCGCGGCCTCTGTCTGTTCAATCGGTGCGCCTGCTGGCAATGCAATGCGCGCCTGGATCTGATTGCCCTCGAGGTTGGGGAAGGCTTGAAACTTCAACCTGCCGTCCATCATGGCCGCAAGCGACGCACAGAAAACCATGACCGCGATCCCAAGCGTCAACCAACGCCACGTGACCGCTGCACGGACAACTGGGCCAACCACATGCTGACGTACGCTTGCCAGCCAACGGTCAGCACGGCGCGGTTCGTCAGGCCGTTCGCTGGCACCATGGGATAAGTGGGCGGGTAGGATCAGGAATGCCTCGACCAGCGATACAACCAGGACCAGAAGCATAACGATCGGAATGACGCGCAATATCTCGCCGAGATCACCCTGCAGAAAGGCCAGCGATCCGAAGATCGCCGCCGTGGTCACGAAAGATGCGATCACACCCGGTGCCACTTGGGTCGCACCAGACACCGCCGCTTTTAGGGGTGGTAGGCCTTGGGCGCGCTTGGTCTCGATATTCTCTGCAATGACGATGGCATCGTCCATCAAAATGCCGATGACCATCAAAAGAGCCACCAGCGTCAGCATGTTGATCGAGTATCCAAGCACGGTCATGGCCGCGAGGGCACCGAGGAATGATACCGGCAGGCCGACCGCGATCCAAAATGCCTGACGGACACCGAAGAAGAGCCAGATCGCAGCAAAGACCAGCGCTAAGCCTTGAATGCTGTTCTTCACCAGCATCTGCAGCCGATCATCCAGGACCCCCGCCGTATCACCGGTGATGGTCAGCGAGACACCCGGGGGAAGGCGTGGTTCTTCGTCTGCAATGAAGGCACGCAGAGCGTCCATCACCCGCAGCGTGTCTTCGGTTTCATCCTTCTTGATGTTCAAAATCGCTGCCGGATCATCGTTCAAAAGGACGGCAACCTCGGGATCCGCGACCGTCTCGATGATTTCGGCAACATCCGCCAGCCGCACTTCGCCACCCGCTGCGTTAGAAGAGATAATCAGATCACGATATTCATGGACTGATCGCCGCTCGGCCGCGAAACGCAGCAGTGTCGAGCCTTCGGTCGAGACAACCTCGCCCAGCGGTAAGTCGACATTCTGCCGCCCAACCACGCGAGAGAGTTCCTCAAGGCTCAATCCGAGCGCTCGAGCGGCCTCTTCCTTGATCTCAATGCGGATCTGCGGCTCGGAAAAGCCCGCGACCTCGACTTGAGGAATACCGCCCCAGCGCACCATCCGCGTTTTCAGGTCCTCCGCCAGGGCGCGTAACTCGGTCAACTCATGTGCGCCTTCGGCGGTTACGGCGACGACGGCAACCAGATCTTCCCGGCCAAGCTGGCGAATTGCCGGATCTTCGACCGTGTCCGGAAAGTCATTGATCGCCCGGATCTCGGCCTCGACGTCCGCGGTGAAGCGTCCAAAGTCGCCGTCCTGGCGCATCTTTGCCGTGACGACGCCCCGTCCCTCGAACGCATCGCAGCGGACTTCTTCAAGGTGACGCAGGCCATCCAGGGCATCCTCGGCCCGCGTGCAGATTGCCACCGCCACTGTGTCGGGCGTGGCACCAGGATACGGAATGGTGGCCTGCACCTCGGTTGGCGCGATACGCGGGAAGGTTTCCCGTAGCAGGTGTGGCAAGGCCAGGATGCCGACCACCAGGAAGAATGCCATGGTCAGGTTTGCTGCCGTTGGGTGCGCGGTGAAAAAGCGGATCATAGCGCGCCTCCATCGGCAGCAGCCGTCAGGCGCGCCTCGGCCATCACATCGGGTTGCGGGGAAAGCAAAAGACCCTCGATCGCTGGGGACGGCTCGCTGGTGATGATGCGCGCACCTATGGGCAGGGCCCCTGGCGCCAGTACGGCGATGCTGTCGAACGTAAAGACCTGCGCGACAGGCCTGAAGTCCAGACGGTTGTCCGGACCAGCGATCATCACCCTACCGTTTCGGATGCTGGACTGCGGCACCATGATTGCCCCCGCAACCGTCGGTGCGGACAGATCGACTTTGACGAACGCCCCTTTCATCAGCGGGGGGGTGCCGCCGTCGGTGCGCTGGGGATCCGGGACACGCACGATCACCCCGACGGATCTTGTTTCCGCACTTGCGGCATCGGAGGTGCGGTCAACTTCTGCGTTCCAAGATATTGCGCCTTGATCTGAGCTTAGGGAAACGCGCGCCGTCAGACGGCGCGGATCGCCAGGTGCGAAGCGCGTTGCAGACGGCACTTGATCATGCTTCAAGCTTGCAGATCGAATGGTGGCTGAGTGTCGTGCGGCATCTTCCCCGTGCAGACGCAGCGCAGATTCCAGCCGCGCAAGTGCCAGCAATCGGCTCTGCGAGATCTGAACCTCGACTTCGGCATCCGCCGATCCGTCCAGTACGCCTAAAACGGCGCCGGTTCCGACATACTGGCTGACTTCAATATCGACGCTGGCGACGCGGGCATCGAAGGGTGCGGTCAAGACTGTGCGCTGCAGATCCAAAGCAGCCGACTGTTTCGCCAGGTCCGCTTTCGCCACAGCTTGCTCTTGAGCACGGATCTGTGCGGGCAGAAGCGCAAGCGAGCTTTCCAGTGATTGGACCTTGGACCGCTGCGCCAGCACCTCGCGTTGCTCAGCTTGCACGACCGAATCTGAAACCACCCCTCTTTTGACAAGCTGCCGTGAGCGGGCCAGGTCGGCTTCGGCAAGATCGAGCGAATCCTGTTCGATCTTCAGCGCCCCGGCGGTCGTTTGCTCGGAAACGCGCATCTCGTCCAGGCGGGCCTCGGCGCTTTTGAGATCGGCGTTGGCGCTGGACAGCGTAATCCTGGCATCCGCATCGGCGATCCGAACAAGCACGTCGCCCTGCGCGACGGAACCGCCACGCACGAATGCCGGGTTCAGATACGCGATGCGTCCGGGCACCTGCGTGACCGCAGTCCAAACGCGGGCTGGTGAGACGGTTCCAAACCCCGAAACCGTAGGCATGAATGACCTTGGCGTCGCAACGACATAGGACACGGGGACACGGCGTTCGTTCGGTTCGACAAGAGGCGGCGCCGGTTTGAATGCCATCGCCTGCCAAATCATGGCACCCCCGAGGAGAACGGGCAGCAGCACCGAAAGTCGTCTGGCCCATTTGGTCAAATCATTGCGGATCTGTTTCATCTGAAGTCTCCGCGCGCCACGCGGCACGCATTGTTCGGCGCGATGTCCCTGAAGCCAAATCGGCGCGGCGCCCTGCGGTGGGGGTGGGGGATGGACGCCGCGCCGGTCTCTGCCGTTACCGCTTTGCCTTAGCGGCCATTGCAGAGAGTTCTTCGGTGGTGATCAGACCATCCGAGTTGGCGTCGATCCGGCCGAAGGCCATGGATTGCCGACCCATGCGCTTGACCATGTTTGCGCGGCCAATCCCGTCCGCAGCGTTTAGATCGATCAGTGCTGTGAATTCGGCCAATGTTAGTGCGCCATCGGCGTTGGAATCGGCCTGAAGGAAGTTCTCAGCGACCTTCTCCTGCTGAGAGCCTGCTGCCGACGCAGGAACTGATGCGGTGAAAGTCACGAAGATTATGGCGATCGAGGCGATGTGGGGCGTTCTGGCCATGATGGGGTCCTTTGCTGTTTTCGGTGACGCTGCCGAGTGTCTGGCGTCGTCTGGGACCAAATCTAGGCGCCGCATGTCACCGTGGTATCGATGGCGCGAAACGATTTGTCTCGGTTGGTCACTGGCGCGTAACAGTTTGTAAACGTGGGCGAGAAGCCCTTGTCCGGGCGGTCGAGTTGACCGATGTTCCCGCCATGATCGAACCGAAGCCCACAATCCTGATCGTCGATGACGATCCCGACATCCGCAGTCTGGTGGCTGAGTTTCTCAGCCGCGAAGGCCTCGATGTCGAGCAGGCGGAAAACGCGGAAGTGATGGACGCTGTTCTGGCTCGGGTTCGGCCCGATCTGATTGTGTTGGACCTGATGCTTCCGGGCGAAGATGGCCTTTCGATCTGCCGCCGCCTGCGCGCCGCGGGCGGTCCGGCGATCTTGATGCTGACGGCCAAAAGCGATGAAATCGATCGTGTTGTCGGCCTGGAAATGGGTGCTGACGATTACCTGGTCAAACCCTTCGGACCGCGCGAACTGCTGGCACGGATAAGGGCGATTCTGCGCCGGATGTCCGAGCATTCAGGCGCGGCACCATCCAGGCGATTTTCCTTTGATCGGTTCGTCATGGATCTGGATGCTCGGCAGATCGAAGATGCCGATGGCGCCCCCCTGTCGCTGACCAGTGGCGAGTTCGATCTGTTGGCCTGTTTTGTCCAGCGTCCGCGTCGCGTCCTGTCGCGCGACCAAATCCTAGACCAGTTGCGCGGCCGCGGCGCAGAACCGTTTGACCGAACCGTTGACATGCTGACCTCGCGCCTGCGACGCAAACTTGCGGACGCCAGCCCAGAGACTGAGTTGATCAGCACCGTTCGCAACAGCGGCTATCTCTTCACGCCAACCGTGAAGGCCTTGCCGTGAAAGCGCGCTTTTCCATGCCCTTGCGGGTTGGTCTGATCGTGGTGATAGCACTCTTCACCGGATGGCTGACCCTGCTTGCGATTGTCTTTGTCTCGATGAATGAGGGCGAGGCGCTGTCCCGGCCATCTGCCGAACGTCTTGCTTCGTTGGCCGGTCTTGTCGAACGCTTGCCGGTTTCAGAACGGCCCGCGTTGATCGAAGCAATGGAAGACTGGCAACTGACCATCGAGATCGCAGAAGGACCACCGGTGCCGGACAGAACGACTGGAGAGGCCCCTATCGACAGTGATACTTTTTCAGAGATCCAAGAACGTCTGGCTCCGCGCAAGGTGATTGTCTCGCCTCGGGATCAACAGCGTATCCCGGCTGGCCCGTTGGCCGGTCCGATCAGAACAGTTGAGTTTCAGATCGCTTTATCGACGGGCGAAACCTTGATCGTGATGACCAAAAGCCCCTTTGTCATCACCGCGATCGGATTGCCGTTGGGCTTTGCAGCGGCGCTTTTGGGAATCTTGATCGCACTAATTACACTGATCATCATCCACCGAGAATTTCGCCCACTTTCAGCATTGGCCGTGGCGGTGGATAAGGTCGATCCAGCGGGCGAGCCCGTCGAACTGCCGCAAGTTCGCGCAAGATCCCCGGAACTTCGTTCGCTCATCGACGCGTTTTCACGCCTGCAGGACAGGCTCTCGGCCCTGATCCGGGGGCGCATGGCGTTGATCGGCGGTATCCAACACGATGTTCGGACCTTTGCCACACGGCTGCGGCTGCGTGTCGATAAGATCGCCGACCCGGCCGAACGTGGTAGGGCGATCACGGACATCGCCGACATGATCCACCTGCTGGATGACGCTTTGCTTGCAAGCCGCGCGGGGGCAAGTGAGTTGGACGAGGAATTGATCGACCTTGCCGCGCTTGTGAGATCAGAAACAACGGACCGGCAAGATCAGGCTGCTGCCGTTAGCCTTTCAGTACACCCATCCGCATCTGGTCTGAACGTCCTGGGCGACCGGCTGGCATTGCGCCGGGTCATCGCGAACCTGGTCGAGAATGCTCTGAAGTACGGCAAGATTGCGCAGATCAGTCTGATGTCGGAGGGGGACAATTTGATCCTGACGGTTGATGATGAAGGACCAGGCATACCTGCCGAAAAACGCGCGCTCTTGCTGGAACCCTTCACCCGGGTGGAAGGGTCTCGCGCGCGCAAAACCGGCGGGTCAGGACTGGGCCTTGCAGTAGCCCGCAGCCTATTAGACGCACACAACGGATCCCTGGAAATCGACGACGCACCAACCGGCGGTGCGCGGCTGAGAGTGCGCCTGCCGGTGTTTCCATTGAGCTCGATGATGCCTAAGAAAGTGCCGGTCGCGTAGGAGATTTCGGGACGGATGAAATAATGGCCAGCGCGAGCATGGGAATGCTTGGAACTGCGGATCGTTTGGCGGCTCAGGCCTTGTCTTTGTGGGGTGCGCCGGACGGCGCGTCGGCACGACGCATCAATGTCGCTGAAAATGTCACCTACCTGGTCGAAGCGCTAGGGTGGCGGTCAGTATTGCGGGTGCATCGCCCAGAATATCATTCCCGCCGTGCCATCGAGTGTGAACTTGCATGGTCGTCAGCGCTGCGCGAAAGCGGTTTGATCAAGACGCCATCCGCAATCCCGGGCAGGAATGGGCATCCGGTGCAGGAACTTCAGGATGGCGGAATGACACGACACTTGGTGATGTTCGAGTTCGTCGAAGGCAGCCAGCCGGATGAGAGCTCCGATCTGAGGCAGGGTTTCAATGAACTCGGCCGGATCGCAGCTCAGACGCATTTGCATTCCTTGGGATGGCAGCGTCCGGACCCGTTCGAACGCCTTTCATGGGACCTGGATACGATCTTTGGCGCTGAAGCAACCTGGGGTGACTGGCGCGATGCACCCAATGTGACGGCAGACGTGCGGCAGGTCTTGGACGAGGTAGAGGCGACGGTGCGCCGACGCTTGGATGCCTTTGGCAAAGACAGTGATCGGTATGGTCTAATCCATGCAGATATGCGATTGGCGAACCTGCTGATTGGACCCGGCGGCACGCAGTTGATCGACTTCGACGACTGCGGATTTGGCTGGTATCTCTATGACTTTGCGGCGGGCATCAGTTTCATTGAAGATCATCCGCAGGTCACGGCACTGAAGGAGGCTTGGGTTCGCGGTTACCGGTCGGTGCGAAGTCTGCCTGCCGAAGACGAAGCAGAGATCGATACTTTCATCATGCTGCGTCGCCTGGCCCTATTGGCATGGATCGGCAGCCATATGGAAGCAACGGAGCCTCAGGCGCTGGCGCCGCACTTCGCACGGGTCTCAGCGGGACTGGGAGAAGCGTATTTGCGGGATTTTGGCTAAATTACTGCCGCGGGCGCAAACGTTCCAAGCAAGAACCCGTCCTTGCGCCCCGCAGCGGATCCTTTTTTTTATCTCTGGAGCGAGATAATTTAATTCAGCTGTTTCCACTGATGGCCGCTACCGGATCAATCTTCAATCCGCCATAGGTTTGTTCTAGTGGTTGGACCTCAATCGTCGAGACATTCACATGAGGCGGGGCCATGACTGCGAAGCGTACCGCGTTTCCGATGTCGATCGGTGACAATTCGCGAATGCCTGTATTCTTGGCTGCTGCAGCTTTGTCCGGATCGTCGACTGCGGTGTCATAAAACTCCGATGTCACACGGCCTGGGCGGATGTCGGTCACTCGAATGCCCGTCCCGCACAGCTCCAACCGCAGGTTCTCTGCGATCTGTTTGACAGCGGCCTTTGTACCTCCATAGAGCGCGGATGGGCTGGGATACAAAGCCGCTACTGAGCCCATGGTCACGATGTGGCCACGTCCGCGTTCGATCATCCCTGGCAAGGCCAGATGCAACAGCATCAAAGTGGCCTCGACATTTGTGGCAACCGTAGAACTGATATCTTTTGGCGAGGAGTTGGCAATGCCGTCGAACCCGGCACCACGCCCGGCGTTCAGCACCAGAATTTCTGGTCTGACCACGTCCAAAACACCCGCCATGGCATCTTGATCCGTGACATCGGCAGCATGCGCCTTGCACTCCGTCTCCTTGGCCAACGCCGACAGCTTTTCCGCACGACGCGCCAGGGCGTGGACAGTAAGCCCCGCCTCGCACAACACGCGCACGATGCCTTCGCCGATGCCTGACGACGCACCTGTGATCAGGGCTGTTTTCAATTTAGTCATTGGCCCACTCCAACGGGTCGAATTGGATGGTGCCAAAGCTCTGTTCCGTCGGCTGCATTTCGATCATCGAGACATTGACATGACCAGGTGCCGTGACCGCGTAGGTGACGGCATCGGCGATATCCTCGGCCGTCATGGATTTGATGGGCAAATCCTTTGGAAAGCTGGCTGCGTCCGGCGGCACTGCGACTTCCATGAACTCCGTCGTCACGCGTCCGGGGTTTATCTCTGTCACCCGTACGCCGGTTCCCCGCAATTCCAGGCGCAGGTTCTGGCTGATCAGGTGCACAGCACCCTTCGACCCGCCATAGACGACCGAGTTGATTGGGTAGAGGCCGGCGACCGAGCCGATGTTGACGATATGGCCGCGTTTCCGAGCGATCATGCCGGGCAAAACGATACGTGTTATGTCCAGCAGTGCAGTGACATTGGTGCCAATCGTCGTTTGCAGGTCCTCCCGGCTTGCAGACAGCAAACCTGTTATACCGGCGCCAAGCCCCGCACTATTAACCAGGATGTCGGGCGTGATGCCATCAAGGGCCGCATCCAATGCCGGACCGTCCTGGACATCCGCGACAAGCGGGATGCATCCGGTTTCCTTGGCCAGGGCCTGCAAACGATCGGTCCGCCGGGCCATGGCCCAGACCTGAATACCTTCGGCCGTCAGCGCCCGGACTGTGGCGGTGCCGATCCCGGCAGAGGCGCCGGTTACAAGGGCTGAAGCGAGATTGCCCATCGATCCTTCCATTCCCTATGGCCAACTTGCCATTGGCGGCATGGACATCAGCACCGCTTCGATATTGTGGCCTGTCTGCAAGCCAAACATCGTTCCGCGGTCATAGACCAGGTTGAACTCGGCATAGCGACCACGCCGGAACAATTGATGCGCCCTATCTTCGTCGGTCCAATCTTCGAACATGCGTTTTTCCGCAATCGGTTGCCACGCCTTCAAGAACGCCCGTCCGACATCTTGGGTGAACGAAAAGTCGGCCTCCCAATCCCCGGTACAGAGATCGTCATAAAAGATGCCGCCGACACCGCGGGCCTCTCCGCGATGCTTGATCATAAAGTATTCGTCCGCCCATTCTTTGAACCGGGGGTAGTACGTCGGATCATGGGGATCACAGCCTGCACGCAACGCTTCGTGGAAGAATGCGGTATCCTCCTGTACCGAGCGCATTGGATTCAGATCCGACCCACCGCCGAACCACCAGGCCCCAGGTGTCCAGAACATCCGGGTGTTCATATGAACCGCCGGTACCTTTGGCGAACGCATATGAGCAACCAGGGAAATGCCCGAAGCCCAGAATCGGGGGTCATCGTCGATCCCCGGCATGTCTTTGCGCGCACTCATCGCCCGGCGCGCGGGTTCGCCCAGTTCGCCATGCACGACCGAGATATTGACGCCCACCTTTTCAAAACAGCGCCCGCCGCGCAGCACCGACATCTGACCGCCGCCGCCGCCAGGGCGTTCTGTTTTGGTACGCTCGAAACGCCCTGCGGGCAGATCTGCAAAGGGTCCCGAGGTCTGCGCATCCTCTAAGCCTTCGAAGGCCGCGCAGATTTGGTCGCGCAGGTCTTCAAACCACGCGCCTGCGCGATCCTTTTGATTTGCCATGTCGCCTGTTGCCATGTCGTTCGGCATCTCGCTCTCCGGTTGTGTCTTTGGCGCACCGCCTCGGCGTTAATAGACCGCGAAAGTGATCGAGAACAGCCCGCGCTCTCGACATTTGCCACGATTCACACTACGTGCATCGTTGTTCACCGATGGAGACATCCATGATGTTGGAACTCGTACCCTGCAATAAGTCGCCAAGCTGACGCCGATCCCGCGTCGCTGGTCGACCCCGCGCCCCTCCGGGTGCGCCATGCAGTTCGAGTCTCACATGCCTTTCCGATTGGATGCCACCTATGTTTCGTTTTTTCGAAAAACTTGTCGATCCCTATCAGGCCTATGATGAACAGGCCGAGTTTCCCGATCGCCTGATTCCGTTTTATCTGCGCTTCCTGTGGCCAGCGCGCTGGGTCATTGTGATCTCGATGATCCTGGGGCTGATCATCGCCTGGATCGATATTCTGATCATCAGCTACGGTGCAGAGCTGGTTGATCTGTTGGCCGAGGCTAATCCCGAAACGCTGTGGCAGGACCATGGTGATCGGCTGACAGAAATGATCATCGTCGCAATGATCCTGTTGCCTTTGGCCATCGTCGGTAATGCGGTTCTGATGAACCAGTCCTTTTACCCCTCTACGGCTACACTGATCCGGTGGCGGACCCACCGGAAACTGCTTCGCCAATCGGTCAGCTTCTTTTCGGATGATTTTGCCGGGCGGTTGGCCAATAAGCAGCTTCAACTAGCGCCAGCTTTGAACGATTCAGTATATCTGGTCACTTCGGCGCTTTGGTACGCGCTGGCGTTCATCGTAGGGGGTGCGACTCTGCTGGCCGACGCGGATGCGCAATTGCTGATCCCTCTCGGCGCCTGGTTCGTTGGCTATGTTTGCTTGGCGGCATGGTTCGTGCCCCGGATTACCGACGCTGGCAAGGCCATGGCCGAGGCCCGGTCTGTGCTGGCAGGGCGGATTGTGGACAGCTACACGAATATCCAGACAGTGAAGCTATTCGCCCATGCCGATGCGGAAGAAGGCTATGCCAAGTCGGCGCTCAACGACTTTCGTATAGAGTTTGAGCGGGTCAATCGGCTGCACACCTGGTTGGAAATCGTCATGTCGGCCTGCACAACGATCTTGATTGGCGGCGTGCTGGGTTATGCGGTTTGGCTGTGGTCCGTGGGCTCGATCACGGTCGGTGCAATTGCGGCGGCAGTTGCCTTGGTTGTCCGTCTTTTCGGTTTGATCGATTGGATCATGTGGAGCCTTTCTTCCCTGTTTCAGAATATTGGAACGGTGCAGGAGGGGATGGAGACTGTTAGTCAGCCCTTGCGGATGAAGGATGCCGACGCCGCCAAGCCATTAGCGTTGACCGAGGGGCAATTGTGCTTTCAGGGCGTGACCCACCGTTATGGCAAGAAGACCGGCGGAGTTGCCGATGTTGATCTGACAATTCACGGCGGCGAACGCGTAGGTCTGGTGGGCCGGTCCGGCGCGGGCAAGTCGACATTGGTAAACTTGGCATTGCGCTTCTATGACCCCGACCAAGGCAAAGTGCTGATCGATGGTCAAGAGCTGGCGATGTCCACCCAGGAAAGCGTTCGTATGCAGATCGGAATGGTGACCCAGGACACGGCTCTGCTGCACCGGTCGATTGCCGACAACATTCGCTATGGCCATCCGTCTGCCAGTACAGAGGAGATTTGGGCGGCTGCACGAAAGGTGTCGGCAGACCAGTTCATACCCGACCTAATGGACCAGGAAGGCCGCAAGGGAATGGATGCCCATGTCGGTGAACGTGGCGTGCGCCTGTCCGGCGGACAACGTCAGCGGATTGCCTTGGCGCGGGCAGTTCTAAAAGATGCACCAATCCTGGTACTGGATGAAGCAACGTCGGCTTTGGATAGCGAGGTCGAGGCAGAAATCCAGGCTGCGCTGTACCAGTTCATGGAAGGCAAGACAGTGATCGCCATTGCTCACCGCTTGTCGACTATCCAGCGCATGGACCGGATCGTCGTCCTGGACGAAGGCCGGATTGTCGAACAAGGCACACACGATGCACTGTTGGCCAGGGCGGGGCTCTATGCCCGGTTCTGGGATCGCCAATCCGGTGGGCTGATCGGGATCCGGGCTGCAGAGTAGGGTGGGGTTGAATCCCACCCGGCCGCCGGTTCAGCCCGACGGGCGCGTCGTCGCCCTTGTCCCGGTTGCTCGGTGATCAATATGATAGAGGGCCAACGCGCCTTAAGTGGACATAATGAAGTTTTTCGAACGTCTCATTGATCCCTACAAACCTGCAGAAGGTCCGCCACCGCGAACCTTGTGGGCTTATGGCCGTTGGGCGGTGAGGGGCGCTGAAAAACCAATCATCGCGTTGATTTTTCTGGCCATTGCAGGCGGTATTGCCGAGGCCGCCGCCGCCTGGCTGGTCGGATGGGTTGTGGATTTGGCGGCGATATCGTCCGAGCAAAACTTCTTTGCCGACAACGCCGTGCCGCTGATTCTGATTGGCTTGTTCTTTCTGATCCTGCGCCCGCTGCTGATGAGTCTGAGCGGTGCATTGTTGAGCCGAACAATGATGCCGTCGGTCTGGACCATGGCGCTGTTTCGAATTCACACTCATGCCCTCGGACACTCGATGAAGTACTACGAGGACGATTTCGCTGGGCGATTGGTTCAAAAGGAAACGCAATCCTCGATCGCGTTGACCGATGTCCTGCAGGAATCCATTCATGCGGTGCTTTTCGGTCTGGCCACGGTAGTCGGGTCGCTGGTGCTGTTTCAGGGCACGAATATCTGGCTGGCAGCTATCCTATTGGTTTGGTTCGGCCTGTATCTGACCCTGATCTGGTACTTTCTGCCACTGATCCGGAAGCGCAGCCGCATCCGCGCCGACGCCCGGTCGTCGATCACCGGACAATTGGTCGACAGCCTGGGCCATATGGCGACGGTTAAGCTGTTCGCCCATGCCGGACGGGAACGCGAAGCCGCGCAACAGTCCATCGCGGCTTATCGGGTCACCGCCCATGATTTTGGGCGAACGACTTGGCTGTTCCGCACGTGGCTGTCAATATTGTCCGGCGCCTTGCCGGTCGCGATGATCGCGACGGCTTTGTATCTTTGGCAGACGGGCCAAGCCTCGCCCGGCGTAATTGCCATGGCGGGCCTTATCTCGACGCGGCTAGCTCAGATGTCTGGCTGGATCAGCTTCACTGCATTGGGCATTTTTGCCAATATCGGCGTCCTTGAAGACGGCATCCGAACACTGGCGCCGCCGAATGACCTGGTCGATGATCCCGAGGCAAAGTCGTTGATCCAAGTCAACGGCGCCGTTCGCTATGACAATGTGACGTTCCGGTATGGTCATGAAAGTGGCGGTGTGTCCGGTGTCAGCCTGAATATTGCACCGGGCGAACGCGTCGCGCTGGTTGGCCATTCCGGTGCGGGGAAGTCCACCATGGCGACGCTGCTACCCCGCCTATACGATGTTGAGGGTGGCCGGATCACGGTGGATGGCATGGATGTCCGTGATCTAACCCAGGATGATCTCAGGCGTCAGATCGCCGTGGTTACCCAGGATGCTGCGATGTTCAACCGTTCGGCGATGGACAACATCCTTTATGGAAACCCGGATGCCGGACAAGATGCTGCGGTGGCCGCGGCGCGCCGCGCCCAGGCAGACGAATTCATACGAGACTTGCGCGACTACAAGGGTCGCGAGGGGTATCATGCGCATCTGGGCGAACGAGGGGTGAAGCTATCCGGCGGCCAACGCCAGCGGATCGCGCTGGCCCGGGCGATCCTGAAAGACGCTCCGATCCTAGTACTGGATGAGGCAACGGCAGCTTTGGATAGCGAATCTGAGGCTGTGATCCAGGCGGCGTTAGCAGAATTGATGCATGGCAAGACCGTCATCGCCATCGCACACCGGCTGTCCACAATCAGCCATATGGACCGAATTATTGTGATGGACGAAGGTCAGATCGTCGAAGAAGGTACGCACGAGAGTTTGCTGGCCAAAGGCGGGCTATATGCCGGTTTCTGGGCCCGGCAATCGCGTGGGATGATCGGCGTGTCCACTAAGCCGGCCGCGTGATGCGTCATGTGAAACCATTTGCTTAGGCTGGACCAACCGTTGATGACTTCATGAAGATGGCGTCCGTCATCGTGCGCATAGTGACGAGATTTGACGGAGAAATTTAGGCGAAAATCTACCAACTTTCGCTTGGTTATCGGGCAGGATTGTCGATCATTAGCTACGTGGGCGAACCCAAGGTCCGGAAATACTGATGGCTGATCAGGCCGCCGCCAAGGTTACCCGATTGCGTCCGCCGTTCTTCGATGCGTAAAGTGCCTCATCGGCGCGTTTGACAACTTCGAGCGAGCTTTCCCGCTCTGCCAGAACCGCATAACCAATGGAGACTGTCACAGCCAGCATCTGTTCCGCCTCCCCCATACTCGAAATTCGGAACTCCGGATCGGCGGTTGCGCTTCTCACGCGTTCGGCAATCTCTGCCGCCAGACCTGGGCTTACTTCCGGCATCACCACGATAAATTCTTCGCCGCCCATCCGGGCGACCAGATCCATCGATCGCACGTTCTGCTGCAAGCGCCGGGCAAATTCGCGCAGAACCAAATCGCCTGCTGCATGACCGTAAGTGTCGTTGACGGATTTGAAACGGTCGAGATCCAAAACCATCACGGCCAGTTCGGCACCCTTCGACCGGCAACTGTCGATCAAAGCATCCAAATGCGTGTTCGCATATCGTCGGTTGTAGGTACCGGTCAATGGATCCGTAACCGCCTGAACCATGGTTTTGCGCATGTTTTCGCGCAACTGATCCGAATAGTGCTTACGTCTGAGCTGAGAGCGCATGCGTGCCGTCAGTTCCAAAACGTCGATCGGACTGCTGATGTAATCGCTGAACCCCAGTTCCAACGCGCGTGTCGCAAGGCTGAGATCATTGGCGCCCACAACCAGCAAGGTCGCGGCTTGCCGGGTTTCCGGGCGGGCGCGGATCATCGTCCCGAAGCGCAATGGGTCGCCATCCACCAATGCGTCGTCGATTAAAACGGCATCAAAAGGGATAAAGTCGATTAGCGCCTGGGCTTCTTCGGAATTCGTTGCCAGTTCGACCTTGCAGTGAATCTCGCGGGTCAGATGTTCCCTCAATTGACGGCCTTGGGCCTCGGAGGCGCTGACGATCAGCACTTCACTTTCCGGAAACTTTGTGGTCCGCGACGCATCAAGCATCTTTGTCGCGCCGAACTCGCTGGACGTTTGTCCACGCAGGGCCAGCTCGTCCACCATCATTTTCATCCGGGTCAGGGAATCGACCCGGCTCATCAAAGCGACCTCTTCGAAGGGTTTTGACAGGAAGTCATCGGCGCCAGCTTCGATTCCCTTCACGCGATCTTCGCGTTTATCCAAGGCGGTCAGCATAACGACTGGAATATGCATGGTGGTGCCATCGGACTTGAGCCGCTGGCAAACCTCGAAGCCGTCCATGCCCGGCATCATCACGTCCAACAGGATCAGGTCTGGTTCTTCGGTTTGTGCGATTTCCAAGGCCTGATAACCGTTTTCTGCCTCCAGCACGTCATAATACGCATTGGTGAGCCGCTGGCGCAGAATTAGCCGGTTCGTCGGCGTATCTTCAACGATCAAAACTCGACCGGGCATCCGTCACCTATTGCGCATTTGTCGGCGCTTTGGACGCACGTACGGCCATAGGTGGCCCTATCGGTATGATCTTCGCTGTGTCGCATCATCATGTGCCGCCACTTGGAATCGCGGAACTATAGGGGCAACGGTCCTAAAGAAGAGTTGAGGGGTTCGATGGAGAGTTCGGTATCGCTGCGGTGGGGTGTGTACAAAACACTCTCTTTCGCGTGGCGATTTGGACGGGTAAGTTTCGAAATCTCAACTCTGGTTTGGAGATTCACTCTTGCTGGGCTCGTCAAACATGTCCCCTTTAGGACGCGATCAGGCTGAAACACTGGGCCTGCAGGCATTGGGCTGGCTGGCCGGACAAGAGGACCTGGCCGGGGCGTTCCTTGGTGCGTCCGGCCTGTCCGCGGATGATTTGAAATCCCGGGCCGGAGACCCCGAATTCCTGGGCTTCGTCCTGGATTTTCTTTTGGGAGACGAAGAAGCGCTTTTGGCCTTCTGCGATGCCTCAGATCTGACGCCCGACCGTCCGATGCGGGCACGGGCCGCCCTCCCTGGCGGCGACCTGCCGCATTGGACCTGAGCATGGAATTGGCGGAGATTGAAGTGGGGATAAGCCATCAGACTTTGGTGGAACTGCAGGCGGTGCCGATTGATCGTGGGCGGCCCTTGATCGCCGTGGACGTGGACGAGGTGCTTGTGCATTTCGTACCCCATCTGGACCGGTATATTCGAACCCTGGGGTTCGAGATGCGGCTGGTCCGTTACGAGCTTGAAGGCTCGATGTTTCCCATCGGTTCGGACGACCCGTTGCCTTTCGACGAATGCATTGGACTGATTAATAAGTTCTTCGAGGCCGAGACTTTGAACCAGGAAGCCGTGGAAGGCGGGGGCGGGGCCCTAGAGCGGATGGCTGCTTGGGCGCAGATCGTGATCCTGACCAATGTGCCGCGGCATGCGACTGCAGCGCGGCGGCAGAACCTGAACGAATTGGGGATGCCCTATCCCTTGGTCGTGAACTCCGGAGGCAAAGGCCGGGCCATGGCCTGGATGGCCGCAAAAGCAGGGGCACCTTGCGGGTTCGTTGACGACTCGGTCAAACAATTGGAAAGCGTTGCCAAACATGTACCCGCGTGCTGCCGGTTGCATTATGCTGGCGCTGACTTCATCGCGCGAATTTTCCCGGAATGTGAATTTGCGACCGAACAGGTTCGGGACTGGGCCGCTGCAGAGGAGGCGTTGAAACGCGTTCTATCAGTTTAAGGTTCAGGAAGCTCCGACGTTACGTCGGGAAGAATGTCCTGAAGAATGCAGACGCTAACCACCCTGCGATCAGTGCGACCAGGATGGAGACGATCCCATAGATTGCTGGATAGTCCTGCGCGGCGGAATAGATGAACCGGCCCAGGCCGGCACGTCGCACCTCGATAGTCTGGGTATAGACATCCTGCACCTTCTTGTCCCGAAGTACGAAGATCCGGGCCGTATAGTCGCCTTCGGTCAGGTTTGCGGGCAGCTTGATGCGGGTTTCCAGCAGAATCTTCTCTTTGATCTCAACCGCGCCAGGCAGTTCGGCATAAAGCCCCTCTGCCTCACGAATGCGGCCCAGTGCTTCGATGTACTCGTCCCGGTCTTCGACCCATTCCGGTGCATCGATCAGTTGGATGAAATGTTCCAGCCCAATCTCAAAGAGCAGATCGTCAGTATAGCTGATGATGTCTCGGAACTCGCCTGATGTCGCCAGGGCGAAGAAACTGGGCGCCTTGTCGATCTCGACCGCCGGGCCGTTGTACCAAATGCCAAGGTTTCGTTGCTTCTTGCGGACATCGACAGGCTTCAGCGGGCCGATTACCTCGACGATCACATCAAACTTATCGTCCTCGTGCCCAGGATCGGGTTTGATTGCGCCATAGATAAAGAGCTCAGACCCGGTGAACTGGGTGTCCAGCGAGACGCTGGTCTGGCTGAGGCTGGCCACGACCTGATCATCGGCCCGAAGTGGCGCTGCCAATACGACAAGGCCCAGCAATCCGGCCAGCAGGCGCATACCCCAAGTCAATGTCCACCTCCGTTTGACAGGGCAAAAAACTCGTCCGGCGTGGTCACCAGATCAAAGCCCAGCTTGAAGCAGACCGCTAGCACCAGGACGGCGAGCAAAATCCGCAACTGCTCGGCCTTAAGCCGCGGCGCCACGCGGACTCCGATCTGAGTTCCTACGACACCCCCGACAAGTAGGATCACCGCCAACACGCCATCTACCGTCTGGTTCAGAATTGCATGCATCAGTGTTGTGGCGCCGGTGACGAACATGATCTGGAACAGCGATGTGCCAACTACGACAGTCGCCGCCATGCCCAGCAGATAGATCATCGCAGGCACCATGATGAACCCGCCACCGACACCCATGATTGCGGCCAGTGTGCCCACCAGCATGCCGATGCCGAAGGGTGGAATTGCGCTGATATAGAGCTTCGATTCCGTGAATTTCATCCGGAGCGGCAACCCGTGCACCCAGGTGTGCTTGCGCCTGGTGCGCGCAGCCCCGCCACGGGACACTTTGCGCAAGGCATTCAAGCTTTCGATGAACATCAGCGAGCCAACGGCGCCCAAGAAGACCACGTAGCAAAGGGCAACCAGCAGATCTACTTGTCCCAATTCTCGCAAAGCCGCGAAGATGCGCACACCAATGGCAGATCCGACAAGGCCGCCTGCCAAAAGGACCAGGCCCATTTTCACGTCCACCGTGCGCCGCCGCCAATGGGAAAGAACACCGGAAAAGGACGAGGCGACGATCTGGTTTGCCTCGGTTGCCACGGCGACGGCCGGGGGAATGCCGATGAATATCAGCAGCGGGGTCATCAGGAAGCCGCCGCCGACGCCGAAAATGCCCGATAAGAAACCGACCCCGCCGCCTAGTCCCAGCAACACCCAGGCGTTGACCGAAACTTCTGCGATGGGCAGGTAGATGTTCATGCGAGCTATCCCGTGGCTGGCGGTGATCTAGCCCATGCTGCACTGCAGCGCCAGTCCCCAAGGCCTAATAGGGATAGGTCCAATCTTAAGTCATTGAAGAGCCAGACGTCTGGAGGTCTCAAAATTCCTCACCTGTTGTCCCACTTTCCGGTCCCAATACCGTTTGCAAAGCTTCCCTATAGGCATCAAATGCCAAAACCCCGCTGGGGGACAATTGATATCGGGTATGCGGGCGTCCTTCCAACACCATGCGGCTGTGGACGTATCCCGCGGCTGTTAGCTTCTTCATGTGAGCGTCCAGATTGCCATCGGTGATCTCTAAAGCCACCTTTAACTCGGCAAAACTTTGCTCATTTCGGCGTAGCAGGGCAGCAAGTCTGGTGCGGACCGGTTGGTGAAACACCGGATCCAGATGGGGCACTGGCGTCATGGGCTGCGTTGCTGAAGCTGGCCCGATCTATCGTTCCAAGTCCACATCGTTTTCGAAGATTCTAGATGGACGCCGCCCATCCACTGATCCCGTGGCACTCGCTCGAAGGCTGTCTCCTCCCCGTCCAGGATCTGTTGACCGACGGAAGTGACGCTAAGTTTCTGTTCGCGGAACCGGGGTCGGTCCTCGGGCGTCCAGGGTGGGTACCAAAAGGGCCCAGGCGCACAGGTGAGCAGACCGGCCGAACAGAGGCGTTCGATGATCCTAAATGTCGGCCAGTCGCCCATGAAGAAGGCGTCCTCAAGATCCATGTTCTTTGTGAAGATATCGACAGGGCTTTGGACGCCCTGGCTGACCAGTCTCAGCACCTGCGCCTCGCTGCGGGTAAGCCCGATGTCGTGCCAGGGATACTCTTGCAAGTGGCGCTGTAACGCCGCCTTCAGGAAGGGCAGAGCGGTCAGGTCGCCGGCGATGAAAGCCGCTAGATCCTGGGGATCGGGCGATTGGAACGCGGACCATCCCTGTTGCGCCAGTTCGAGTTGCGCATCGGTCACGTCCTCGCGCTGCGGGTCCAATGTTGCGATCTGGTCAGGTGTCAATTCCCCCAAGCCGCGAAACTGCGCCATTCCTGGGAAAGCGCCAATGCAAACCATCCGCAGTCGCGTTTTTCCCAACTTTTGCCCGCTGAACCAGTCGAGGATCTGCAGGATCTGCAACTGATCCAAAAGGTCATGTTCGAACCAGAGCACAACGGTCTGATACTTCCGGAATCCGCGGAGATGCGTGTTGCGTAAGTGAAAATCTCGCATTGCTTCGGATGGGTCATTCCCATCACCCACAAGGTATCGCGCGCGGATCTCGCTGATAGTATCCAAATCGCCCGCGGGAAACGGTCCATGGTGCATCGGGTCGCGCCAGACCAGAACATCGCCATCTACCGCACTGGCTTTCAGCAGGTTCGCAGCCCCGTCACCGTTGGTGATGTGAAGATCGGGCATTGGTGTCTCATGCAATTACTCTGAAATGCAGAGTTAAACTCTGCATTTCAGAGTGTCAATGCGGATAAGGAATCAGTGCCATCATGTGCAGTTAATGGATCCTCTGCCGATCTCAGCACGCATCGCAAACCGCAAATCATGCTTAAATTTCACTGACCGAGGCGGGAAATGCGTCCGCAGCGCGGAATATCGGGTTTAACGACCATGTTGTGTTCCCCGAATTGGCTTGAATTTTAACCCCTGACCCCCGATATTTGCCTTCGAGGCGCCTGATTAATGGGCGTTGTTGGTATTCACACGTCTACACAGGGTATGACATGGCACAGAGAGAATACATGCGAAGCCAAACGATCACGCGTGGTGCGGAGATCGATGCTGGCCTGCAATCTTATATGAGCAAGGTCTACGCGCTGATGGCTGGCGCGATGATCATTACCGGCTTGGTATCCTATGTCATCGGCATGGACTACAAAGCCGCTTTGACGGGTGGCGAACCGCTGATCCTGTCTTTGGGCATGGTTCAGGCAATGCTAACCTCGCCCATCGTTTACGTCATCATGTTCGCGCCGCTGGCTTTCATCTTCCTATTCGCCGCAGGCGTCAACCGGATGTCAGCCTCAACCGCACAGATGGTCTTCTGGCTATTTGCGGCGGTCATGGGTGTGTCGATCGCCTGGATCTTCGCGGTCTTTACCGGGGCGTCAATCGCAAAGACGTTCTTCATCACAGCGATTGCCTTTGGCGCGCTGTCGATCTGGGGTTACACCACAAAGAAAGATCTTAGCGGCTGGGGCACCTTCCTGATCATGGGCGTGATCGGCCTGATCGTGGCGTCGATCGTGAACATCTTCCTGGGCTCGGAGCCGCTGGGCTGGGCGATTTCCTGCATCGGCGTCCTGATCTTCGCCGGTCTGACAGCCTATGACACGCAGAAAATCAAGAACACTTATCTGCAAATGCGCAGCACCCCTGGTGGAGAAGCCTACCTGGAAAAGGGCGCTGTTATGGGCGCGTTGAGCCTGTACCTGGACTTCATCAACATGTTCATGTTCCTGTTGCAATTCCTTGGGAACCGCGAATAAGCGTTCGCTTCAGAAACTGAACTATCAAGCGCCCCTGCCGAAAGGCGGGGGCGTTTTTCTTTTGGCCCGTTCCAGGCCAGACGAGGCTCTGCCTCGCTTTCCGAGGTGCTTCTAGCACCGCGATACCTTTGTCGAAGATCAAGGTTGGGACGGCTACTTCAAGTGGCCTAAAGTACCTAAAAAAGCACTCAGGAATGCACTCGCGCCTCAGACCCGATGCGCCGCCAGCTTATCGAAGTCAAAGTCAATACCGTGACCCGGTCGGTCCGGGGCGGTTGCGAACCCATCCGAAACCGTCAGCGGATCCGCCATGAATTTGTCCAGGCCAAATGCGTGCCATTCCAGGTAGGCATTATTTGGGCATGCCGCCAGCAGGTGCACATGCAGGTCATGTGCACCGTGGCTCATCACAGGAAGACCATGTGCTTCCGCAAG
Organism: Pseudomonadota bacterium; assembly: GCA_039028795.1. GTDB lineage: Bacteria > Pseudomonadota > Alphaproteobacteria > Rhodobacterales > Rhodobacteraceae > Thermohalobaculum. Next base: position 86,470 of record JBCCHJ010000008.1, read on the forward strand.
CCGCGCCACCTTCATGAACGGCGTAATGCCTCCGCAGGTGGTCAGGTCCGGCTGGGGCATGTCGACTGCCCCGGCAGTGAACAGCGTCTTGAATTCGGCCAGGGTGTGCAGGTTTTCGCCAAGTGCCAATGGAATAAGACCCAGGCTGCGCAGATGGGCCTGACCGGCGATGTCGTCCGGAGCGACGGGCTCCTCCAGCCAAACCAGATCGAACTCTTTCAACATATGCATGGCGCGCATGGTTTGATCGACGCGCCAGGCCTCGTTGGCATCAGCCATCATCTCGATCTCGTCCGGCAGGTGATTACGCATCGCCTCGACCCGGGCGATGTCCTCGGCCAATGTCGGTCGACCCAGGCGCATCTTCACAGACCGGAAGCCCGCCTCAACCGAAGCCATGCCGCCGTCGAGCAACTGATCGACCAGGAAATTCAGATCGATGTTCCCGGCATAGGCGCGCACTTTCGGATCGTACCCGCCCAGTAGTTTCCAAAGCGGCTGACCTAGACGACGGGCTTTCAAATCCCATAGCGCTACATCCACCGCCGCCATGGCGAAGGCCACTGGCCCACCGCGCCCCGCATAGTGCGTCCGCTTATACATCGCGCGCCAAAGCCCTTCGATCCTATCGGCATCCTGGCCTTCGATGGCAGCCCTTAGCGGTCCGTCGGCGCAGGCGGCGACCGATCCGCCCTGGCCTTCGTGCAGAACCGTATAGCCGTAACCGCTGGCCCCTTCGGCGTCAGTTAAGGCTACGCCCACCATATCGAATGCGGTCATTACGCCGGCAGCCGAGGCCTTCATGGCAACAGGTAACGGCAGGCGGAACAGATCGACACGGATGTCTTCGATGGCTGGCATGGGATCCTCCCGATGTTTTCCGCAGAATAGGGTCGCACCACCAAGCGCGCCTTCAAATGAGGCGATTTTTCCCGCGCTGTTTAGGGAGGACGCTAGAATGCCAGGCTAGGCAGGTAGAGCGCCACGTCCGGGACGAACAGCAGCAAGAAGACCATCAGGATCATCATCAGTACAAAAGGCATCGCCCCCCATGCTACATCCCCGAACGGCCCGGGCTTTTGCCGGATGCCCTGCACCACATAAAGGTTCACACCAATCGGCGGGGTGATCAGCGCGGTCTCGATGAGGATGGTAATCAAGATCCCAAACCAAACGCCTGTCTCGGACGGGCTCATGCCCCATAACTCCAAAGATACCACCAGCGGGAAGACCACCGGCACGGTGGTCAGCAGCATGGAAAGTGTCTCCATGAACATGCCCAAGATCAGGTAGAAGACGATCAGCGCGATCATGGTTTGCAGCGGCGACCAACCCAAATCCTCGATGAATTTGATCAAGGCCTGGCTGACGCCGATGAAGCCCAGGATAAAGTTCAGAAACACCGCTGCCATGATGATGAAGATGATCATTGCGGTTATGCGCATCGTGCCTTCGAATGCGGTCTTCAGCAGGTCGATGCTGAGGGCGCGGAAGTAAGCGGCCAGGATCAGCGAAAAGATCACGCCCACAGCCGCCGCTTCGGTCGGCGTCGCGATGCCGCCATAGATCGAGCCCATGACCCCGATGATCAAAAGCAATGGCGGTATTAGGTCCGGCAGGCTTCGGATGCGGGCCTCCCAGGTCGCGCTTTGCCGTTCACCGCCCCATGCGGGGCGCAGGACGCAGGCGATCAGGATGGCCAACAGGAAGAAGATGGACAGCAACATGCCTGGCAAGAACCCGGCAAGGAACAGTTCCGGCACCGATGTATCGGTGATAAATCCATAAAGGATCAGAATGATCGAGGGAGGGATTAGGATGCCCAGCGTCCCCCCCGCCGCAATGGACCCCAGGAACAAGCGTTCATTGTATCCGCGCCGCTCAATCTCTGGCACAGCAACCGTGCCGATGGTTGCCGCCGTGGCGACCGAGGACCCGGACGTTGCTGCAAAGATCGAGCAGGACACGATGTTCGCGTGCATCAACCCGCCGGGCAGCCAGTTCAGCCACAGCGCCACGGCGGCGTACATGCGTTGACCGATGCCAGAGCGCAGAATGATCTCGCCCATCATGATGTAGAGCGGGATTGCGATCAGCAGGAAGTTGCGCTGCTGCTCCCAGGTGAACTCTCCCATGGCACGGACCAGTCGGCCACGCATGAATACGTTGTCCAAGCCCAGGGATAAAAGTCCAAGAACTGCTGCAACCGGTACCGCGGCCAGCACCAACACTAGCAGCGCGATGACGATGGACCAGGGCGATCCGGCCTTGAAGAATGCTATCAAGGCCTTCATCGATCTAACTCTTTCACGCCCTTGGTGTCGGCTTCGACTTCCTCATCGACCGACATTGTGCCCGCGAGTTTCTGAACCATGGCGGTGCGCCCGGTGAACAAGCACAGCAATGTGTAGAAGAATAGGAAAACCGTTACGATGCAGAAGAAAGTCAGCCCGCTTACCCAAACCGCCTGTGGCAACCACAATGGCGTTTGCTGCGGCGTGGCCGCCCGGGAACCCTTCTCTAAGGTGCCGATAAACACCTGCCAGGCACGTTCGGTGAGGTAGAGTATGAAAAGACCCAGCAAGGCGAGGCCTATGATATCCAGCACTGCCCGGATCCGCTGCGGAAAAATGTTGTAAAGCGCATCGATGCGGATATGGCTGCGGTGGATCAGGCAATAGGCATAGGCCCAGACCGTGGCACCACCGAAGACATAGCCGGAATATTCGTCGGAGCCCGGCACCCGGAAGGATGGAATCGTGACGCCCAGCAGATCAGTCCCACCGATCTTGCGACCGACGACCTCGATCACGATCATGACCGCCGCCAGCAGAAGCGAAAATCCGCCCAGCCATACGGCCCAGAGCGATATACGCTCCATCCATCGATATATACCGGCAAGCAGTTCCATCACGACAATGGGGCCGCCCCGAAGGGCGGCCCAGTACCGTCGTTATTCGGCGGGCAGCGGTGCTTGCACACCAGCGATCTTGCCCATCGTGGCATTCCACTCTTCGGCGCAGGTCCTGCCGCAGCGTTCGGCGAAGCGCTTCAGAACGGTGTTTTCAACCACATCTTTGATGATGGCGTTGTCTTCGTCATTCATCTCAACTGGCTCCAGACCGCCATTTTCGCCCCAGTCGCACGGGCCCGACGTGTTGCAGGTCGCAGCCATAGCGTCGGTTGCTTCGATGGATTCCCAGATCTCGTTTTCCACCTTGGCCGCGGTTTCGCGGATGGTCGCCTTGGTCTCGTCGGAAAGCTCGTCCCAAGCTTCGCCGTTGAACGCCATGAAGGTCGCGGCATAGCCCAACTTCACGCGCACATTGTGGGTCGTGACTTGGTACCATTTAGCGTTGTAGGCTGGCGCTGTTCCGGTGGTGCCGCAGGTGGCCACGCCTTTTTCCAGCGCAGGCACAGCTTCCGAGAACGCGATGGTCACAGACGATGCCCCAAGCCCTTCGATGAAGTCAGCCAAGGATGTCGAGTAGGTCCGGATCTTCTTCCCGGCTAGGGAAGCCAGGTGGCCGCTCTCACCCTCGCCCAGCTTGCAGTAGAGCTGCTGCGATGGGAACGTGTACAGCATCACCAGTTCCGCGTTGTACTTGTCGCGCAGCTCGCGCTGGATGACCGGCTTATATGCGTTCAGCGCCTCGCGATAGGTTGCGAAATCCTGGAATACGCCGGCAAGGTCGATACCTTCTAGCGGCGGGCTGTCTTGGCTGGTATAGGTGGTCAGCGCGTGCACGGCGTCATAGGCGCCCAGCTCCAGCTGCTTCACGACCTCATACCCTGAAAGACCAAGCTCCGTATACGGCTTGGCGTTCGCGGTCAGCTTGCCGCCCGAGGCTTCCGGCAGAACCTTCTGCCACATCCGGCTTTCGTGTTCTTTCCAGTTGAAGAGGTTCCCCCAGGTGCCGACAACTAGGAATTCCTTTTCATCCAGATCGGCAAAGGCCGTTCCACCCAAAGCCAATCCCGCTGCCAACGCGGCACCGATTGCATACTTCATTGCGATAACTCCCTGTTTGGGTGCTTTTTGCACCTGCTGGGCGTGACGATAGACAGACATTTGTGCGTCTGAAAACCCCTAACCCGTCAATTTCCGGGAATCTGTTCGCTTCCGGGCTGGACGACGGGGTTTTCCCAGTTTCAAGCTGCGCAAAACGATAAAATGGGGGAATCGACATGCCACTGACCACAACCTGCATCGGGGCTTATCCCAAGCCCGATTATGTGCCGATCACCGACTGGTTTCAGGTCAGTCTCAATGCAGAGGACTACAACGAAAAAGTTCTGGGCGGATGGACCGCCGGAGATGATGATGCAGTTGCCCTGATGGACCGGGCGACGGCAGAGTGCGTGGCCGATCAGATAACTTGCGGGATCGACGTGCCGACGGATGGCGAGATCCGGCGAGAGAATTATGTCCACTACCAATGCCGCCATTTCGAAGGTTTCGATTTCGTCAACCTGACCGAGCGCGTCCTGCGGAACGGGGCCTACACGGTGCCACTGCCTTCCATCGTCGCGCCAGTGCGGGCGCGGGGCGAAAGCGTGCTGGTGCGTGACTGGCAGGTGGCCGAGGCTGCAGCAGACCGCCCGGTGAAGATTACCCTGCCCGGTCCAATGACGATTTCGGACACGACTGCGGACGTTCATTACAGTGACCCCGAAGCGCTGGCACACGACTTGGCGGCAGCGCTGAACGCCGAGGTGCTGGCTTTGGTCAAGGCCGGGTGCCGCTACATCCAGATTGATGAGCCGATCTTTGCACGCAAGCCGGATCAGGCCCTGGCCTATGGCGTAGATACTCTGGCGAAGTGTTTTGAAGGAGTTCCAAATGGCGTGACCCGGGTCATGCACATGTGCTGCGGGTATCCGAACAAGCTGGACGATGCGGACTATCCCAAGGCCGACCAGCAGTCATATGTGAAAATTGCTGAAAGGGTCGACGGGATTGCGGATCAAATCTCGATCGAGGACGCTCACCGCCACAACCCGGCAGACCTATTCGAGCGGTTCCAGACGTCGACGTTAATTGTGGGTTTTGTAACCGTCGCCTCCAGTCGAATCGAACCGGTGGATGAAATCAAGGCCCGGATGGATACTGTCATGCAGCACATTCCAGCAGACCGCCTGATTGCTGCGCCCGATTGCGGGTTAGGCTTCCTTGGGCGCGATCTGGCGATGACAAAGCTAAAGAACCTGACAGAGGCGGCTCATTCCATGTAACCAGCCACCGACGTTATTCCTTGCGAGAACCCCATGATGATCGATGTGCCTGAGACTTTGGAAGACTGGAACGCCCGCGGGTCCGCGTATCTACCTGGGCATATGGCGCTGAAGTTCACCGAGGTTGGTCCAATGCAGGTCCGTGCAGAGGTTGAGATCAAAAAATCTCACCTGTCCTGGAATGGATTTCTTCACGCCGGCACGGTCGTGACGCTGGCTGACACATGCTGTGGCTATGGAACCGTGGCGGCACTGCCGGAGGGTTCGAATGGATTCACGACGGTTGATCTGACATCGAATTTCCTTGGCTCGGTCCAAGATGGGAAGGTTGTATGCACGGCAAAGCCTCTGCACACAGGGCGCTCGACACAGGTTTGGGATGCAACCGTTTCTTCTGCAGCGGGCAAAAAAATGGCCAATTTCAGATGCACGCAACTGATCCTTTGGCCCCGATGAAGGCCTTGTCGTACTATCGATCATACTGCACGCTCTGGGTAGGAGGACGATCCCATGACCGCCAATGATTATGAAAGCCTGCTGAAGCAGCCGATCGGCCAAATCCGGGAACAGATCAGGGCTGGGGTCTATCGTGGGCAAACAGCTGGTTTTGCCCCGGGTAACCTGCAGGCCAATCTGGCGATCCTGGGCGATGGATATGCAGATGATTTCTTAGAATTCTGCGACGTAAACGCCCGGCCTTGCCCGTTGGTTGGTCTTTCTGGTCGTGGCGATCCAATGATGCCGATGCTGGGCGATATCGATATCCGCACCGATGTGCCATCCTACAATGTTTATCGCCATGGAAAGCTTGAGGGCGCGGTCCACGATATCTCGGACCTCTGGACAGAGGACATGGTCGCCTTTGCTCTGGGCTGTTCCTTCACCTTCGAGCGCGCCTTGGCCGAGGCAGGGATCGCGATGAAACATATCGAGGCGAACGTGACCGTGCCGATGTGGGCAACGAATATCGAACTCACCCCTGCAGGGCCGTTCGAAGGCGGCATGGTCGTCTCGATGCGGCCGATTCCAGAAGATCAGGTGGATCTGGCGATTTCGATCACCGAAGACTTTGACCACGCCCACGGAGCACCCGTGCATGTTGGCGATCCCGAAAAGATCGGCATCGCAGATATCAACGTGCCGGATTGGGGCGAGCCCGCAGATTTTGCCCCAGGCGATGTGCCTGTGTTCTGGGCCTGCGGTGTGACACCACAGAACGTCCTGCACGCTGCCAGGCCGCCGATCTGCATCACCCATACGCCTGGCCGTATGCTGGTAACCGATGCGCCCGAGGACCGGATGCCCGAGTTCGATAGAGCTATTTGAAGGGCATGCGCCCTTAGGTTGTAACAATCGTCACGGACTCGACTCATCCGATCGCTTAGACTGACCTGGCTAAGCGACATCGGAGATTTGACTATGGCGGACGTACCAATCCGCCGGGCAAGCCTCACGCATGACGAACGCCCGGCAACGACACCATTTTTGCAATGCTTGATCTCAGCCCTCGGCAGGTTGAATTGGACCGCCTGCACGTCGAAAGTGTGTATCGAGGAGGCAGAACGCTTGCTCGCGCTTTCAAATCAAGAACTCGAAGATCTTGGTCTGCAACGCGGCGACATTCATGCCTATATTTTCGAGCGGCCTGAGCAGGACTGATCCATGTCCATACGGGCATTTCAAGCTGCGCAGTCGACGCACCGGACCGCGCATGGGTCCAGGTTCAATCGGCCCAAAGGGATTTCTTCACCGCATTCATCGCACCAGCCAAATTCATCCTGGTCGATGCGCCTCAGCGCTGCGTCAATTGCCTTCAGGCGAACGGCGCGGCGACGCGACTGGGCCTCGGCCATGGCTTGCTGTTGCAGCGCATCCATGCGTGAGAGGCGTCCGACCTGGGTTTGATCCAAGGCAACCGGCGCGCGGTCTTCTTCAGTGCCTGCCTCATTCGCGCGCAGATCTGACGCCTCTTGATTCAGGCGTTCACGGAATTTCATGAGCAATTTCGCATCCATATGTGGTATTTAGCCAGAAAGGTTCCCATCTCTCAAGCGGACCAGGTACGGAGGAAGGCGATGTCATCCGATCCCAGATTGCGCTCGGGCGCTGATCTAGACCCCGTTTGGAACACGATTCGTGCCGAGGCGGAGACGCTGGCCGCGCAAGAGCCGCTGATGGCCAGCATCGTGCATGCCGTCGTGCTGAACCATAAGTCCTTCGAGGACGCGCTGGGCTATCGGATTGCAGAGAAGCTGGCTTCTTCAGAGATGCCTGCCCTTTTGCTACGCGAGCTTTGCGATATGGCCTTCGCCGACCGGCCAGAGATCGGCATCGCCGCCCGCGCCGATGTGATCGCGGTGCGCGAACGTGACCCGTTCTGCCACCGGATGGTGCAGCCCTTGCTGTACTTCAAGGGCTTCCTGGGCATCCAGGCTTATCGAATTTCCCATTGGCTGTGGAACAATCATCGCCGCGATCTGGCGATGTTTCTGCAGATGCGGGTTTCCGAGAGCTTTTCCATGGACATCAACCCCGCCGCCCGGATCGGCCAGGGCTTAATGATTGATCATGCCCATGCCATTGTGGTTGGGGAAACTGCCGTGATCGGCAACGATGTATCCTTGCTGCACGGCGTGACGTTGGGCGGTAATGGCAAGGATACTGGCGACCGACATCCGAAGATCGGCGATGGTGTACTGATCGGCGCGGGCGCTAAGGTTCTGGGCAATATTCGGGTTGGAAACTGCAGTCGCGTGGCTGCGGGATCAGTGGTCCTGAAAGACGTGCCCGCATGCAAGACCGTGGCGGGTATTCCCGCCAAGATCGTCGGTGAGGCTGGGTGCGATCGCCCCTCGCATTCGATGAATCACATGGTCACAGCGGTTCCGGACGTGGATGACATCGTTCCGGATTGCTGACGTATCGACCAAACTGATCGAAACCCGAACAACCGCCCCAAAATGGGGCGGTTTTTTCATGCGCTATCCTGATTGGAAACAGGATCCGCTATCAACTTATTGGCGAATTTCCGTAAAATTGATCGCAGTTAGGTAGCGTACCACGGAGAACAGCAATGGGTTGCATGTCGAACAAAAAGGGCGGCTTCAAAAAGAATGCCTGGGGCAATTGGAAAAAGAAGTGGGCCAAAAAGAAGTGCGACTGGAATGATCGGGACGACCGCAAAGATGGCTTTGAAAAGAAGATCATCAAATTCAATTGCGATGACGGTTTTAAGTTCAAAAAATATGGCTGGACGTCCGAAGATGCCTGCAACTGGAAGTCCAAGAAAGATTGGAAGTCCTCGAAGTGTGACGACGGCGATAAGAGCTGCGGCACCAAGAAGGGTTGGAAGAAAAAAGACTGGAAGAAAAAGGATCACGATAAGAAGTACGACTGGAAAAAGTTTGCTGACTGTGACGATGAAACACCGGAAAAGCCGGAAACCGATGGCCCAGTTGATCAAGCCGATAATCGGGCGCCAGAGATAGTTGCCCCAACCAATCCGGACGTTCGGATCGACAACTCGGCCTACAACACTGTTGTTGCAACGGTTGAGGCCGTGGATCTGGACGGCGATACCCTGTTCTTTAAGATCAATGACAGCAACGACCAGGATTCACCTGACGCAGATCAGTTCGTGATCGACCAACAAACCGGTGAGATCACCATGGTACAGGCGCCCAGCGTTTTCGGTAGCGCAGATGGCGACTGGATGTATCAGATCGAGGTTGAGGTCACCGACCAATTGGCCACTGACAGCATCATCCTGGATATCAACTACGTCGCTGCCGCCTGATCTACGCAAGTATGAGGGGGATGGGGTAGGCCAACGGCCTGCCCCATTTTCGTGTCAGGCCCGGCGGCGGCGGCGGCCTTCGCGGCGGCCACCGCCAGCGCCTTCGGCGCCCGGAACCGCAGCAGGTTTGTTGAACTTGATCCAGTTCCCACCCGCAGGGTCATGGTTCAACAGGAAGTCAGCCGCCTTGATGGCTTCGATTTCCTTTGATGGGCTGGCATTGCGTGACCCCAGACCGATCAGCGGGGCCAAGGCGACTGGATCGATGCCTTCCGGTACGATGATGCCCAAAGCCGCTAATTCAGCGATGCGATCCGCCATTTTCTTGTCGGATGCGCCCAGTTGCACTGGGTTCATGATTGCAGAGGTCATGCCATGCGCTGCAGCCATCGGTAGGAACGCGTGTTGATGCCATGCCGGTTCGGCAGACCGAAGCTGATGTTGGAGGCGCCGCAGGTGGTGTTAACTCCCAGTTCCTCGCGCAAGCGACGGACAAGCGTGAAAACCTGATGCCCGGCCGTCGCCATAGCGCCGATGGGCATAACCAAAGGGTCGACTACGATATCATGGGCCGGAATGCCAAAGTCGGCGGCACGCTCGACGATCTTCTTGGCCACGGCAAAGCGCACATCGGGGTCTTCCGAGATACCGGTGTCATCGTTCGAAATCGCCACCACCGGAACATTGTACTTCTTGACCAGCGGTAGCACGATCTCCAGGCGCTCTTCCTCGCCGGTGACCGAGTTCAACAGTGGTCGGCCATTGGCCATCTCCAGACCGTTTTCGAGGGCGCCGGGAACAGAACTGTCGATGCAGACCGGCACATCGGTCAGGCTTTGCACCTTTTCGACCAGCTGCTTCATCAATGTCGGTTCGACGAAATTGTTGTCTGCATAGCGCGGGTCTTCTGCCATCTTGTTGGTGAAGACTGCGCCAGAGTTCACATCCAGAACATCTGCGCCGCAGGCGACTTGCTCCATTACGTCTTTCTCGACCGTGCTGAAGTCGTCCATTTCCAACTCTGCAGCCAGCTTTTTGCGACCTGTTGGATTGATCCGCTCTCCGATCACGCAGAAGGGTTCGTCAAATCCGATGACGACGGTCTTGGTCTGGGACTCAACGACGGTACGGGTCATTAGGTTCTCTTCCGTGGGCTTAGCTGGAGCGTAGGGTGGGTTTCAAACCCACCCCAGCTTAAATAGCAAGGATTGCTTTGAATCAGGCGATCGCGGCGCTGGCTTGGCCCGCCGGGCGGCCATATTCATCGACATATTCGGCGGTTTTCTTGATCCCGCCCAACGGGAAGAAGTGGACCTGCGCGATATTGAAGTCTGGGTTCGCCGCCTTGTGCGCCGCTAGGTCTGAAAGAACCTCGGTCGGCTCGAACGGCAGCAGCAACTTCGCTACATCCGCTGCACGACGTTGCAAAACCCGCAGGGATGGGCCGACGCCGCACGCCATGGCGAACTTGATCATGGTCTGCAGTTTGGCCGGGCCCGCGATGCCGATATGGACCGGCAGCTTGATCCCTTCCGCGGTCAGACGGTTGACCCAGTCGATGACCGGTTCAGCCTCGAAGCAGAACTGCGTTGCGATGGCCATGTCCGCATTGGTGCGTTCCGAAAAGGCCTGCTTCCAGCGCAATGCGTCCGACACATTCTTGTCACCGCCGTTCGGGTCAATATCCTTGTTACCTTCTGGGTGCCCCGCGACATGCAGGCGTTTGAACCCGGCGGAGTCGAAAAGGCCCGTTTCCATCAACTCCATGGAATTGTCGAAGTCTCCTGTCGGTGCATCATAGCCGCCCGCCAGCAGAAGCGCCTGATCGATACCCGCTTCGCCCTGATAGCGGGCGATCCAATCGGCCAATTGGTCCTTCGATTTAATCCCGCGCGCTGGGAAGTGCGGCATCACCGGGAAGCCCTCACCCGCGATACGCTTAGCGGTGGCGACCATGTCTGCGATCGGTGTGCCTTCGATATGGGCGACATAGACCCGGGTGCCCGTTGGCAGAATCTCTCGAAAATCTTCGATTTTTTCGGCGGTGCGGGGCATCACCTCGATCGAGAAACCTTGCAGAAAATCCGCAATATCCGCCGATGGCTGCGGAGCAGATTTACGAGAGAATAGGTCGATGATCTTACTCATCCAAGTCATTCCCACTCAGTTAGCGGTCTCGGCCCAGCCTTCGCTGGCAATCAGGGCCTTGATCCGGTCTTTGTCAAACTCTGCCTCCAATCGCGCCGCCGTGCTGGCAGCTGCCTTGGCGGCGTCTCCGTCCACTTCGCCTGCGTCCACTTTGCGCCATTCCGACATATAGGCGTCGTCATCCTTGGCACCAACCTTCATCGCGCATCTGTCAATAGCTTGTTCGAAACGTTCGGGCAGTTGAACCTTGGAGGCGCGCCGACCCTTGCCGACGATCACCTGAGCCGGAATATCCCGCCAATAGACAATGGTCATATTCGCCATAGATCCCGTTCCCTTAAGTCTCTTGCCCCGATAGTCCGATTACACCGCCAAGAGCCTATTATTTTCGACGTCGTTTCCAACAGATGCGACACGAAATTCGCTGCAAAAGAAAGTCTTAATCAACTTGCAGAACCAAGTGTAACCCACCGGCACTGCAATAATCTGAACAGCGTTTCCAGGTATGCGACCGAATGTGTCGCAAACCGCCCTTGAACCGTCGCAGCCGGTTCGGTATAGAATAAGCGAGCTTCTGGCCGGGCATTGTAGACGCCAGTCGCGTGAGAACCCTGACATGATGAGGAATCGCGATGGCATTCGCCCAGAGCAGCGAATCTGCGCTGCCAAAACTTAGTTTTGAATTTTTTCCGCCAAAATCGCCCAGGGCCTCCCTGGCGTTATGGACGGCGGTGGAACGACTGGCGCCCTTGGGCCCGGACTTCGTATCGGTCACCTATGGCGCTGGTGGCACAACCCGTGACCGCACCCTTGCTGCGATTTTGGCCATCCGGGACCGCGCACGACTGGATGTGGCAGGACACCTGACCTGTGTCGGCGCATCAAAGGATGATGTGCTGAAGGTTGCCCGGGCTTATGCGAAACTTGGATGCCGCCGCATCGTGGCGCTGCGCGGGGATGCCCCTGGCGATCAGAGCCAGTTTACACCGCATCCAGAGGGGTTCGATGGATCAGTGGATCTGGTCGCTGCGCTGGCGCGCATGGATCAGTTCGAAATCTGGATCGGCGCCTACCCGGAACGCCACCCCGAGGCCACCTCCGACACGGCAGATATCGATCACCTCAAGCGCAAACTGGATGCTGGGGCAACGGGCGCAATCACTCAGTTCTTTTTCGACAACGAGGCGTTTTTGCGCTTTCGGGACCGGGCTGCGTCCGCAGGCATCACTGCACCGATCATCCCCGGCATACTACCTGTCGAAAACTTCGCCCGAATGGCGGGGTTCGCGGCAAGGTGCGGCACGACGATTCCGCAGTGGATGCGCAAGGCCTACACCCATGCCGAAACCGAGGACGATCATGACCTGCTGTCTGTCGCGATCTGCACGGAACAATGCGACGGACTGATCGAAGAGGGCGTCGAACATCTGCATCTCTACACGATGAATAAGCCGGATTTGCCCTATCAGGTCTGCCAGGCGCTGGGCATTTCCCCGATGCCCATGCGTGTCGCCGCCTCGTGCGGTTGACACCTTCCCCGGGCGGGCCATCTCCCCATCGGCCCGCCCACCCTTGCCGACCGCGTTCATGCACCCTAGAGCTAGATGCAACGATGAATGATCTTTGCAATGGCTCGGGGCGGCTGTGTGACCACCCAGGACAATAACGGCCCTGACAGACGCGGAGGCCCCCCTAACCGGCGTGGTAAACCACATCGGTCCGGCCATCGCGGAGGACGTGGCCGGGGCGACAGCGCGATGGCCGCTTTGGACCTGGGCACGAACAATTGCCGACTGCTTGTGGCACGCCCCGATGGTGCAGGGTTTGCCATTATGGACGCCTTTTCCCGCGCCGTCCGGCTGGGTGAGGGGGTCGAAGCCTCGAACATTCTATCGGACGAGGCTCAGGACCGGGCGCTGAAGGCACTGCGCATTTGTGCCGGGAAGATCCGTCATCACCGTGTCCGCGACCAGCGCATCGTCGCGACCGAGGCCTGCCGTAGGGCCGAAAACGGCCGGGATTTCGTCCGCCGCGTGACGCGCGAAACCGGCCTGTCTATGGACATCATCTCGGCCGAGGAAGAGGCCCGGCTGGCCGTTGCGGGATGTGCACCGCTGATCGATCCAGATGCGGAACAATTGCTGGTCTTCGATATTGGCGGTGGGTCGACCGAACTGATCTGGATCGACATGTCCGGCACGCCCGCCACACGGCGCGAAAGCTTGATCCGCGCCCTTGCGCCGCTGGGCCGCGGGCGGCGCGAAACTGACACAGCGCGGGCGGCGGCGGCCCATATCTCGGACTGGATTTCCGTGCCCATGGGGGTCAGCACCTTGCATGACCGGTTCAAGCACATTGAAAATACCTCTGAACGCTTCACGATGATGTCGCTGCACTTCGAAGAAAGGCTTTCGCCTTTCGGCCCTTACGACGTTGCTGACCCAGAATCGCTAACGGAAAAGCTGCAGATTATCGGGGTGTCCGGGACTGCGACGACGTTTGGCGCCCTGCACCTGGGCCTGAAGTCCTACGACCGCAGCCGGGTCGACGGGCTGTGGCTGCCCGCGGACGGAGCTGGCGATGTTGCCGACAGATTACTGACCATGAACCCGAATGACCGTGCCGATCACCCCGGGATCGGACGCGGCCGGTCGGAACTGGTGATCTCAGGCTCTGCGATTTTGATGACGATCCTTAGGCTTTGGCCCGTCGATCGGTTCCGGATTGCCGATCGCGGGCTGCGTGAGGGGATTCTCTATGGTCTGCTGCAGGCCCGCCGCGATCGCAGGCAAAGCGGATGACCAAGGGCAAGAAGACTGGTTCTGGCCGCGGTGCTCGCGATCTCAAGACCCGGGTAAAGACCGCCCGCGGGCGCAAGCTGTCGTCAACCAGGTGGCTGGAACGGCAGTTGAACGATCCTTATGTGCACGCCGCCAAGCGCGACGGGTATCGCAGCCGCGCTGCCTATAAGCTGATCGAGCTTGACGACAAAGTTCGCTTCCTTGTGCCTGGCGCCCGGGTGGTAGACCTAGGCTGTGCGCCTGGGGGCTGGTGTCAGGTGGCGGTGAAACGCGTAAACGCGTTGGGTGATAAAAAGGGCAAGGCTCAGGGCACCGTCCTTGGGGTGGACCTCCAAGAAGTTGAACCGATCGCAGGCGCTAATCTGATGCAGTTGGATTTCCTGGATACGGACGCTGATGTGGAAGTTCGCGAAGCCATCGGCGGCCAGGCGGATGTGGTGCTGTCGGATATGGCTGCCTTTGCCAGCGGTCACCGCGCAACCGACCATTTGCGCATCATCGCTTTGGCAGAGACCGCGGCGTATTTCGCGTTTGACGTGCTGACGGCAGGCGGGGCCTTTGTGGCAAAGGTTTTGCAGGGCGGAACCGAAGGCGAGCTTCTAACCTTATTGAAGAAAGGCTTCGACAAAGTGGCCCATATCAAACCACCGGCATCGCGGTCTGACAGTGCCGAAATGTTCGTGGTCGCCACCGGGTTTCGGGGTGACAGCGATCTGGATTAATCCTTTCGAACAGCGTGGATAACGTCAAACGTGAACACCCTGGAAAGCCATTCTTAACCGTCCTCCATTACGCCGGCCCGCACACGCAGGAAGAATTGGGCGCGGCGCATGTCCATCAGGACGATTGTATTTCTGGCAGTTCTAATTCCGACGTTTGCGATCTGTGCTTTTTCTTACGTTGCGGCAACGAAAACTAAGATGCACGCGGATGAAGCGGATCGCCTCGCGAAGACCGTTCATATCGCGGCAATCGCAAGCTCGGTGATCCATGAACTGCAGATCGAGCGGGGCCGGACGGTCGGCACCATATCAGGTGGCTACACCGATGTCCTGAAGGACGCGCTCCATGAACAACGCGTAAAAGTCGATGAATCCTTGACTGCGTTCTCGAACATGCTGGCGACAAAGAACATTCGCGGCGATCTTCCAGAGATATACAGCGCGATAGAACCTATTTTTCAGGATCTACAGAAACGGACGGCTTTCCGGGAAACGATTGACGCGCGTGCCTCTGAAGTCGGCGATGTGACCGCCTTCTATACCGATTCGATCGACCGTCTGATCGCGATGATTTCTCGTACGAATGTAAGTGCGCCCAGCGTCGATATTGCGCATCGGCTATGGGCTTTCCGGACGCTTGTCCAAGCGAAAGAACACGGTGGACTAGAACGCGCATTGGGTGGCGCGCTGTTCAATCAGGCCGCCGAAGGGGCGGTTTCGGACGAACGTTTCAAGTCGTACTTTGCCCGTCTGACAGGCGAACAACTGGCATTGAAGCGGTTCCGGTCGGGCGCAATGCCCGAACATGTCACTTGGCTGGATCAGGCATTGACAACACCAGCGACCAGCCAGGTCACAGAGTGGCGGGACGTTCTTGCGAAGATCAATGTCACCAATGACGGCAAGGGCGTGTCCGGAAAAGCCTGGTTTGACACCGCGACTGAAAGGCTGAATGGCTTCAAAGCAGTCGAAGACCGAATTGGGGTACAAGCCATCGCCCGCGCCCGTGCTGCGTCAGAGGTCTTGCACCAAGATGCTTTCTGGCAGCTTGTGCTGTCCTGTGCAGCGCTGATCCTCTGCTTGGGTTTGTCAGTTTTCGCGATGTTCCGCTTCGCAACCGGTTTGCGGGCTACGATGCTTGATCTCCAAGCCTTGGGGCAAGGATTGTTCGATCTTGAACCGATCAAAGGGAACTCGAAGGATGAATTCAGCAAGATCCGTGTAAAGATTCGAGAAGTCTGCACTTCGATGCGGGGTTGGGCCAGTTCCGCCAGCCGTCTATCCACTGGTCAACTCGACAGCCGGTTCGAACCACTATCCGGTTCGGATCTGCTAGGGTTCTCTTTGGAAAACATGCGCAACCGTCTGGAAATCATGCTGGTCAGCGCAGGGGAGATCGTCCGATCGTTGAACAAGCAGGTCGTGAAGTTCGGGCACACCGCGGACAACTTCAGCCAGTGCAGTATCCGCCAGTCGGACCAGGCGGGCACGATCCTGGACATGGTCCAGCCGATCACCGCCTCTCTGCACAGCACCGCTGGGCAAGTCGCCGATACCGAGGCGATTGCAACCGACGCCGCGACATCGGCCAAATCATCAGGGCAAGCCGTCGAGCAGGCCGTTGAAGCCATGAAGCAGATCGCTGAAAAGATCACAGTCGTCGAAGAGATTGCCCGCCAAACCGATCTTCTTGCCCTGAATGCGGCCGTGGAAGCGGCCCGCGCAGGGACAGCCGGATTGGGTTTCGCTGTCGTCGCAACCGAAGTTCGCAAACTTGCCGAACGCAGCCAGGAAGCCGCTGCGGAAATCAGCACTTTGTCAACCGAATCCGCAGATTTGGCAGAAACAGCGGGGCAACGATTGAATGAACTTGTTCCGAAAATTCTGAACACTGCCGAAGATGTCGGCGGTGTTGCGGAGTTGGTCCGCCGACAGTTGATCCAGACCGATGAGATTGCTGATTTGATCAGCGCCATGGCAAGCGAGGTCGACAATCACACAAGTCTCAGCAAAGACGCCGAAGACGCAGTGCGCCGGATCAAAGAAGGATCATCCGAGTTGAAAGAGCTCTTGGAGTTCTTCGAAACCGGCGAGGTTGCGGCCTGCCATTTTGAAGACCCCTGCAACGCTACGATCCACCTCCGATCACTCATCGATCATGATGAAGACTCAGACGACGATGCGGTAGCACAGACGGAAAGCGCCGCTTAGGCAAAGATTTTCCGATGGCACCGTGATGAATGGCTTTTCTTTTGCCTGACAACATGAGATAGCGACCCGCCAATACCGTTAACGCTCCGGGAGAAAACCATGGAGATTCGTGAGGCATTCACCTTCGATGACGTTCTGCTGGTCCCTGGGGCCTCCGAAGTCATTCCGGCCGACGCAGACCCTCGCACCAGGATAACGAACGGGATCGATCTGAACATCCCGCTGGTGTCTTCGGCCATGGACACCGTGACCGAAGACGACATGGCAATCTGTATGGCCCAGGCTGGCGGGCTGGGCGTCATCCACCGCAATCTGGATATCCGCGAGCAGGCCCGGCAGGTGAAGCGCGTAAAACGCTTCGAATCCGGGATTGTCTACAATCCGATCACTTTGTCACCTGACCAGACCGTTGCCGATGCCCATCGTTTGCAAGAGCAATACAAAATCACAGGTTTTCCAGTCGTTGATCGGGAAAAGCGGCTGACCGGCATTCTGACTAATCGCGATATGCGCTTTGCCGATGACCCCAATATCCCCGTCAGCGAATTGATGACGTCTAACAACTTGGCCACTGTACGCGAACCCGTCGATCTCGAGGCTGCGCGCAAGCTGCTACAGGAACGCCGCATCGAAAAGCTGCTGGTGATCAACGAACAAGGCGCCTGCACCGGCTTGTTGACCGTAAAAGATCTGCAGAAAGCCGTGCTCAACCCGCACGCCTGCAAAGACGAGCTTGGTCGCCTGCGCGTCGCCGCGGCCACAACAGTGGGCGACAACGGATTCGAGCGCAGTCAGGCGCTGATCGATGCGGGCGTTGATCTGATCGTGATCGATACCGCCCATGGCCACTCCGCCTCAGTTGCCGAGGCAGTGGAACGCGTCAAAAAACACTCGAACGCAGTGCAGGTTGTGGCTGGCAATGTAGCCACGGCCGAGGCGACACGCGCCTTGATCGATGCTGGCGCTGATGCCGTGAAGATCGGGATAGGCCCAGGGTCGATCTGTACGACGCGGGTGGTGGCCGGTGTTGGCGTGCCGCAGTTGACCGCGGTGATGGACTGCGCAGAAGAAGCCGCAAAAACCGGGCAGCCGGTGATCGCAGATGGCGGCATCAAGTTTTCCGGCGATATGGCCAAAGCCATTGCCGCAGGCGCCCATTGCACAATGGTCGGCACCATGCTGGCCGGCACCGACGAAGCACCTGGCGAAGTGTTCCTTTACCAGGGGCGGTCGTACAAATCCTATCGCGGCATGGGTTCGGTGGGCGCCATGGCGCGGGGGTCTGCAGATCGATACTTTCAAAAGGAAGTTTCGGAATCCCACAAGCTGGTCCCCGAAGGTATCGAAGGTCAGGTTGCCTATAAAGGCCCGGCCAGCGCAGTTATTCATCAAATGGTGGGCGGCTTGCGGGCCGCGATGGGCTACACGGGCAATCGTACGATCGAGGCGATGCGCACCAGTTGTGACTTTGTTCGGATCACCAATGCGGGTCTGACCGAAAGCCATGTACATGATGTTCAGATCACCCGCGAGGCACCGAATTATCGCGGCTCGTAACCTGGTTTTCCGATGACACCTGCAGCGCGTGTTCAGGCAGCGATCGACGTGCTCGCCGAATGGCAGGACGCCGATCAAGGCCTGGACCGTGTTCTGGCAAAATGGTCACTTGCTCACCGGTTTTCCGGATCGAAGGACCGGGCGGCGATTGCCGATCATGTCTATGGCGCGGTGCGGAGGATGCGCTCGGCGGGATGGGTATCCGGCTCGGATGACCCTACTCCGCGGGATATCCTGCGGGGAAACCTGCTCCTCGATGGCAAAGACCCAGCGGAGCTCTTTACTGGGGTGTCCTATGCTCCGTCGTCTCTATCCGAATCCGAGCAATCGCGACGTCCTTTGGATGACGCACCCCGGGCGGTTCGGCTGGACTATCCGGATTGGATCGAGCCGATGATGACAGACCTGCCCGACCAAGCCTTGGATGCTATGCGTGACCGCGCGGCTTTGGACCTGCGCGTAAACGTTTTGAAAACGGATGTCCGCGCAGCCGGTGCTTCCCTGGCCTCGGACGGTGTGCAAACAATCCCACATCATCTTGCGAAACAGGCGCTACGGGTGACCGAAGGCGCCCGAAAGGTCACGCAAAGCAAGGCCTACGAAACAGGGCTGGTGGAAATTCAGGATGCAGCCAGTCAGGCCGTTGTCGAGCTTGCCGCCACAAAACCCGGTGAAACCGTTCTGGATCTTTGCGCTGGAGGCGGCGGCAAAACGCTGGCCCTTGCAGCAGCGATGGCGAACACGGGACGCCTTATGGCGTATGATATCTCACAGCGTCGGTTGGCCCAACTGGCACCCCGAGCCGATCGGGCCGGCGCTAAGGTAACGATGTTGACCCCGGTGAGATTAAAGGACCAATACGGCGCCTGTGATCTGGTTCTGGTAGATGCACCATGCTCAGGGTCGGGCGCCTGGCGCCGCAATCCAGATGCCAAGTGGCGGTTGACCCCGGACGCGCTGGACGAACTGACACGGGCCCAACAAAGTTTGCTGCGGCAGGCTGCCAATCTGACCTCTGAAAACGGACGAATCGCCTATATCACGTGCTCAATGTTCCAGGTGGAGAATACCCAGGTCGTCGAGGGGTTCCTGCAATCGCAAGGCCGCTTCCGGTTAGCGCAAAGTCGGCATTTTACTCCCCTGGACGGCGCAGACGGGTTTTATGTTGCCGTTTTGCAAGATGCATAGAAAACCAGCCATAAATTGATTGTTGATGGGTCTTTGCAATATATTGTGCCTGTGGGTGCCTGCTGCATTTAACCGACATCACCCATCAGCAACAAGGTTTGCCATGTCGCCGAAAACAACGGCCTTTATCTTTGTTTCTTGTGTCCTGGCATTGGCCGCTGTGCCTGCCCGTGCGGATGAAAATGTCCTGGGACAGAAGTTCGACCAAGCGCTGCCATTCATCATCGCGGTCCTCAGCTTTGTCGTGATCTTTGCACTGGCATTTGTTGCGGCAAGGATGCAGCGTCGTGCTGACCCCAATGTTCCGCGCCAATTGATCGATGAACGCGAATGGCCGACGGCTTTGACAAGACTGGATGGGGTGATACTGCGCACGAACCAGTCCTGGCGGGAAAACTCTGGCGCGAGTGCGACCATACAGGAAAAACTGGAACATGCCCTGGGTCTGTCCCCATCCATCGTTTACCGGATGTCGCGCAATGCCGTGCGCGATGGATTGTCTTTAGAGGTCCTGAAGACCAAGGCAAATGCCCAAAGTGTCCTGCTTAGCGTGCAGTTATTTCACGGTGACCGGTTGATCTGGCAAATTCTGCCGCAGAACCACTTGGCAAGCCTAGGCATTGATTCCAAATCGGCTGGCCACGCTCAGGCACCTTTTGCGTATGCCAGGTTTTCAGGATTGGATGAGGTTGAAACCAATCAGCTGTTTCGCGATGTCTTCGATGAAAGCGCGGTGGATCAGCTGCGCGAACAGATAGACAGCGGCATCTTTTCGGCAGGCCGGATCGTTCTGCCCGGTCCGGACGGCATGAACCGCCTGGCGCTGAGCGCGGTAAAGTTCGACCGCGGCCCAATCGGCGAAAGCTATGAGATCTTTCTGTTCATCCCTGATGGGGAAACGTCAGGTCAGGTAAGCGCGGCGGAAACATTGGAAGCGATCCCAATCTCGCTTTTGCATTTGGACATCGAAGGCCGCGTGTTCTGGGGCAATGCACAGGCCCGAAAAATGCTGGGCGACGCTTTCAGCGCAGGGCGCATGCTGGGCGATATGGTGCAACCGCTTGGCAGGTCTCTCGACGGCCTGCTGCAGGACGTACGCAGCGGCCAGGAATCCGGGTCCGGCGAAATGGTCCGCCTACAAGAGGGCAATTTCGACACCTTCGCGCAGATCACGCTGACCCACGTGGTTGTGCAGGGGCAGCCCTCGTTGATGGCGGTTCTGACGGACGCATCGGAACTGCGACTGCTGGAAGACAAGTTCGCGCAAAGCCAGAAGATGGAAGCCGTCGGCAAGCTCGCTGGCGGTGTCGCGCATGACTTCAACAACGTGCTGACCGCGATCTCTGGCCATTGCGATCTTTTGTTGCTGCGCAAAGACGCCAGCCACCCCGATTTTTCTGATCTGACGCAGATCCGGCAGAACTCGAACCGGGCGGCGACCCTGGTGAAGCAGCTTTTGGCGTTTTCGCGCAAGCAGACCCTTCAACCCAAACTGCTGTCCGTGCAGGACGTCGTCACCGACACGTTGTATCTTTTGGACCGTCTGATCGGCGAAAAGATCACCTTGTCCCTGGATCATGGCCGTGACCTGGGCGCGGTCCGGGCGGACAACCAGCAATTGGAACAAGCCCTGATGAACCTGGTGGTGAATGCCAGGGATGCCATGCAGGAGGGTGGTATGGTCACCATTGCCACCCGCAACAGGACAATCGCTGCAGAGCAAAAGCATCTGGGCGTGTCGGTCCCGGCCGGTGAGTATGTCGAGATCTCTGTCTCGGACAATGGCACGGGCATTGATCCGCAGGTCATCGACAAGGTGTTCGATCCGTTCTTCACGACAAAGGCCCAAGGGGAAGGCACCGGTCTGGGCCTGTCGACGGTCTATGGCATCGTCAAGCAATCTGGTGGCTATATCTATGCCGAGAATCTGGAAACCGGCGGGGCCAGCTTCACGATCCTGTTGCCGCGCGCCTATCCGAAGGTGGACGAGACCCCGGCGATCGAGGCGGCGCCGTCCGCGGAAAAGCCCGACCTGACAGGTCAGGGCGCGGTCATGCTGGTCGAGGACGAAGCGCCTGTCCGGTCGTTCGCATCGCGGGCGCTGAAGTTGCGCGGCTATCGGGTGATCGAGGCCGAATCCGCCGAAGACGCGATGGAGTTGCTGAACGAGGGCGGCGAGAATATCGATGTGCTGGTGTCCGACGTCGTGATGCCCGGCATGGACGGGCCGACGTTTGCATCTAAGGCCCGGCAACTTCGCCCGGATCTCCGGGTCATTTTCATCTCTGGATACGCTGAAGATTCCTTCCGACGCAATCTGACGGATACGGATTTCCTGTTCCTGTCGAAGCCGTTTTCACTGAACGAGCTTACGGCGAAGGTTAAAATCGCAATGAATGAAACCGGCCGCGGACCAACAGTGTAAGGGAAATGCTACCCTGCGCTTTTGGCCAGGTTTTGGTATATTTCGAAATCTCGGGACAGCTCTGACTTGATCCGCGCGGCCATGTCCGATGACAGGGTCTGACCGTCCGACGGTGGGGATACGTTGATCCGATCTACGGTCATCTTCACATTCAGACGCTGCGACAGCCGGTCAGCGAAACCACCCAGATCGTCATACCGCCAGATCTGATCAACGCCGATTTCGCCTGCTTTGTTGGACACGAACTGGGACTGACGACCGACTCTGGCGGGGGCGCCTTCGCCATCCAAATACGATCCGACAAAATCCTCAAAGCTGATCCCGCGGGTTGAATTTTCGTGGCCAACCAGTTCTTTCCGTCCACGATACCGCCACCAACTGCCCAACCAGTCAACCGGATCCCGAAACAGGCAGACAACCTCTAACGGGCAATCTGTGAATGTTTCAAAATACTTTCGCAGGAATCGGTCATACTTGCGAAAGGGTGTATGTTTCGCCTGCGGCGTGCTGGTGATGACAACGTCGGCAAATCTGCCGAACGCCGTCTCCAAGGCGGTTGAGCCGCACTTCGGCATCGATAACAGTACCAACCGGTGTTTCAGAAAAACAAGCATCCGCTGGGGTTCAAAAAAACTTCGTCAATACACAAATTCCACCGGTTTGATTAACTCGCCGTAAACCCATGCCTGCTTCAACTGACGGCTGTACAGATCAAGTTTGTTCTTTATTTGTCCCGTCTTTTATGCGAACATAATGAGAACAAGCGTCGAATTGCACGCGGAAACGGGATATGAAATAAGGAGCAGGCCCGATGACCGACAACCTTCTCAAGCTGGATGAAAGACGCACCATGGACAAGAATAAGGCCCTCGAAAGCGCGCTGGCGCAGATCGAACGAAACTTCGGCAAAGGCTCGATTATGAAGCTGGGCGCTCAAGAGGCGGTCATGGATATCGAGGCAACGTCGACCGGGTCTTTGGGGCTGGATATTGCGCTGGGTATCGGCGGTTTGCCGAAGGGCCGGATCGTCGAGGTTTATGGGCCTGAATCGTCGGGAAAGACCACTCTGGCGCTGCACACGGTGGCTGAAGAGCAAAAGAAGGGCGGCATCTGCGCCTTTGTCGATGCGGAACACGCGCTTGACCCATCGTATGCCCGGAAACTGGGCGTCGACGTTGACGAATTGCTTATTTCGCAGCCCGATGCCGGCGAACAGGCGCTGGAAATCACAGATACCCTGGTTCGGTCCGGCGCAGTATCGATGGTGGTTGTCGACTCGGTCGCGGCCCTAACCCCACGCGCGGAACTTGAAGGCGATATGGGTGATGCCCAGGTCGGTCTGCAGGCCCGGCTGATGAGTCAGGCCATGCGCAAACTGACGGGCTCGATCAGCCGTTCGAAATGCATGGTGATCTTCATCAACCAGATCCGCATGAAGATCGGCGTGATGTTCGGCTCGCCAGAGACGACGACCGGCGGCAACGCGCTTAAATTCTACTCGTCTGTCCGGCTGGATATCCGCCGCATCGGCGCGATCAAGGACCGCGACGAAGTCGTCGGCAACGCGACCCGCGTCAAAGTCGTCAAAAACAAAGTCGCCCCGCCGTTCAAGCAGGTCGAATTCGACATCATGTATGGCGAGGGCATCTCGAAAATGGGTGAGTTGATCGACCTCGGCGTGAAAGCCGGCGTGGTCGAGAAGTCAGGATCCTGGTTCTCTTACGGTGACGAGCGCATCGGCCAGGGTCGGGAAAACGCCAAGCAGTTCCTGCGCGATAATCCGACTGTCGCCCTGCAGATCGAAGACAAGATCCGTGCAGCCCATGGCCTGGACTTCGAAATGCCGCAAAGCGAACAGATCATCGACGATGGTGAAGAGCCACCCGCAGAGGCTGTCGAAGCTTAAGAATTTCGCGCCAGAACGGCGTGACGGGGCAGGCCGGGGCGGCCTGCCCTTTTTTCTTCTGCGGTCAGTCAGCGGCAGACGAACCGGCCCGATCCGCCGTGATCGGTATCGGCGATCGTGAAAGTCTTACCAGAGATCTGAAAATCAATGCGCGATTCCCGATGGCGCATGCCATTTTTCCAGGCCCCGCCAACACCCTTGCTTTGGTTCGTGATCACTTCGAAATCATACCGGTTGCGGCCGGCATCATAAAAGACGCCGCGATAGGCATAGGTGCTGTGCCTGCTCAGGTAATCAACCCTCAACTGGCCGCCTAGTGAAACCCCACTGAAGGCCCCTTCGCAAGATCCTTGATAAACCGGCTTCGTCTGTGCGGGAATCGCCGTCAGAAAGATCAAAAGCCCAGCTTTGAGAAAGCGCATTGGAAAACTCCCTATCCCATAGATGATCAAAGGCTGCCATCTTCCACCCCCTCAGTCTGTAACAGGCGCTACCGGTGGATCGCTGACAGTGGACAGGCCACGGCCAACGGTCTAAACGACGCCGCTTAAGCTGAAACTCTGGACCGAAACCATGACCTCGCTGAACGACATCCGCACCACCTTCCTGGATTTCTTTTCCAAGAATGGGCACGCGGAAGTTGCGTCTTCTCCGCTGGTGCCACGGAATGACCCGACGTTGATGTTCACGAACTCTGGCATGGTCCAGTTCAAGAACGTCTTCACGGGGCTGGAGACGCGCGACTACAACCGCGCAACGACATCTCAGAAATGCGTTCGGGCCGGGGGCAAGCACAACGATCTGGACAACGTCGGGTACACCGCCCGGCACCTGACCTTCTTCGAGATGCTGGGCAACTTTTCCTTCGGCGACTACTTCAAGGAAGAGGCGATCAATTACGCCTGGACGCTGATCACCAAGGATTTCGGCCTGGACAAGGATAAGCTGACCGTCACGGTCCACGCCACCGATGAAGAAGCCGCTGGTCTTTGGACGAAGATCTCGGGCCTGCCGGACGAACGGATCATCCGTATCGACAGCGATGACAACTGGTGGCGCATGGGGGACACCGGCCCGAACGGGCCGTGCACCGAGATCTTCTATGACTTCGGGCCGGAGATCTGGGGCGGGCCCCCAGGGTCACCCGAAGAAGATGGCGACAGGTTCATCGAAATCTGGAACCTCGTTTTCATGCAGTTCGAAACCTTCGCGGACGGAACATCGAAACCGTTGCCGAAACCGTCGGTCGACACCGGCATGGGGTTAGAGCGCTTCTCTGGCCTGATGCAGGGCACGAACAATCTGTTCGAGACCGATTTGATGCGGGCCTTGGTCGATGCCTCGGCCAATGCAACCTCGACCACGACCGGTGACGAACATCTGACACACCACCGGGTCATTGCCGATCACCTGCGCTCGACTTGTTTTCTGATTGCAGAAGGCGTGCTACCTTCGAACGAGGGGCGTGGCTATGTCCTTCGCCGGATCATGCGCCGCGCCATGCGGCACGCGCATCTGCTGGGTGCCAAGGACCCGGTCATGCACAAACTGGTCCCGGCCCTTGTCGCTCAGATGGGCCAGGCCTTCCCCGAACTGGGGACGGCTCAGGCTTTGATGACCGAGACGCTGGAGCTGGAGGAAACCCGTTTCCGCACGACGCTGGATCGGGGCCTGAAACTGTTGGAGGCTGAGTTAGAAGGGTTGGATCAAGCCACGCCCCTGCCGGGTGAAACGGCCTTCAAGCTTTATGACACCTATGGCTTCCCGCTGGACCTGACGCAGGATGCATTGCGGGAACATGATCGCACGGTCGATACGGACGGCTTCGACAAGGCGATGGCGGCACAAAAGGCCGCCGCCCGTGCTGCCTGGAAAGGCTCGGGCGAAGCCGCCGATGAAACCATCTGGTTCGATATCGCCGAACAACACGGCGCCACAGAGTTCCTGGGCTATGACACGGAAAGGGCCGAGGGTCAGATATTGGCCATCGTCAAAGACGGTGCGTTGGTTCAACAGGCCGATATTGGCGAGGATTGCTGGTTGGTGCTGAACCAGACACCATTCTATGGTGAAAGCGGCGGCCAGGTCGGAGACCAAGGTTCGGTCGCAACCGATGGCGGGAAAGCCAAAGTCACCGACGCGCAAAGGAAACAAGGTGTCTTCGCGCATCATGTCAAAGTGGAAGAAGGTGGCCTTAAGGTCGGTGACGCCGCCGTTCTTGCCGTCGATACGAACCGACGCACTGCGATCCGGGCGAACCACTCGGCAACCCACCTATTGCACGAAGCGCTGCGTGGGCACCTCGGTGATCACGTCGCCCAACGCGGGTCGCTCGTGGCCCCGGACCGGTTGCGGTTCGACTTCGCGCATCAAAAAGCCATGAGCGCCGAAGAAGTGCGCGGCGTCGAGGCCGAGGTCAACGGCTACATCCGCCAGAATGCCGAAGTTATGACCCGGTCGATGACCCCGGATGAAGCACAGGAAATCGGTGCCCGCGCGCTTTTCGGCGAAAAATATGGGGATGAGGTCCGCGTCGTGTCCATGGGCACCCGTCCGGAAGGCGACACCGGTCCTGCGGGTGATGTCTATTCGCTGGAACTTTGCGGCGGCACCCATGTGAACCGCACAGGTGACATCGGCCTGATGGTGGTCACGGGCGAGGCCGCGTCCTCGGCCGGTACCCGCCGGGTCGAGGCTCGGACCGGTGCGGCTGCCTATGAATACCTCAGCACTCAGGATCACCACCTGGCAAATGCCGCAAGCGTGCTGAAGGCGCGACCAGAGGATGTCGCCGATCGGATCAAGGCGCTGATGGACGATCGCAAGAAGATGGAGGCGGAGATCGCCGACCTGCGCAAGCAAGTTGCTCTGGGCGGTTCTGGTGCGGCGGCTGGTCCAGAAGCCGAAGACGTCAACGGCAGGAAGTTCCTAGCCCAGGTTCTGCCCGGCGTCAGTCCGAAGGATCTGCGCGGGTTGATTGACGAGCAGAAAACCCGGCTGGGGTCCGGCGCCGTCCTGCTGATCGCCGACACCGACGGCAAGGCAGCGGTGGCTGCTGGTGTGACGGACGACCTGACCGGCCAATTGTCGGCCGTGGATCTCGTCAAAGCCGCAGTCGAGAAGCTGGGCGGCAAAGGCGGCGGTGGCCGCCCGGATATGGCTCAGGGTGGAGGCCCAGATCCCTCGGGTGCAGAAGATGCGATTGCGGCGGCTAAGGCTCTATTGAGTTGACCAAGGCCGGGCCAAGGGCCCGGTCTACACCAGCATCATCGCCGGGTTCTCAAGGTTCTCTTTGATCGCCGTCAGGAACTCGGCCCCCAAGGCGCCATCGATGACCCGGTGATCGACCGACAAGGTCACAGACATCGCTGTGGCGACCTTGACCTCGCCACCCTTGACCACCGGTTTTTGCACACCAGCGCCGACGGCCAAGATCGAGCCATGCGGCGGGTTGATCACCGCATCGAAGTTGTCGATGCCGAACATGCCAAGGTTCGAGATCGCGAAGCTGCCGCCCTGATATTCGTGGGGCATCAGTTTGCGGTCACGCGCCCGGCCTGCCAGATCTTTCATCTCGGTGGACAGGGCCGACAGCCCTTTCGTTTCGGCATCCAGAATGACCGGCGTGATCAACCCGCCATCGATGGCAACGGCGACGGCGACGTCGGAGGCCTGCATCTGCAGGATCCGGTCACCTGCCCAAACCGCGTTGGCAGCGGGCACCCGTTGCAAAGCCACCGCACAGGCTTTGATGACGAAGTCGTTGACGGAAACCTTGATGCCCTGCTTTTCCCCCGCCGCATTGATCTGCTTGCGTGCGGCCAACAGCGCATCGAGCTCGATATCGCGGCGCAGATAGAAATGCGGGATCGTCTGTTTGGCTTCGGTCAGACGTGCGGCGATCGTCTTGCGCATGCCGTCCAGCGCGATTTCCTCGAAACCACGCCCTTCGTACATCTTCAAGACCTGTGCCGCCGCTGGTCCCGCGGGCATCGAGACAGGTTTAGCTGCCGCAGGTGTCTCTGCCGCTGCCGACGGTGTGAAGTCTTCCACATCGGCCTTGACGATCCGACCCTTTGGCCCCGTGCCTTTCACTTGGGCAAGGTCAATCCCCTTGTCCGCCGCGATGCGTCTGGCCAGGGGCGAAGCAAACACACGCCCACCCGACGCCGCAACGGGCGCGGCAGGTGCCGGGGCGGCCGCTGGCGTCTCGGTGGCGGCCTCTGCCGGTGCTTCTGCTGGCGCAGCCGCGGCAGGCGGCGCCGCCACATCTCCGATATCCGACGCGCTCTCGCCTTCCTCCAACAGGACCGCAATCACGGTGTTGACTTTGACACCCTCGGTGCCTTCAGCGACCAACAGCTTACCGACGGTGCCCTCATCGACGGCCTCGACCTCCATGGTCGCTTTGTCGGTTTCGATCTCGGCGATCAGGTCACCGGCGGATTCAGTGTCCCCCTCGGCAACCAACCATTTGGCCAGGGTGCCTTCCTCCATGGTCGGGCTGAGGGCGGGCATGGTGACATTGATAGGCATGACCCGTCCCCCTTAGCGATACGTGACGGTTTTCACCGCCTCGACGATTTCAGGCACCGTGATCAGCGCCAGCTTTTCCAAGTTCGCCGCATAGGGCATCGGAACATCCTTACCGGTGCAGTTGATCACCGGAGCATCAAGCCAATCGAAGGCTTGCTGCATAAGAACGGCAGAGATGTGGTTCCCGATCGAGCAGACCGGCCAGCCTTCTTCCACCGTCACACAGCGATTGGTTTTCTGTACCGAAGCGATCACCGCGTCCGTGTCCATGGGGCGCAGACAGCGCAGGTCGATCACCTCGGCGTCGATACCGTCAGCGGCCAGCGCCTCGGCGGCCTCCATCGTGTGGGATACGCCAATGCCGAAGCTGACCAGCGTGACGTCCGACCCGGACCGGGCGATGCGGGCCTTGCCGAGGGGGATCGAAAAGTCATCCAGATCCGGGACATCGAACGATCGGCCATAGAGGATCTCGTTCTCAAGGAAGATCACCGGGTTCGGATCGCGAATGGCAGATTTCAGCAAACCCTTCGCGTCAGCAGCCGTATAGGGCTGCACGACCTTCAGGCCGGGGATCTGCGCATACCAGGCCGCATAGTCCTGGCTGTGCTGCGCCGCCACTCGGGCCGCCGCGCCATTCGGGCCGCGGAAGACGATGGGGCAGCCCATCTGTCCACCCGACATATACAATGTCTTGGCCGCCGAGTTGATGATCTGATCAATCGCCTGCATGGCAAAGTTGAAGGTCATGAACTCGACGATCGGCCGAAGGCCGGCAAAGGCTGCGCCAACTCCGATGCCGGCAAACCCGTGTTCAGTGATCGGAGTATCGATAACCCGGCGATCGCTGAATTCTTCAAGCAGGCCTTGCGAGATCTTATAAGCGCCTTGGTACTCGGCAACCTCTTCGCCCATCAGCAAGACGTCATCGCTGGCACGCATCTCTTCGGCCATCGCATCCCGTAAAGCCTCGCGCACAGTCTGCGCCTTCATTGCCGTGCCCTCGGGCCAATCGGGTTCGGCAACTGGCGTCGCCATCGCCGCGGCAGGCGCCGCTTCCGCCACAGGTTCGGGGTCCGAGGCGCCGGGCGTTGGTGGGTGGGCAGACGGCTCGGACCCCGCAACCGGCGCGGCCGCGGCCTCGGCAGCTGACGCGTCCTCGCCTTCTTCCAACAAGACCGCGATGACGGCGTTGACCTTCACACCCTCGGTGCCCTCGGTAACCAACAACTTGCCAACGGTTCCTTCATCGACCGCTTCAACCTCCATGGTCGCCTTGTCGGTCTCGATCTCGGCAATAATGTCGCCAGAGGACACCGCATCCCCTTCCGCAACCAACCACTTTGCCAATGTGCCTTCTTCCATCGTGGGCGAAAGCGCCGGCATCAATACTTGAATGGCCACTTCTCAGTCCCCCGTCAGGCGTATATGTCTGTCCAAAGCTCGGCTTCTGCCGGCTCGGGACTTTCTTGGGCGAAGGCTGCGGCTTCGTTCACAGCGGCCTTCACGTCCTTGTCGATGTCTTTAATCTTGTCCTCATCCGACAAGGAGTTGTCCATAATGACCTTGCGCAGGCCATCGATTGGATCGCGTTCTTCCCGCATCTTCGAGACTTCTTCCCGGGTGCGGTACTTCGCGGGATCAGACATCGAATGCCCGCGATAGCGGTAGGTCTTCATTTCCAAAATGTAGGGTCCCTGACCGTCCCGGCAGTGCTGCATGGCCCGGGCGCCAGCGTCCTTTACGGCCAGCACATCCATGCCATTGACCTCTTCACCCGGGATGCCAAAGGCCTCGCCCCGCGTATAGAGGGCAGGTGTCGACGTCGACCGTGCCTGGGCCGTGCCCATGGCATATTGGTTGTTTTCGATGACGAAGATGCATGGCAATGCCCAAAGTGCCGCCATATTGAAGGTCTCGTAAATCTGGCCCTGGTTGGCAGCCCCATCGCCGAAATAGGTCATCGAGACATTGGTGTTGCCGCGATACTTGTTCGCGAAGGCCAACCCTGCGCCCAAAGGTACCTGCGCCCCGACGATACCGTGTCCGCCATAGAAGTGCTTTTCGGACGAGAACATGTGCATGGACCCGCCTTTGCCTTTGGAATAGCCGCCCTCGCGCCCGGTCAGTTCCGCCATGACGCCTTTCGGGTCCATGCCGCAGGCCAGCATATGACCGTGATCGCGGTACGAGGTGATGACCTGGTCGCCTTCCTGGGCGCCGGACTGCAGGCCTACCACGACGGCTTCCTGTCCGATATAGAGGTGACAGAACCCGCCGATCAGGCCCATGCCATACAATTGACCGGCCTTTTCTTCGAAACGCCGGATCAGCAGCATGTCCTTGTAATATGAAAGCAACTCATCCGCGGGCGGCAAATTCTTGCCCGCAGGTTCTCCGTCTGCCATCGGGGTCTCCTTCCCTCTCTCAAAGCACAGATCGACCGCGCTTTGGGGCAGGTTTACCCAACCTCACGTCACCTTGCACGCAAACAAATGTTAATTTGATTGCGGATTTCACAAGCAGGTGCACGGAATCTTTCAGGGAAATTCAGGTTTTGCTGCAGCGCAGCATCAGCGAATGACCAATTCGTCCTGCCGAACCAAGCCCAGAACAGCCCGCGCACGTTCGTCCAAAAGATCCAGATCCAAGTACTGATCTGACAGCCGATGCACACGATTTTGCATTTCTGCGCGCTGGTCTTTCAGGGCGGCGAGTTCATGGGAAAGCCGGCGCTCCTCATCATCTGCAGCACGGAATGCGGCCAGACCGTATTCGCTTTGCAGGCCGGAATGGGCAAACACCGCGATCAAGCCGATCAGAAAAATATACGCCGCCGGCGTCAGGATTTGTTTCCAAGTCATCCTGGTCATGCCCATACCTCTGCTGGTCGCGGGTTTTCCCCGTCTGATTTTCAGCATGCGGGAAAACCCGCACCACTAAAAGACCTAAGCCGTTGTTATCAGTATTTGGCGCATGAATTGAGTCCTTTTCGTCACATATTTGAGCGACTTCTAATGCACATTTTTGCACGTTTTCAGTACGTTCATCACATTTGTTCATAATCGCTCAGGAAAATTCACGGACGCTCCAGGTCTCTTCTCAAAACCTTCCCCGGAGCATTTGATGACATACTGCCCCCCGCACGAGCCCCAGGTCTATGAGTTCACCGCACTATCCGGATCCGAGATCCTGGATGCAGGCGATCTGGAACTAAGCTGTGGCGACTGCTTCTATATGCCCCCGTCAGCAAATGTCTGCGTTACGGTGACGGATAATGACGGCTCGCTTTCGGGCGACGCCTACAACAATGAGATGGGTGACGATCAAAGCTGGCAGATCGCCGACATCGAGGTCGACGGCTTGTTGGTTCATGATGACGAAGTCATCTATGCCGAGGAATACTACGTCCTGCACGGCGATGACGGCCAATGTTACTACATGATCGAAATTGAGGTATCGGGCCATTCCGGCTCGGACCAAGATGATTACTACGCGTTCCTGGGCGATGTGCCACCTGCCGGGGCGGCCCTGACGGTTGCCGGCAAGGGCAATGTCGTCGGCAACTGGGTCGACTACAAAGATCTGTCGGCCGGCGTGAAGTGGGACTTCGACGATAACGGCAAGCTGAAAATCGAAGCCGAAGACATGGCTTTGAAGGGCTACAAGGTCGATGACATGTACGCCGCGTCTGGCGGCGAAGTGATCCGCCTGAAAAAGTCCGAAGGTGAAGCTTCGATGACCTTCGGCGCTGAAAGCGGCACTTATTCCCTTGAACTGGCCTATGTCGATGAAAATGACGGCGAAGGATCCATCGAGGTCTGGATCGCCGGGGTCATGGTTCACGAGATCGAGCTGAACAACAACAACAACGGCAACGGCAACGACTGGTCGACGATTTCAACCGTCGAGATCCCCAATCTGGTGTTCAACCAGGGCGACGAGATTGTCCTGAAGGGCAATCGCGACGCATGGGAAATGGCGCGCATCGACGCCTTGACCTTCTGTGACGCGGATCACGCCCCGCCGCCGCCTCCACCGCCGCCGGAAGGCGAGGTTTGTATCGAGTTTGACACCTTCGCCGATGGCACCCAGGCCATGGCGGGCGATATGGGCGACTTGTCCTTCGATGGGGTCACCTTCCAGGCGATCCGCGCCCAGGACAGCGATGGCGTGCTGAACGATGCCATGCTCTTTGATTCAGATGCCGCGACAGCCAGCGGCGAGGACTCTGACCTTCTGGTTGGCCAGGGCAACCTCATCATCATCTCGGAAGACGGTGACAGCAGCGATCCCGACGACAATGCCCAGGGCGGCACGGTCGTTGCAACGTTCGACAGCCCCTCGCTGCTGACCCAGGTGATGATGGTCGATATCGAGGAAGCGGGCGGCGTGGTCCGGCTTTATGGCACAGACGATGCCCTGCTGGCCGAAGTGGCGGTCCCGGTCGTCGGCGATGGTCAGGCCCAATGGGTCGACCTCGGCAATGTCGACAATGTCGCGCGCATGGAGATCACGCTTCCGGGCTCTGGCGCAATCGGCGCTGTGAAGTTCGTGCCGGGTGAGCCGACCAATGCAGCCCCCGATGCCGTGGATGACGCGGTCACGACGGACGAGGATAGCCCCGCCACGCTTGCATTGCTGGACAATGATACGGATCCCGACGGCGACACGGTCGTGATCACCTCAGCGGGCGGCGTTGCCCCTGACACCGCCTTTGACGTCGTCACGACGGATGGGCGCACTGTCTCGGTCCTGGTCGATGCGTCCGGCGTGATGTCCTTCGACCCCGGCGCTGACTTCCAGGAAATGGGCGTGGGCGACACCGATCAGTTCAGCTTCACCTATGACATCACCGATGGCAACGGCGGCACCGATACGGCGACCGCAACGGTCACGATCAATGGCGTGAACGACGGCCCGGACGCCGTGGATGACGCCACCAGCACCGATGAAGACACCCCGGTGACCTTGGCCTTGCTGGCCAACGACACAGATCCAGACAACGATACGCTGATGGTCACCCAGGCTGGCGGGTCCGCCGCAGGCACCAGCTTCGACGTTGTCACGACAGATGGGCGCACCGTCTCCGTGACCGTGGGGGCAGACGGCACGATGTCTTTCGACCCGGGCGCTGACTTCCAGGAAATGGGCGTGGGCGACACGGACCAGTTCAGCTTCACCTACGATATCACCGATGGCAATGGCGGCACTGACACCTCAACTGCAACGGTGACGATCAACGGCCTGAATGATGGTCCCACGGCAGTCGATGATGCCACCGGCACCGACGAGGATACGGTCGTAACCCTGGACCTGCTGGCCAATGACACCGACCCGGAAAATGACGCGCTGTCAGTCATGAATGCAGGGGGCGCGGTGGCAGGCACCAGCTTTGCCGTCACAACCGACGGCAACCGCACGGCAATGGTGACGGTGACCGCGGCCGGTCTGATGACGTTCGACCCCGGCAGCGAATTCCAGGCCTTGGGCGCGAACGACACAGACCAGTTCAGCTTCACCTACGACATCACCGATGGCAACGGCGGTACCGATACGGCGACTGCAACGGTCACGGTCCAAGGCGTGAATGACGGCCCAACCGCTGTGGATGACGCATACACCGTCAGCGAGAGTGCGATCACCAATCTGGCGATACTGGCCAACGATACCGATCCGGAAGACGATCCGCTGACGGTCGAGCTGCTGTCCAGCCCGGTCGAAGGCACGATCACCCTGAACACCGATGGTACTGTCGACTTTAACCCAGGCACCGATTTCCTGGCCCTGTCCGATGGACAATCGGCAACCGTGACCTTCGACTACCGTATCTCGGATGGCGAGTTCACCGATGATGCCACGGTGACGATCACAGTATTGGGCGAGGGCGTCTGCCCGGCCCATGCCGTCGTCGCAGATACCGAACTTGCAACTTTGTTCGATCAAAGCCCGGTGACGGTCACGCTGGAAGGCCCTGACACCACCTGTGATGACCATGCGGGTGTGACCCTCTCGGTCGAGTTCGGCGACACGCAGAACACCCGATACAACATTGTCTATGTCGTCGACGTATCGCTCTCGACCGAATCGGAAATGATCGATGGTGTCCCGGTGATCGACGCCCAGATCCAGGCGCTGCAGAACCTTACGGCGGACATTCTGGCCTCGGGCATCCCACCGGAAAACCTGACGATCTCGCTGGTGCCGTTCAACGGCGCCGCCCTGCCCACGCAGCCATCGGACCAATCGGGACTGTCCTTCGACCGAACGATCTTCCAGTCAGGCGATGGCTCACTGACCCAAACGGCG
Source organism: Pseudomonadota bacterium (assembly GCA_039028795.1). GTDB lineage: Bacteria > Pseudomonadota > Alphaproteobacteria > Rhodobacterales > Rhodobacteraceae > Thermohalobaculum. Next base: position 121,304 of record JBCCHJ010000008.1, read on the forward strand.
ATCGACGATGCCCTAACGGTCTTGGAAGGCGGCGGTCAGACCAACTATATCGCGGCTCTGTTCGCAACTGCCGGTACGCTGCAGCTAGTCGGCGGCAGCCAGCCCAACACGGAAAACATCGTCTACTTTCTCTCAGATGGAAACCCGTTCCCGGAAGGCTCGCAGCCGCCTTCACTGTTGGCTGGTCTCAGCGCCCAGGTGCTGCCCAATGCGAAAATCCATGGTGTCGCAATTGGCGAGGTGATCAACCCGGACTTTGTCGATGCCATCGACAATACGGGCGGCGTTGCCATCGTGCGGGATCTGGACCCGGTCACGAACGATGCCCTGGATCTTTTGGACGCAGCGCTGCATGAATCGACAGAAGATCCCGGCACGATCCTATCGGCAACATTGAACGTCTATGACAACGGTGTTCTTGCCGACACGATCAGTTTCGCGGCGACCGACTTCGATGAAACGCCGTTCGGGTTCGAATTAAATACCGACCTTACGGGCATCGGCTTCCAGGTGAATGATCTGACAACCGCCGAAATGATCATCGAGCTGGATGGCAACAACGACAATGTCGCCGATGATACGGTGACCGTCTCGGTCGATATCCAAGGCCTGCTGCCCGACAGCTTGAACGTGTAAGCAATTCCGGGCGGGCCTCAGGGTCCGCCCACAACTTGCCTGCGACACACCGGCGTCTCAATCTGATCTGTCATGGCGCTATAACCCAGCGTCATGACAGAACGCGTTCAAACGATCGTCATTGGCGCCGGTGTTGTCGGCTTGGCTGTCGCGCGTGCGCTGGCCTTGACCGGGCGCGAGGTCATGGTCCTGGAACGCGAAGGCGCCTTCGGCACCATCACCTCGGCGCGCAATTCCGAAGTGATCCATGCCGGGATCTACTACGCAAAAGACAGCCTGAAGGCGAAGTTTTGTGTTGCCGGGCGCAAAAAGCTTTACGCTTATTGCACCGCCCACGGGGTCGCCCACAATAATTGTGGAAAGCTGATTGTGGCTTGCTCGACGGACGAGGTTGAGCATTTTTCCGGGATTGCCCGGCGCGCCTGGGACAATGGCGTCGAAGATTTGCGCGAAATCTCTGCCGCGGACGCCATGGCGTTAGAGCCGCACCTGGATTGCGCCGGGGCGCTGCTGTCTCCGTCTACCGGAATTGTCGATAGTCACGGATTTATGCTGGCGCTTTTGGGCGAAGCGGAAGCCAATGGGGCGATGCTGGTCCTGAACACGCCGATTACTGGTATCTCGATGGAACGCGATGGCTTCCTGGTTCAGACCGGTGGCGACGATCCGATCAGCCTGATAGCGGATCAGGTAATCAATTCTGCAGGTCTGGGGGCGCCTGGTCTGGCGCAGGGTATGGCCGGGTTGCCGGACCAGGCCCGACCGGACCAATGGTACGCCAAGGGAAACTACTTTTCTTTGACGGTCAGCGCACCGTTTGAGCGTTTGATCTACCCGGCACCGGTCGCCGGGGGCTTAGGCGTTCATCTTACGCTAGATTTGCAGGGCCGCGGTAGATTTGGACCGGACGTCGAATGGATCGATGATGCGGATTGGGCCAATCAGGCAACTTACGAAGTCGACCCAACCCGCTGCAAAAGCTTCTATGATGCGATCCGCCGGTATTGGCCCGAACTACCGGATGACAGCTTGCAACCCGATTACTCAGGCATCCGTCCGAAGCTTTCCAAAGGCGCCAAGCACGCCGCCGATTTCCGCGTCGATGGCGCATCGGTCCATGGGGCGCCGGGCTATGTGGGCCTCTATGGAATTGAATCGCCGGGGCTGACCAGTTCGCTGGCAATCGCGGACCACGTCGCGGATGTACTTGCGAACGATCTGCGGTAGTGTCAGACGGAGCTCTGCGAAACGACCGACCAGGCCTTCTACGATGAATGATCAATCCGATCTGAAGATCACACCGTTTTCGACCCACTGGGGCACCTATTTCGCCGAAACTCGGGATGGCCAGGTTGTCGGCGTCCGGGATTACAGCGAAGATCCGGACCCGGCGGTAATTGGCCC
>JBCCHJ010000009.1:0-116464 GCA_039028795.1 Pseudomonadota bacterium
AAGCAGCTCTGTGGCTGTGGGTTCTTTCTCACGTTATGCCCTCGGGCCCCGGAATGAGCGCACTACCTCGCCTGTGAATGGTCGACTCCGAGGCTATGGCGGCTGAGGTGAGTAGAACTACAATGTCATGTATGTTGTGGCAGTTGGATGCGTCTTGGTTTGCTATAATATGGGCTGCGGCTCGCGGTCGTCGGCGAATGATAGCATCTTTCCACACCATGGCAAACTTTTCTTCCGCCTCTGTACCACTGTCATTTCAGGCCGATCAATGCGAAGCGGCGGTGGAGGAGATCCGCGCCGCGGGCGGAAAGGCCGTGGCCATCGCCGCCAATGCGGGAAAGCATGAGGAACTGGAGGCCCTGGCCGCCAAGACCCGCGCGGATCTGGGGCCGGTCGACATCGTTATCGGAAACGCTGCGGTGAACCCGCATTATGGGCCAATCTCGGAAATCCCTGACAGCGCCTATGAAAAGATCATGGCGACGAACGTGCAGTCAAACCTGTGGCTGGCGCGCTTGTGCGTCGAGGATATGGTGGCAAAGGGCACGGGGTCGATGATGTTCACGTCGTCGATTGGGGCGTTCAAGGCCTCGCCCGCCTTGGGCACATACGGCATATCCAAACTGGCACTGATCGGTCTGGTCCGGAACCTGGCGCTGGAGTATGGGCCAAAGGGCGTGCGCTTCAACGCGATCTGCCCAGGGCTAATCAAAACCGATTTTGCCCGGGCGCTGTGGGAAGACCCAGCGGCGGAGAAGCGGGTCAATCAGGACACCCCATTGCGCAGATTGGGGGAACCTGACGATCTGGCGGGCACTGCGGTGTTCCTGGCATCCGACGCCTCGCGCTATATTACGGGTCAAGCGATCACAGTTTGCGGCGGGGTTAGTATGTGGTCCTAGTTTGCAGGTGCCGCGCTTTAGAGTGCCCAAAGTAATAGCTGAACCAGTATCGCCACCACCGGCACCAGCGCCACAGCAAGGCCGAGATACTTGAGCGTATTGCCCTTTTCTCTGGACCGGTCCTTTGACCTGACGGTCAATCGGTAACCGACCCCAGGCACAGGGCGGATCAAGGCATGCCCCTCTGCCCCGAGCGCCTCGCGAATCTCTGCGATAAATTGGATCAGCTCGTCATCATCTGTTACGATGGTGCCTGTGGCTGCTGACGTCAGATCTTCTTTGGGTATGGCCTGACCTTGATTGGCTGCCAAGACTGCCAGGATTTTCGAGGCTGGCAGCGACAAAGCGATTATCTCGCCCGACGCGCTCAGCAGCTGCCCGGTGTCCCGGTCGAACCGGGTGGCACCGAACTGCATGATCCTGTCCTGACTGTCCGTCATGATCATTATTCGATATCAACTCTGCTATCACCAAGCCAGGGCAGCAGTCTTTTACGATCTTGGTTCGGACAGGTTCTGAAGACCGCGGCGGGCTGAAGCCCGCCCTACGCAAAGGGGATCCAGATGGACATCACAAACCGTATCGCAGTGGTGACAGGCGCGGCATCGGGCATAGGTCGGGCGTTATGCCTGGCCCTGCATGGCGCCGGGGCATCGAGGGTCATTTGCGCCGACCTGGACGGTGAGGGCGCGGACCGCACAGCCGCTGAGATCGGCGGCGTGGGTCATAGGGTGAACGTGGGTGTAGAGGCAGAGGTTCAGTATCTGATCGAGGCGACAGAAGAAGACCACGGGCCTATCGATCTCTTTATCTCGAACGCGGGCATCATCTTTCGTGGCGGCTTGGAAGTGCCGAACGAATATTGGCAACAGATCTGGGATGTTAATGTGATGGCCCATGTCTATGCGGCGAGGCATGTGGTGCCACGGATGATCGAACGGGGTGGCGGATACCTGCTGAACACGGCTTCGGCCGCCGGATTGTTGAACCAGGTCGGTGCGGCGTCCTACGGGGTGACCAAACACGCCGCTGTCGGTTTGGCCGAGTGGCTGCAGATTACCTATGGGGACGATGGTATCCGGGTGTCGGTGCTGTGCCCGCAGGCCGTACGGACGGGGATGACGGCAGATCCAAACTCAGTTGCTGCCCAGGATGGGCTGATCGAGGCGGAACCCGTGGCCCAGGCCTGTCTGCAAGCGATCCGGGACGAGACATTCCTGGTACTACCGCATCCAGAGGTGCTGGAATATATGCGCCGCAAAACGTCAGATTACGACCGTTGGTTGGGCGGCATGCAGCGGCTGAACCGCAAGTTCTACCCGAAGGAAGACCGCGAGATTTAGGGGCCGGGTTGGCCCTGCGGGCCAAGGCGAGAGCTCTGCTCTCGCGCTCTCGAGATATTTTTAGCCAGATGAAGAACGGGGGTTAGAGATTGTAAACCCGGCGCGCCGTACCTGCGAACATGGCGTTCTGTGCGGCGGTGTCATAACCTGCCCCGATCTTCTTGAACGCGTTCCAAAGAACCGGATAACCGATCGAGAGGCGATCCACAGGGAAATTGCTTTCGAACATGCACCGGTCCGGACCGAAGCAGGCGATCATGTGCCGGTACCAATCACCTTGTACCTCGACTAATTCATCCGATGATGGGGGCCGGTCCCGATCATGCCAGCCATACCCGTTGTCGGGCATGGCCAGGCCGCCCAGTTTTGCCACGACATTGGGGCATTCCGCCAGCGCGGCCATATCGTCTTTCCAGGCCGCAAAGATCTGATCGCGTTGCCCGGCATATTGGCCAACACCCAAGGGCGTGCCTAAATGGTCAAGGATCAGCGTTGTCCCTGGCGCTGCCTTGGCCAGGGCGATGAAGTCCTGGTTCTGAAGATGGTAGTGCCAGGTGTCATAGGTCAGGCCCTGTTCGCCCAAATGAGCGACCCCGCGCTGAAAGTCCGGGTCCTGGTATTGACCCGGCGTGCCGCGCCCGGGAATTGCCAATGCCTCGGGATTCGGCTCGTGCGCCCCGGCATGACGGATGCCACGGAACCGCCCGCCCGAGGCCGCTTTATGCGCATCCAGCACCTCATCCAACTGCTGCAGAGGCAGGCGCAGGTCGGCATGGGCGACGATCCCTGTGACGCGCGCGCCGCCGGGACCTGCGGCATTGACCAGACCGGCGACATATTCGGTCTCTCCCACCGGCTTCAGATGATCGGGTCCGTCCGGGCGGTACTCAGCGAAGCACTCGATGAAGATTGTCTCAACCACGTTGTGGCCCGAGCCGGTATCCGACCAAAGCTCGGCCATCTCATAGGTCGAACCGCCCCGGTTCCAGAGGTGGTGGTGCGGGTCGACGATCTCGCGATCCGGGTCGATGATCTCTTCTTGCACCTGGTCCAGCCAATCGTTGCGCATGGCAGTGCGGGCAACCCAAAGACGTTTGTCGGCCATACCGGTGTCCTCCTCAATCGTTCGGGCCAGTTTATCGAACTGCGCCGGTGCATAACATCACAAAAGAGATGAGGGTCGGCGGCGCCAAACAGGGCCTAGGCATGTCTTAACGCCCGGTCCGACAGGCATCGCAGCAACGTACCTGCGGTTTATGAAGCTTAGGGACTTTCAGGAACGGCGGGTTCAGTGCAAGGTCCCGATCTCAGCCAATCGTATGGACCTTGTCGCTCGAGTCCGGCTCGCGCACGCGGACAATTTCAATGCCCAGGCCAGCACCCTCCAGGCGATCCAGCTTCTCGATGCGGATCTGTACACGGCGGGCCCGTGGATCAACCAGAACCTGATGCGCCAACGCTTCGGCAAAGGTTTCCAGCAAGTTCATCCGGGGGCCGTCGATCAACGCCTCGATCGCGCCAACCAAATCATCATAGCTGACAACTCTGAACTGATTGTCATCGATATGCGCAGTGTTTCTGGCGACCTCGAGAGTCACATCAAAGCGCACACGCTGCAGGACACCGCGTTCTTCCGCATAGGCCCCAATATCGATCTCCCGAACATAGTTTGACAGGAAGATTTTGTCCGCCGGCACATCGGTTCCGGGAACGGCCAAAGGATCTATCGGATTTAACACCGGGCGTGTTTCGGTCATGTTTTCTTGCACTGGTACCTTGCTTCGACGGGCGGCACACTATCTTCTGCTTCAGATTCAGACCATGCGAAAACGACGGAAGATGCACATTTCCGTCTACGGTCGTATTGATTACCCGCCTCCAGCCTACCCAGAAACCTGGTCAAGTGAATATTTTATGATAAATTCATTTTTCAGCGTTGACTCTTAAAGCGCTTGGCCTAAAAATTTTCGAAATTATTCATTCTTCAGAGACTCGCATGGAGGCGAAGCATGAACACGGGGTCCCCGCAACACAGCTCCCAACCCTTTGCGCCTGTCGCAGACTTCATCGTCAAAGCAAGATGGTTGTGGCTTTTGATGGCTGTTGGCTTGGTCGCCCTGTCCATGGCGCGGATCGATCAAATCTGGCCCCCTAATCCGGATGCGCGGATCTTCTTCGCTGAAGAAAATCCGGACCGGCAGGCCCTGGACCGGTTCGAGGAAACCTTCAACAAAAACGACAATCTGATGATCGTGGTCGAGGCGAAGGAGGGGGAAGTGTTCACCCCCAAGATCCTCAGCGCCATCGGAGAGATCACTGAAAAATCCTGGTATCTACCTTTTGTGAGACGGGTCGATTCCATCACCAACTTCCAACACACCTATGCAGAAGGAGACGAAATGATCGTGCGGGATCTGGTCGAAGATCCCACGACTGTGACGCCCGAACAGGCGCAAGAGGCGAAAGACATAGCGCTGGACCGTGTTGAGTTGGTCAGCATGTATATTGCGCCGAATGCAGATGTGACCCAGGTTCAGGTCCTTTTCACCCTGCCTCAAATCGATCCCGCCACCGAAGTACCTTCGATCGCCGCCGCCATGTACGAGATGCAGGCGGAGATTGAAGAGAAGTATCCGGAGATTAAGCTTCACCTGTCCGGCGGCATCATGATCAACAACCAGTTCGCCGTATCCGGACAGCAGGATGGTCAGAACCTGCTTGGCCCGATGTTCCTGATCATTCTGGTCATCGTTGGATTCGCGATCCGGTCCATTTTGGCGACTGTTTCGGTTTTGATCGTCATCATCCTGTCGGCTTTGGCCGGTTTGGGCGCGTTGGGTTGGATGGGATTGCCGTTGAACTCAGTGACCGTCCTATCCCCGCTTTACATCATGACACTGGCGGTTGCGTCTGCCGTGCACGTGCTCGCGGCCTGCCGACAGAACATGTTGGAGACCGAGGACCGCAAAGAATGGGTCCGCAAAGCGCTGACCGATCACATGGGCGCGATCATCATCGCCTGTGTGACCACGGCAATCGGGTTCTTCTGCCTGAACTTCTCGATTTCGCCGCCGTTCCGGCAACTCGGAAATGTTGTAGGCGTCGGTGTTCTGGCCGCGATGGTCTACACACTGACCCTATTGCCTGCGCTGATCACCCTTCTGCCGATCGGGCGGCGCACCAAGCAGGCCGCCGCATCCAAGGCTATGGGTCAATTGGCCGAGTTCGTCATCGCCAACCGCAAGATGCTGCTGCCCACGACGGTCATCGCGGTCATCGCGCTGATCACCGGCATCAGCCAGATCAAGCTGGAAGACGACTTCATCCGCTATTTCGATGACCGCTATCAGTTCCGCCAGGACACCGACTTCATCGAAGACCGCCTGACCGGAGTGAACAACCTCGATTTCCCGCTCTATTCGGGCGAGGCCAGCGGCATTAACGAGCCAGCCTTCCTGGCCGAAGTTGATGCCTTCACCAATTGGCTGCGGGATCAGCCCGAAGTCACCTATGTGCGAAGCCTGACCGATACCATCGCCCGGCTGAACATGAACATGCACGCCGATGATCCTTCATTCCACCGCTTGCCCGACACCTATGAGGAAAGCGCCCAGTACCTGTTCCTGTACGAGCTTTCCCTCGGCTACGGCATGGACCTTACAGACCAGATCGATATCGACCGCGAACAACTGCGCCTGTCGACCTTTATGGCCAACGCCACCACGACCGAAATGCGCGAACTCACCTTGCGCGCAGGGGAGTGGGTCAAAGGCAACGCACCCATTATCCAAGCATCCTGGGAAGAGAAAAATCCAACAGTCGAAGTCGTCACCCCCACCGGTATCGTGCACGTCTTCAACTTGATCTCTTATCGGGATGTCCGAGGCATGCTGGGCGGCACGTTGATCGCGCTGGTGCTGATCTCTGGCATCATCATGGTCGCCTTGCGCAGCTTCCGCATTGGCATGATCAGCCTCATCCCCAACCTGATCCCCGCCGCAATGGCGTTCGGTGTCTGGGGATACAGCGTCGGTGCGGTGACACTTGCCATCGCCGTGGTGCTGGCCGCCACCTTGGGCATCGTCGTCGATGACACCGTGCACTTTCTGTCGAAATACAACAAAGCCAGAAAAGAGGGACAAAGCCCCGAAGATGCCGTGCGCTACACCTTCAAATCGGTGGGCATGGCTCTGTTCATCACAACCATCAGCCTGGTCGCCGGGTTCGCCATCTTAGCCCAATCGGGTTTTGCGGTTAACGGCGATATGGCAAAACTGACTGCAATCACCATTACGTTGGCGCTGATCGCCGACTTCTTGTTGCTGCCATCTCTGCTGATTTGGCTGGATAAAAGGAGCTCTTCCATGACTGCAGCTTCCGTTGCAACCGCCACCGCTGTCGCCTTGGTTATCGGCGGTGCCTTCTGGGCCGGACAGGCCAAAGCCGAAACCCCTGAAGAAAAGGGTCTGGCCATCGCGATCGAGGCCGATAAACGCGACCTAGGCTATGGCGACTTCAAGGTCGACGGCGAAATGGTCCTGCGTGACAAGGGCGGGCGGGAAAGCCGCCGCGTGTTCCGCAACCTGGTGAAGGAACGTCCCGAAACAACGTTGGGCGATCTGGGCGTTATCGTCTTCGAAAAACCCCGGGATATCCGCGGCACAGGTTTGCTGACCCATGCTAATATCGAGCCGAATGACGATGACCAGTGGCTCTACCTGCCAGCGGTGAAGCGGGTGAAGCGGATCTCTTCCTCCAACCGGACCGGTAAGTTCGTGTCCTCGGAATTTTCCTATGAAGACCTCGGCTCGCAGGAAGTCGATGACTACACCTATAAATGGCTGAAGGACGAGCCTTGCCCGAACGAGCCGTCCCTGACGTGCTTCGTCACAGAAAGCTACCCGAAGAACCCGAAATCCGGCTACTCGAAGCGAATTGCCTGGACCGATACCCAGGAATACCGCCTGATGCATATCGAGTTCTTCAATCGCCGGGGTGATCTGGAAAAGACGCTGACCTTCAACGGTTATTCACAGTATCTGGGTCAGTACTGGCGTCCGGCCGAAATGAAGATGGTCAACAAACAGACCGGCAAGGAAACAGATCTTTTGTGGACAAACTACAAGTTCGGCGTCGGTCTGGATGATGGCGACTTCCAGTCCCAGCGATTGAAAGCGATGGCACGGTAACCGGGCGGAAATGCTGACTTCATCTTGCCAGAACAAACCAGGGCGCGCGGGGGCAAAAGCCTCGCGCAGTCCGATTTTGGGTAAAGCCCTTGTGGCGGCTCTTTTCGGGCTGGGTTTCTGCGGCACCGTCCATGCACAAGATCTTGCACCCGACAGTGTCGAGCTTTTCGGTGAATTGGAACTGGAAGGAACCGTGTTCTTCCGCGATCCGCAATTCGTCGGGCAAGATCGCGACAGCGTTTCCTTCGCAGGACAGGCGACCTTTCTTGCGGAATGGGCCGATGGCGACATTGCCTTCCGTTTCACGCCATTTGCCCGCTATGACATCGCAGATGACCGGCGGACCCATGCCGATATTCGAGAGTTGAAATTCGACATCGCCCAAGGCAATTGGTCCTTCACGATCGGCGCGGATACGGTGTTCTGGGGCAAGACGGAAGTCGTGCACCTGGTCGACATCATCAACCAGACAGACCAGGTCGAAGACCTGGACGATGAAGATCGCCTGGGCCAGCCGATGCTGCGCGTTAGCTATCTGGCCGAGGATATCGGCGAATTCAGCGCATTCGTTTTGCCATTTTTCCGGGAACGCACCTTTCCCGGCGTGTCCGGACGCCTGCGCACCAACCCGCCGGTCAATACGGCGCTGCCAATCTTTGACACCGATGCCGAAGAATGGACGCCGTCTTTCGCGCTGCGATATGATGGCGTCTTCGGTGATGTGGACCTCGGCGTCAGCGCCTTTCACGGCCTGGGCCGCGACCCTGCCTTCTTCTTCGATGGTGTGGATCTGCGCCCGTTCTACGAACGCATCACGCAGGTCGGCGTGGATGTGCAATACACGACCGAGGCAACCCTCTGGAAAGGCGAGGCCATCTGGCGCGGTGGACAGAAGAACGCCCGGTTCCAGGAAGAGGACTTCGTCGCGCTTACTGGCGGTGTTGAATATACGCTGTTCGGCGTCGCAGAATCGAACGCAGATTTGGGCCTCATCGTCGAATATGCCTGGGACAGCCGCCGTAACAACGCGCTGACGACGTTCCAGAATGATATCATCGGCGGTGTGCGCTTGGCCTTGAACGATGAAGAAGACACCGCCATCCTACTAACCGGGTCCGTCGATGTGAACGATGGCTCGTCCGGGTTGCGGTTGGAAGCGGACCGGCGTATCGCCGAAGACTGGACCTTGGGGATCGAAGGCCAAGCGTTTTTGGGCCTGGATAGGGGAACACCAGCAGGGGCTTTTGCTGACGATTCCTTTCTGCGGGCAAAGCTGACTTACTTCTTCGGGGTGGATTGAGGGGCCAGCCATGGAGCAAGCGACCGAAAAAGATCTGTCCTCGACCGAGGCGACCCGGCACGAGATCCTGACCCACGCGCAGGATCTCTTTACCTATTACGGGTTCAACAAAACCAATATCGGGGACATTGCCGAACGCTGCGGAATGTCGCCGGGCAATCTCTATCGCTATTATAGAAACAAGCAGGCGATCGGTGTCTCGGTTGTGGAAACCTATTTCGACAGCGTCGAGGCTGCGATGGGCACGCCACTGATGTTCCCGGAAGGCACCTCCGAAGAACGTATTCGCGCGTTCCTAGAGGCCGGGATCAAACATCTGGTCGACAAGCTGCAAATCCACCCGAAGATCGTCGAATTGGCAGATTTTGTCTGCTCGGATGAAGAAGGCATCAAAGTCCTGGACAAACACGTCGCCTGGAAGTGTGCGCGTTTGGCGGAAGAGCTAGAAAAAGGCATTCAACGCGGTGAGCTGGAACCCTGCCATGTCGAGGCAACGGCCAAAACCATCTGCATGTCTCTGAAAGCATTTTGGATGCCCATGACAATTGCGCAATGGCGCGACCCCGACACGATCATGCCTGAAATGAGGGCAATCCTAGAGCTGATGTTCCGGGGCTTGCGCGCCCGATGACGGTCCTGATCGCCGGCGCAGGGATCGGAGGTCTCTCGCTGGCGCTGTCGTTGCACCAGATCGGCGTACCATGCCGAATTTTCGAAGCCGTGACAGAACTGCGCCCGCTGGGCGTCGGCATCAATATACAACCGCATGCGATCAAGGAACTCGATGCGCTGGGCCTTCTGCCCGAACTGGACGGCATCGGGTTGCGCACTGCAGGGGTCGCATATTTTTCGTCGCACGGCGCTGGCATCTGGTCCGAACCGCGCGGTCTGGCGGCGGGCTACGACTGGCCGCAGTTTTCGGTGCACCGGGGCGAACTGCAGATGATGCTGTTGAAGGCCGTGCAAGACAGGCTGGGACCCGACGTCATCACAACCGGTCGCGCGGTGACCGGTTGGAGTGATGACGATGCCTCGGTGCGGATTGGCCTGACCGATGGGTCCGAAGTGACGGGCGATGTCTTCGTTGCCGCCGATGGCATTCATTCCGCCGCCCGGGCGATGCTTTTCCCCGATGAAGGACCGCCGATCTGGAACGGTATCTTGATGCGGCGCGGAACAGCCTGGGCGCCGGATTTTCTGGGCGGCCGCACCATGGCGATGGCCGGGTGCAAATCCAGAAAGTTCGTCTGCTATCCCATCGCCGAGGACGGCGACCGTGTCCTGATCAACTGGATCGCTGATCTGGCCATGCCCGTGGAAGGCGGCTTCGCACCAGAGGACTATTCTCGCCAAGGCTCGGCCGAAGATCTGTTACCAGATTTCGGCACCTGGGACTTCGACTGGCTGGACATTCCTTCCGTGATCCGTGGCAGCCAGGCCATCTACGAATGGCCGATGGTCGACCGCGACCCCTTGCCGAAGTGGACACATGGTCGGATGACCCTGCTCGGCGATGCCGCGCACCCGATGTATCCCATCGGCTCGAACGGGGCCTCTCAGGCCATATTGGATGCCCGCACCCTGGCGCGAGAAATCCGGGATAAAGGCACGACCCCGGCTGCTTTGGATGCCTATGAAAAGGCGCGGCTTCCCGCGACATCCGCCATTGTCCTGGCCAACCGTGGCGACGGCCCGGACAAGGTGCTGGACATTGTCGAGGATCGCGCTCCAGACGGGTTCGCCCGGTTGGACGACGTGATTTCAGTGCAAGAACTTCAGGAAATCGCCGCCGCCTATAAAACGACCGCAGGCATGGACATCCAGGCGCTGAACACAACGCCCAGCATACTTTGAACCACCGGCGAAACGTACCCGTTAGAAATTTCTTTGCCGTTTAACGATATGCCAGCGGCCATGTCTTTGGTCCGAACCCTAATGGGCGTTGTCGCGGCGCTGCCGCTGATTGGCGTGCTGGCGATTGCAGCGGTTGCACCAACCGCGATTGCATTGGGACAGGAACCACCGGAACCAGGCCAGCCAGTCATCGTCGTCACAGCACCATGGCAAAGCGCGCTTCGTATTTCCAACCAGGCAGGTGGCCGTTTGGTCGCCCCAGGCCGCATCGGCGCAGTCGCGCTGGTCTGGTCATAGAACGCGGAATTTGCGCAGGATCTTTATGCGTCGGGTGCCCTGATGGTGATTGGCGGCAGCTTTTCCAGCATCCTTTGCCAGATCGAGTAATGCCATGATTAACCGAATGACTTTGTCGTCAAAGCTAGCACTTTTCTGCTGGCTGCACGTTCCTCTGATTGGCGTGATGGCGGTTTCTGTCGACATGGCCATGTGGCCAGCAGCGGCATCGGCAGGACTGGCGGCGCTTGCCTCCATCGATCTCTCGATATCCCAACGGCGGGGCCAGATCACCTTGGCGGCCGCGCTTATCGCCCAACCTGCGATCATGCTTGCGATCCTGGCGAACCATCCGTGGCAAGTCGACATGCACCTCTACTTCTTCGCCATGATGGCAATTCTGTCGCTCTTGTCGAACATCCCGGCGCTGATTGTAGCAACCGGCATCGTCGCCGTTCATCATCTGGCCTTTAATTCACTGCTGCCTGAAATGGTCTATCCCGGCGGATCCGACCTAAGGCGGACCATCTTGCATGCGGTCATTCTGGTCGCCGAAACGCTGGGACTGACCTACATGGTCTTCCTCCGTCACAAGCAGGAACGGGAGAACTTGCAAAGCATCAAACATGCCGATGACCTTGCACATGCCGCCGAACAGGCAAAGACCGAACAGGCAGAGGCCACGACCAGAATCTCTATGATCTTCGATTCTGGCACCGAAAGTGTCACGGTCATAGATTCTCACAGCAGACAGCTCCAGGAACTGACTGACGAGATTGCAACCGGGGCTAAACAGCAGGCGAACTCGGTCCAATCTGCGTCGGCAGCCGTTCAGGAAATGGCGATGAACGTCCGGCAATCTGCCGAAAATGCCGGCGAAACCGAAATGATCTCGAAAAAAGCCGCCGAACGGGCCAATTCAGCCGGTCAGACCGTCACCGAAGCCGTCCAGGCAATGCAGACGATCGCTGAAAAGATCGGCATCGTTCAAGAGATCGCCCGGCAGACAGATCTGCTGGCTCTGAATGCAGCGGTCGAGGCGGCGCGCGCAGGCGAACACGGCAAGGGATTTGCCGTCGTCGCGGCAGAGGTCCGCAAGCTTGCGGAACGATCACAAGACGCCGCGCAGGAAATTTCCGAGCTTTCGCAAAACACCATGTCGGTATCCAGCGAGGCAGGTGATCTGCTGACCGCCCTGGTGCCAGAGATCAACCGCACAGCAGATTTGGTCGGTGAGATCAGCGTTGCAACGCGCGAACAGGCCATCGGCACGGAACAGATTCAGTCCGCGATCCAGGACCTGGACAAAGTGATCAGCCTTTACGATCAGCTGACGTCGGATGCTGCCGGTGCTGCCAATGATCTCGCCGAACACGCAGTCAGGCTCAGCAATCTTTTAAAGCGCCAAAGCAGCCAGGCATTGCCAAGTTCACGCGAAACTAACGTCGGCGAACAAGCGGCATGACCTGACTAAGCTAAGAACGGCGCGACGACCTCACGGGTTTCTGCGGACGGCACCACCGGCACGATTTCGAAGTGCGCGCCAAGCCCATGGAACCCCAGCACCCATTCCTGCAATAGCCGGGCATCATCGCATTCCATGATCTGAAAGCATCGGCGGAACCCCGGCTCGATCCAGCTGTTTACATAGGTCAGCCCTTCGGGCAGCCCGCGACCATGATCTCGGATGTGACGGTAGATCGGCAGCATGTCGTCATAGTCGAAGGTCTCAATCACCATGAATTGCATGTCACGTCCTCTCGGCTTACCTCTGGTGCGACCGGACACGGTTTGGCCGCCATATGCAACCCGCGCCAGAGGAGCCCATGCCCTTCAGCGAAGAAGAACTCGACCGCTATGCCCGCCACATCGTGTTGCACGAGGTCGGCGGACCCGGTCAGCAGAAGCTGAAATCTGCAAAGGTCCTGGTGATCGGCGCTGGGGGCTTGGGCTCTCCGGCGATCCTTTACCTGGCAGCGGCGGGCGTCGGCACCCTGGGCGTCGTGGATGACGATGTCGTGTCACTCTCGAATTTGCAACGGCAGGTGCTGCACGAAACTGGCGCTGTTGGCCAACCAAAGACAACCAGCGCAGCCCGTGCCGTGGACCGGGTTAACCCCCACGTTTCGTTTGTTCCGCATCAGGTTCGCCTGACCCCGGAAAATGGTGCGGACATAATCGGGCAATACGATCTGGTTCTGGACGGCTCGGACAATTTCGACACGCGCTATCTGGTGAACCGACTGGCGGTTGAGGCAGGGGTTCCGCTTGTTTTCGCTGCGATCGGCCGGTGGGAGGGACAATTGTCCGTCTTCCACCCTGCGGCCGGCACGCCCTGTTACCAGTGCATCTTTCCGGAACCCCCGGATCCCGGCTTGGTCCCAGCCTGCGCCGAGGCCGGCGTCCTTGGCGCAATGGCAGGCGTGATGGGCGCAATGCAGGCGACCGAGGCGATTAAGATGATCACCGGGGCCGGGCAACCATTGCTGGGCAGACTGTTGCTTTACGATGCCCTCAGTGCCGAAAGCCGCACGATCCGCCTGTCAAAGCGCGATGACTGCCCGATTTGCGGAAATCTCTGAGGCTGGGGTGGAAGATAAGATCACCAATGGCGGTTGTATGTGCGGTGCGATACGCTTTCGGGCGATTGGCCGCGAAAAGGGAGCCGGATACTGTCATTGCCAGAGCTGCCGTCGCCAAACCGGCGCCCCCGTCGCTGCGTTCGTTGTGTTCGCCGCTGATCAAGTGCGATGGGTGCAGGGGGACCGGAAAAGATACGAGTCGTCCCCCTCAAGATTCAGGTCGTTCTGTGATACGTGCGGGGCTTCCCTTGCATTCGAAGACTACAGCCATGAACCAGCCCTGGTCGAATTTCATATCAGCGCTTTGGATCATCCCAATGAGTTTCCGCCGAACGAACACACGCACTATCTCGAACGGATTTCTTGGCTCGACCTGTCTGACGAACTGACGAAATTTCCGGGCAGCATGCAGATAAAGTGACCTAGGCGCTTTAGGCTGACGATCTCACCACTGTCACTTCTGTGCGTCCCGTTCCGCCCACCAGCGCTTGGGGTGGTCGTTTTCATCCGCAACCTCGCGGAACCCATTCAGCTTCGTGTCCCGTTCCGACGGGATGCACATGATGTTCATCGACACGATCCCTGGGAACAGGTCTTCGGCATCGCCCCTATGGTTCTTCGGATTGAACATGCGCGGCAGATGCCAATACATATCATAGCTCAATCCTTTGAGGTAATTGTACAAATCAGCCGATGCTTCGGCTTCATTGGCTTCCAGATAGAGATACGGTCTGTGGTCGGCGATAAGTCCGGCAGCGCCCCGCAGAACTTGTAGCTCCATCCCTTCGACATCCGCTTTGATGAGGTTCAATCGAGGCACATCCAGCACGTCGTCGAGCGCTTCGATCCGGACTTTCAATTCGCTGTTTTCGTTCTTGAGCGCCTCCAGACTGAAGCCCCCATAGTTGTTCGGCTGAGCCGGGTTCAGCCGTTTGATCGGTAGCCATCCCGGCTGATCCCCGCAGCCGGCATTAAAGGCTTGAACGTTCAAAAGATCGTTCAAGGCCAGATTGGCGCACAACTGGTGAAAGATCGCGATCTGCGGTTCAAACGCATAGACCATGCCTTTCAAGCCAGCTTTCTTTGCGATGGGCACGGTGAAGCTGCCCATATTTGCGCCGGCCTCAACAACGATGGCACCGGGTTTTATTATCTGGTTCAACAAGTCCCACTCGATCTCGGAAAACTCGCCATATCGGATCACCGATTGCCCGATATATTTGTCCGCGGGGTTGGCCAAAAACCTGCCGTGCCGGGCATCGACCAGTTGGTAGTGCGTTGTCTTCAAGATCTCGGTCATTCCGTCGCTTTCGGAGCCTCTGCAATGTCCACCCAGACCAATCTGTGGTCGGATGATGTTTGGTTACGCCCTTGGCGCCCGACCAGCCAAGCCAGAGGATCATCGGGTGCAGGCCAAAAGACCCCCGCCCCGGTTACTGTCAGGTCAACGGACGGCAATATATAATCAACCCGCAAGTTTTCGGGTCCGTTCTTTTCAGGCCAATCGGCAGTATCTGTGGCCTGGCCCACGGCACGGGCACCCGGGCTTTTCGGCGCAGGGTCCTGCAGCCGGGGATGGTTGGCCAGCGCACTGATCGTCGCCCGGTCGCCATCGCCCTTCTGCGGGTCAGCATTCAGGTCACCCAGCACAACGAAATGTTCGCCGGACGGCAAACCGCCCTTTGACGCTGCTTCGTCCATCATCCAATCCGCGCCGTCGATGTAGTCGATCCAAAACCGGATCTCGGCGGCATTGCGCAAACCATTCCGATCCTCGGGGCCATCAAAAACCGGCGGGGTCGGATGGCTGGCCAGCAGGTGCACGGCCCGTCCATCCGGCAACTCGACGGAAACATCCCAGTGGGATTTCGAGCTGAGCGTCAAGGCCCGCCACGCCTCGTCCGAATAATAGGGCGTGTCATCCGGGTTTATCGGTGGCTTGGCCCAGGGAACATCCGCCCATGGTTGCGCATGGAAATCCCGCACCTGGCCAATTGGGAACCGCGACAGGACCGCCATACCGTATTGCCCGGGAAACCGTCCGAACCCAAGCGCATCCCGTGCCCCCATGATCTTGCCGTCCCCGTCCAGGTCAAAGCCCGACGGCACGCCCGTGTTCATCGGGCCGATGTGCCGATACGGATAGTCCAGCCCTGGGACGCCCTCGAGCCCTGCGGACAAAACATCGCGAAACGCGTCTACCGCGATGCCCTGATCGTCGTGATCTATTTCATTGATCAGTATGATATCCGGCCGTACGCGCAGGATGATCTCTGCCACTGCCAGAACCTGTGGGTCCTGTTTCGCGATATCCTTGATCAGGACGCCCGCGCCTTTGCGGTTCAGGTTGGCATTGAAGGTGGCGACACGGATGGTGTCGTCCGGCTTCTCCAGCGATAGAGCAGATGCTGGGGCGGAGCACGCAAGAAAGGCGAAGGCCGCAAAAAGGCCGGCCAACGAAAACCGGCCAGCCGTCACGGATCAGAGCGCCGCGTTCAGCCAGGGCGTTGCCGCGTTCCGCTTGGCTTCGTGCGCCTCGATGGAAGATGATTTTTCCATGCTCAGCCCGATCTCATCCAAGCCATTCAGCAGACAGTGCTTTTTGAACGGATCGATATCGAAGCCTATCTCGCCGCCATCCGGGCGGCTGATGGTCTGGGTTTCCAGGTCCACGGTGATCGTTGCGTTCGCACCGTGACCGGCATCGTCCATCAACAATTCCAGTTCCTCTGGCGAAACCTTGATCGGAAGGATGCCGTTCTTGAAGCAGTTATTATAGAAAATATCCGCGAAGCTGGTGGAGATGACGCATTTGATGCCGAAATCCAGGATCGCCCAGGGGGCGTGCTCGCGCGACGAGCCACAGCCGAAGTTATCACCTGCAACAAGAACCTTCGCCTGACGATAAGCCGGTTTGTTCAGGATAAAGTCCGGCTTTTCTGACCCATCCTCGTTATAGCGCATCTCCGAAAAGGCGTGCTTGCCCAGGCCGGACCGCTGAATCGTCTTCAGGAACTGTTTCGGGATGATCATATCGGTATCGACATTGATCATATCCATCGGGGCGGCGACGCCGGTCAGCGATGTGAACTTTTCCATGGATTCCGGTCTCCTTCTCAGCCGGTTGATAAAGCATCGCCGATGCGCCGCGCAAGTCAGGGTTTCGCATTCTGACATGTTGTTAACGTTAACGTCACCAACCAGTGATTGCATCCCGCGCCGGTCCATCCCACCTGACGCGTATGACAGCGCACAAGGATCAGGAGGACGAAAGATGTTGAAAACTCTCACAGCCGCAGCAATCGCAGTAATGGTGGGTCTTGGGGGCGCAACGGCGGCCCAGGCAGCACCGGTTCAGACGCTCAGCTATTCCGGCCAGGATGTCGAATTGCACCAGGCGGGCTTCAAGAAATTCAAACATCGCGGCAACTTCCGGTCCCGTGGCTTCCACAAACGTGGCTTCTCGAACCGGCGCTTTCGCCACGGCAAGTTCAATCGCGGCAGGTTCCTCCGCAAAGGGTTCCATGGCCGCCCGTTTCACCACGGGAAGATCTACAAGGACGGCAAATTCGTGAAGAAGGGCGTCGTGCACAAAGGACATCACGGCCACGGCGTTGTGGTGAAGAAGAAAAAGTTCATCACGCCGTTCGGTTTTGTCTTCAAAAAGTAACCGAAGACGTTTCACCGGGTTCAGGTGAATTGCGAACGATCATCCCCGGTTCTGACGGCCACGCTGGTTTTCAGAGCCGGGGTAAGCTTTACAAGGGGACGCGCGCGTCTCCATAACCCCAAAACCTCATTAAGCCGTCCTCAGCCAATCCTTAATCGCATGGATTGCTGCCCGCAGCTCTGCCCCCCGGCGTTCCGACTGCGGTTCTGGCCAGGTTGCCAGATGAACAGCCGTCAGGTCATTTGCCGGATCTGAATAGATCAGCTGCCCAAAGATGCCCCGGCACATCAGAACACCGGTATCGACGTCTTCGATCCAGAACCCATTGCGATAGGCACCGTTTGGCAAGGCCGGATAGTCTCGGAATTTAGTCGGATCACCCTGTCGGCTTTCTGAAACGAATGCCTCCGGCAGGACTTGGTTTCCATTGAAAGACCCGCCCTCGGTCAACATCTGGCCGAACCTGGCATAGTCCCGCAATGTTGCGTTGAATCCACCGCATCCCATGGCATACCCGGCGCGGTCCACGGTGAAGTTCGCATCCTCCTCAGCCCCCAGGGGATCCCAGATCAGGCGAGATACCAGATCCGCCAACCGCTCGCCCGTAGCGCGTTCCAGACACATCGCCGCGATGTCAGTCTCGATCGAGCGGTACTCCCAATATTCTCCATGCGGGCGCGTCTGCTTCAGACGCAAGACCAGGTCCAACATGGTATCGGGATCATCCGTGCGGCGGGGCTTCCATCCGCCGACCCGATCGATAATGGCCACATGGCTGTCAGGGTCCAGATAATCCTCGATGAAGTCGACACCGGTCTGCATATCCATGACGTGGCGCAAACTGGCACCGGCATAACCGCAATCTGCCAGTTCAGGAATGAAGCTTTCCAGCGGCGCGTCGACTTCCACGGCACCTTGCCCGGACAGCGCGCCACCGACCGCACAGACAAAGGACTTCGCCACGGATTGCGACAGGTGCAATGCGTGCGCTGGCATGCCGTTGAAGTACCGTTCGAAAACGATCTGGCCCCGGTGCATCACCAGAAAACCATCGGTGAAATTCTGTTCCAGCCAATCGGTGATAGCGATTTCGGCGCCGTCGCTATCCCGAAACCTGATGTCTTCGATGGGTTTCAGACCGATGGGCAGGCTGGATCGCGGACCAGTCCCGCGATGGACCCGGACGGTCGGCAAGACTTCGCTGACATGACAAAACGCCCACCGGTTAAATGGCGGGCTGTCCCAGTTGTCCAGCGTCACTCGGGCTTCCGGCGGTGGCGGCGTGCCTCGCATGATGTCCATGTTTCGCCTCCTGTTGTGGCGGCAACTGTTCAGACGTCGCCACCGGATGTCCATAGCCGACTCTGTGGACCGCTTGATTTAGCGCCGATTTCGGCGACGATGGCGCGACGGATCGGAAGAAGGACACCCCATGGCCACGGTAAGCTCGCACACCTTGAACGGGACCGACGGAACCCATGCGGGCGGCATCGACGTCTCTTTGACCGGGCCGGATGGCGTGATCTTCCAAGCCAAGATGGACGATAGCGGACGCCTGTCCCAAGAGATCCCGGCAGACCAGATCGACCCCGATGGGGTTTATGAACTGGTCTTTCACACCGGCCCCTATTGGAGCGCCAGGCAAATCCCCCGCGATGGTCCGCAGATCATGGATCAGGTGGTGCTGCGTTTTCGGATGCCGGACCCCGACGCGCGGTATCATATGCCGGTGATCCTGTCGCCAAACGGATATTCCTGCTGGTGGTCTGCCTAGTCTCAGTCAACGCTGGCAGCGCCACGCCACCTCAGAAATGCGCTTACACCGCAAGCGGCCCGGTCCGGCTGGAAACAGCTTTTCCCGGCCCCAGACACGGCTGTGGTATGCTGCCCCGCTTGCGTTTCAAACCAGCCAGATTGGCAAATAGATGTATAAACTTCCCAATGATCCGTTGAACCATGTCGATCCTGCGTTTCACCAAGACGCCGCCACGCATTATGGTCTGAAACCGATTACGCGCCGGGATCAGGTCTATTCGGTTGATGATCAGATCAAGGTGGCCTGGCAGATCTATGTCAACGCCATCCGTCGGCCCGAAAAGTTCCTGATTGCCGGGCGGCACAGCCCTTATCTCTTTCATCACGGCGCTTCGGCGCAAAGCCTCAGAGATCTGGTCAAACAACTGGGCGCGCCAGGTACCGTCGACCCGATCCCTGTCGGCATCTATATGCAGCGCCGGGATGATGACCCCGAAAGCCCGATCGTCATTGAATACAAAACGATCAACGAGATGTCGGGTCACGAGGGTGCAATTCTGGATTCCACCAAGTGGACGATCCTGGCGAATGATGCCTGGATCCTGGGCGGCGTGAACAGTGGCAAGAACTTCACCATCGTCTCGCCGCTCAGCTGGTACAACCTGTGGACCAAAACCCGGTACAATTCCAAAAAGAAGCGCAGTGAAAACATCACCTGGAAGACCTGGTACGAAACCAGGTCACCGGGCGGTCCCATGGACCAGGACGGTCGGATGACCGTCACCGCGCGCGAGATGATCGGATTGCATGATACCGCAGGCTATCAGATCACCCGGCAGGGCGCGCATCTGATCACCGCCAAACCGGTCAAACAGAATGCCTGCACTCTGGTTCAATATCTGGACAGCATCAAAGCATACGACCGGGCAGGACAGACGGACTATCACGCGCTGAGGACCGGCCTATTCAAGGCCCTGCCTCGAAACGTGACCTTCCATGCCAGCCCGCATCTGATCGTCGGCGACGAACTGACGACGGTCCAGCAAGTGGTTCAGGATCACCAGGGCAAGGCCGGGGAACCCAGCCTGCACGAAAAACTGCTGCAATATGATCCTCAGGGCCCGCTGTTGAAACAGACCAACCCCGATGGCAGCTATTCCATGAATGATCTCAACGCCGGTCTGGTCGAGGTGTTCGCCCGCAGCCCCGATGTCGCCTATACGCTGGACTTGCGCGGTGCGAACCTGTCGGGCGTGCACCCGTATCTCGACCCTTCTTCGGAAACCGCGGATGGGGACGAGTGCTTTTTGATCATGACGCTGACGGATCTATCCGGATCGGTGTTCACCGAACGCGAAAAGATCAACATCCTTTTTGTTTTGGGGGTCTACAACGGCGCGGACTTCTCCGGCGCCTCGCTGGATGGGCTGCGCGGCCAAATCCGGGATTCGAACTATGACGACACGACGATTTGGCCCGCAGGCTTCCCGGACCAGAACGACTTGGACCAGATGTACAACAGCTATGATCCCCAAGCCCGCGCATTCGAGATTTTCGACCCGCCCAGCTAGTCCAGGGCGATCCCAAGAATCCCTTGAACCTTAACCGCCATCTGCCTATAAGGCGCGCCTTGTCGCGGACTCCGGCCGGTATGGGCTGCCGAGAGACCGCAGGAACGACCCTTAAAGGAGATCGAAATGCCCAAGATGAAGACCAAATCGGGCGCGAAGAAGCGCTTTAAGGTCACTGCCAAAGGGCGCATCAAGGTCGCACAGGCCGGCAAGCGCCATGGCATGATCAAACGCAGCAACAAATTCATCCGCAATGCGCGCGGTACTGTGGTTCTCTCGCCTCAGGACGAGAAGATCGTGAAGCAGTTCCTGCCCTACGCGTAGAGGAGACCGGACATGCCCAGAGTAAAAGGTGGCCCGGCTTCGATCGCCCGGCACAAAAAGGTTCTGAAAGCCGCCAAAGGCTATTACGGCGCGCGCAGCCGGACCTTCCGCACTGCGACCCAGGCCGTCGACAAGGCCATGGAGTACGCGACCCGCGACCGTAAACGGCGCAAGCGCACCTTCCGCGCCCTGTGGATCCAGCGGATCAATGCCGCGGTTCGGGCCCATGACGAAAGCCTGACCTATTCGCGGTTTGTGAACGGATTGTCCAAATCCGGCATCGAAGTTGACCGCAAGGTTCTGGCTGATCTGGCCGTGAACGAGCCGGAAGCCTTCGGTGCAATCGTCGAACAGGCCAAGGCTGCCCTGGCCTGACGCCACAAAATTGCCGAATTTAGGCCCTGGCTTGCTCGTCAAGCCGGGGCTTTTGCATTTTGGACACGCGAAAAAACACAATTCTTCACTGAGGCCGTTAAGGAAATTGCAACTTGAGTCAACAAAAGGCATAGATATCCACAACGAGGCGCGCAGGCATGGGGTACGCGCGTCCGGTGGGCAGCAGGGCCGTCGGCGCACAAAAAAACACCGCGACTGCGATTGGTGTATATGCGCCCGGATCCCAGGAAGGAGAACCGCATTGGCGCTCTTTGATGAACTGATGGTGCGGCAGGCAGCCATCCGGTCTGCGACGGCTATAGGCATGGTACTGGGGGCGGTTTCTGTCTCTGCTCCGGCCCTTGCGGAATTCCCGGGCGAAAGCTGGGACGTTCCGTACGTGCAGATAAGCGGCGGCGGGGCCGATCAGGGCGCTTTGACCGTTGGTCTGAACAATGCCAACCAGACATACTTTTACGGCAGCAAGCCGACCAAGATGCAGGCGAACGTTAGCGGACCCGGTAAGGTCGATATCAAGATCATTGACCGCTCCTCGGGAACCGTGATCGCAGAGCGCCGCGGATTGGCATATTCCGGCAACGGCGCCAGCGCGACGAACTCAATCGCAGCAGCGGCGCTGAACTGGATGGACAGCCTGTCCTGTGTCGGCGATTGCGCCGTTGCAACCTCCGGCGCCGCCCCAGCGGTGCAAACGGCCGAAGCCCCTGCGCCGACCCCCGCAGCGCAACCCACGGCAGAGGTCGAGGTCGAAGCACCAACGAAACCCGAAACGCCAGAGCCTGCTGTGGCAGAACCAGCGACCGAAACCGTCATTGCGCGCGCGGAACCGGCGGTAGAGCTGACGCTGGACGAGCCAAAACCGGTAACCCCTACGGCGCCCCAGCCAGACTCTGACGTGGCCGTCGCGGCGCTGCCAAAGACAACGGCGGCGGAAGAGACCCCTGTTGTGCAAGCTCCGGTCGCGGCGCCCACGCCTGCTGTGACGGCGGCAGAGCGACCAACCGGCAGCCTGGCCGCAGCAGTGCTGCCCAAAGTTGATGCGCCTGAAAGCTCGCCAAGTGTTGCCAGTCCAGACCTGGCAGAACCTGCGACCACCGCGCGGAACGCGCCCAAACCATCTGGCGGGTCCGGCGGCACAGCGCCCAACGTTCAACAGGGACAAGATGCTGACGAGGTTCTGGCGGCGCTGGACAGACAGCAACGGCAGCAACGCGCGGCTCAAGTTCAGGACGTGGTGCCTGGCGTGAACCTTCCCCTGCCACGCCCAGAAAATCTGTTATCAGAGCTGGCCGAGAGCCTGGGTGCAAGCCCGGCGCCGTTGGAAGACGTCCAGACCGGAACGACGCTTGCCCTGGCCGAACCGACCACCAATGTGGAAGCGCCGACGACCAGGGGCGGTGCATTGAATGAAAATGCCAACGTGTCGACCGGTGATGGCGATACAGAGGTAGAAGCCCCCGCTGCGGCAACTCCGGAACCGGCACGGGCCGAACAGCCCGAAGCCGTGACCCCGGCGGCCGGATCCGGTGACAGCCCGACCGTCGGCAGCACCGATGGCGATACGGCCATTCAGTCGCCAACGCCGGTTGCCCGCACACCGCAAAGCCCTGCACCGGACGCGCCGGATGCTGATGTCGCCGCGGCATCTCCATCTGTCGACGCGAGCTCAGAGGACGAGCCAGAGGTCCCGTCAGCACCTGTCGAGCCAGCACGTCCGTCTGCGACAACGCCCGAGGCGCAACCGGAAACCGATGGCGATACGGAACAAACCGCTGCGGTTGAAGAACCTGCCGAGCCGAACGTGAACACCGAAGCGCCGGCAGCGGCGTCGGCTGAAAACGTGCTGCAAACCGATGGCGGCGAAGATGAACAAGTGGCCCTGGTGAACCCGGTGCAGCCGGTCAGCCGCCCGACAGCGGTACAACCGGAACCAACACCTGAAGACAGCGAACCGGTGGTGACCGCCCCGGCCAGCGACGACCCGGTTACCCCGTCGGCAGAAGACGCGGATCAAGGCGACGCAGGCGTTGAAATTGAAGTCGCAGCCGTAGACCCGGATGCCTCTGGCCCGACCCTGGCGAATGCGCGCTGGGTTGGTTTCACGCCCGCCGTCTACACCGGCAGCAATGACAAAGCTGGCGCCTGGATCGCCGGACCCTTCGACCGCAAACAGCGTCAAGGCTGGATCACGGATACTGCAACCGGGGCGACAACACGGGTGACATTCATCTGGCGCGAAGCCGGGGCTGGAAGCCGGACGGCGACCCTTTCGCGCGAAGCCGCCAAGGCCCTGGGCCTGGGTCAGGGCGACGTGGCGAATGTTGCGGTCTACCTGCCGCGGTAAGGCTTAGAATCCGGTCTTGCCTCGGCGGGACCGGTTGGGTATAGAACCGCTTCTTTCGCGCCCAGGCGCGGATTCGGTCACAAATGGCGCCCGCAGCGCCGTCAGGAGACGAGACAATGAAGGTCAAAAACTCGCTGCGTTCGCTTAAGAACCGCCATCGGGACTGCCGTGTGGTGCGCCGCAAGGGCCGCATCTACGTGATCAACAAGACCCAACGCCGCTTCAAAGCGCGCCAGGGGTGATCCCGGGCATCCGACCCAAGAACATCCAGAATTATGCCAGCAGCGGACCCAATCCGCTGCTTTTTTGTGTGGTCATCACGGCCTGAGCGTTGCGCCTTTGAACAAGCGCTCCGCGCAGCTCAGATTCCGCAAGACCGGAAACGCGCAGCCTGTCTCCCTCGCATAAACCGGGATCGAAGGAGACAGCCATGACCCAAAAGACCTACACGATCACCTGCATCGAACGCAGCGCCCAGTTCATTGCCAACCAGATCGCCGCCGGGCACACACCTTCCTTGGACCAGATTGCACAGGCTTCGAACCTGTCTAAGTTCCACTTTCACCGGCTCTATCGTCTGGTGACCGGCGAAACCTGTGCGCAGACGATTACCCGCCTCCGCCTCGCCAAGGGCGCGGGTGGTCTGGATGGCTCGCCGGGATCGGTGACGGAAGCCGCGCTGACAGCCGGCTACAGCTCCAGCCAGGCTTTCGCGAAGGCCCTGAAACGCGCGACCGGTGCCTCGGCCAGCCAGATCTCGTCCTTCGAAGGACGGATCTCGCAAGTCATCGAGACATTCTCGGTTCCGGGCACACCTGCCGAGACGGCAGCATTGGCCGTCGAGCTGGTTTCACTAGATCCGTTCACCGTGATGGTGCGGCGCACTGAAGGCACCTATCCCGAACTGAACCGGACCTATATCGATCTCTTCATGGCGGCGGGTGCGCCCGACCAGGTCGAGGCGATATTAGGCTGGCCTCATGGGGACATCGGCGATCCGAAATCGCTGATCTTCGACTGCGGGCTGAAGCTGCACAGCGGACTGCCCGACATGCCAGACGGGATCAGCGCCCGCGATGAGCCCGCTGGTACATTCATCTGCGCCCGCCATTCCGGCAGCTACGATGGCCTGGGTGACACGCTGGACACAGCTTATGCGATCCTGGGCACGCTCGATCATGCTAAGCCTGCGGATCGTCCGTGTCTGTTCCACTATCTCGATGACCCCGATGAAGTGGCCGAGGACAATCTGCGCACTGACATCTACGTCCCGGTCGAGCAGATCGCGGCCTGATCATCTACAGGATGTTTCGATTGACTCATGCCCGGGCGTGGTCCGGGCATCGATGAAATCGCAAGGGCCGCCTGGTCAACCGGCCCCACGAAGTCGTCACGAAAGTCGTCGCGGATATCGTTTTGACGACAAGTTAGCGGCAAAAAGTCGTCACTGAAGTCGTCGTCGCGAATGTCGGGAGTGCCGGGTCATTAATCGCGGCTAATCAATCGCATGCCATAACAGGTCCGCGTTGGTGTAATCGTCTATGAAGCCCGACCGGCCGCCGTTCTGGCTCCACAGCACGGGAAAAAACGCCTCGTCCATCGCATCTGTCCCCATCCTTTTGTAGCGGGAATAGATATAGCCCACCTCATCGGTGAACCGTGCCTCTGACGAGATCTGATGGCTGACCAAAGACCGGCGCGGATTGGCCGTGGTGTTGGGCCCAGACCCATGCCAAAGCCAGCCATGGTGGATCGATCCGCCCCCGGCTGGTACCTCAACTGGCACCATCTCAGGATCATCGACGCCAGCGGCTCTGGCCGCCCGGCGGAAATCGGATTGGTAGTCTTCTGGGTTGTGAAAGGTCTCAATCGGCGGCGCAGCGCCCCAAAGGTGCGATCCCCGGGCGAACTCCATCGTGCCGCCTTTCTGTGTCACATCATCCAGCGCTATCCACACTGTGCACATCAACCTGGGTTCGGCCCACCCTGTGTAGGCGCTGTCCTGGTGCATGCCCAGGGACCCGCCAGGCATGCCATCTGTTACGGGCGGCTTCATCAGCAGATTGTCCTGCGCCAGACGCGCACCAGGCCAACCGTTCAACGTGGCCGTGGCACGGCCCGAGGCCTCGGCCAAGATTACCGCTGCCAGCGAACGGTTCGATTTCCAGACATTGCAAATCTGCCGGGTGACATGCGGATCATCGCCCGGTTTCCAGTTCACCTCATCCGGGTAAAGACCGGTATCGTAGTCACCCTGATAGCTGCGCTTCATTTCGGCGCGTAGCCGTTCAACGGTCTCAGGTGGGACGATACGGTCACGGATCAGAAAGCCGTCGCGCTTGAATGCGGCGATGTCATGAGCGGAAATATCAAGCGCAACCGGCATATGACTCTACCGGGGGCTCTGCCCCCGCACCCCCGAGATACTTTAGGCCAGATGAAGGTGTGCTCGAAGAGAATACATCATGTGTAATTGCCCTTCACCCGTTCCTTGCCAGGATCGAAATGCGGAAACTTCACAACCGTTGCCGGGATGCGTTTTTGCATACCGTCGAGTTGGCCGATCTCGACCTCGGTGCCCTCTTCCGAATGGGTCATATCAAGGCGAGCTAATGCGATGACCTTGCCCAAGTAGGGTGACTTCATGGCAGAGGTGATTTCGCCGATCTGGGCCCGACCTATGCGCACGCAATCGCCGTTTACTGGCACCAAACCGCCTTTTATGTCCAGGCCAACCAGTTTCCGATGCGGGTGGGTCTTGCGTCGTTCGATCGCGGCACGACCGATGAAATCGTCGTTCTGGGTCCTAAGCGGCACGGTAAATCCGATACCCGCCTCGAACGGATCGGTCTGGTCGCAGAATTCATAACCAGCAAAGACCAGGCCAGCCTCGATCCGCACCCAATCCAGGGCCGCAAGGCCAAACGGTTGCAGGCCGTGGGGTTGCCCGGCGTCCCACACCGCATCGAAGACCGTTGTGGCATCCTTGGGGTGACAGAAGATCTCGTATCCCAACTCACCAGTATAACCGGTCCGGGACACAACCAGCGGTGCGCCGTCGAAGGTCCTGATCCTGGCCACGGCAAAGCGGAACCAGCCGAGTTCCTCAATGGTAGGTTGTGTCGGCGCAGCCCAGATAACCTCTTTCAGTATATCCAGCGACGCAGGCCCTTGCACCGCGATGTTGCAAAGCTGATCAGTCGAGTTCCGCACCCAAGCCTGCATGCCTTCACGCTCGGCCACCTCGCGCATGTGGATGCCGGACAAATCATTGCCGCCAACCCAACGGAAGTTCGTCTCGCCCAGGCGATAGACGGTGCCGTCGTCGATCATCCCACCATGGTCATGACAGACCGCCGTATAGACCACCTGACCCGTCGCCAGCTTCTTCATGTTCCGCGTGACGCACATCTGCATCAGCGCTTCGGCATCCGGGCCAGTGACCTCGTATTTGCGGAGCGGCGACAGATCCATCACCACGGCCTTTTCCCGGCAGGCCCAGTATTCACCGGTCGTACCCACATTCGGGAAGGAGTTCGGAAGCCAAAAGCCGTTGTATTCGACAAAATCGCGGGTATGTCGGGCGAAGGCTTCGTGAAAGCCGGTTTGCTTCGTCTGTTGGACGGGGCTGTCTGCGGTCATGCGGAAACCTGTAGATCGCTGGAAGTCTTCGGTGGCGGCATAGGTGCGGACCTGGATGTCCGTCGGATTCCAGCCATTCGCCGGATCAATATCGCAAGGACAGGCGGTGTTGATGCAGACCAAATCGGTCAGCGCACGCAGCAGGACGTAGTCGCCAGGACGGCTCCACGGATCGTCCATGCCCAAGGCGGTGGTGTCGTCCAGCATGGTATTGAAGAAGAAATTAATGGCAGGCCATCCGCCGCGTGGGCGGATGTCGAACCGCGCCAGATCCTTGTTCATGTTTTCGGTGCAGTTGACGTGTCCTGGATAGCCCAAGTCGTCATAGTACCGCGCCGTGCAGGCCAGCCCGAATGTGTCGTGGCGGCCGCAGGTGTCCTGGATGATCTCGACCAGTGGTTCCTGATCTTGGGTCCAGTACTTCGAGAAGATCCCAGGGGCCGGATAGAGCGAGCCCATAAGTGACCGCGTTGTGGTTGGATCGATTTCTCGTTCCTCCCCACGTTCCAGTGCGCGTAAGGACAGCGCCTGAAAGTCCGAACACTCGCGGCCCTGAACATCGAGGATTTGAATGAACTCGCCCGCCTTTACCTCATAGGCCTTGGCGTCACCGGGCTGAATGTTGATGTCCTGAAGCGGATCGGCCAGAGCGTCATGCTCGATATGGCCCGGTTTTTCAGGGCCCGGATGAGCACGCCGAATATAGACGGCTAGTTCGGTCAAGGTGTTCTGTGCTTCGGGTAACATCGCGTCACCAACAGCACAAACGATCAGCAGGCCATCGCATTGGGCGGTGTAGTTCACACTGTCCCCAGCAGCCGAGCCGTCAAGAAACGCTCGCGCCGCATCCGCATGGCCAATATCGAACCGGGCCTTCTCTAGCGCTTTCAGAACCCGGCGGCCTGAGCTATCGCCCCCAGCCAGCGCTACCTGCAAACCCACCGGCGCGGATCCACCAACAGCCCCGATCATCGCGGCATCGGACCGGCCATCCGGTAGAAAGAAGACCAGTTCTGCCGTCTGCAAACCTTCTCGGTCCACGACAGTGATTTCGTCGCCTTCGCAGATTTCTACTGCGCGGGACCCACCTCCTGGCACCACGTGGCGCTCCACCCCATGCGGCAACAATGGCAGGCCGGGTGTATATACGCCTCCCAATTCGGTCGGACGTTCGAAACGGGCAAGCTCGTTCATCTCAACTCTCCAATCCGCATCTTCATCTGGCCAAAAATACCCCGAGAGCGCGAGAGCAGAGCTCTCGCCTGGCCCGGCACGGGCCAACAAAGCCCATCAATCCAAACCCAGCGCTTTCCGCCGTTCATTCGCCCAACGGATGATTATGTTATCAAAGACCAGGGCCATCAGCACCACTGTCATACCCAGCACAAAGTTTTTGCCTAGGTCGGTGCCTGCCAGCGTGCGCTGCAATTCCTGGCCGATATCCTGCGTGCCGATAAAGGCCGCGATGATCACCATGAAGAAGGCAAACATGATCGCCTGGTTGAACCCAACCGCCATTGTCGGCAACGCGATCGGCAACTGCACGTTCCACAGCTTTTGTAAGCGCGTGGCACCAGCCATATCTGCGGCCTCAGTAAGTTCCGGCGGCACAGCACGCAGGCCTTCGATCGTATATCGGATCACCGGCACGAGCGTGTAGATCAGGATCGAGAAGATCACCGCCACGTCGTTGATCCCGAACAACATTATCGCGGGCAGCAGGTAGACGAAGCTGGGGAAGGTTTGCGCTGTATCGACCACCGCAATCATCACTTTGTCCCGGCGCCAGCGCCGCACGGCCCACCAAAGGAAGGCAAGGGTTGCAACGAATAAGTACAGCGAGACCGACCCAAACGACAGATACGCCGGGAGCATCTCCGCATCCAGTTCTGCGAAGTAGTAGTAGGACCCGCTCACGATCATCGCCATCAGAATCAATGGTAGGCGTTTGATGAACAAGCCAAACAGGCCTCCAATGATTTCCAGAGGACTGGACCGCAGAGACACAGGCTGCGAAGCACCCCGCGCCGACCAAATGGCCAAAGGTAGACCGATCATCATGGCCAGAAACACCGATGCAATCGCAGCGTAAAGTGTGATGATCGCCCGGTCCCACCAGCCGGTCATGGCGATGATCGCGAAGAACCCACCGGCCATCAACGAAAGCCGCCATCCGCCGACCAGATAACCCAGTGCCGCCCAGGCCAGAACGACCGTTGGAATTGGTAACCACAACAACCCATTCCGGAACGGGATCAGAACATCGACAATCAGAAAGGCCCGGATGCTTTCTGTTACGGCCTGAACGCTATCTATATCCAGAAAAGCCTTCATCGCCTGGTCGATGGGTTTGCCTTGAGACAGCGCCTGGGTGCGTTTGACCTCATCCAAGCTGGACCAGATCCATTGGAGGAAGTTTCCGGCTTTCTTACCGTCACCGCCGAGATCATAGTTTGGCGAGGCCGACGCCGCCCACGAAACCAACAACATCCCGCCGAACAATGCCGCCCCACACAGCAAGAACGCATGCCGCTTCCACCACGGCGTGCCTTTTTCGAAATGCTCGGGTTGCTTGACCACCCAGGCCTTGGACAGCCTGTCCAGCATCACTGCGATCAGCACGATGGTGATCCCAATCTCAAGCGACCGGCCCAGCTTAAAGCTGTTCATCATCGCCAGCAGTTTTCCGCCCAAGCCAGGCATGCCGATAAACGCGGTCAGGACCACCATGGCCAGGCAGAGCATGATGATCTGGTTCACACCGACCAGTATCTCGGTGCGCGCTGCGGGGACGTAAACATGGCGTAGCATTTGCCAGCGGGTGCAGCCGGCCATCTTTCCCGCCTCGACCACTTCGGGGGAGACCTTGCGCAGGCCCACCGTCGTCATCAGCACCATGGGCGGGATGGCATAAACCACGGTGGCCACCAGGGCGGCCGTCGGCCCGACGACGAAGAAAATCACTGCGGGCAATAGATAGGTGAAAAAGGGGGTGGTCTGCAGAACCGCCAGAATCGGTTTGATCGCGTTGTCGAAGCCACGATACTTCCAGGCCAGCATGCCCAGGCCAAGGCCCAAGAAAAATGCGAACGGAACGGCGACCACGATGACCGACATGGTCTGCATCGCAAGCTTCCACTGGCCAATCAGCGCCACCCACAGCAAAGTGCCACCGGCCAAAAGTGCCAACCGCCAGCCGCCCAACCAATAAGCAGTGACCGCCACCACTGCGACCAGGGCTGGCCATGGTATGGGACCCAGATGCGGCCATCGGCGCTTGCCTTCAAAAAGGTTGGCCGAGGCATCCAGAAGGAATTGCAGTGGGTTCTTTGCAATCCACCTTGTGAATTCCTCGATGCCGAGATCATTGCGTAGGAAATTAAACGCTGCATCCAGCCAGACCGCGAAGGGGAAGAGGCCGCTATCATCTGGCCGCTCAACCATCCAGTCAGGCATCAACGGCCGGGCCACCGCAAAAGCCACGGCCAGCAGGAACAGTCCCAACGCGACTTGCTTTTGCGTTAAGCCAACCGCGGCGGGGGCAGGTGCGGTATCGGCAGTGACCGCCATCAGCCGTCACCCAGCAAGACGTCCAGGGCCTCTTGCCGGTTCATGGCGCCAATGATGGCGCCAGATTTGTCGGCGACTGGCAGTACATCGCGCGGGTCATTCACCAACTGCCGTGCCAGTTGCAGGACCGAAGCTTCGCCGGAAATGGGTTCGCCAGACGGCGTTGCACCGTTCAACGGTTTTGCCAGAACCGAGGCATGGACGACGCGGGCCTTCTCGATATCCTCGGTGAACTTCTTCACATAGGGCGTCTGTGGATCCAGCACGATCTGATCAGGCGTATCGCACTGTTCGACCGCGCCGTCCTTCATGATGGCGATCCGGTCGGCCAGGCGCAGCGCTTCGTCAAAGTCGTGGGTTATGAAGACAATGGTCTTCGACAGCATCTCTTGCAGGCGCAGGAATTCGTCCTGCATTTCCCGTCGGATCAACGGATCCAACGCCGAGAAAGGCTCATCCAAAAACCAGATGTCTGGCTCGATGGCGAGAGACCGTGCGATCCCTACGCGTTGCTGCTGCCCGCCTGACAATTCGCGAGGGAAGTATTCTTCACGGCCTTCCAGGCCGACCAGTTTTATGACTTCTAAGGCGCGGGCACGGCGGTCGTGGCGATCCTGCCCACGCATTTCCAACGGAAAGGCCACATTCTCCAGCACCGTGCGGTGCGGCAGCAGGCCGAAGCTCTGGAACACCATGCCCATTTTGGACCGGCGGAGCTCGATCAGCTCTTTCTCGTTCAGGGCCATGATGTCCTGACCGTCGATCAGGATCTCACCGCTTGTAATTTCGTGTAGCCGGGAAAAACAGCGGACCAGGGTGGATTTGCCGGACCCCGATAGGCCCATTATCACCAGCATCTCGCCGCGATGAACCTCGATCGAGACGTCCTTGACGCCCGCGATGTACCCGTCCGCCCGGATGTCTTCATACGAATGCCCCTGGGGCATCGACCTCAGGTACCGTTCAGGATCAGACCCAAACAGCTTCCAGACATTGCTGGCGCGGATTACCGGCGCGTCGCTCATACCACCACCATGGAACGAGTGTAGGGTGGGGTTCAACCCCACCCTACCATGTGCTCAAAAGCCCAGGATCATTCAGTCCAAGGCTTCCAGACGTCTTCGTTGTTTTCCAGCCACTCGGCGGCTGCTTCTTCCGGCTCCATCTCGTCAACGTCGACCAGCTTTGCCATTTCGGCGATCTGAGCATTGGTGAACGAGATTTTCTGGAGGACGCCATAGGCGGCTGGCCATTTGGCTTCCATGCCTTCCCAAGCAGCTTTCTTCAGGTAGCCTTTCGCAGGGTTGCCGCAATCATAGAGAGCTTCCTTGTTCGGACCTTTGGTTGGGTCCTTGTCACAGCCGTCTTCCCAGGTCGGGAATTCGACGAACTCGCCCGGCCAAACTGCTTCCGCGAAGTTCGGGGTCCAGTTGAAGACCACGACAGGTTTCTTGTCTTTTTCAGCCGCGCCAATTTCGGCCCAGAGTGCCGCAGCCGAACCCGCATTGATCACGACGAAGTCCATGCCCAGCGCCTCAACGCGTTCCTTGCCGTGCTTCAGCCAGTCAACCGGGCCGTCCAGATAGCGGCCTTTACCACCGGTTTCCGGCGTGGCGAACAAAGCAGCACAATCGTTCAGCGCTTCCCAAGACGGCAGGCCAGGGCAAGCGTCCTTGGTCCACATCGGGTACCACCAGTCTTCGCGAGTCACGGCGTCGTGGTCACCCACATCAACGATGCCACCCTTTTCAAGAGCTGCGCGGAAAGATGCTCCGAAAGCGCCTTCCCAGACTTCCAGCTCTAGCGTGACATCGCCCAGTCGCACTGACTCGTAGACGGCTTGGCTGTCTGTGGTCACGAATTCCACGTTGTTGCCCATGCCTTCGAAGATCTGACCAACGGCGTGGCTCATGACGATCTGGCTGGACCAGTTATGGATCGGAATGATGATCGGGTCCGAGCTATCCGCGGCCAATGCCGGGAATGCTACGGCGCCGGCCAACAGCGCTGCTGAGAGTTTCTTCATTTACCTTCTCCTGTTGCGGGGCTTGTCGGTATGCCCCAATTCGGTGGCCGCTCGATCGGCTGCCTAAGATCCCCACCTGTTCCGATGGGTTGTGGGCGGGCGCGCCCCCCGGCACGCCCGCGAATGGGTTCAGGTTTTCAGATAGTCCTCCATCGAGTCATCCAAGCAGTCCTTCCACACAGTGTGGTGCGGCGGCGCCTCGGTCCCCGTCATAGGAGAGACATAGCCATTGTCGCGGAACGTCATGATGTTCTGCTTCTTGTGCTTTTTCCAAGCGTAGAAGGCTGCGTTCGAGGCCTTGATATCGAAGTTCGGATAGTCCGTTTCGTTCATCAATTCCTCGGTATAGGAGCCTTGGTAGTCGATGCAGCCATAGTCGTCCTCCAGCGCGGCCTCACCCGCCATACGGGCGTCGATATCGGCCTGCATCGCGGCACGGTCCGGGATTTCGATGCGGCCCATGATGACATCGCGTGCCCACCAGGCCTGCGCATCGAACATGTTGAACGTGTACCATTGGTCCTGCATGCCCAGATACATGACCTTAGGATTGTTGATATAGGCGACGCCTTTATAGAGATCCGGGGTCGCCAGCACGTTCGGGCATTCCAGGCGCAGCTCGGACGGCATGAACGGGAAGTGGTGCTTGTACCCGGTACACAGCAAGATCGCATCGACGTCTTTCGTCGTGCCATCCTTAAAGTGGGCCGTGTTACCTTCTACCTTCACCAAGGCAGGTACTTCTTGCCAATTGTCCGGCCAGTCATAACCCATCGGCGCCGTACGGTGTGCGACAGTGACCGACTTACACCCATATTTCCAGCACTGGGACCCAATGTCTTCCGCAGAGTAGGAGGTGCCCAGGATAAGGATGTCCTTGTCCTTGAACTCTAATGCATCACGGAAATCGTGGGCGTGCAGGACGCGGCCGTTGAAGCTGTCAAAGCCAGGGTAATACGGAACGTTCGGCGTGCTGAAATGGCCTGAGGCCACGACCACGTTGTCGAAGTCTTCCGAATAGGTATTGGCGT
This sequence comes from Pseudomonadota bacterium, assembly GCA_039028795.1. GTDB lineage: Bacteria > Pseudomonadota > Alphaproteobacteria > Rhodobacterales > Rhodobacteraceae > Thermohalobaculum. The sequence continues at coordinate 33,776 of JBCCHJ010000009.1, forward strand.
TGGGCAGGTCTTCTACGGTGACCTTGAAGGATCCGTCCGCGTTTTCCTCGACTGACCGGCAGACCGTGCGGAAACGGATCTTGTCGCGCACACCGGCCTTCTTTACCCGGCCCTCAATATAATCATAGAGAACCGCGCGCGGCGGGTACGACGCAATCGGGCGACCAAAGTGTTCGTCGAAGGTATAGTCCGCAAACTCCAGCCCTTCCTTGGGGCCGTTCGACCAGAGATAGCGGTACATCGAGTTATGTACCGGTTCACCATATTCGTCGACGCCCGTGCGCCAGGAATAGCGCCACAGCCCGCCCCAATCTTCTTGCTTTTCGAAGCAAACGACCTCGGGCACCTCGGCGCCTTTATCCGCTGCTGACTGGAAAGCGCGCAACTGCGCAAGCCCGCAAGGACCCGCGCCGATGATTGCTACCCGTTTGCTCATTCTGGTCTCCCTGTTCGTTGGGCGGGCGAGTCGCCCACCTTTGAATTGGTTCTGTCAAACACCTTCCACGATTGTTTGCACGCTTGTCGAGGCCGCCATTCGCATGGCTTTAGCCTCGGCGTACTCATCCGAGTTGTACCATTCCAAGGCTTTCTCATAGCTCGGGAACTCGACAATCACGGTTCGTTCGCCCACCGCGTCGGCTTCGAAGACCTGCTGTTGCCCACCACGCACCAGGAACTGCCCGCCGAATTTGTCCAGGACAGGACCAACCTTCGCGACATAGGCCGGATAGTCTTCCGGCTTGGTGATCGTAATCTGTCCGATGACGTATCCTTTGGGCATGGGCCTACACCACGTTTGGATCTGCGGTTGATTTGTCCCAATCCGGCTCGAACCCCAGGATCACCGTGTCCTTAGGTAGCGACGCATTGAACAGGGCATTGTGCCAGAAGGTCGACTCCCATAGCGGGTTCTTAGGCGCCAGCTTCCAGACCTTGCAGTCGAGATCAAAGCGTTGGTTGTAAGCATCGAAAGTCAGCGTGCATCGATCCGCCCTGCGGATGGTTTGAGCGCCTTCCGATCCCGGTGGAAACGTTGCGGTTAAGATGTCCGAGAATTCCGTTGGCTTCTGGTAGTAGAATTCGGAAAAGAACTTCAGCGCACTTTCGCGCGTCTGCGCCGGGTCCTGCGTACGGGTTGCCATGTGACGCATTTCAGGTGTCTTCGAATGCAGCGGGCCTTTGCTGAGGATCGTGATGATATGGCCCATAGGCTCTTTCGCATCCTTCAGGGTCAACGCAGGCATGATGCTGTCATCGGGGCGTCCCATATTGTTGCGCATCATCATTTGCCGAACCCGGCATTGCCAACGCAGGAAAGCATCGCGCAGCGGTTGCTGCTCGGGCCGCATTCCCAGCAGTTTAGCCGTGCTTGCCAGCATGATTACTCCGCCGCCATGGCCTGCTTGGCCGGTTTCGAATAGGTCCGGTCATGGCTAAGGCTGGGGATCTTGCCCCTAGCCTCTGCCACCTTGTCCAGGTCTATCTCTGCAGTGATCACGCCCGGGCCTTCACCGCCATCGGCCAGCACTGCGCCCATAGGGTCGATGATCAGCGAATGACCATAGGCCTCGCCGCCACCAGGAACCGCGCCATGGGCACAAGGCGCGATGACATAGGCGCCGTTCTCGATCGCGCGAGCCCGGTTCAGGATGTGCCAGTGGAGCTCTCCCGTCTTCTTCGTGAAGGCGGCAGGGGTTGCCAGGATCTCGGCGCCTGCCTGCGCCAGATCACGATAGAGATGCGGGAAGCGAACATCATAGCAGATCGTGTGGCCGAGCTTGCCAAATGGCGTTTCGTGCAATGCTGAACAATCGCCCGGCGCAACCCGCGCGCTTTCGCGGTAAACTGCTGTCTCAGACATCTGTATGTCGAACATATGGATCTTGTCATAGCGCCCATGAATGGCGCCTTTGTCGTCGACCAGGAAGCCGCGGTTGATCAGCATCTGCTCATCACCCGGACCCGCCGGCGCCGGCACAGCGACCGAGCCGATCAGCGTCCAGACCCCATGCTTTGCAGAAAAGTCGCGCAAGGCCGTGACCACCGGATGCGCTTCATCTTCCGCAACCGGCGGGCACAAGGCGGGCCCGTCCGAGACCAGCCCACCGCAATATTCAGGTAGCGCAAGGAGGCAGGCCCCCTGCGCTACCGCCCTTTCGGCTAGGCCCAAAGCTTCGGTGGTCGCGCTTTCGAAGTCCGGCATTGGCCGGGTTTGTAAGCAGGCGACGGTCAGCGGTCGGGCCATGGCTCCCCCCTCCAGGGTTCGTATTCGGTCTATCGGTCCTCAGAACTTACAATAGGCCTGGCGCAGCTGCACCAGCGGGTGGTTCGGCGACATCTGGAACTTCAGCAAGAGTTCCCGCGCGATCATGTCACGATCCTGTTGGTTGTCGGGCAGTTCAATCGCGTCCGGCACCCGAACCCAACCATTGATGTTCCGGTCGAAGACGGCGGGCTTGCCTTCTTCGTAGCCCATGTGAACATCTTCTAACCAGTTCAGATCATCCCAGCCCATAACCTCCATATATTGCTTCAGATATGGGGTGATCCGATCATAGTCCGGAACCAGGTTCACGTCATAGCGATAGCCGATGTGCTGGCCGATTTCTTTTTCGCGCTCGCTGTCCAGCCCATCGCCGGTGATGAACTGATCGACATCCTTGATTTCGGATCCGCGATATTGTGTGCCTGCCATTTGGTATCTCCCAATGGTGGGTATCACCCGTCCTACAACATTAGGACGGGTTCGAACCCATCCTTACAGATGGTGATAGTCTTCGATGCCGACGGTGTGGTTCGTACCCGCCAATGGAACACCGGCGATGGCCGAAGCTTCCATCGTCAGCGCCGCCAGATCTTCTGGCTCCAACGAATGCAGATTGGTCTTGCCACACGCACGGGCGAACAGTTGAGCCTCGATGGTCAGCGTGTGCAGGAAGTTGTAGACCCGCTCTGCCGCCTCATCGGGGTTCAGACGTTTGCGCAGCTCCGGGTCCTGCGTTGCAACGCCAACCGGGCAACGACCCGTATGGCAGTGGTAGCAATAGCCGGGATCGGCCCCGATTTCCTCGGGATAGTTTGCCTCGTCGATATCCTTGTTGCAGTTCAGCGCCATCAGGGCAGAGTGCCCAATCGCGATAGCGTCTGCACCCAGTGCAATCGCCTTGGCAACGTCAGCGCCGTTCCGGATACCGCCTGCGTAGATGAGCGTTACCTCTCCGCGTTTGCCCAGATCGTCGATGGCTTTGCGCGCCTGACGCACAGCGGCCATGCCGGGAACACCAGTATCTTCGGTTGCAAGGTGCGGGCCTGCTCCGGTGCCGCCTTCCATACCGTCGATATAGATCGCGTCGGGATCGCATTTCACAGCCATCCGCACGTCGTCATAGACACGCGCCGCCCCCAGCTTAAGCTGGATCGGGATTTGCCAGTCCGTTGCTTCGCGGATTTCCAGGATCTTCAGCGCCAGATCGTCCGGGCCCAGCCAGTCCGGGTGACGGGCGGGCGAGCGCTGGTCAATTCCTGCGGGTAGCGAGCGCATTTCAGCAACCTGGTCGGTCACCTTCTGGCCCATCAGGTGGCCGCCCAGGCCAACTTTACAGCCCTGGCCGATAAAGAACTCACAGGCATCGGCCAGCATCAGGTGGTGCGGGTTGAACCCATACCGCGACTGGATGCATTGATAGTACCACTTAGTGGAATAGCGCCGCTCATCCGGGATCATTCCGCCTTCGCCGGAGCACGTCGCCGAACCCGCCATGGTCGCGCCACGCGCCAACGCCGTCTTGGCCTCAAACGACAAAGCGCCGAAACTCATCCCCGTGATGTAGACTGGGATATCAAGATGGATCGGCTTCTTCGCACGCGGTCCGATGACCACATCGGTGTCGCATTTTTCACGATAGCCCTCGATGACAAACCGGGTCAGAGTACCCGGCATGAAGGTCAGATCATCCCAGTGCGGGATCTTCTTGAACAGCGAGAACCCGCGCATCCGGTAGCGGCCGAGTTCTGATTTGATGTGAATGTCATCCATCACCCGCGGCGGGAAGATGAAGCTTTCGCCCAAACGGTTCGGGTCGCGCGCCAGCGCTGGTTTGCGCGGTGGGGATCCGTCAGCAGCCATGTGTAGTCTCCTTGGCTAGTGTCTCTTGGCAAGGGGTGGGCCCACACAGGGACCCAAGAGTGCCTGCGTCAGAGGATCAGTTTCTTCTCGTTCGGTTCTAGATTGTCGTAGTTCCAGAGTTGTTTGCCCGCGACGATCTTTGTGAAATGGGCAACGCCCTTGCCTGGCAGCAGCCCGTATTGGTTCAGCTTGCGCTTCAGCCAGGCTTGATCCAGATCAGTCAACTCGGCCTCGACCGCATCGACGCCCAGGGACTTGATCGACCCGCCGATAAAGATCGTGCCGTCGTACATACTGTCGCCCAGGTTCTTGCCCGCGTTTCCGCAAACAACAATCCGGCCGCGCTGCATCATGAAGCCGGACAAAGCGCCGGTGTCGCCGCCGACGATGATGGTGCCACCCTTTTGGTCGATGCCGGTCCGACTGCCGACATGGCCCTTGCAGACCAGATCGCCACCGCGGATTGCAGCACCGAAGGTCGAGCCAGCGTTCTTTTCTATCACCACGGTGCCGGACATCATATTCTCGCCGCAGGACCAGCCTACCCGGCCGTTCACGCGAACATTCGGGCCATCCAGCAAAGCTGTCGAGAAATACCCGGTTGATCCCTCGATGATCAGGTTCAGCCGGTTCAGAATACCGACCCCGATCGAGTGTTTCCCTCGTGGGTTCTGCACCACGATCGTACCGTAGCCTTCGTCCATCAGCGCACGGATCTGCGTGTTCACCTCGGTCGAGGTCATTTCGTCCGCGTCGAACTCGGTGCGTTTGTTGAAGTCGACATCCTTGGCGAAGGCATAAGTGAAATTCTCCTCCGCCGCCGGTTCAAAGAACGTCTCCATCGACCGGCCCGTCAGGGCCTCGGTCATCATGCCCAGCTCTTTGGCGCGTTCTTCCTGCTTGTTACCCCAGTCCAGGTCGGGCTCCCAGCCCATTTCGTTCACGCCTGCCATACCCGGACCTCCTCGTCATAAGGATCATAAGTATCGATCTCTTCGGGAAGGATCGCGCGGATCGAAACTTCTTCCGATGCCATGGCGATCAGGTCGTCAGATTCATAGAGAACCAGTGGCTTCGCAGCCATGGTGTCCTTGGCCATGCCCAAGCTGTCCTTGGTCGCGACCAAGTAGGTGAATACGCCGTCGATTTCCTTGATCGATCGCTCCAGGCTTTCTTCCAGGGCGACACCGTTGTTCAGATTGTCCGCAGTATAGACCGCCAACAGTTCGCTGTCGCAGGACGACATGAACCGGTGGCCCTTGCGCTCCATTTGGCGACGCATGATCCAGTAGTTGGTGATCTGGCCGTTATGGACAACCGAGACATCGTTGTAAGGGAATGCCCAGTACGGGTGGGCCGAGCGGATATCGACATCCGATTCTGTCGCCATCCGCGTATGGCCGATGCCATGAGTGCCCTGAAAGCCGCTCAGCTTATACTGATCACTGACCACCGTGGCATCGCCAAGGTCTTTGATCAGTTCCAGCGAGTTGCCAAGGGACAGGATTTCCGTCCCTTCGATGTCCTCGATATAGCGGGCCATCGCCTCGGTATCGCCGGAATGGCTGATCACCCAGCGCTGGGCATATTCGGTTGCCTCTTCGCGTTCCTTGATGGAAGCACCGTGTTCGCCCAGGCGCTTCTCCACCTCGGCAATCCGGGCTGCGATTTTGGCGGGCATGTCAAAACCGCCCTCCATATCTTCAGCTTCGGCCACCTTGAAGCGCATGACGTACTCGCCGTCATTCGCGTTTCCATAAATCGCAAATCCGGTACTATCCGGCCCACGGTGTTTCAGAGCCTGTAACATCGAGGTCATTTCCTGGCCAACGCCCGAAGACTTTCCACGATGAATCAGTCCTGCAATTCCACACATGCAGATATCCCTTCGATAAGAAGTGTTATCGTGAGGACGGGTTCGCACCCATCCTACGCATCCTAATTAGGGCGGGTTCGATCCCATCCCAGGCCCGCGTTATGGCAGGCATTCCATGTATGTCTCTTTGTCCCATTCGGTGACCGTGGACATGAAGCGGGCGAACTCGTCGGACTTATACTCGTCGTAGAGCCGATACATTTCGCCCGGCAGACCCCGTTGAACGACCTTATTCTTGCGCAGGTGATCCAGTGCCTCGCCCAAGGACATCGGCAATTTCTTGACCTTTTTGCCCTGTTCCATGGCCTCGTAGATGTTGCGCTCTTCCGGCTTACCGGGGTCCAGGCTGTTGTCGATGCCGTCATCCATCGCAGCCAGCAAGCAGGTGCCCATCAGATACGGGTTCACCATCGAGTCGACCGAGCGGTACTCGAACCGACCCGGCGCTGAAACGCGCAGACCAGTAGTCCGGTTCTGGAAGCCCCAGTCGCTGAAGACCGGCGCCCAGAAGCCAGTGTCCCAAAGCCGACGGTAGGAGTTCACCGTGGAACAACCGATGGCCGTCAGTGCCTGCAAGTGTTTGACCACACCGCCAATTGCTTTCAGACCCAGCTTGCCGGGCATTTGCGGATCTTTGGTGTCCGGCATGAATGTGTTCGTGCCACCCTTGACGTACATGTAGTTTTCTTTCGCGCCCGGCAGCGCCTTTTCGTCATTGCCGGTGGCGACGAACTCATCTTTGCCGCCTTTCCAAAGTGACATGTTGTGGTGGCAGCCACTGGCCGACACACCCATGAACGGCTTGGTCATGAAGCAGGCAAAAATGCCGAACTCGCGCGCCACCTGGGCACAGATCTGGCGATAGGTGGTCAAACGGTCGGCGTTGCGCAGCACATCGTCGAAAGTCCAGTTCAGCTCCAACTGACCCGGTGCGTCTTCGTGATCACCCTGGATCATATCGAGGCCCATCTTGCGGGTGTATTCCATGACCTTCATGGTCACGGGCCGCAGGCTTTCGAACTGATCGATGTGATAGCAGTATGGCTTCGAGAAGCCGTCTTCCGGCACGCCATCTTCGTTAAACTTCAGCCACATCATCTCAGGCTCGGTGCCCATGCGCAGCTGCAGCTTGTGCTTCTTCTGGAAGTCCGCGTGCATCCGGCGCAGATTGCCGCGACAGTCGGCGGTCAGGAATGCGCCAGGGTCTTCGCGCTCTTCCCGGTTGCGGAACAACGTGCAATAGAACCGGCCAATCTTTGGCGCCCAAGGCAACTGCATGAAGGTTTCCGGCTCGGGGATACCAACAAGCTCGGCCGCTTCGGGACCGTAGCCGAGATAGTTCCCAGCACGATCGGTAAACAGGTTAACCGTGGCTCCGTAGACCAACTGAAAGCCCTTCATGGCGACGCTTTCCCAGTGATCGGCGGGAATGCCCTTGCCCATGATCTTGCCGGTGACCGAGACGAACTGCAGATACAGATACTCTATCCCTAGTTTGTCGATCTGCTTGCGGACTTCTTTGATTTTGGCGGCCCGGCCTCTGGCCTCGACAAAGGATTCAATATCTCGTTTTGCCACGGTGTTCTCCCTGCGTACGTGTCGTTGGTTCGAATCTCCCATCTGAACCCTTGACCAAAGGCAGAAAGGATTGCAACCAGATTCCTTGCTTTGGTCCATTTTTGGTATAAAATGGGCGCAGAATCGGACTGGAAAAACCGACATGAATGCTCAGGATATTACCGTCGATCTACGGCGCCGGATTGTGACTTCGCACTATCCTGTGGACGCCCGGCTGCCTGCTGAACGGGCCCTGGCAAATGAGTATGGGGTGGCCCGTGGAACGGTGCGGGAAGCGTTAAAAAACCTTGAAAAACAAGGGTTTGTAGCGACTCGAGCAGGATCTGGGACCTATGTAACTGACATCGGAACACCGCGTATTCCGCAGGTGATTGAGACCACGCGACCGCTGGAACTGGTCGATGCACGCTTCGCCCTTGAACCGCATATGGTCCGGTTGGCAGTTTTGCACGCAACCGAGCAAGATTTGGTCCAGACGGAGACTCATCTCTCAGCAATGGAATCCGGTACAGATGCAAAGGATTTCGCGGACTTGGATGAGAAGTTTCACCTGTCCCTTGCGGACGCGGCACGCAACCCGATGATCAAATGGATTATGGAAAAGTGCCACGAAGTCCGCAGCCATGCACAGTGGTCTCGCATGCGCACGCTGACCCTGACACCAGCGATCATCGCGAAGTATAATCGCCAACATCGGGCAATCGTGGGCGCGATCCGTGCCCGCGATGCCGATGCCGCGACCAAGGCCATGCGGGACCATTTGGACACCGCCCGTCGCAGTCTGGTCGAGGCAACGATCTGATCCACGAAGCGGCTTCCGCTGCATTACCTTTTCGCCCGACACATCCGTCATGGTCTCAACGGCATGACGCCCTGGTGCATGTATCAACGAACACGATGTTACGTGACGTTTCGAGTTTTTGGCCTAGCTCTGTCGGACGCAACATCGCAAGGACTGCCCGAATGGCCCCGATCCGCATCGTCTATCTTATCCTGGCCATTGCCGGCACGATCTTACCTTGGATCCAGTTCGCAGGCTGGTTCAGTGAAAACGGCTGGGACATGGCCGCTATGGTTGACGCCTGGACTGTGAACCAGGCAGCCAACGGGCTGGTCTACGATCTTACGGTCAGTTGGGTCGCGCTGCTGATCTGGGTCGGCTATGAAAGCTTCACGCGGGGTCCATGGTGGCACCTGCCTGTGATCATAGTCGCCTCAACCGGCATCGGCGTCTCTTGCGGGTTGCCGCTCTACCTCTTTCTTCGCAGCGCACCGGCCCTGGTCAAAACCTGAATCCTTCGAGCACCGGATTGACCAAACCGGCGCTGGATGCCAGGACTCTCCTCAGTGATATCCGCAGGCACAACCTGCGGAGACTTTAACCAGGGAGAGAGCGTATGAAGTTTAAGTTTGCAATTGCCGCGATGACGGCCATCGGACTGGCCGGGGCGGCCATGGCCGATACGGTCAAGGTCGGCATGATCACGACGCTATCCGGTGGCGGCGCCCAACTGGGCATTGATGTGCGCGACGGCTTTATGCTGGCGGTCGAACAATCCGGCGCCGATGTCGAGGTGATCATCAAAGACGATCAACGCAAACCCGACATCGCCGTGCAGTTGGCAGATGAAATGGTCCAGTCTGACAAAGTCGACGTCATGACCGGCATCATTTGGTCGAACCTCCTGATCCCGGTGGCCTCATCCGTAACGCGGCAGGGTGTCTTCTATCTCAGCCCAAACGCAGGCGCCTCAGCCATGGCAGGCAAGGGCTGCCATCCGAACTACTTCAACGTCTCCTGGCAGAACGACGACCTGCCCATGGCCTCCGGCACTGCAGCCAATGCCGATGGCCGGAAGAAGGCCTTCCTGATGGCGCCAAACTATCCGGCCGGCAAGGACATGGCGACCGGATACAAGCGCACCTATGAGGGCGAGGTCGTGGCCGAGGTCTACACCAAGCTGGGCCAAAAGGATTACGCGGCAGAGATTGCGCAGATCCGCGCATCGGGTGCTGACCATGTTTTCTACTTCCTGCCCGGCGGCATGGGCATCGCCTTCATCAAGCAGTATGCGCAGTCGGGCGTCGACGTGCCTCTGACCGGCACCGCTTTCAGCTTTGACCAGGGCATTCTGCAAGCCGTCGGCGATGTGGCCCTGGGCATCAAGAATGTCTCACAATGGTCGCCGGATACAGACAATGACGCCAACCGTGCTTTCGTCGCCAGCTTCAAAGAGGCCTATGGCCGGGTACCGTCACTTTATGCCAGCCAAGGCTTCGACACGGCGAACCTGATCATCTCGGCCCTGGGCAAAGCTGATGTGAAGGATAAGGATGCGTTCCGCGAGGCGCTGCGGGCCGCGGACTTCGAAGCAGTCCGGGGCAAGTTCGCGTTCTCGAAGAACCACCACCCGATCCAGGACATTTACACGCGCGAAGTGATCAAGGACGGCGACATCTTCACCAACAAAACCGTTGGCGTGGCGGTCAGCGACCACATCAACGCGTATGTCGACGAGTGTCAGATGTGATCGGCTTCAGGCTGTGACCAAACCAAAAGGGGCCTTTCGGGGCCTCTTTTTTTGACGAAGCCGGGCCTGACGACCTGGCTATGCCATCTTAAGGCATGAACTGTGAAAAGTGCGTCTTCATGTCAACCTGGGCCGAGGCGTATTTACCGACCGCATACATCGTGCCCATCTGGTCGACATCATCCATGACCAGCTTTTCATTGGGGTCTTTGATCTCGGCCCCTGCCTCTTTCATCGCGCGCATGTTCTCAGGCCCGACATCGACCTGATAGCGCGCGTATGTAAAGGCCGGGACCGTCGCCCGCGGGGCGCCGTGCTCTTCCATCATGGTGCCGAGTTCGCCGTCAAGTTTATATCCCCAACGGCATCGCCCGATCGAACGGCACGCGACGTCAATGGCGGTATTGATGCCATGCATGAGATCCGAAGGCGTGGTCATTGCAAGCGACCAGATCGGTTGACCCATAGGTTTGGGGTCCCGAACCACCCGGTCCGTAAAGCCCGTCCCGATGGAGCAGATCATCAGCTTGTCTTCGCCCGGCTCCCATTCGCATGCATATTCCGGACGCGTCGCCATTTCGAATATCTTCATCGCCGGATTGTTGTGCGGCGTCAGTCCGCCATCGACAAAGGGGCGCGTCGGCCCGCCGCCGGGCATTGTAATCCATTCCGGCTGGAAGAAGCTCGGCGCGGCGGTCGAGGCGCGGATCACCTGCCAAAGCGGCAGCTTCAGGTTGCTGTCGGGGCGTTTCAAGTCATTGTACTTGGCCGCACGATTGGTGCTGAGCGGCCAGGGACTGTCGGTGTCGTAGCGACGGGTCACCATCAGCAGGTGCTTGTCCATCGGCAGAACGCCCTGGTTCTGCAGCACCTCAATCGAATGATCAGAGAATTCCTTCTTCAACATGTTGTTGAGGAAAGTGTTGTCGTACTTATGGCTGAAGCCTGACTTTGCCTTGCTCCAAAGCGAGGCGGGCGTGAACATATCCCGCCCATGGTTCAGATAGATGTCCGTCAGGTTTTGAACCGAACGGCCGATCATTAAGCCCGCTGCGATAATCGCCCCGGTCGAGGTTCCGCCGATATAGTCAAAGTAATCGCGCAGCACAAAGTTCGGATCGCCACCATGGGCCTCGCGCAGGTCGTCCTCGACCTTCTTCAGAATGCCAAGCGAGATCAGGCCCATCAGCCCGCCCCCGTCCATGGTCAGCATGCGTTTCTGGCCAGAAGTATCGGTCATGGACATTCTCCCCGCTTGATCGGGGCGTGCCAGACCGGCGCTGTAATGCTGCCCCCTGGGTGAATCCTAGCACAGGGGTTTCGCCTGTAAAATGACTCAGTCCTAAGGCGCAGAAACTTCCTCGGCATCGACGCCCCAGATCACGCCTTTCGGCACCCAACCCCGGTGCCCATCGGCCTCGACCTCGCACCATTCCGGCGCACAGGCCCGCAGCCGTGCAACGACCCCTTGTTCGGCCTTTGCGGTTGCAGCGGCGGTCTCGGCAGGGCCCTGCCGGAAGAGTACATTATCCCCCGTGATCAGAACCGTGCGACGCCCGGTGATCATGGCGTGATAGACCCATCCCCCAGCATCATCTTTGTCGACAACCCGGCGCCAATCGCCATATTCCTCAATCACCCTGACAGGCAGCCCGCTGCGCTGAAAGACCCAGTCCTTGCGGTAATCCAAGCCCGGTCCGCGGCGGACATTGATCTCGTTCGATCTCAGCGACACATACCGGGGCAGCGGCAAGTTCGTCACGGGGCCCATTTCGATTTCCAGGATATCATTGGCCACAGCCTGGGGCGCAAAAGCCAATAGCCCCAAGCACAACAGGTGGCCGAGTGCGGTGATACGCATCGCCTGCCTCATTTCCTTCCGGCGGCTGGGCCGCCTTTACTGCTCTTCGCCGCTTTTCGCGGTCTGGCGCCGAGTTGCAGCATAGTTTGCGCTTTAACCTCGACACGTTTGAACCTATCAGAGAATGTATAAAAATCAAAGGACTGGCATAGTGACCAAGGTATACCTGGGCGGTACGGTGAATGGATCGACGTGGCGGGACCGTCTTATTCCGCTTTTGAAGGTCGATTACTTCAATCCGGTCGTCGACGACTGGACGCCTGAATTCATGGCCGAGGAAGTCCGCCAGCGCACGCTATGTGATTACTGTATTTATGTGCTGACCCCAAAGATGACTGGCGTTTATGCCGTTGCCGAGGTTGTCGACGACAGCAACAAGCGGCCAGAGAAGACGATCTTCTGTGTGCTCTATGAAGATGATGGTGCCGAGTTTGATGCGCATGGCACAAAGTCCATGACGCAAGTTCGGAAAATGGTTGGTGAAAATGGCGCGCTGATATGCCAAAGCCTGGAGGAAATCGCTGCGTTGCCGCAGCTTCAAGAATAGGCCCACCACCATGTCGCCAACGCGTCCCAAAGTCATCGTGACCCGCAAACTGCCTGAACCGGTGGAAACACGGATGCGGGAGTTGTTCGATGTCACCTTGAATGAATCAGATACCGCCTTGGACGATGAGGCCCTTCGCGAAGCGGTCAAGACCGCCGATGTGCTGGTGCCCACGCTTGGCGATGCGGTTGATCAGAAACTGCTGGCCCAAGCGGGCCCGGACCTGAAGCTGATCGCAAACTATGGCGCGGGCGTCGATCATATCGATGTCGAAACCGCGCGGTCCCGGGGCATCCTGGTAAGCCACACACCGGGCGTTCTGACCGAGGACACAGCGGACATGACGATGGCGTTGATCATGGCGGTGCCCAGGCGTCTGTCGGAAGGGATCGCTCTGATGCAATCCGGCGACTGGGATGGGTGGAGGCCCACCGCCATCATGGGCCACCGGATATGGGGTAAACGCCTGGGCATTCTCGGCATGGGCCGGATCGGTCAGGCCGTTGCCCGGCGCGCCCGTGCCTTCGGCATTCAGATTCACTATCACAACCGCCGCCGGCTGCACGAGGACACCGAAGCAGAGCTTGAGGCGACCTATTGGGACAGTCTGGATCAGATGCTGGCCCGCATGGACATTGTCAGCGTCAACTGCCCGCATACACCCGCAACTTATCACCTTCTGTCAGCCCGGCGGCTGAAGCTGATGAAACCCAGTGCCTATATCGTGAACACAGCGCGCGGTGAAATCATTGACGAAAACGCTTTAACGCGCATGCTGGGCAAAGGTGAACTTGCCGGCGCGGGCCTCGACGTGTTCGAGCACGAACCCGGTGTAAACCCACGACTGATGGGCCTATCCAATGTGGTGCTACTGCCGCACATGGCATCAGCCACTGAAGAAGGCCGGATGGAGATGGGCGAAAAGGTTATTATCAACATCAAAACATTCGCTGACGGGCACCGCCCCCCGGATCAGGTACTTCCATCAATGCTGTGAGGAAATCATGCAGATCTCGGACTTACAACCGTTGGACAAGGTCATCATTAGCCAGCATGTCTTCGGAAGCTCTGACTCCTTGATCTATGTGTGCCATGCCCATGCGGGCAGATTAGACTTCATTTGCAATTCAGTTGAAGACATGGACGATTTCGTCGTTCTGTGTTCAGCATTTCTTTTGGTGGAGTTTCCGCAGCTCAGGTCACTGGGCGATGTTCCTTTGGGCAAAATTGCGACATTTGATGTCGACAAATGGCGCTTAGACAGCATCGACTATAAAGAGCGTCAAAATCCCGGTGCGTTTCCGCTGCCAACGGAACGCACGCTTGCGGATATAAGATATACATGTGTGGCCACTGGCGAAGAAAAAATCGGACTGCCAGAGATTACCTATCCTGGTCCGGCGCAACTCGATGATGCGCAGGGAAATCCAAATTCCCAGGTTCTTCAATCCGGCCAGGATCTCTGTAGCATCCGCATCGATGGGAAAGACCATTTCTGGATCCGTGCGCTTTTGCCATTGCGCATAAAAGACAAGTGCGAGACTTGGTCCTTCGGTGTTTGGGCATCTGTCTCTGGCGAGCACTTCAAACGCTATGAGGAAACTCTCCATCAAGATCAGCGCGATCTCGGGACGATGTCTGGATATCTTTCCAACGCGGTCCCTGGTGTTCCCAACTCGCTAGACCTCGACGTTTCAATCGTTCCAAATGACCCTGGAATGCGCCCGTGGCTGTTGCTGCGCGAGCCGCAAGTGCCGCACCCATTGTTCGACGCCCAGCAGGAGGGCATCTCGGTCGATACGCTATTGGAGTGGGTCACACCGCATCTCAGCAACGAAAGCAATGCCTGAGACAAACGCGATCCTGCTGCGTGACGGCATTGCGGGGGATTTTCAGGCAATCGCCGATCTGCATGTCGCCAGCTGGCAACAGACTTATCGCAGCCTGATGCCCGACACCTATCTTTCCGGCCCGGTCTTCGAGGACCTGCGGAAACGATGGCACGCCCAGCTGATGGATCCGCCAAAAGACAGCATTCTGATCGTCGCTGAAGACGAAACAGCCATCGCAGGCTTCATCTATCTCTACCCGGATGAAGATGAAATGGGTTGGGTGACGCTGGACAATCTGCATGTCCGCGCCGATTTTCGCGGCAGAGGTCTCGGGGAACGGCTGATGAAGGCCGCGGCGGCCCGCATAACCGAATTGGGCAGGGCCCGAGTTCTGTTGTATGTTCTCGACGGCAATGACGACGCCTGCCGGTTCTATGAACGCCTGGGCGGGGTTCCCGACCCCATAGAAGGCCACACCATCGCGGGCTTTGAAAATTTGCCCTCGATCCCGTATCGCTGGCACGACTTTTCAAAAGTCACCGGGTGATCGGAGGAAGAATGCCTGACGGCGGGACATATACGGACTGGGCTAAGCAGTTGGCTGAAAGCCAGCAAGCCTTCTGGGCCGCTGCCGCCAAAGCGCCTGCCTTCGCCGACGCCTCTGCCTTCGCCCCGCCCGATTGGCAGGCCTTTGATGGATTTGCATCCAAGATGCTGGCCCAGTTGGACCTGGGAACCGGGCCGGACTGGCAGGCCGCCCATGCGGCCCTGACTGCGTATAGAAATGTCATTATGGATTCGTGGTCTCGCATTCAACGAGACTTCGAAACTCAGCGACTGGCGCTGCAAGGGCTGGGCGATCCTGATTGGCGGATCTTTCGCGACCGGTGGTTCCAAATCGCCGAGGCAGAGTTTATTCGTACGCAGCGCAGCGAAGCCTTCCTGGTTGCGCAGCGCGATCTGCTGCGGGCCGCCATCGCGGCCTGGTCCCATATACCGGATCACGCCCGAAACAGTGCGATGGAGGGATTGGCCACCGCGCAGACCGCAGTGCAGACCGCCATGGACTTGGGGCTGGCCAAGGTTCAGGTCGCAAAAACCCCGAAGAAAGAGATTTGGCGCCATGGGCGAACAAGCCTGTCCCGCTATTTGCCATTGGACGGCAGAGCGCCCAGCCTGGGCCCGGTCGTGCTTTGCCACGGATTGATCGGACGGCAGACCATGACAGATCTGCAGCCTGACCGGTCCCTGGTGCGCAATCTTCTTGCTGCGGGCGTCGACGTCTTTGTTGTCGATTGGGGCAATGCCGGAAGCGAAGATCGTGACCTCGGAATTGACCACTTCGCAGGCAACATGGTCGGGGCCTGCCTGGCTCAGACATCAGAAGCATCAGGCAAGAAGCCGATCTTGTTCGGCATTTGCCAGGGCGGCACCATAGCCGCTTGCCATACCGCCCGGTATCCAGGTCGCATCGCAGGGTTGATCACCGCTGTCGCGCCCTTTGACTTTCATGCCGCCAAAGACGACCCCGATCCTGCACACGGGTTATTGCATTTGTGGATCGAGTCGCTGGACCGGGAAGATATCGATGCCCTGGTCGGGCTGACCGGCAATTTATCCGGTGTCCTATTGGGGATGATCTTCAACCAACTCAACCCGGTACGCACACTTCGGAAATATGCTGTCGATATGGTCGAACAGGCAGGCGCACCTGGCGGCCCGCGCATCTTCGTCGCCATGGAAAAGTGGCTGGCAGACCGGCCCGATTTACCCGGAGCCGTGGCGCGAACGTGGTTAAAGGACCTCTACATGAACAATGCGCTGTTCTGCAGGGATTTGCTGCTGAACGGAGAAAAGGTCGACCTTTCCGCGATCAATGTTCCCACGCTCAATGTGTTCGCAAGCAATGATCACATCGTTCCACCGCCTTGCAGCAGAGCATTGGGATGCAAAATTAGCGCAAATTACCAGGAACTTGCGGTACCAACGGGTCATATCGGCGCATTTGTCAGCGCTGGTGCACAAACTCTGCTATCAACTTCAATCACTTCTTGGCTTGCGACACTTAGATGATTCGCCAGCCGGCACGATAGGAATTGCGTTGCCTATCGATGGCACTATGTTCGATTGAAGATCTGATGGGATGGCGCGACGCGATCGCAGCCACTTGAGGCGAGAAAGAGCATGCAGAAACACCCGCATTCACTACGAAACTCTTTGATCTTGGCAACGGTGATCACCGTGATGTCCGTGCCGGGCTTTGCTGCAGCACAAGGCGTGGCCGGTCCATACCTGGGCGCACAACACGCAGAGATCCGCGGCGACGTGGCGAACGCTGCGCGCCTTTACACACAGACCCTGGCGCGAGACCCGGATAACGAGCGTGTCATGGAACGCGCGATGATCAACCAGATCGCTGCCGGAGAAGTCGCAGACGGCATTGCGCTAGCCCGGCGCTATGAAGCCGTGCAGCCCGGCCATAACCTCGGCGTTCTGGCCATTGTTGCGGGTGAGATTAAAGCCGACAATCTTTCTAACGTGCGTACGTTGTTGGCGGCGGACGGGCCGTTCGTCGCGCAGGTCATTGATGCCTGGGCGGCTTTTGAAACCGGCGATATGCAAAGCGCCCGCGATCTGCTGACCGCGTTGGAATCCGATGACAGCAATGGGCGTCCGGGACAAATCGTATCCGCCTATCATCTCGGCCTGATCGAAGCAGCCGCCGGAAATGATGAAAGGGCGGTCGAGGTTCTTCAGCGTGCCGCTGGTCTTTCAGATGGCGGAACATTGCGGCTGGTCCGCGCGCAGGCTTCGGCTCTGGCACGTTTGGGCAGGACCGAAGAGGCCGTTGGCGTGATCAACGCGCGGCTGGCAGGAACCTATGGCGACCCGGCCATGCAAGCGCTTGCAGTGGACATCGCCGAAGGTCTAAAGCCCGAGGCGACGATCCGCACGGCAGAGCAAGGCGCGGCCGAAGTTTTGTTCGGTGTCTCTGGCCTTTTGGCGCGCGGCCGCAACCGGCTGCTGGGTTTGGCCTATGCGCGGCTGGCAGTTTACCTGGATGAAGAACTTACCCGGGCACAACTGCTGATCGCGCAACTGCTGGAGCAGGATCAGCAATACGAATTGGCGCTGTCTGCCTATGATGCGCTGCCAGAAGATGCGCCGGAAGCCTTGGCGGCTGGCATCGGCAATGCGGAAGTTCTGCAGGCCTCGGGCAAGGTCGATGAAGGTATCGCAGCCATGCGCGAGGTTCTCGTCCGGTTCCCCGATGCATTGGAAGCTCATACATCGCTGGGCAACATGCTGCGCCGGGAAAGCAGGTTTGAAGACGCCGCGGTTGCCTATGACGGGGCCGTGAAACTGCTGGGCACCATCGAGCCCCATCATTGGGGTCTGCTCTATCAGCGCGGGATTGCCCTGGAACGGTCCAAGCAGTGGGACCGCGCCGAGGCAGATTTTCGCAAAGCACTGGAACTGGAACCGGATCAACCGGATGTACTGAACTATCTGGGCTACAGCCTGGTAGAACTGGGCCAGAAGCTGGAAGAAGCCGAGAAGATGATCGAAAAGGCCGTCGATCAGCGACCCGAGGATGGCTACATCGTCGACAGCCTTGGCTGGGTTCTGTACCGGTTCGGAGAGTTCGAACGCGCAACTGAACATCTGGAACGGGCGGTCGAGTTGCGGCCTGTGGACCCCGTCATCAATGACCATTTCGGCGATGCGCTTTGGATGGTCGGCCGCAAGACCGAAGCCCGTTTCCAATGGCGCCGCGCGCTCAGTTTCGAGCCGACGGATAAAGATGCCGACCGCATCCGGCGTAAGCTGGAAGAAGGCCTGGACATTATCCTGGAAGAAGAGAAGGCTGAAGGTCTACCGGGAATCATCGGGCGCAATTCCGATACTGAAGGCGCTGAAAAGACCAACGATGGTGGCTGATGGTTCTGCGCTTTCAGCGCTGGCCCGGGCGAAGATCAATCTGACACTGCATCTGTGCGGCCAGCGGTCCGACGGCTATCACCTGTTGGATTCGCTGGTCGTCTTTCCAGAAATCGGTGACTTCCTGACGGCAGAGCCAGCCACCGGGTTGTCTTTGTCTTTGGACGGGCCATTCGGTCAGACGCTGTCCGCGGCAGGCGACAATCTGGTGCTGAAAGCCGCCGAACAGCTTTCTAATGGGAACGCGAAAGGCGCGGCGCTGCACCTGCAAAAGAACCTGCCCGTAGCTTCAGGCATTGGTGGCGGATCAAGCAACGCCGCAACAGCTTTGGCGCTGTTGTCACGAATGTGGGACGTGCAGGTTCCGAATTCGCTTGCGCTGTCATTAGGCGCGGACGTGCCGGTCTGCCAGCAAGCGCCGAAAGCCCACAGGATGCAGGGTATTGGCGACAACCTAACCCTCGTACCGAACATGCCGGACTTTTGGATCGTTCTGGTCAATCCAATGGTCAGCGTGCAGACCAGCGCAGTTTTTACGGGCACGCCAGACAAATCACCGCCGTCCGGCCCGGAAATGCCGTCTGCAGGCTTCCACGACTTTGCCACGTTGTGCAGTTGGCTTGCCCAGGGCCGAAATGACTTGGAACCCGCCGCTGCAAAACTGTGCCCGGAAATCCCAAACGTACTCGCTGCATTGGCAGATGCGCCCCTAGCACGAATGTCAGGATCAGGGGCTACATGCTTTGCGATATACGCCGATCAGGACACCGCGGCAGCAAAGTCCGATGCCTTGCGCGGGGCGACTGATTGGTGGATCGCATCCGGCCCTGTTCATGCGGGATTGAAGCAAGCGCATTGAGCCGGCGATTCAACAGACATTCGGAAGTTTGGCCAGGCGCCGATGCGACGCCCATTCCAGTCAAACGCCTAGCTTGTTCGCGTCACGACGAACGTCGCGATATCGGTCAAAGCAGATCGCATCGGGGAATGCGGAAACACCTCTAACGCAGACGTCGCCTGATCGGCAAAGTGCTGCGCACGGGCACGGGTATCAGCCAAGGCCTTGGTGTCCGCCAGGTAAGTCATCGCCGTTGCCAGATCTTCCGGCGCCTGTTCGCCTTTACCAATCGTCCGTTGCCAGAATGCGCGGGCTCGATCATCACCCCGGGCCGCCGCCAATATAACGGGCAGCGTCACCTTTCCTTCCCGGAAATCATCGCCAGTGTTCTTGCCCAGCTTTTCCGATGATCCTCCATAATCCAGAAAATCATCTGACAACTGAAATGCCATGCCAAGACCACGGCCATAGGTGGCCAAGGCCGCGACTTGATCGTCGTCAACACCTGCTATCACGGCACCAACCTCGGCCGCAGCTTCGAACAGAGCGGCGGTCTTGCCATAGATGACCTGCTCGTATCTATCCTGGCCGGTGGCCATGTCGTGGGCAGTAGAGAGTTGCAGAACCTCGCCCTCAGCGATTACGGCCGAAGCGGTCGACAGGATGTCCAGGACCCGCAGCGATCCGCACTCCACCATCAACAGAAAGGCGCGGGCGAAAAGGTAATCGCCGACCAGCACGCTGGACTTGTTGTCCCAGAGAATATTTGCCGTGGTCCGACCGCGGCGCTGTGCACTTTCATCAACCACATCGTCGTGCAGCAGCGTGGCGGTGTGGATGAACTCCACCGTCGCGGCCAGTTTGATATGGTCACCGCACGCATAGCCACACAACTGCGAGGCCGCCAGCGTCAGGATTGGACGTAGTCGCTTGCCGCCTGCCTCGATCAAATGGGCCGAAATTTCTGGAATTCGCGGCGCATGTTCGGACGCCATCCGCTCGCGGATCAGCGTGTTCACAGCGATCAGGTCATCGGCCACCAGCCCGGCAAGACGCTCGAATGGACCTTCGCTCATGCACAGCCCTCGACGCCGGGCAATCGATAGCCTATGTCCCAAGCTATGGAAGAGATTTTGCGCACCACAGATCCTACTCTGATCCCGTTTGCCACGGCCCTTTTGAAGGCCGAAGACATCGAGGCATTTCCGCTAGACATAAACATGTCTGTGCTGGAAGGGTCGATTGGCGTATTGCCGCGCCGTCTGGTTGTACGCCGCGAAGACCTGCATCGTGCCCGGATCATATTGCAGGAAAACGGCATCGAAACCTATGATCGTGAGAGCTGGATTTAGCCGACCCAGCGCGGCACGTCCCATGGGCCCATTATGACGGAAACCGTTGAAGACAACTTTCTGGGCGGCAAGATTTCCATCTGTCAGCCTTTGGCGGGATACCGTGCGGCTACCGATCCGGTCTTGCTTGCAGCGGCAGCGCCTGTGGTACCGGGCGATAGGATCCTGGATCTTGGCTGCGGGGTGGGAACCGCGGCTTTGTGCCTGGCCCACCGGGTTGCCAACGTGACGCTGCACGGGCTGGAACTGCAACCGGAATATGCCGGTCTTGCCCGCCAGAACGCGGCCCGGAACAAGGTCAATCTGACGGTCCATGATGGTGACCTGCGCAATATGCCGGACGATCTGAAGGCATTGGACTTCGATGCAGTGATGCTAAACCCGCCTTGGCACGACCCGCACAATCCGGGTTCGCCAGTTGAAGGTAAGGACGTCTCGAACCGTCAGGATGTTGCATTGGCGATCTGGATTACGGCCGCCATGACCAGAACCCGCCCCGGCGGATGGATCACGATTATCCAGCGGGTGGAGTGGTTGCCCGAAATCCTTACTGCCTTTGGATCAAGGGTCGGTGACATTGCAGTCCAGCCCCTGACCGCACGCGAAGGCCGGCCAGCGAAGCGGGTTATTGTCAAAGCGCGCAAGGGTGGGCGCGGACCATTTCGTATCGCCGCACCTCTTGTGCTGCACGATGGAGCCGAGCATATCGAAGACGGAGACGATTACAGCGATGCCGCCACGGTGATCCTGCGCCATGGTGCCGGCATCGAGTTCTAACTTTTAACCCGCCATGCGGGAAAGGAGACGCCATGCAACCGATACCAAATTCCATCGCTGTCATGGCGGACGAATTGAAAGAATGGCGCCAAGACATCCATCGCCATCCCGAGCTTGGATATCAGGAAACCAGAACGATGGGCCTCATCGCGGAAAAACTCCGGGCCTGGGGTTTGGATGCGGTGGAAACCGGCCTCGGCAAAACAGGGGTCGTCGGTGTCCTGCATGGGCGGAACGGACCAGGTGAAGCGATCCTGCTGCGCGCCGATATGGACGCCCTGCCGATCACTGAAGAAGGCGATCATGACCATGTCTCGGAAAGCCCGGGTGTCATGCACGCCTGCGGTCATGATGGGCATACGACCATGTTGCTCGGTGCGGCCAAGCATCTGGCCGAGACCCGGAATTTCGATGGAACCGTCTATTTCTGTTTCCAACCCGCGGAAGAGGGCGGCGCCGGCGCCAAAGCGATGATCGACGATGGCTTGTTCCAGAAGTACCCGGCCAGCGCTGTCTTTGGCATGCACAACGAACCGGGTATGCCGGTGGGGCAGTTCGCCGTCAGACCAGGGCCCGTCATGGCGTCGGCCGATGAGTTTATCATCAAAGTTCGGGGCCGCGGCGGACACGCCGCCTTCCCTCATGAAGCGGCAGATCCAGTTTTGGCGGCTGCCCAGATCGTCACGGCCTTGCAATCGATCGTCACGCGGAAGGTTCCGGCGTCTGCACCCGCCGTCGTGACGGTGGCGACCTTCCATGCCGGGACCATCAGCAACGTCATCCCAGATGAAGCCGTGATTACCGGCACCACACGTACCTTCGACTCTGCCATCTATGACCTGATCTTAGGAGAGATGCGGCGGATCTGCGATAACGTTGCTGATGCCATGGGCGTCACAGCGTCGGTCGAGGTCAACGGCCCGGTCTATCCCGCCACTGTCAACGATCCAGAGCAGACCGATCTGGCGGCCAGGGTGCTGGACGCAATGGTCGGAGCAGAGAATGTCGAACGGGACCAAGAACCCGGCATGGGCAGCGAGGATTTTTCCTACATGGCCCAGGCCAAGCCCGGCTGTTTCGTGTTTATCGGGAACGGGGACACGGCCTCGCTGCACAACGCCAAATATGACTTCAACGACGACGCCGCGCCTGTTGGCGTTGCCTATTGGGCCAAGCTGGTGGAAACCGCGCTGCCGGTCTGAGCCAAACGCAGGGTGGGGTTAAAACCCACCCTACACCATCCCCTTTTTCGCAAGCTCTTGCTTGGCGGCATCGGTCTTCTCCAGATGGCTAAGACCCATCCCGCGCAGGATGGCATCGGTCTTGGAAAACTGGATGTCCTGATACTCGATCACCTGGATGAAGTTTCCCCAGGGGTCCAGCATGTCCAATCGGCCAGAAGGTAGAATCTCTGCACCCGCTGCTTCGGCCCGCGCCCGGACGTTTTCCCGATCGTCAACGATCAGGCCAAAATGTCGGTGGTCATCGCGATGTGGCGTTTCGGTTTTCGCCAAAGCGATGAACTGATCGCCCATGTCGATGAACGCCATGGTATCGCTTCGTCCGCGCAACTTGATGTCGAAGATCGCGTTCCAAAACTCCAGCGCCGCGTCGATATCGCCAACCTCCAGCGCCACATGGTTCATTCCAACCAAAACAGGCTTATCATCATCTGACATGATGCACCTCCTTTCTCTGCTGGGAATATGGGGCGCGGCCATCTACGGGACCACCCGGCTCTGGTGAAAACAACTTTCAGAAAATTTTAACGATCGGTCTATAGAAGACCCTGCATCTCGCGAGTGAGCACGGCGCGCTTATGTCAGTGATTTGCACCTCACCCGTTAACAGGTGATCGCAAATCTCAGCGCAAACCGAGCTCTGGGTCCATTGAGAATTGGGTCCAAATCCCCAGCGGCTAGCCGCGCCTTTCTTAATGCCGCCCTGCGGCGACATGATCGACCGATATAGCCCCTGATGGGCCGAATGGTCATCCCCAAAGAGATCATCTCACATCGGATACCTGATTAGGTCTACCCGCCCTTTCGGCGCGCCGACCCGTCAGATATCCAGGTTCTCGACGCTCAGCGCGTGCTCCTGGATGAACTGGCGGCGCGGTTCCACCACATCACCCATCAGCTTGGTAAAGATCTCGTCGGCCTCGGCCATATGATCGATCCGGACCTGTAAGAGAGTCCGTGCCTCTGGGTCCAGTGTCGTTTCCCACAATTGCTCGGCATTCATTTCGCCCAAGCCTTTGTAACGCTGCAGCGTGATGCCTTTTTCACCCTCTTCCATAATGACGTCCAGCAAGGCCTGAGGACCGTGGATATCGGTCTCCTTTTCCTTGCGGGTCAAGAGTGCCGGCTTTCCGTACGTCTCTAACAGCGCGTCCGAAAGTGATGCGAGTTTACGCGCTTCAGCACTGCGCAGGGCCATACCGTCGATCGTGCGCACCTCTGCCACACCACGGACAATCCGCGTGAAGCGGACACCGCCATCGGCAGTGGTATCGCCTGACCAACCCCGTTCGGTTTCCGGCGCTAAGGCATCAAGCCGCGCTGCCACGGCTGCAATCTGATCTTCCGACGCATTCGGAGCGACAGCCCCTTCGATGGCCATCTGCTCCAACAAAAATCGGGGATAGTTCGTCGGGAACGCCGCCAAAACCGTTCGGACCGAACGGGCTTCGTCCACCACGCGGATCAGGTCTGGCCCGGCAATTTCCGCACCACCGCCCAGTTTCAGAACGGCGCCATCAGAGCCTTGCGCGACCAAATAGTCGTCCAGCGCTGGTTGGTCCTTCAGATAGACCTCGGACTTTCCGCGGCTGACTTTGTAAAGCGGCGGTTGCGCGATGTAGAGGTACCCGCCCTCGATCAATTCCGGCATCTGGCGGTAGAAGAAGGTGAGCAGCAGCGTGCGGATGTGAGCGCCATCGACATCGGCATCCGTCATCAGAATGATCTTGTGATATCGCAGCTTGCTGACATCGAATTCATCGCGACCGATGCCAGTACCCAGCGCAGTAATGAGCGTGCCGATTTCCTGGCTGGAGAGCATCCGATCAAACCGAGCGCGTTCCACGTTCAGGATCTTACCGCGAAGTGGCAGCACCGCTTGGTTGTGCCGGGACCGGCCCTGTTTGGCGGACCCGCCAGCGCTGTCGCCCTCCACCAGGAATAATTCGGACTTGGCTGGATCTTTTTCCTGGCAGTCCGCCAGCTTGCCGGGGAGGGACGATACCGACATCGCTGACTTTCGGGTCATTTCTCGGGCTTTGCGGGCGGCCTCTCGCGCCAAAGCGGCTTCGACCACTTTTCCGACAACCGTGCGGGCCTCGGCCGGGTTTTCCTCGAACCATTCGGCCAGGCGTTCGTTCATCAAGGATTCTACGGCAGGGCGGACTTCCGAAGACACCAGCTTGTCCTTGGTCTGGCTGGAGAACTTCGGGTCAGGCACCTTCACCGAAAGCACACAGGTCAATCCTTCGCGTGCATCGTCACCGGACAGGTTCACTTTTTCTTTCTTCGCGATGCCCGAGGACGCCGCATAGGCATTGATCGTCCGGGTCAGCGCCCCGCGGAAACCCGCCAAGTGAGTGCCGCCATCCCGTTGCGGGATGTTGTTGGTGAAAGCCAGGACGTTCTCGTGATAGCTGTCGTTCCACCACATGGCGACTTCAACAGAGATGCCGTCACGCTCACCCTTGACGCTGATTGGATTGGAAATCAGACCGGTCTTGGACCGGTCAAGATAACGCACGAACGCCTCGACACCGCCCTCATAATGCAGCTCTTCCTCACGCACTTCGGAGGTACGCTGGTCCCGCAACAAGATCCGTACGCCAGAGTTCAGGAAGGCCAACTCGCGCAGGCGGTGTTCCAGCGTTGCGTATTTGTACTCCAGGTTGGTGAAGGTCCCCGCCGAGGCATGGAACTTCACCCGCGTGCCCTTTTGATCGCCAGCGTCGCCGACGACTTTCAATGGCTCGGTCGTCTCTCCATGCTCGAACCGGGCCTGATGCTCCTTACCATCGCGCCAGATCGTCAGTTCCAACCAATCGGAAAGCGCGTTGACGACAGAGACACCAACGCCATGCAGCCCGCCGGATACCTTGTAGGAATTCTGGTCGAACTTACCGCCCGCATGCAGCTGGGTCATGATGACCTCGGCGGCCGAAATGCCTTCCTCGGCATGGATATCGGTGGGAATGCCGCGCCCATTGTCGCTGACCGAAACCGACCCGTCGGCATGCAGCGTGACCTTTACCAGATCGGCGTGACCCGCCAGCGCCTCGTCAATGGCATTGTCGACGACCTCGTACACCATATGGTGCAGGCCGGACCCATCATCGGTGTCACCAATATACATCCCGGGCCGCTTTCGAACGGCTTCCAGCCCCTTCAGAACCTTGATGCTATCGGCGCCGTATTCGGCTTCGTTATCCCCTGGCGTGCCGTCATCCGGCAGCTCGTCTTCGGCCATTTCCAGCCCTTCTTTGTTAGGTACCGGATTTTAGCGACAGGGATCGGGAAAGTCCCGTAAAAAAGGGTGAATCTGCGCAAAAATGCGCTGATTTTTATCGATTTTCGCCTATTTTGACCATTTTCAACTGCAAGGGTAAAAATTGGTCAAGCGCAACTTGGAATGGCGCAGCATACGAGTATTTTTTGCAGGAAGAACCAGGAAGATCGCGCCCGGAAAAGCAGGTCTCAGCGCTAGCTTTTACGCCGGAAAATCATCCGCCAGAGGCTGCTCAGCATCACGGCATCCAGGATCACCAGACCCGCCACCGCGAACATAATGGCCAGTATCGGAACACCGGCGAACCCGGCAACCCCCGCCAGGGCCAACAAGATCATGGATCGGTGCATCATGGTCATCGGTTCAGTCTTTCGTCACGTCGCCGCGATGGCAACACCAGCACCCGCCAGTATCCCACCCGTGGTTTGATCGATCCGCCGGGCGGTTCGTTTGTTGGTCAATAGTTTGCGCGCCCGGTCTGCAAGGAACGCGTACATCATGTCACTGCCCAGCCCGATAGGCGTGGAGACAACGATGATCGCAACCGCGTCAATCCAGGTCATCGCCGCAACGTCAAAAAAGCCCGGAAACAGCGCCATAAAAAACAGGGCCGCTTTGGGGTTGCCCATGTTGATCATGAAGCCCGTCAGCGTGCCTTGCCAGAACGGGACGGGCTTCACATCGCCATCCTGGGTCAACACCGCGGATCTCCCAAAGAGCAGCTTAGCGCCCAGATAGATCAGCCATGCAGCCCCAATGAACTTCAGGACGATAAGGATATCAGCATAGTAGGCAGCGATCAGGGCCAGCCCGAAGATCGCAGACAGGATCCAGATCTTTTCGGCCAACCAGGCTCCGACAGCCATCGACACACCGGACTTGAAGCCCAGCGCCGCCGACCGCGCGGCAATTGCAGCAACGAAGGGCCCCGGAGAGACCACCATCACCGCGTAAGCCAGGGCATATAGCGCCAATTGATGCCATTCGACTGTCATAGATCCTACGTCCTTTCGGATTTAGGCGATACTAAGGACAAGGGTCCTGAAACTTGCATTCTGCAAATCCGGCACCTTGCAGCTTTCGGGAATGCTATCCGGACGACTGTCATTGTACCAGATGAAGCGGTGAAATGATAAGCTGATGCGATGGCTAGACTGACGGCAACGGTCATGTCGCAGCGATGAAAGCCCCCGCCCCAACCAGCGCGCCACCCGAGGCCTGGTTCACCCGGCGCACCGCTTTGGTGCTGCGCAGGAAACGCCGGGCGCTGTGCGCCCCGCCGATCCAGACAATATTTCCCAGGAAGGGAACCAAAGCGCTCATGATCAGGATCACCACAACATCCAGTGTTGTCAGCACTGTGATATCGAAAAGGTTCGGCAGGATCCCGATGAAGAAGACGATGGACTTCGGGTTGCCCAAGTTCACCAGAACGCCGGCCAGAAAGCTTTGCCATGCCGTACGGCGCATCAGCGCCGGGTCCGGCTCGGTTTGTAAGGCTTGCTTGGACCCTGCAATCAGCCGCCAGCCCATCCAGATCAAGATCGCGCCACCGACATAGCGCATAACCTGCAGGATATCCGCGTTGGCCTGAACCAAAGCGCTGAGGCCCAAGATAGCCAACAACGGCCACAGCACGTCTACCAGCGACACGCCCGCCGCGAGCGGCATCGCGGATCGCCAGCCCGAGGTCAGCGTCTTGGCAATGGTCGCCACCACAACGGGCCCCGGCGTCAGCACAAGCACGGCCAGGGCAAAGGCATAAAGCGCGATCTCGAGCGCGGTTATGGTCATAACGCCCCCGCCATCGCACGGTCATGCTTTGGATGAACCAGCGGCGAATGCGCAAATTCCCAGGGGTGCCCATCGGGGTCCAGGACATAACCAGAATAGCCGCCCCAAAATGCCTCATTCGGCGGCTTTTGTCCGGTCCCTCCGGCGGCCAATGCAGTGGCGTAAGCATGATCCACTGCGGCGCGATCGGGCAGCGATAGTGTCAAACTGGCTGCGCCTGTGCCCAAATCGGCACCTGTCCGGCCTTGGTCTTCGGCCAGTTCGTCGATCGGGAACAGGCTTAAGATCAGTCCAGGAAGTTGGTAAAATGCGATGCCGGGCAGCCGTTCTTCGGCTTTGCGAAGGCCAAGCGCTTCATAGAACGCACAGGCGCGGGAAAGGTCCCGGACACCCAATGTGATCATGCTTATCGAGATCGTTCCTTGGTCCAATTTGACGTCTCCTAGTCTTTTTCCAATGTGGACACGCCATTCACGTCGTTCACTGCGATCCGCTGCGCGTACTCAAGGCCGTCGAACAATTCGGGGCCGGTGCCAGTCATCCAAGCCTGGCAACCAAGCGCCTCTATCTCTCGATAAAGCGCCTGTCTTCGGTCCGCGTCAAGATGGGCGGCGACTTCGTCAAGCAATAGGACCGGGGTCGCGCCGGTATGTGCGGTCAAGGCGCGGGCGTTGGCCAGGCAGAGAGAGATCAGCAAGGCCTTCTGCTCTCCGGTAGAACACGCCCGGGCAGGCATCAACTTCGCGGCATAGACTGCGTCCAGGTCCGACCGGTGCGGCCCGTCCAAGGTGCGGCCAGCGGCAGCGTCGCGGGACCGGTTTGCGGCAAGGCCTTCCGCAAGGGTTGCAGCCTGTTCGATTTCTGCCGTCTCGATCTGATCATCGGGCGCGGCCTCATTGATCAGGGGCGTGAAAGCCGCTTCGATCGGTCCATCAATCGCCAGGTCGGCTTTGGGGAAAATACCCTCTGCACCGTCTTGGGCCTGAACAAGACGGACAAGGGCTTCGGCCCTGGATCGGGCGATACGGGCACCGGCACGAGCCATTTGTGCCTCCAGCCCGGACAGCCACGCGTCATCGAAATTGCCGTCCTTCAGCAAACGGTTGCGCGATCGCATGGCCTTTTCATAGGCGACCGAGGTTTCACCATGTGTCGGCTCAAACCCCAGGGTGATCCGGTCCAGGAACCGGCGTCTGTCGCCTGCGGCCTCCAACCACAAGCGATCCATGACCGGGGTCAGCCAGACCATACGGATCAGACGGCCCAAGGCCGTTTGGGTCGCGGTCTTATCGTCGATGACAACCGAGCGCCGAGTTGCCCCTTCTCCTTCGGCCGCGGTTGTGATCTCCACCTCACCTTCGGCGGTATCGACTTCTGCCCGGATCTTCCAGCCCAGATTGTCGGGGCGGCGGATCAACTCGTCCGTTGCAGCCCGGCGCAGGCCACGCCCAGGGGACAGCATCGACACCGCCTCTAGGATGTTGGTCTTGCCAGCGCCATTCGGGCCATAAAGCGCAACCGTGCTTCCGGACCCATCCACGATCCCGGCCTTATAGGATCGGAAATGCGACAACCGCAGCGA
The DNA here is from genome assembly GCA_039028795.1 of Pseudomonadota bacterium. Taxonomy (GTDB): domain Bacteria; phylum Pseudomonadota; class Alphaproteobacteria; order Rhodobacterales; family Rhodobacteraceae; genus Thermohalobaculum. The sequence continues at coordinate 62,939 of JBCCHJ010000009.1, forward strand.
CAGGATAGCCGTGCGGGTCATTCACGCCTCCGCACTTTTGCGTGCCCAGCAATTGTCCTTGCTCGGACCCGCCGGTAATGCCGACCCGCCCACGCGCCTATGTGCCGTTGGCACATAGAGCCACACGGCAGACAAAGAGAGCACCGATGATCACGTTTTACTATCACCACACCCCAAATCCCATGAAAGTCGCCCTGTTCCTAGAGGAAGCGGGCCTGGAGTACGAGACCAAGTCCGTCGACGTCTTCAAAGGCGACCAGCACAGCGACTGGTACCGCGCGATCAACCCGAACGGCAAGGCGCCAGCTGCCGAGGTCGACGGCAAGCGGGTTTTCGATTCCAACGCGATCCTGCTGTTCCTGGCAGAACGGGAAGGCAAATTCCTGGGACAGCCGGATGACAAGGCCGAGCTTTATTCCTGGCTGATGTGGGTGGCCACCGGCCTGGGCCCCTATTCCGGGCAATGGGTCCACTTCCAAACCGCAGGTGCAGCCGATGGCGGCGACTATGCCAAGCGTCGCTATAAATTCGAAGCACACCGCCATTATGAGGTTCTGGACGCGCATCTGGCGGGTCGTGAGTTTATCGTCGGGTCCGAATACACCATCGCCGACATCGCCGCCTGGGGCTGGGTTGATCGTAACGTTCGCGTGCTAGGCGAAGGCGAGATCGACAAGTACCCGAACGTCAAAGCCTGGTTTGACCAGGTGAACACACGCCCAGCGGTGGAACGCGCCCGCAATGTCGGCAAGGAGCTAGAGTTCAAATCCGACTTCGACCAAGAAACCGCCCAGGCGATGTTCCCCTCGAACTTCGCTGCTGGCTGACCCAATGCGTGCCCCGCCTGAGCAGGCGGGGCACATTCGACCTTCCCCGAACAAAATACCGCTTGACCTCAACCTCGGTTGAGGCCCGACGCTGCCTTTCAAACTCGAACTGAAAGGAACGGAGAATGAGGATTTTTGTGTTGGGCGGAACAGGGTCCATTGGAACAGCAGTGACGCCAGAGCTGGTGTCCCATGGTCACGATGTACTCGCGCTGGCCCGGTCTGACAGCAGTGCGCGTGCACTGCGGGATTGGGGCGCCGAGGTAGTGCGCGGGGACGTGACCTCGGATGACGTCAGTTGGGCCACGCACATCGGCCAATGCGATGCCGTGATCAACCTGGCCGATACGTTCGAAGAGAACATGGCCGAGGTCGAACCTCGCATCTCTGATCTTATCATCGCACAAGCTGCCACCATGGAGCATCCTCTTCGTGTTCTCTGGACCGGGGGGTGCTGGCAATACGGCGCAACGGGTGACCGGGTGGCCACCGAAGATGATGAGTTCCACCCGATCAGTTTCTACAAACGGGCGCAGATGACAGCAGATAAGCTGTTGGCGGCGGAGAATGTCTCACCCGCTATCCTCCACCCTGCCATGGTCTATCACAAAAGCGGCGGGGTTTTTGAACGGTTCATAGACCAAGCGCAGACCTCTGACCCCATTGATATCTGGGGCGGGCCGGACACCCGTTGGCCATTGGTGCACCGAGACGATGTGGCGGTGGCCTATCGGCTGTTGGCAGAGCATGCAGATCTAGTAGGGCACTTCAATGTGACCGCTGAGCAGGGTATCCGGGTCGGAGACATCGTCGACGCCATCGCCCAACACCATGACCATAGGGCGGGTCGGCGGGTGCGTGCGATGGAGGAGGTCGTTGCAGAAAACGGGGCCTGGGCCGAAGGGCCTACGTTGGATCAGCAGATCTCGGCTGAAAAGATCATGCGAGACACGGGATGGCGGCCACAGGTGACCTCGTTCCAGGCGTCGGACCTTTTCGATTAGTACGAGGCTTCGCCTCGCGCTCCAGAGTATTTTCGGCAAGGTGAAGGGAAGATCGGGGTGCGCCTGCTACACCCGCATCGGCATGACGACGTAGACGGCGCTGGCATCATCGCCTTCGCGCACCAATGTCGGGGCATTGGCGTCGGCGAACATGAAGACTGCGTTTTCGCGGTCCACCTGGCTGGCGATTTCCAGCAGATACTTCGCGTTGAAGCCGATCTCCATATTGTCATCACCATAGGCGACGACCAGTTCCTCGGCGGCGGATCCTGCATCGGGTGAATTCACGGAAAGGGTCAGCTTGTCGGATTCCATCGCAAGCTTCACGGCGCGGGACCGTTCCTGGGACACCGTGGCCACCCGGTCGACAGCCGATGCAAATTCCGAGGCATCGACTTCCATTCGCTTTGTATTGCCCGCCGGGATGACACGGGAATAATCTGGGAAAGCCCCATCGATGACTTTCGAGGTCAGCACCAGGCCTTCGACCGAAAATCTGATCTTGGTTTCACTTACAGAGATTGCAATCTCGGCCTCATCATCATCCAAAAGCTTGCGCAGTTCCCCAACCGTTTTGCGGGGCACGATCACGCCGGGGGCCTCTGCCGCGCCATCGGGCAGTTCGGTATCGATGCGGGCCAGGCGGTGACCATCGGTCGCGACAGCGCGAAGTTTCTTACCATCCTCATCAGCCACATGCAGGTAGACGCCGTTCAAATAGTACCGGGTTTCCTCGGTCGAAACCGCAAATTTCGACTTGTCGAAAAGCCGCCGCGCGACCGGGGCCGCCAGTGCGTAAGAGCATTGGTATTCCGACGAGGCCATTACGGGGAAGTCTTCGCGCGGCAGGGTGGCCAGCGAGAACCGCGAGCGGCCAGCGACAACGTCAAGACGCCCGGTGCTGGTATCGGCATTCAGATTAAGCTGGGCGCCATCCGGCAGTTTGCGCACAATCTCATGCAACAGGTGAGCGGCAACGGTCGTGGCCCCGGCTTGTTCAACAACTGCAGGCAGATCTTCGATAATCTCAATGTCCAAATCCGTGGCGCGGAGCGAGACCTTATCGCCTTCCGCTTCGACCAAGACGTTCGACAGGATCGGGATCGTGTTCTTTCGCTCGACCACGCCTTGGGCGCGGCTCATCGCCTTTAAAAGTGCTGCCCGTTCGATTGTGACTTTCATCGCGCCACCCAAGCCCTGTTATGTGTTTTTGGTCCGCAGCGACGCTACGGACGAAACAGACTAACCAATCCGGTATCTCGATCAATGGGTTAAAAGACGCACTCCCCCTAGATACAGGGGTTTTTTGCCAATCGAACGCATTATAGAGCAAAAATGTGGTGATTTCAGACGCAATGCCAAAAAATTCGCAGTCCCTTTGAACCAACCGACGCCAACGCGCCACCTCTATGCGAAAGGAGAGGTTCGGCATGTCCAATGACGCGGCAAGATTGCTGGAGGAATATCTGGTCGCCGGCGCCCGATTGGGTGACCGCAAGGCGGTCGCGCGTCTGGCGGCTCTGCGCGGACCCAAGCTCTATGCCCACGCCATGCGTCTGTTGGGCAACAGGGCCGATGCCGAAGACGCCGTCCAGGATGCCTGGTTAGAGATCTTGCGCGGATTGAATTCGCTACGCGATGATCGGGCCTTCCCAGCATGGGCGTACCGGATCGTGACACGCCGCGCCGCAAAGCTGATCGGCCAAAGGGTCAGACAACGCGATCTGGCGGCGACGTTGTCGGCGGACGCGGACGAGGTTGTAGAGAAACATCCGGATGGCCTTGATGCCGCGGCCGTGCGCAAGGCCATGCAGATGCTGCCGCCGCCACAGGCAGCGACGATCGCACTTTTTTACCTCGAGGAGATGAGCGTCGCAGAGGTCGCGCTTGCCCTCGATGTGCCGCCGGGGACCGTGAAGACCCGGTTGATGCACGCCCGCACAAAGCTTCACGACGCTCTGCAAGGAGGCGAGAATGAGCAAGCTTGACGAACTGATTGCCGAAGCCCTTTCGGCCGAGGAAAAGGACATCCTGAAAGAAACCGAAGAACTGGGATGGTTCGCCCTAGGTGCGAGCCAATTCACCGGTAAGCTGGGCTGGATCAGCTGGTCGGTGATGATCATGCAGGGCTTAATGTTCTTGGGTGGTGTCTGGTGTGCATTCAAATTCTATGAGGCGACAGACGCTTTGTCGGCGCTGCATTGGGGTTTGCCTGGCGTGGTGCTGGTGGTCTGTGCTTTGGTCATGAAAACCAGCCTGATGCCGCAAATGCAGGCGGACCGCGTTCTAAGAGAATTGAAGCGCGTTGAACTGATGATCGCTCATCACAAGGGGTAGGTCGGAAGTCGCACGCCCAATGCGCAGGGTGGGTTTGAAACCCACCCTACTGGCTCACCCCTCTTCGAGGCTACGGCGCAGGTTTTCGATGTCGTCTGAAATCTGCCCGTCGGTGACGCGCAATTCCTCGATCTTGCGGACGGCGTGGATGACCGTGGTGTGGTCACGTCCGCCAAAGCCCCGGCCGATTTCCGGCAGAGACTTCGCCGTCAGCGTTTTGCAGAGGAACATCGCAACCTGCCGGGGCCGCGCGACGATCCGGGCCCGCCGGGCAGAGATCAGATCATTGAGGCGCAGGTTGTAGTACTCCGCGACGCGGCGCTTGATCTCATCAATCGTGATCTTGCGTTCAGACGAACGGAGCAGATCGGCCAGGCATTCCTGCACCATATCCGGATTGATCGGACGACCGACCAGCGTGGCAAAAGCAAAGAGCCGGGTCAGCGCGCCTTCCAGAACCCGCACATTGGAAGAGATCCGATGTGCCAGGAATTCTAGCACCTTGTTGTCGATGTTGACCGAGGGATCCTCGGCCATGATGCGTTCGGCTTTCGATTGCAGGATGCCCAGACGCAGTTCGTAATCCGTTGGATGGATGTCAACGACCAGACCCCATTGCAGGCGGCTGATAATCCGATTCTGCAGCCCGTCGATCTGGTCCGGAGATCGGTCCGCCGAAATCACGATCTGCTTGTTCTGGTCGATCAGCGCATTGAAAGTATGGAAGAATTCTTCCTGGGTCGAATCCTTGCCCGCAATGAACTGCACATCGTCGATCATCAATACATCGACGGCACGGAACTGTTCCTTAAAAGTGATCGTGTCCCGGAAACGCAGGGCCTGCACGAAGCGGTACATGAACTGCTCGGCGCTGAGATACAGCACTTTGCAATCGGGCCGTGACTTGCGGATCTGATGCGCGATCGCGTGCATCAAATGGGTCTTACCAAGGCCCACGCCGCCATAAAGGAAGACCGGATTGAAGGCCGCGTCCGATGAAAACGCCACGCGCTGTGCTGCAGCATGGGCCAACTCGTTCGGCTTACCGACGACAAAACTGTCGAAGGTAAACCGCGGATCCAACGGCGCGGAGGTCAACTTGGGCACCGGGTTGCCCTGCGGTGCCGGGCCTGATGGGATTGGGGATGCCTCGGTCGCTGCGTCGTGCGCCGCCGGGTCAGTAACCATCACCGTCAGGCGCCGCACATCCGGCAATTCAGATTGAAAGTACCGCAGCAGGTTCAGACCGTAGTTCCGTTCGACCCAGTCCGCTGAAAACTGCGTGGCCGCGCTCAGCACCGCCAAGTCCCTGTTCACTTCAACCAAACCCACTGGCGACAACCACTTTTCCGTCGCCTCGCGTCCAAGCTCTTGCTCGGCCAACTTCATCACTTTATGCCAAACCGTGTTCAATTTTCTCGGTCCGGCGCTCCCCCCTGGTGCGGCAATACCCATGCTTTCCCCGTTCTATTGTTGTGTACTCTCATCACGCTTGAAAATTTGTGGCGCGTTAGGACCGGCGCCAGGCTAGGCAGCACCGATCCCCGCATTCGAGGCCCCCCCGGTGCGCGGCCGCAGTTTGTCCACCTTTGTCGCGGGCGGCCTGCAGACCCAGCTTGCAGAGATGTTGTCCCGAGAGATCAGACCCCGGTTTCAGTACAGACGATGCCGCGAGAGCACGCCGTTCCGCCACTGAACCGATCGACTGACCCATCTGAACCTCCGCACTACGCTGCCAACGCAGAAGGGATATTCGTCTACACAGATTCGGCTCAAGAGAATTCCGACCCGACTTATGAAGAAAAAGTTACAGTCGGAGGAGGTTTTTCTGCGGCGTATTAAGTATAAAAAAACAATTAATACGCCGCTTCGCAGTGAAGGGCGCAAAAGATTACTTCGATTACTTGAAACGCGATCAGATGATTCCCGTTACCTCAATGTATGCAACTGTCGATGGATTACACAATGGGGGGAAAGCAGGAACATTACGATTCCTTGACGCCACTGTGACAGAAACGCAAAAGCCGCACCGGAGGCCGCGGCATTCCTAAACCAGAATAGAATAGTGACGTTTTTATCAGGCGCTCATCGCCCTGATACGATGGTTCAGGCGCGACACTTTTCGGCTGGCCGTATTCTTGTGCAGAACGCCTTTGGTAGCGCCGCGCATGATTTCCGGCTGGGCTGCTTTCAGCGCTTCCCGGGCCGCGGCCTGATCACCCGAGGCGATCGCTTCTTCGACCTTACGGACATATGTCCGGATGCGCGAACGGCGCGCCTTGTTAACCGCCGTGCGACGCACGTTTTGACGTACTCGTTTCTTTGCCTGAGGCGAATTGGCCATTGCCTATTGTCCTGCGCTTCCATCGAAGAGCGCGGGAGATAGCGGATTCGGATAGCGTCGTCAACAATCTGGAACCGTCAAATTCAGCCGGAATGAGAGGTTTGCCATGCCTCGATCACCTCGGTGGCCGGAACGCTGATCAATTGGTTCACTGGGCGTGTTGCATCTTCTTTGAACCACGCATCTGCCATCTGAAATCCCAAGCTATAGCCAAACCATTTTAACAAGTCCCCTGTGCCATAGAACCAAGCGTTATAATCGAATGTATAACTCGCCCGGGTTCCGGCGTCTGGCGCCAGCCGGGCTATAGTAGTTTCGGCGTCAATTACCTAGTCCCATATCTCGCCCTCTGTGCCGTGAAAGGTGGCTGTGAAGCGCCCCGCAAACCCTTCGAACACAAGAGCTTCACCTAAGGTTTCATCCTGCCCGATCACCGCCTTTCGCATCGCATGGTGAGCTTCGTGCGTAGCAATCCGTGTGAACTGTTCACCCTTTAGGGACCCCGTGCACGCCGGATTGTTCGGATCTATTTTCAACCAGATCAGATCAGCAGAGAGGCTGATGCCCCCAACGCCGATTTCTGGGGCCGCCTGGTCCAACTGTACCAATATATCGATGTCATGCAGCAGCTGAGCCTGTCGGGTCAGGTCCTTTGCAGCTTCAATGGCTCGATAGATAGCAGGACGTTCGGCACGCAAGTCACCCGACGCGGCAAGGAAGTGAACCAGCCAGCGGCCCGCCTCTAAGTGCCCTTGAACTTCGCAGACCGCTTTTCCACAAATGCATCCATGCCTTCTTTTTGGTCCTCGGTTGCGAAGAGCGCATTGAAGATGCGCCGTTCGAAGCGGATGCCTTCGGCCAAGGTGGTCTCATAGGCACGGTCTACGGATTCTTTCGCTGCCATCACCGCCAACGGGGACTTGTCGGCAATCTTGGCGGCCACGGTGATGGCTTCGTCGACCAGGTCATCGGCTGGGATGATCCGGCTGACCAGGCCTGCACGTTCGGCTTCCTCTGCGTCCATCATGCGGCCGGTCAGGTTCATCTCCATCGCTTTCGATTTGCCGACAAACCGTGTCAGACGCTGGGTCCCGCCAATCCCCGGAATCACGCCCAGGTTAATCTCGGGTTGTCCAAACTTTGCCGTGTCTGCAGCGAGGATAAAATCGCAGGCCATGGCAAGCTCGCATCCGCCGCCCAGCGCATAACCTGCAACGGCGGCGACAATCGGCTTGCGGCAGCGGTCGATCGTTTCCAACTGGCCGGCAAACATGTTTTCCTTGAAGACGTCGACAAAGCCCTTGGGACGCATTTCGGTGATATCCGCACCTGCAGCGAATGCTTTTTCATTACCGGTCAGAACAATGGCGCCGATCTGATCATCCTCGTCGAATTTGGATATGGCATCGGCTAATTCGTCCAAAAGCGCCTTATTCAATGCGTTCAGCGCCTTTGGCCGATCCAGACGGATCACGCCGACATGGTCCTTAGTTTCGACGACGATGTTCTCGTAAGCCACGTTGATCTCCCAATCGACCTTTGCGAATCCCGGCGCAGTCTAGCCGCGGCCTTGGCCGGGTCCAGTCCAATGCGCGGTCATCGCAACCAGACGTGCACGTTTGACCAATCCTTCAGGACCGGCGCACGAGCGCGACGCTTTTAAGAAACCTGCGGACGCCTTATCGTTGGCATTTCGGGCAGTAGAACGAAGACCGGCCCGACTGCACAATACGCCGGATTTTTCCCATGCAGTCATTGCGTGTGCAGTCTTCATCTTCGCGATCATAAACTCGAAACGTGTGCTGGAAATATCCCAACTCTCCATCCGCCTGACGGTAGTCCCGAAGCGACGAGCCGCCTGCCGCAATCGCATCGGTCAGTGTCGCGACAATTTCAGTTGCCAGATCTGCGATACGGTTCGCCGAGACACTGCCCGCCAGCCTGGTTGGGTGAATACCGGACCGGAACAGCGCCTCGCACACATAAATGTTGCCCAGACCTGCGACATTGCGCTGATCCAGCAAGGCCGTCTTTACCGGGGATTGTTTACCAGAAAATGCCGCAGCCAGCGCGTCGGCATGAAACGCATTGCCGAGGGGTTCGGGCCCTAGCGACTTGAGCTGCGGATGCTCTTGAAGCTGCGCTGTCGGCCAGAGGTCCATGGCGCCAAAGCGCCTGGCATCGTTATAGGTGATCGTGACATCCTTATCTGTGGTCACGATCACATGGTCATGTTTTCTGGGGCTCGATCGGTCATGATGCATATCTGCGGTTTCATTGGCGTCGATCAACAGACGCCCCGACATACCAAGATGTACCATCCAGGTTTCGGGCCCATCTTTCCCTGAGTCCAGATCGGCAAGGAGCCATTTCGACCGTCGTCGCAACTGCATGACCCGCCGGCCCTTTAACCGGGCGGCAAATCTATCCGGCAACGGCCATCGAAGATCGGGGCGGCGTTGATCGACGCGGGCAAGGACCCTGTCCTTTAATACCGGCTCCAAGCCCCGGCGGACCGTTTCCACCTCGGGCAGTTCAGGCATGTGATCCGCCAGGTTTTGAAACAATTTCTTTCATCGGAACGCCATAGGTGCATTCTGGGTGAGTTGGCTATGACAGGTTCTAACGCCTGCGCGAGATTTCTTTCAGGTCTCTTTCATTGACGCAAGGCGCGACCAATTTGTGTGCAAGTTGACGCAAACGTAAAGGAACATCTCGTGACAACCAACACGGCCTCTTACGGTCCAGGCAGTCTAGGGACGCTGATAGTCACCATCCTCTTTGCAGGATCTGCCGCGACCGTCGCGTTTGATCTTTTTGGACAGTTTCTGAGCCCACTTCTCAAGGGTATCGCTTCACCGATACTGGGTGCGAAACTAGCCCCGGTTCCACTGGCCCAGGCAGTGCTGGCAAAGATCACCGGCATTCCAGGGCGCGAACTGGGTCAATTGGGCATTCCCTATGGTCTGCACATCCTGACCGGTCTGATCGCCTATCCGCTGGGATGGTTCCTAGTGGTCCGGCCAATTTGGCAGCGGGTTGCACCTGCGTTGCACTGGAGCCTACCCGCCATCGCTTATGGGATCGCGCTTTGGGTCTTCGCGCTTTACTTCATGGCGCATTTGATCGCAGGAAACCCGCCATTTTTAGGCTGGGGCTCGATAACCTGGGTCGCACTTTGGGGTCATATTGTCTTCGCCGTGGTGGCCGCAGGTATCATACAAGCGCGCCATCCCGTCTGACCTTTCCTGACTGTCTGCTGATAAAGATCGCGGAGATTCCCGCGATCTTTACGTTTTCGGGCCCTTTTATGCACCGCCACTGTGACGCAGAAACTGTGGTTTTTCCGACCCGCCCGGCACGCTATGTAGTAGTTCATGAGCGACGAGACAAAGACGCATTTTGGGTTTGAAGACATACCTGAAGGGGAAAAGGCCGGTCGTGTGCACGGCGTCTTTTCCTCGGTCGCATCACGCTATGACCTGATGAACGATCTGATGTCCGCCGGGGTTCACCGGTTATGGAAGCAGGCGCTTATCGATTGGATGGCACCGCGCCCTGGGATGACCCTTTTGGACGTTGCCGGTGGAACCGGCGATATCGCCTTCCGGTTCCTGGAGAGATTGAACGGCGATGGGCAAGTGCGCGTCTGCGACATGACGCAGGCAATGCTGGATGAAGGCGCCCGGCGTGCTGAGGCCCAAGGGATCATGGGCGTCGATTGGATCTGCGGTGACGCCATGGCTCTGCCGTTCGCGGACAGCAGTTTCGATGTCTACACGATCGCCTTCGGCATTCGTAACGTGACCCGGATAGAGGACGCCTTGGCCGAGGCGTATCGGGTCCTGCGCCCCGGTGGCCGGTTCATGTGCCTGGAGTTCAGCCAGATCCCACACCCAGGCCTGCAATGGGCCTATGACCGGTACTCGTTCAACATCATCCCGCCCTTGGGCAAGGTGATTACCGGGGATGCTGACAGCTATCAGTACCTGGTGGAATCGATCCGCCGCTTTCCGGCCCAGGATGAGTTTGCAATTATGATCCAGGACGCTGGCTTCGGCCAGGTCCGGTATCGCAATTATTCTATGGGCATCGTCGCGATCCATTCGGGATGGCGATTATGAGCCTGCTGAGCGCGCCGAACCATCTCTGGCGTCTATTCCGCACCGGTGCCACGTTTGAACGCACAGGCGCGATGCGCGAACTTTTGGACGCCTTCGAGATCCGGGGATGGCCAAGACTGGTGATCCGCGCCTTCGGTTGGCCGGTTGGCATGTTCGGCCGTATCGGGGACCCGTCGTTGCCGCCTGTCGCCCGGGCGCTGCAAGCAATGGGGCCGGCCTATGTGAAGTTCGGCCAGATTCTCTCGACACGCCGGGACATTGTCGGCGACGATATGGTCGCGCAGTTGCGTTACCTGCAGGATAGGTTGCCGCCGTTCCCGCTGAGCGAGGCCCGCGAAGAGATTGCGGGCGAATTGGGCGCCGACATCTGGGATCGCCTCAGCGAACTGGGCGAACCTGTCGCGGCCGCCTCGATCGCGCAGGTGCACCCTGCGATCTGGACCGCGACCGGGGAAAAGGTGGCGGTCAAAGTTCTGCGGCCCGGCGTGCGTCGTCAGTTCCGCAAGGACATCGCCGCCTTTAATTTCATCGCACAGATGATCGAATGGCTGGTGCCGATGTCCCGTCGCCTTCGGCCTAAAGCCATCGTTCGCCATTTCGAAAGCGTCGTTCTTGCAGAGCTGGATTTGCGACTGGAGGCCGCCGCGGCTTCGGAATACCGGGAAAACACGCGCGGCGACCCCGCGTTGCGTATCCCGACGATCCAGTGGGAGGGTACCTCCCGCCGGGTCATGACGATGGAATGGCTGGACGGGACGGTGATGGAACCGGGTGCGCTTGTTGAAGCCGGGTTCAATCTGACCGAACTATCGCAGCACGTTCTGCGAACCTTCCTGCGTCATGCCCTGCGCGATGGATTTTTCCACGCGGACATGCACCAGGGCAATTTGCGGGTAGCCGATGACGGAACCCTGGTCTTGCTGGATTTCGGCATCATGGGCCGGTTGGATCCGATCACCCGGCGCCACTATGCCGAGATTTTGCACGGTTTTCTCACCCGCAATTACCGGCGGGTCGCCGAGGTCCATTTCGAAGCAGGCTATGTCCCTGCCGATCGCGATGTAGACCAATTTGCCCAAGCCCTGCGCGCGATTGGAGAGCCGATCTTTGGCCAGGATGCCTCGCAAATTTCCATGGCGCGCGTCCTGGCCTATCTGTTGGAGACGACCGAGCGGTTCGGTATGGAAACACGGACCGAACTGATCCTGCTGCAGCGGACAATGGTGGTCGTCGAAGGCGTGGCCCGAACCCTGGACCCCCAGGCGAATATCTTCGAGGCAGCACGCCCGGTGGTCGAGGGCTATATCCGCGATCACCTAAGCCCTCTCGCGCTCGGCCGCGATTTGACGGACACAGCATTGATCCTCAGCCGCCTGGGGCCGCGTCTGCCCGGTCTGGCAAGCGAGGTTCTGATGCTGGCCGAAGAGGCCAGGATCCGGAGGTCACAGCCTGAGCCGCCCGAACCCTATCGCCGCCCAATTTGGCATTGGCTGTTCCTTGGGGCCGTAGGGGGTGGGCTACTGGTGTATCTGCTTGCAAGATAGATCATCGTCGAAATGACGACCAAGGCTGGCGAGGGGATTGGCGGACTGACCAGTATTCCGTCAATCGGTGCTCGAAGGTTATGTTTTTGGGAGAATTGGCCACAGGGCGGGCCGGTTGCCCACCCTGCTGTCTCAGCAGTCGGGCTCGTCGTTTTGGCACGTTTAGTGCGCTTTGACTTCCAATGGCATTTCAGCGACCCGCTTCACCAGGGCCGGCACAGATGTCGGCGTTTTCTGTGACTTACGGCGATAGATCGTCAGGTCAATCTCGCCTGGCGTAATGTTCGCCTTCCGGGCCAATGTGGCACAGGTGTCTTCGTTGATTTCCCATAAGCAGGCACAGATTTCCTGATCCGTGCCTTCGTCCCGGCGCCCGATGATTTCCGCGGGCCAGCCGCAGGCGGCGAAAACCCGGGTCATGTATTTTGGCGTCACTGAAACATAGAATTGCACACCGGCCCGTAATCCGATCTGACAGCCCGCCCACATCAGCGCTGCAGCATTGCGGATCGAGTTCTTATCCCTGCGCGCTACAAACACCCGCGTAACTTCCCAGATCAGTGGGCTCTCGATCTGCACCTCATCCGTCATATCCGAGAAGTGATCGGCGATCATGGTCGGACCCGTTGTGGGCAACAAACGGCCCGATGCCAGGTGATGGCCCTTGTCATCCTTAAGGATCACATAGAGCGGGTTCATTAGATCGTATTCATCGATCTCGCGGCCCATTTCGTCGACGTTCAGATCCCAACCCAGGTCTTCTTGAAATTGTTTGCGCCGGTCCTGGAACATTTCGTTGGCCAGCGTTTGAAAATCGAACAGATCGTCCCCGTAAACCAGTGTGTACATGCAGTAGTGCTCCATCAGCATTTCGCTGACAGAGGTCATTAGGAACGAAACCTTAAAATTTCGTTCAAATTGTATCTATCGGCCTCAGATGGCCAGGAAGGCAGTCTCAGGTCACGTCGGTGGTATCAGTCCTCTATGTGCTGCCAATGCGATGGCATGGGGAATGTTCAAAGCACCGAGCTTATGCCGGGCGCTGTCGATATAGACTCGGAACGTGTTTTCAGAAATGCCCAGCTTTTCCGAAGCACGTCCACGGCTCAACCCGTCCGCAATCAGCCGCATTGCATCGCGCTCGCGATTTGAAAGGGGCCGGGTCGGGTGCGTGTGTTCCAGCCCTGCAAGCCGCAACATCCGCTGATGGGTGAAATGCGCAAGCAACAGGAAATCGGTTCGGTGCGCGGCCAATAGGCTTTGCCAACTTTCGGTCGTGCATTGCTTATTGATGGTAAACAGCGCCAGTTGCCCGCCCGGCCCGCGCACCGGGATAGTATAGCCCTGGCTACCGACGCCAAGCTCGGCAGCCTCGTTCTTGAAGACCTGACGGTCGGACCGGCTCCAATCGATATCGGTCCAGTCGACCGGATCGAAGCTGGCCGCCGAGTTGATAAGCACCGGGTCAGACTCATAGAATCCCGCTTCCGTGTACCATTTCAACCAATCCGGCGAGAAGGACAGCGCTGCAAGTTTGCGGCCCTTCCGCAGGATAACGCCCTCGATGTCGGTGAACTCCTCAACAGTCGCACTTTGTCGGTCCCTGGCATCAAGGCCAAGCGAAACCGCGTAATAGGTAACATGATCAACATCGTAAGTCGCGCGAATGGACTCAATGATATCGGCGTAGCTGCCGAGCGACGGCAGCTCCGTCAACAATTCCAGGATCGTGTTGAGCCGTTCCGACATCCACCGTTCCCAGGTCCGCCATCTCGCGGTCATGGCCTTCATTCGCGGCGACGAGAATTGCCACGTCCATTTCCTCGGCCAATGCGACCATGCCGCTTTTAGCCGCCATATCGCGGACTGAGACGAGAACTGTGACAAACCAGTCGTGCATGATGATCCTCCTGCAAGCAGAGTTAACAGAGGGTTACCGAACCCTGCACAAACCGTGGCAAATTCCGTTAAAATGCGAAATTCGCTAATTTTGCCTCCTCAAAAACTGTGAGACTGGGCCAAAAAGGGCCTGATTCTTGGCAATTTGCAATGAACCCCTGTCACAAAGTGGATTGATCCAAAAATCCCCTCTTGCATGGAGTCTGCGCCGGGAAATACATTAAATAACTGGAAATTGTTCGAATTGACCCGTCTGGCGGGCGAAAGGACGGCGTGCAGGGCAAGCGCATTCTGCTGATCATCGGTGGTGGCATCGCAGCCTACAAAAGCCTGGAACTGATCCGTTTGATCACAGGCCAGGAAGGCGAGGTTACGCCGGTTTTAAGCCGTGCCGGAAGCGAGTTCGTCACGCCTTTGTCCGTGTCCGGCCTGGCTGGGGCGAAAGTTTATCAGGATCTGTTTGATCTGACCGACGAGGCAGAGATGGGGCATATCCAACTCAGCCGTTCTGCAGATCTTATCGTGGTGGCCCCGGCCACCGCAGATCTGATGGCAAAGATGTCGGGTGGTCAGGCAGATGACCTGGCTTCGACCCTTCTGCTGGCCACGGATACGCCAGTGCTGATTGCGCCTGCCATGAATGTGCGGATGTGGCAGCATCCAGCAACTCAGCGCAATTTCGCCACGTTACAAGGCGACGGTATTCATGTGATTGGCCCGAACGAGGGCGACATGGCCTGCGGCGAGTATGGTCCGGGGCGAATGGCCGAACCGGCAGAGATTCTGTCCGCAATCATGACGCGATTGGCGCCGGAAGGTCCGCTGACCGGGCAGCGGGTGATCGTTACGTCTGGCCCAACGCACGAACCGATCGACCCTGTGCGCTATATCGCCAACCGTTCCTCCGGCACCCAAGGTGCGGCGATCGCTGCGGCCCTGCGCGACCTGGGGGCCGACGTGGTGCTAATTTCCGGCCCGGCGTCACACGCTCTGCCCAGAGGTGTACAGGTTACGCAGGTTGAAACCGCAGACGAAATGCTTTGGGCCGTGCAGGATTCGCTGCCTGCCCAAGCCGCTGTCTTCGCGGCAGCAGTGGCGGATTGGAAGGCTGCTTCTGCCTCAGACAGCAAGATCAAGAAAGATGGAAGTGGGCTCATCCCCGCCCTGTCGCTGACGGAAAACCCGGACATTCTGAAAACGGTCGCGCATATGGTGCCAGGTCAACGCCCCGCATTGGTGGTGGGTTTTGCTGCGGAAACCGACGACGTGATCGCCAATGCCACCGCCAAGCGAGAACGCAAGGGCTGCGACTGGATCGTCGCCAATGATGTCAGCCCGGAAACCGGCATAATGGGCGGCGCGGAGAACACCGTGACCCTGATTTCAGAGGGCGGTGCCGAACCCTGGCCGAAGGCAACCAAGACGGTTGTGGCGGAAAAGCTGGCCGCCCGGATCGCGGACCATTTGGGCAAGGACACTATGGCATGAACATGCTGACCCTTCCTGTCACCTTGCTGGAGAATCACGATCATGCCTTGGACCTGCCTCGCCACGAAACGCCGGGTTCAGCCGGCATGGACCTACGCGCCTGCCTGGCATCGGAAGACCGCGCTCGCGGACTGATCCTTCCGCCAATGGGACGGGCTTTGGTGCCCACGGGTTTGGCAGTTGCGATCCCGGCAGGTCACGAAGGCCAGGTTCGTCCCCGGTCTGGTTTGGCCGTCAAGACAGGGATCACGGTCCTGAACAGCCCTGGTACGATCGACAGCGACTACCGAGGTGAACTTAGGGTGCTGCTGATCAATCTGGGGGCTGAAAACCAGACGCTGGCCCATGGAGAGCGAATCGCGCAACTGATCATCGCGCCATATGCGACGTCCGAAGTCCAGGTCGTGACCAAATTGGACGATACGGACCGCGGCGGGGGCGGGTTCGGCTCGACCGGGGTGCAATAGCAGGGGACGTCTATGCTCAGACTATCGCGCAAAACCATGCTGGCTTTAGAGGCCGTTCTGGATGTCGCCTATAATGCACGGCCAGATCCCGTGCAGTCCAAGGACATCACACGGCGCCAGGGCATCCCCCAGCGATATCTGGAACAGGTGATGCAGCAGTTGGTGCACAAGGGCATCCTGAAAGGTGTGCGCGGTCCTCGCGGGGGATACACCCTGGCGCGCGAACGCCGCAAAATCACAGTAGGTGACGTGGTCCGGGTGGTCGATCAACTGGACGCGGAAACCGAAAGCGACCCAGTCAGCCAGGCCGAACTGGGTGAAAAGGTCATAGCGCCGCTTTGGGAAGAAACGCGGGAAATCGTGCTGACCCGACTGGATGCCGTGACATTGGATCATCTTTGCCAAAAGGCGCGGGAGTTGAATGTACCGCCTGGGTCAAAAGAAGCGCCTGATTTTACGATATAACGTCGACCTTAGAAGGTGATGTTCCGCAAGCAGCAGGACAGGCCTTGATCGCAGAGCCGTGGCGGCTTTGATCGGCAAAACCTCATCGAGTGATTGCCATCCGGGGTAGGGTTCTCCAGTATCCTGCCAACGGTACTAGGGGAGAACACCATGACCCAGGCACACCCGCGCGGGCGGATCTATGATGACATTACTCAGACGATTGGCTCGACCCCGTTGGTGCGGCTTTCGCGCCTGACTGAACATCTGGGACTGAAGGCAGAGATTTGCGGCAAGCTGGAGTTCTTCAATCCGATCGCCTCGGTCAAAGACCGAATTGGCGTGAATATGATTGAAGCCATGGAGGCCGCAGGGACGATCAAGCCCGGCGATACACTAATCGAACCGACCTCGGGCAACACCGGCATCGCGCTGGCCTTCGCGGCGGCGGCCAAGGGATACAAGCTGATCCTGACCATGCCTGAATCCATGTCGGTCGAGCGGCGCAAGATGCTGGCGCTGCTGGGCGCTAAGCTGGAATTGACCGATCCTGCCAAGGGCATGAAGGGCGCAATCGCCAAGGCGCAGGAACTGCATGAAGCGACGCCGGGTTCGGTCATCCCTCAGCAGTTCGAGAACCCTGCCAACCCCGCCATCCACGTGGCCACAACGGCCGAAGAGATTTGGTCCGACACTGACGGCAAAGTGGATTTCTTCGTCTCGGGCATCGGCACGGGCGGGACGATCACCGGCGTCGGCTCGGTCCTGAAGGACCGCGCACCCGAAACCAAAATCATTGCGATTGAACCAGAGGACAGCCCGATCCTGTCGGGTGGAGAGCCGGGGCCGCACAAAATCCAGGGCATCGGTGCGGGCTTTGTCCCCGGTATTCTGGACACCGATCTGATTGACGAGATCTTGACTGTCGCCAACGAAACCGCCTTCGAATACGCGCGCATGCTGGCCAAGATAGAAGGCATTCCCGGGGGGATCTCTTCTGGCGCAGCTGTTGCGGCCTCGGTCGAACTGGCTGAACGGGCTGGCATGGATGGAAAGCGCATTGTTGCGATCCTGCCCAGTTTTGCCGAGCGGTACCTGTCCACCGCGCTATTCGACGGCTTTGGCTGACAGGTCATGGTCATCGTGCTGGAAATCGCGGGACTGCTGCTTGCCGGATTTGTGGTCTGGGTCCTCTATCAGGCGGCGAATGCCCGGCCTGACGATTCCGGTTTGCGCTGGACAGCCCGGATCGGGCTGACCGCTTGGATTGGGTTTATGGCACTTTGGGTGATAAGCCAGGACGGCGTCGGTGAAGACCCGCTGCGTACATTGGGCAATGTCTTGATCGTTCTGATAATTCTGGCGGTGGTCATGGGGTATCGGCGGATCTTGGGGCGCTTGAAGGACCGGGCGGGGCGTTAGTTTGTGGTTTCCTGGCGGGGAGCAGTTCTAGAAACGCGCGGCTCAAGCTTAGGCTGGCGTAAGTGTTCGCCGGACCGCGTCCTTCCAGCCCGCATAGACATCTTCGCGAGCGCCCACCTCCATCGTGGGTTCAAACCGGCGGTCAAGGGCCCAGGTCTGAGCGAATTCGTCTGGCCCAGGGCAAATTCCAGCCTGCATCCCTGCCAGCCAGGCCGCACCCAGTGCTGTTGTCTCCAGTACCTTTGGTCTATCCACCGGCGCACCCAGGATGTCGGCCAAAAACTGCATCGTCCAATCAGACGCCGTCATGCCGCCGTCGACCCGAAGCACGGTGTCGCCAGCGCCATTCCAATCCTTATTCATCGCCTCCAACAGGTCTCGGGTCTGGAAACCGACGCTTTCCAACGCAGCCTTGGACAGTTCCGCGGGTCCGGTTGCCCGGGTCAGGCCATAGATCGCGCCCCGGGATTCTGCATCCCAGTAGGGCGCGCCCAATCCAACAAAGGCGGGAACCATATAGACCTGCTGCGCTGGATCAGCCTGGCTGGCTAGCACGCCGGATTCCGCGGCATTGCCGAACAGTTTCAACCTGTCGCGCAGCCACTGAACCACGGCGCCCGCAACGAAAATTGACCCTTCCAGCGCATAGGTCGGGCGGCCTTTGAACTGGTAGGCGATTGTCGTCAAAAGCCGGTTGGTCGATGGCACGGGTGCGTCCCCGGTGTTCAAAAGCGCGAAGCACCCGGTTCCATAGGTCGACTTCATCATGCCAGGTTGGAAACAAGCCTGACCCACGGTCGCCGCCTGCTGATCCCCAGCAACGCCCCGGATCGGAATGGCGCTGCCAAAGAGATCCGGCACGGTTTCCCCGAAGTCTGCCGCACTGTCGCGGACATTGGGCAGGATTGTTCCCGGCACGCGCAGCAGATCGCAAAGTTCCATATCCCAGGCGCTGGCATGAATGTTAAAGAGCATCGTGCGCGACGCATTGGTCGCATCCGTGGCATGCACCGCGCCGCCAGTAAGGCGCCAAATCAACCATGTATCGACGGTGCCGGCTAGCAGCCTGCCGTCTTCGGCAGCTTCGCGGGCGCCGTCGACCTCGTCCAGAATCCAAGCGATTTTCGTGCCGCTGAAATAGGGATCCAACAGCAGGCCGGTCCGCTCGGTGATCATCGCTTCGCGCCCGGCTGCCCGTAGATCGGCGCACATGTCTGCGGTACGCCGGTCCTGCCAGACAATGGCGTTGTGAATCGGTTTGCCGGTGGCCTTTTCCCACACGACAACCGTTTCCCGTTGATTCGTGATGCCGATCACCGCAGGGGTCGTGCCTCCGATCGCGGCCTTGCAGGTCTGGACTGTGGTGGTCCAGAGATCCTCTGGATCATGCTCGACCCAACCGGAATGCGGGAAATGCTGGGCGAATTCGGTCTGATTTACGGCAGCAATAGTGAGATCTGGATTGAACAGGATCGCCCGGGTTGAGGTTGTCCCCTGATCGATGGCAAGGATCTGGTCTGGCATCAGTCCCGTCTCTTTTCTTTAATTGGCCAAGGTCATGGTCTGCATAGTCCGCCGGTGGCGGCAAGATAAAACATGCCTAGAACGGGCTTAGACCAGGACACTATCACCGATGCGAACCGCACCTTCGGCAACGACTTCGGCGGTGATGCCGCCATGTCCGCGCATGGCATTGAAGCCGCCTTTGCCCAGCGCCTGCTCCATCCGCGAGCACGGCGCGCAGGGACCGGTGCCCTTCAATGTCGCGCCGCCAACTTGGAACTCGATTTTGCGCAGCGCCAATAGATTGATCCCACTGATGACAATGTTCCGCCGTAAGAGCGAAGGGGAAACGTTCTCCATCCCTGTAAAAGCCGCCAGCATCGGCAAGTGCTCTGCCTGGATCAGCGTCACCGCGCGTTTGCCCGGTGCCGCGCGATGGTCCCCTTCAAGCCCTGATGCTGTGATTATGACGCTTTGACTAGCGACCATTTCGGCTTTTCGTGCGAGCCGGACGCCCAACCATTCGACCTGACCAGCCTGCGGGAACTGCGCAATCATCCGGTCGAGTTGCGCGCTCACCCCGCGGCCCGGTGCATGACTATTTGCTGGAATGGAATCTCCCACCCCTCCTCAGTCGCCAGCTCTGCCAAATACCGCGCCAACTCCCTCTCTATATCCTTGATCCTCGATCTCCTCCAGCTCAGCCAGGACCTGTTCCTTGTCGGCTTCGTTAGTCGGTTCGGCACGCGCGGAAAGCTTCGGCAAAGTTGTCCGCGAATCGATCAATGCTTGCAGTATCGCCACAGACTCGCGCGACCTTTCTTCCAAGGCGGTCTGCTTGGCGGCGATGTCCTCGGCAGTTTGGATATAGGCCGGGCCAGATACGGCGACGGCCAGTAGGAGAATGGCCCAAATTTGATTCTTCACGACAGCAACAACCCCGTCACCAACAGCCCCAAGCCCAGAAATGCCGCCCCGATAGCGGCCATATGCACGAAGATAAGGCGGTTGATCTCGGCCCGGGCCGATTCGGCATCCAGGTCTGCGTTTTTCATCCAGGCTGCTTTGCGGATGCACCAAAGCACTCCGCCAAGGCCTAAAACCGCCATGACAGCGCCGATTGCGATCATCACACCCATCGTCCGGCCATAGCGCGCAGAAAGGTGATTTGCCAGTCCATTGGCGATAACCACAGGCTTTCAATCATTTTTGAGAGATTTTTTGGAGAATCGCCTCGACGCTGCCACATTGCGCCGCTAAGTATACGACAACCTTGGATGGGAGAGACGCAATGGTCTTTGCAATCGCGTTACTGGCAACGTGTCTGATTGCAACAGTCGTGCTGGCACAACCTGAAGCGCGCCGTATCCGCATCAGGGTACGCAAGGACGAAGATCGCCGCCGCTGAGGCGCTTTCATTGGGTCGGACGTTACAGGGCAACCCTGTGCTGATCCTGGTACTCTGACATAGTGAGATAATGGCATTGTCCCGCACACGGGCGACGTGTCGGGAGCAATGCATTTCCAGCTCTCGCAGCCGTGGCGTGTAGGATCTCTTCAAAGATACTTAACGTATTCCGCCAAGGCCTGCTCCAAAGTGCGGGATCTATCTAGCGTTTCACGGGTTTCCTCGGCAAGTGGTGTCTTTGCAAGCACTGCAAAAATGTCCGCGGCGCCTTCGTGAAAGTTGCCCGTCACACCAGCGGATTCGAAAGTTGCCGCGATCTCTTTCATTTCCGGCACCCACCTCGCTGCATCTGCTGGCAGAAACGGGACTCGGTCCCGCATTGCTTCGATTTGCTTGGTTTGAGAATAGGCGAGTTCCGACAGCAGTGGATCCAGTACATCCAGGCGTGCCGCCGCCAACAGCAAAGCGGTCTGCAGGGTCCAGACACCCTTAGTCCCTGCGGCATAGACCATCTTCAACGACGACGCTTGACCGATCTGGTCGCCGACCTGTTCGACCTGGATCGCAGAACATGAAAGGGTCTGCATTGCGTCGCAATCCGGGCCTGAAACATAAAACCGTGTCGGCGGCGCCTTGATCGGGTTCAACCCGATGATCCCGCAGTCGATGACGGTCGAGCCGGTGGGTGCCAAGACGTCTGCAACCGTACTTGCCGTCATCGGAGAAATCGCGTTGCAATCCACGTAAACCGGGGTTTTCCCGGTGGATTTCATCGCTTCGGCCACCGCTTGGGCCTGAGTCACCGCCTGGTCAGACGGTAGAATTGAAAGGATCAGGTCAGCTTCTGCGATTGATGCCGCGAAGGTCCCTGCATCCCTGATCCCGGCCTTCGCCGCCAAAGCCTTGGTGTGGGCGCTGCGGCCATCTAGGCAAGAGATCACCCTGTGTCCCTCTGCGATAAGGGCCTGGCCAACGCCGTGGCCCATATCCCCTGGCATTAGGATTGCGATCTTGCTTGTCATCAGCGGACCCTTTTTTCAGCATGTGGTAGCGTGGCTTATCGGACAACCGGGACGGATTGTCCAAAGCTAGGGGTAACTATCTCGACCAGCGTTGCAGCCAGGAATGGACTCGTTAGAAATCTAGTAATTTAACGCCAGGAATCTCTCGTCGACTAGCGCTCGATCATGGCCTCCAAGGTGTCAAGTTTGTCCGCCTCGGCGGCGGGTTTGTCCCAGCGGATACGCTTGATCCGAGGGAACCGCATGGCGATGCCGGACTTGTGGCGGGTTGATTTTTGGACAGCGTCAAAGGCCACTTCCAGCACGACTTCAGCCGTGACCTGACGAACCGGGCCGAACCGGTCGGTGGTGTTGTTGCGAACCCAACGGTCCAGCTTGACCAGTTCTTCGTCTGTGAAGCCGGAATAGGCCTTGCCCACGGGGACCAATTCTGGACCGGCGGCACCGTCCCGCCAAGCCGCAAAGGTGTAGTCCGAATAGAATGACGACCGTTTGCCATGGCCCCTTTGCGCGTAAACCATCACGCAATCGGCGGACAGAGGGTCGCGCTTCCACTTGAACCAGGGCCCCATCGGACGGCCGCCGGAATAGGGTGCGTCGCGGCGCTTCAGCATCAGTCCTTCCTGCCCGGCTTCGCGCGCGGCGGCGCGTAGGTCTTTGAGATCGTCCCATGTGGAGAAGGGAACATCGTCGGACAGATCCGTTCGCGCCGGGGCATGGCGGGCATACCAATCGGTCAGTGCTGCGCGGCGGTCCTCTAAGGGTTGTGCTCGGATATCTATCGCGCCGTCCGTCAGCAGATCATAGAGCCGAAGATGCGCTGGTGCGTCTTTCACAGTCTTCGGCCCAACGCGCTTTCGGCCTAGGCGCTTTTGAAGATCAGCGAACGGGGCGACCAGGCCGTCGCGAACGACAAGAAGTTCGCCATCCACGGTGCCCTCCCAGGTCATGCTTTCGATCACGTCGGGAAAGCTCTGGCTGATTTCGTCGCCTGTGCGGGTATAAAGCGCCCTGCCGTTGGGCGTGGCGCTGGCCTGCACGCGGATGCCATCCCATTTCCATTCGGCGATGAAGTCGACTGGGTCCATATCCACCAGGCGATCTTCGTCCAACGGATTGGCCAACATGACCGGGCGCAGCGCCAGCGACAGGTCCACGTCCGGTTCCGGCCCGCCGTCCAGCCATTCGAAGAGAGGAGCGTATGGCGGGGTCAGGCCCGCCCAAAGCTCCTCGATCCGCTCTAATGTACGTCCTGGATGATCCGCAGCCATCTGGGCCAACGCCGTCTTGACCAACCGTGCGGATACACCGACCCGCATGCCGCCGGTGGCCACCTTGATCAGGGCCAAGCGTTCCGATGACCCCATCTGATTGCACAGCGTCTCGATAGCCTTGATCGCCGCAACCGGACCCGTTCCTGCCAATTGATCGACGACGACGGACAAGCGCGGAGTCTCGGTGACTTCGCCCTCAGGCCAGATCAGTGCGATGGTTTCGGCCAAGTCACCGACATAGTCGTAAGACATCCGAAACAGCACCGGATCGACCCGTTCCTCGACGATACCCCGGATCCGCGACGGCGTGACATTGGGCAGGGAGAGATCGCCAGCCAAAGCGGCAACTGCCCAGCCTCGATCTGGGTCCGGCACAGACCGGAAATAGGCCACCAAATGCGCCAGCTTGGCGTTCCGTCCGGGTGTGAAAACCAGGTTTTCCAACAGATCGGCAAGGGCGCGCATGATGGAAAGGTAGCGCCTTAAAATCGATTTGTCAGGCGCTTCGCACTACGATGCACGCAAAGCGATCTGTTCCTTGCGCCGGACAATGAAGGCAGAAAGCTCTTCCTCTACTGCAGGATCGAGCTTTGGTTGTTCATAGGCCGCCAGCAGATCCTGGACCCGAGCAGATGCCCGAGTTGCAGCATCCTGGGCGCCATCCGCCTGCCATTGCTCGAAGGGTTTGGCATCCGCGTTGGCCGGGCGAAAAAATGCCGTTTCGAAATTCGCATGGGTATGGGCCGCGTTCAGGAAATGCGCCCCGGGGCCAACTTCGGCAATCGCGTCCAAGGCTTGGGCTTTCTCGGACAAATCCAGTCCCTGGGCAAAGGCCGCAACCTTGCCGCAGAGGTCAGCATCCATCACGGCCTTTTCCAACCCATGGACCAGGCCGCCTTCCAGCCAGCCGCCCGCATGGTTAACAAAGTTTGCCCCGGCCAGAACGGCTAGCATCAAGCCCCAGGTGCCCTCTTCCATGGCTTGACCATCGGGAACCTTCGAGGCAGTCAGCGCGCCGACCGTATGGAAGGGAACACCCAGACGCCGGGCCAGTTGACCTGCCACCAGCATCAGGTGCCCGCTTTCCGGCGTGCCAAACGTGGGTGCACCGGATTGCATTGAAATCGTCGAAGCGAAGGATCCCATTAGGCAAGGCGCGCCAGGCCGAACCAGTTGGGTTAGCACCAAGCCCGCCAGCGCCTCAGCCAGCACTTGCGCCAGTGTACCTGCCGCTGTGCAGGGCGACATCGCCCCGGCCAGGGTCCAAGGCGTTGCCGCCACTGCCTGGCCTGCGGCAGCGTAAGTGCGCAAAGCCCCGGTCATGCTTTCATCCCAGACCAGGGGCGCGTTCGAATTAGCCACCGTGTAGAAGACGTTGTTGCTGCTCACAAAATCCGCACCAAAGACGATCTTCGCCATGTCGATGCTGTCCTGCGCCCGGTCGGCACCGATCAGCGCCCCAAACACCGCCCGGTCTGAGAGACGGAAGTGGCTGGCCAGCATATCCAGGTGCCGGGTTTCCGGGGGTAGATCCACTGGCTCGCAAATAACGCCGCCAGAATGGTGGTATTCTGGCATGGCGTGGCACAGCTTGATCAGCGTCTCGAAATCCTGATGGGTTGCGTAACGCCGCCCACCTTTCAGGTCATGAACAAACGGCGGACCCCAGCCCGGGGCCAAAACGGTGTTCGCACCACCCAAAACAACCGAGTTCTCAGAGTTCCGCGCATGCTGCGGGAATTGAGAAGGTGCTGTTGCCTGGACAAGCGCCCTGGCATGGCCTGGCTCGAACCGGACCCTGTTTCCATCCACCGAGGCCCCAGCCTGGCGAAATAGATCCAAGGCCACCGGGTCGTCCCGCACCTCGACCCCGATCTCGGCCAAGATCTGATCGGCGTTTGCCTCGATCAGTTCCAGTCCTTCCTCGGTCAGGATGTCGTAGGTCGTGATCCGCCGGGTGATGTAAGGCGCACGCGGAGCTTGGGCCTTAGCCCGATGAGCTCGGCGTCCTTCGCGGCCTCCGGTACGGGTGCGCCCGGCCATGGGATCCTCCTCTGTCGCAAATTGACTTGAGAACCGCGATCAGCCCGTGTCAACCAATTGGGCGACACGCATGTCGCAGAGGGCACAGCAATGGACCATCCAACACCCGATTGGGATCAGACCGCCACGCTGGCACGACGGGAAAAGTTCTATGCCGCGTCTCAGCGGTCCTTCATGCCATACCGCGAGCCACTGATATTCAAGCAGGGCAAGGGCCAGTACCTTTGGGATGACGCGGGGCAGCAATATACTGACCTGCTGGGGATGAATGTCTGCATTTCTGTGGGGCATGCACATCCAGTGGTGACCGCGGCGGTTAAGGCGCAGGCCGAAGAACTTGCCCATTGCACGGCGATGTTCTGTCACCCGACGCCTGCGCATCTGGCCGAGGAACTAGCAGCCACCATGCCGGAAGGCCATGACTGGCAGGTGCATTTCACCAATTCCGGGGCCGAGGCGATTGATCTGGCGCTGATGATGACCCGGGCGGCGACGGGCAATGTCGACTTCCTGGCGTTGCGGTCGGGATATCACGGCGTGACCTATGGTGCCCAGGCGCTGACCGGGATCGCCGGGTTTCGCCACAACCAGACCATGGTGGCAGGCGTCCACCATATCGCCGAGCCCAATCAATACCGTGGGATCTTCGGGCCTGAGCTTGACCCCTACCTGGACGAGATCGACCACACGTTGACTGGGGCGACCTCGGGCAAGCTGGCCGGGATGATCATAGAGCCGCTGCAGGGATACGGTGGGATTGTTGAGATGCCCCAAGGCTATATCAAGGGCGCCGCCGAACGGGTCCGTGAGCGGGGCGGGTTGCTGGTAGTTGATGAGGTTCAATCGGGCTTTGCCCGCACCGGCTCGGCCTTTTGGGCGTTTGAAACCCATGACGTTGTCCCGGACATCATGGTCTGTGCTAAAGGGATTGGGAACGGATATCCCCTGGCCGCCGTCGTGGCGCGACGTGAGATTGCCGATGCGCTGGAAGGCAAGTTCCTCTTCCACACCTATGGCTGCAATCCGGTGTCCTGCGCTGCGGGACGGGCCGTCCTGCAAGTTTTGCGGGAAGAGAAACTGCAGGACAATGCAGCCCATGTTGGCGGAGCGTTGCTGGCGGCTCTAAGGGATCTGCAGCAGAAATACCGAGTGATCGGCGATGTTCGTGGCCGCGGCCTGATGCTGGCCATCGAGTTGGTTCAGGACCGAGCCTCGCGCGAACCTGATCCTGACACGACGACCGAGGTGTTCGAGGCTTCCCGCCGTCACGGCCTGGTGCTGTCCAAGTCTGGCCCGCACCGTTCCGTCCTGCGGATGGTGCCACCGCTGTGCCTGTCCATGAGTGATGTCGATCGGGTGGCCAGCGCTATGGACGCCTGTTTTGCCGAAGCGATCTAGCAAGTCTTCAGGCTCGGCGCTCTGAGTGTGCTACCGACGGCCATGCGTGCAAACACGCTGAGAGCGCTAAGGCGCTCTCGCTGCCTGTTTTGCAGGCAGATGGCCGTTAAGAGCCCGCAGAGACGACGGACTAAAACACGTTGGCATTGCACCCGCATTTCGACCAATAGCCAGGACATCTCGTTCTTGCTGCAGTGCAAAATAAGTGAGACACTCGGTTTGAAGGAGCGGCCATGACCAGATTCACTGCATTGGGCGATGTTTTAAGCTCGGTCATCGACCGGGGTGCGCGTTTGGTCGACTTTGGACTGTTCTCAAGCGACGCCCATCCTGAAGATCTCTGTCATGAGTTAATGTCGTCCAAAGGCGAGGCTTCGGGCGTCGCCTTGGCGCACCAGGTCCTTAACCTCTATGCAGAAATGGACGAGGACGCGCGCCAAAAATTTTTTTGGCATATGGCCCGCAGGTTTAACCCCGATCCGGCCGAGGTCATGCAAACCGCACGAACTTATGCCGAAGACGCCTCCCCCGAGGCTCTGGCGTCGCTCTTCACCGCTGTCGAACCGCCGCGCCAAGAACTGCTGCGTCGCTTGAACATGGCGCCTGGAGGGACCGAGCGCCTGGTTGCGATGCGGGCAGATCTGCTGAAGCGCGTCCACGATGACCCTTCGCTGAAAAGCATCGATTTCGATTTCCAGCACCTTCTGGCGTCTTGGTTTAACCGAGGCTTTCTGGTTATGCGGCCGGTGGATTGGTCCTCGCCCGCGATGCTACTGGAAAAGATCATCGCCTATGAAGCCGTCCATCAGATCAATGACTGGGATGACTTGCGCCGCCGGGTCGATCCGCCAGACCGGCGGTGCTTCGCATTCTTCCACCCATCCATGCCGGACGAGCCGCTGATCTTTGTAGAGGTCGCCTTGACTGACAAAGTCCCTGGCTCGATCCAGGATGTTCTCAGCGAAGATCGCGATCCCGTGGATCCAGAGGCCGCGACCACAGCGGTGTTCTATTCGATCTCAAACTGCCAGGCCGGATTGGCAGGCATTTCCTTTGGCGCCTTCCTGATCAAGCAGGTCGCCCGGGATCTATCGGCGGCTCACCCCAAGCTGGAGACATTTGTTACCCTCTCCCCTGTGCCGGGACTGGTGCGCTGGATGCGCCAAGTCGCCCGTGAAGATTCCGACATCGAGGGCGCTTTGAACCTGGCGACTGGATCTTGGGTCGGCGACCCGAGTGCCAGCAAAGAGGCCGAGACAAAGCTAATGCCGCTGGCCGCGCGTTATTTGCTGACGGAAAAGCGGGGCGACCTGCCACTGGACCCCGTGGCTCGGTTCCATCTAGGCAATGGAGCGGAACTGCTGGCCGCACATTGGCAAGGAGACTTGTCCGATAAAGGATTGGAGCAGTCCTTCGGCATCATGGTCAATTACATGTACCGTCTGGACCGAATCGAGCAGAACCACGAAGCCTATCAGGCATCAGGTCAAATCGCGGCGTCGCGTGCCATACGCAACCATCTGAAGGTATGAAGATTTTCACCTGCTGAGCAGCACTTCCATGCTGCACACAAATGCATACATATTTCGCATATGCGAAATCAAAGGGGTGGCATCATTAACGACTGATAGGGTAAGGAAGGCGAGAACCCAGTGACAAGACCTATGCTTGTACGAGGATCGCCATATGGCTGATGTAAATCGGGGTAATCGTCCGCTCTCCCCTCACCTTACAGTTTATCGTCCACAGTGGACGTCGATGCTATCAATTCTGCACCGGATGACGGGCATCGGGCTGACCTTTGGCACGGCCCTGATCGTAATCTGGCTGTTGGCTGCGGCAACAGGGCCGGATTATTTCGCGTTTGTTGATCGTCTGCTCACGACCATCATCGGTGATTTGATCATGCTGGGGATGACTTCCGCGCTGGCCTACCATACCTGCAACGGTGTTCGGCACTTATTCTGGGACGCAGGATATGGTTTTGACCTGAAGAATGCAGAGCTTTCCGGACGCGCCGTCCTCGGTGGGGCAGCTGCGTTGACGGGTTTGGTTGTAGTTTTAGCCTAAGGAGGACAGAGCGATGAGCTATAAGACGCCAAAAGCCATGTCCGCAGGTCTGGGATCTGCAGGGTCCGGGACACATCATTGGTGGCAACACAGGGTATCATCCATTGCTCTGATACCTTTAACCATATTGGCGATTCTGCCGTTCGCCCAATCGCTTGGCAGTTCGCACACTGACGTATTGGCAACATATGCTAACCCATTCCATGCGATCATCGCAGTGCTGTGGCTGGCTGTGACATTCCACCACTCGATGCAGGGTTTGCAGGTGGTGATTGAAGACTATGTCCATCACAAAGGCTGGCGCACAGCATTGCTTTTGGGAAACCAGATGTTCTGTGGCCTTTTTGGATTCGCCGGAATCTTCGCCATTCTTAAAATCGCCTTCACTTCCTGAGGGATTGATCATGACTGCTTACGAATACGTTGATCATACCTATGATGTTGTCGTTGTCGGCGCCGGTGGCGCAGGGCTGCGGGCAACCTTGGGCATGGCCGAACAGGGCCTGAAGACAGCTTGTGTGACCAAGTTGTTCCCCACCCGGTCCCACACCGTGGCAGCCCAGGGCGGTATTGCAGCGTCGCTGCGAAATATGGGGCCCGATAGCTGGCAATGGCACATGTACGATACGATCAAGGGATCGGACTGGTTGGGCGACATGGATGCCATGGAGTATCTTGCCCGCGAAGCCCCGGCCTCGGTGATCGAATTGGAGCACTATGGCGTTCCGTTTTCGAGGACTGAGGACGGCAAGATCTATCAGCGTCCCTTCGGTGGCCACATGACGGAGTTCGGCGATGGACCTCCGGTTCAACGGACTTGCGCAGCAGCAGACCGGACCGGGCACGCGATCCTGCACACGCTTTATGGGCAGGCAGTCAAGAACAATGCCGAGTTCTTTATCGAATACTTCGCCACCGACCTGGTCATGTCCGAGGACGGCGAATGCCAAGGTGTCGTCGCTTGGAAACTGGATGACGGCACAATTCACCGATTCAGCGCCAAAATGGTGGTCCTAGCTACTGGCGGCTACGGCCGGGCGTATTTCTCCTGTACATCAGCGCACAGTTGCACCGGCGACGGCACCGGGATGGTCTCACGCGCTGGCCTGCCCATGCAAGATATGGAGTTCGTGCAGTTCCATCCCACCGGCATTTACGGTGCAGGATGTCTGATCACAGAAGGGTCCCGTGGCGAGGGTGGTTATCTGACCAATTCCGATGGTGAGCGTTTTATGGAGCGCTACGCACCATCCGCGAAGGACCTTGCGTCCCGCGATGTGGTCAGCCGGTGCATGACGATGGAAATCCGGGAAGGTCGGGGTGTTGGCGAAGAAGGTGACCACATTCACCTGAACCTGAACCACCTTCCGCCCGAAGTTTTGGCCAAGCGTCTGCCAGGGATCTCGGAATCTGCCAAGATCTTTGCCGGCGTTGATGTCACCCGCGAGCCTATCCCCGTGATACCGACCGTGCACTACAACATGGGCGGCATCCCGGCGAACTACTGGGGCGAGGTGCTGACCCATGAGGATGGCTCCGATAGGATGGTGCCTGGCCTCATGACAGCGGGTGAGGCGGCGTGTTCTTCAGTGCACGGTGCGAACCGTTTGGGGTCGAATTCGCTCACAGATTTGGTCGTTTTTGGCCGCGCCTGCGCAATAAGGGCTGCCGAAATCGTCGATCCCAAAGCACCCAATCCTGATCTAAGCCGGGTGAGCCTGGATCATGCGATGTCGCGATTTGATGGCTTGCGTCATGCCAAGGGCGAGGTTCCGACGGCAAAGCTAAGGGCGAACCTGCAGAAAGTGATGCAGGAGGACGCAGCGGTGTTCCGGACATCTGAGACGCTGAAACAGGGTTGCAACCGGGCATCGAAGGTTGACGCAGCTTTTGATGATGTGGCGGTAACCGACCGGTCCCTGATCTGGAATTCCGATTTAATGGAAACGCTGGAGCTTTCCAACCTGCTGCCCAGCGCGCTTGCCACAGTCTATTCTGCCGAGGCGCGGGAGGAATCCCGCGGGGCCCACGCCCACGAAGACTACCCGGATCGCGACGATGAAAACTGGCGTAAGCACTCTCTGGCATGGGTCAATGGCGACATCAAAATTGACTATCGCCCCGTGGTCACGGAGCCCCTGACACCTCACAATATGGGTGGCATAGACCCAGCCAAGATCGCACCGAAGGCACGTGTTTATTGAGGTAGCATATGACGACGCGATGCTGAAATTGCCGCCTTCCTTGAAGGCGCTGATACCTGACAGCGTCGCGCAATACCTGCCAAATTCACAGCGCAAACGACACATCCAGACATTGCTTACAGCAGGCCAGGTGGTTAGGGCGGCTGAGCTTATCGCGCAATCTGACCCTTGGCCTGATGGCGCTTTGTGGGAGCAGGTGGATCTCTTCTTGGACGCGGCTCATTGGGACGAGCTGCCAAAGCTTCAACCATTGGCAGATCTTCGACCGGTCTTCGAGCGCGCGGTCTTCGAAGCCTTGGCGGGGATTGCGGAGTTTGGCGTGGTATGGGCGCAACAACTTCTCGACGACCTCGGCAATGACCAGCGATGGGATGGCTTTCAGCGCATGTGCGCACGGGCATTGTCAGCCTTTTTGGCGATGCCGCGTCTGAAGCGTGATGTTCGTTTAGACCTAAGGCCTGGAATACTACAGTTTTGGGAGCAGGGCCAACCGCCTAGCGATCTGGCAGAACCCATGGCCGCCTGGCAACAACTTGCCGGCGGGGGATACCGTTTGCTGGACGGGACAGCGGCCCGGTCCTGGTTGGACACGCAGTACGGCACTGATGCCGTGACCACATACGATCTTTGCAGCCATCCTGCGATCAAAGCTGATTACTTGCGACTTGGATATCTTGCGAAACATGGCGGTGTCTGGATCGACGCCGATTCAAAGATGTCGCCAGGATTCTCCAATCTTTACGCAAGACTGGGTACTGAAACGGTGCTGTGGTTCAACACCAAGACTGGTCACTGGCTGAATGGGTTCATCGCCGCGCCTGAGGGCGATCCGCTGATGGCCCGGGCTTTCCACGATGCGGGTGCACGCATTCGCGAGAAGCCCGATCAGCACCCTTATCTATTGGCCGGGCCCGGACTTCTGACCGACACGATCCTCTGGATGCATAGGGATGGACTGCTCAAAGATACGGTGAACATCACAACCGCCGAGGTGAACCGTTCAGTCTTTGGTCAGATCAAGACCAATTACAAGAAGTCCGGGCTGGGCTGGCAGGACCAACTTGGTCAAGGCAGCGCCAGATGACTGATCCTTCGCTACCACGCCAGCGAAGCGCCGCAGACATGACCGAGAAGATGGATGTCCGCGCCCAGCGATCCATCGATCACGTGTCTGGGCTGGCTTACGGAAGAACTGAGCGAACATGCCCGATATGCCAGTATAAAGGCATGTTCTCACCCGTACGGCATAAGCCAGAGATTTGGTGCCCATCCTGCGATAGCCGCCCCCGCCATCGGTTGGTGAAGCTTTGGATGGACAGGGCGATGGAACTGCAACCAGATGCCCGCGTGATTCATTTTGCTGCTGAGCCATGGGTTCGGGCGGAATTGGAGGGCCGGGGGGCGTCATACCAGACCGCCGACATCAATGACCTGTTCGAGTTGCAACTGGACATCACCGCGATCGATCTGCCCGATGCAAGTGTTGATATGATCATGGCCAATCACGTGCTGGAACACGTAGACGATGCCAAGGCGTTCAAGGAACTCTATCGGATCCTGAAAACCGACGGACAAGCGGTGATCACGGTCCCGATGATTGAGGGATTTGATCAGACATATGAAGATCCGGCCCATGACACCCCGGAACTCAGAAAACTGTACTACGGTGATCCAACGCACCTGCGCTGGTACGGGCGCGACGTTCGTGATCGATTTGCAGCGCCAGGGTTTCAAATTTCTGAATTTACCGCCCTTGAACCTGATGCAACGCACTATGCGTTGCACCGGGGCGAAAAGGTCTTCATCGGCCGAAAGGGCGCGGCATGACGGAGAAACGATTTATCTTTGTGATCGGCTTCAATCGATGCGGCCTGACTTCGATCCACATGATGCTGCGTGGCAACGGCATCCGCTGCGTTCAATATCAAGCCGACGACTCAAATACCGTCTTGGGCACTGCAATTGCTGCAAATCTGTCCGCAGGACGACCCTTGATGGCGGGGTTGCAAAGATACTCAGCTTTTCTGGATATGAGCATCGTCACTCCAGAATTTGTGTTCGAAGGATGTCGGTTATTCTGGCAGATGCATGCAGAATATCCCAACAGCTATTTTATTCTGAACACAAGGCCGATTGAAAACTGGATCGATTCGCGCGCGCTGTATCTGGATGGTTTGTATGCAGAACGCTATGCTGATGCCTTCGGCTACGACGAAGTGAAGATCCAACAGGTTTGGCGCAAACAATACCTTGCGCATCTATCTGATGTACGGGCGCACTTTGCAGAGGACAGCGGCAAATTCCTGGAGTTCAACATCGAAGAAGATGATCCAGTCTTAATCGCGGATTTCCTGTATCCTGATTTCAACGTTGACCCAGCCGATTGGGGCCATTGGAACGCGACAGATTTCGATGCCCTTGTTGCAGAAGAGGCCGAGCTGGGGCACAAGTAGGCAGCCAATGGTGGACTCAAATCGCCTAGCCGCCAGGAGACGAATATGGTCGAACTCACATTGCCGAAGAACTCGCGGATCACGACGGGACGAACGTGGCCGAAGCCCGCGAATGCGAAGCATACAAAGACCTTCAAGATCTACCGCTGGGACCCAGACACGGGTGAAAATCCGCGCGTGGACACCTACTTCGTTGACCTGGATACCTGCGGCCCGATGGTTCTGGATGCGGTCATCAAGATCAAAAACGAAATAGACCCAACCCTGACTTTCCGCCGCTCATGCCGTGAAGGAATCTGCGGTTCCTGCGCCATGAACATCGACGGCATCAACACGCTGGCATGCACCTATGGCATCGATGAAATAAAAGGCGTCGTAAAGATCTATCCGTTGCCACACATGCCGGTGGTTAAGGATCTGGTGCCGGATCTGACGCATTTCTATGCACAGCACGCCTCGATCATGCCGTGGCTGGAAACTTCATCGCCCGCACCTGGGGCAGAGTGGAAGCAATCGATCGAAGACCGGGAGAAGCTGGACGGCTTGTATGAATGCGTGATGTGCGCATCGTGTTCGACATCCTGCCCCTCCTATTGGTGGAATGGCGATCGATATCTTGGCCCGGCTGCATTGCTGCATGCCTATCGTTGGCTCATCGACTCTCGCGATGAAGCAACAGGCGATCGGTTGGACTTTTTGGAAGATCCATTCCGGCTCTACCGCTGCCACACCATCATGAACTGTGCGAAGACTTGTCCAAAAGGCCTGAACCCGGCAAGGGCAATCGCCGAGATCAAGAAGATGATGATCGAACGGCAGGTTTAACGGTTTAAACCATCGTCATGAATGTTCCGGGAATGCCAGCGCAGAGGGCCCAGGGTCAAACGAACACGTCGTCGATGATGTTTCCATCTTCATCATATGTCGTGGTGCGCACATCCCAGGCATGCACATTGTCGACATCATAAGTGAAGTCGATCCGCTGACCATCGTCCTGGAAGTAACGCCGTAGGGCTATGTTACTGGCGTCGTCATACTCAGTCTGCAGACGCTCCCAGCTTTTGGTGTCAGCGACATCATAGACGAAGTCGATGCGTTCGCCATTGTCCTGGAAATAGCGCCTTAAGGTGACGTTGTTCGCTGCATCATAATCAGTTTGCAGTCGGTCCCAGGTCTTTGAGCCATCCACGTCATAGACGAAGTCGATGCGTTCGCCATTGTCCTGTGAATATCGCTGCAGCGTGATGTTGTTGAATGTGTCGAAATCGGTCTGAAGTTGCGTCCAACTCTTCGAATCATCCACGTCATAGGTGAAGTCGATGCGTTCGCCATTGTCTTGCGAGTACCGCCGCAGAACAACGTTGCCAGACGCGTCATAGTTCGTCTGAATCTGCGTCCAGCTATTCGTGCTGTTCACATCATAGGTGAAGTCAATACGTTCGCCATTGTCCTGAATGTATCGCCGTAAGGTGATAGTGTTTGACGGATCATAGTCGGTCAGAAGTGAGGTCCAGGTCCTGGAGTTTTCGACATCAAAAACCGTATCGCTGCGCGATCCATCGCTATTGATCTGACTCAGGAAAGCTAGCTCGTTATTGGCGTTGTAATCGGATTTAGAATCAAGAAAACCAGCATCGAAAGTTTCTTCAGTTCGTGAACCGTCACTATTCTGCGTCGTCCTCGACTCGATTAGCCAATCAATCGAATAGATGGTCGACCTCGAATCCCAATTCTGACCCGACGTGCCCTGTTCTTCGTGACGCGCCAGTTCGAAAGAGCCCGCGGAAAGATTATATCCAAACGGCACAGAGCTCCCGAGAACCACCAAAGTATCTGTGCCACTTCCACCGGTCACGCGTGATGGGCTGTCGGCGGCATCGTAGATGATTTCATCATTGCCGCCACCGCCATCAAGACTGTCGTCACCAGCGCCCCCGTAGAGCACATCATTGTTGCTTCCTCCGAACAGCGTGTCATTGCCGGCTTGACCGTTGAGTACATCATTACCGCCGAGACCGCTGATCTCGTTCGCATCGCTGTCACCGGTTAGGGTATTGGCGTTGTTGTCACCGGTGATCGGCACGGGACCAATCGGAACAAAGTTCGTCAGATCGATGTCGGTGTTCGAAAACCGTGCAGTTTCGATATTCAGCAAAGTATCTGTGCCGTTTGACCCTGCACCGCTGGTTTGCGTGACTGTGAACTGGTTCGAGGAAATCTGGTTGATGTCGTACTGGGACAAATTTCCTGTAAAAATGGCGACATCTGCCGAACCCGATCCGCCATCCAGGTAGTCGTTACCACCCTTGCCTTCCAGCGTGTCGTTCCCGCCGCCGCCATAAAGGCTGTTGTTGACCTCGTTGCCGACCAACTGATCATTGCCGCCGCCGCTTTTGGCGTTCTCGATGACCGTGCCGACCGCCAACGTCAAATTCTGCGTCTCAAAGCCGATGTCAGATGTAGTCGCCTGGGTGCTATTTGCCTGGCTGACTGTCAGATCTATTCGCTGATTTTGCGAATAACCCGAAAAGTCGATTGTATCATTGCCGCCACTATCGATGATCGTGAAAGCCCGGTCATTCGCATAGAGCGCGAGGTCGTGGAACACTTGGCTGGTCGACGCCGAGATGTTGGTATTGAAGCCCCAGACTGTATTCCCGGTGAAAGCATTACTGACGCCAAACCCGTACTGGGCATAGTGATCGTCCAGTGCTAGCCAATCGACCGACATCGGACTGATTAGTATCGCGTTGCTCGCGGATATGCTCGTGTTCTCGGTTTGCGAGAAATAAGACATCATCGATGCCTGCCAGCTGTCATTCTCGAACGTGGCGTCGTTCGCATAACTGGCCGAACCATTGTACCCACCTTGGTGGCCCAACCCCAAAGCATGACCGATTTCGTGGAGGATGGTTTGGAAGGTGTAGGAGTCGTAAGACGTGGATCCGCCGTTCCAACTGGCAGCGACGTTGATCCGTGAGGAACTGATAAACCCTGTTCCGCCGCTGATACTGTAACTGGACCCAGCATAAGCGCCGCTGTCATTATCCTTGAATCGGAAGTCAGCCGTTTGCGAGGATGTTT
Organism: Pseudomonadota bacterium; assembly: GCA_039028795.1. GTDB lineage: Bacteria > Pseudomonadota > Alphaproteobacteria > Rhodobacterales > Rhodobacteraceae > Thermohalobaculum. The sequence continues at coordinate 99,298 of JBCCHJ010000009.1, forward strand.
CCTGGAAGTCGATGCCAAGAACTGCTTCGTACATCTTGAAGGCTTCGCGCACCAATTCGGCCCGCGCTGCGGTCAATCCGTTGCTGTCCTCAGAAAAGCCATCCAGTGTGTAGGTCAGAACCCCATTTTGAGCATTGGGTCCGGTGCTGCCCAGGTTCCAATATCTTGGTGTGGACCAGTATCCGCTCACCAAGAAGTCCGAAAGGTCTTGCAGAGTCCCTGCTGTAATCGGAGCAGCAGCGGACACCTCCAGGCGGTAGTCACCTGAATAACCATCATTCCAGGCTGCGGCCTCGATGTAATAGGTTCCGCCGCTTTGCGCGGTGAATGTCAGGTTCGAGTTCCGCCCGGGCCCACCATCGTCATTTCCGGTGACAAAAGAGCCGTTGGAGGAATAAAGCCGAACATATGGGTCGGCCAGTGCACCTAAACTGCTACCGCTGTGATTGACGCCGTCCAGTTCGATTGTGACGCGTTGACCCGCCTCAAGCTCTATCCTGAACCAATCGCGGTCGCCATTTGTCTCCAACGTTTCAAGAACAGTTTGCCCCACCGAGATACTAGCGCCGGTCGATGTGTTACTGGGAATCGTTGAAAAGGTGACGTCCTCGAAGGTCTGCGCATCACTTAGAGACTCAGTTTCGACGAAGGTCTTGTGGGTCCCGTCGACGGCACAAACCGGGTTGTATGAGCACATCATACACATATTGCTACCTCATTGCCCCCGCACCCGAGGCTCTTTTATCGCGGTAACTGACCACCGCCCAATTGATGGCGTTCCGTCTGAACAAAGAGTAAATGGCCCGAACCACGTTGGTCTCATGGTTTACTAGTAAATGAGGCGAAATCTAGTCGTCGGCCAAAATTGCGGCTCATTTTAACCAGCTTCAGGCCAATTCGCACTTTGCATCTCAGCCAAACGCGATGCAGTACGCGCAAACTCGAAAGATCCATCGCCCTTCAGATACAGGTCTTCCGGTTCTGCATCCGCCGAACAATACAACCGCAAATGTGCCTCGTAGAACGTATCGATCAACGTGACCAGTCGCTTGGCTTCGTTGTTTTTTGCCCAGCTGAGTTGCGGAATGTCATCTAAAAAGAAGACCGAGAACTGTTCCGCGATTGCCAGGTAATCAGCAGGCCCCAGTGGAGCTTCGCAGAGGTCAGAAAAACTTGCACGGCCGACATGCTCTTCTGCGTGTGGAATCACTACTTGCCGGCCTCTAATCGATATCGTTAGCGGGCGTCCCGGATGGCCACCGGTCTCTTCTGTCCAGGCTAGATCCATCCCTGCCTTTGCTTGCTTGCCTAAGGGCGTGAAGTATACTTGCCGCCCCGCTGCGCGGCCTTGGCGATAGTCCGTCGAACTGTCCAGTTCGTGGACATCCACGCGTTCTTTCAGCATGTCGATAAACGGCAGGAAAACCGCCCGGTTCAAACCGTTTTTATAGAGATCATCGGGCGGTCGGTTCGACGTGGCGACAACAACGATACCGCGATCGAACAACGCTTCGAAAAGCCGACCCAGGATCATTGCATCTGCTATGTCGGTGACCTGAAACTCATCAAAGCACAACAGCGTCGCGCTTTCGGCAATCTCATCGGCAACATTCTGAATCGGGTCTTTGACATTCGATTCCCTGGCGATGTGAATCCCAGTCTGAACCTCTTGCATGAATGCATGGAAGTGAACACGTCTTTTCGGGCGGACCGGCGCATCATCGAAAAATAGATCCATCAACATCGATTTGCCCCGGCCAACGCCGCCATAAAGATACAGACCCGTCAGCGGCACCACTTTCTGCGGAGAGCCGCTGATCCAGCCAAACCAGCCGCGTTGCACTTGCTTGCCGCGTCCCGGGTTATAGTCAGACAGCCGCATAAAAAGGATCTGCAGCTTTTCCACTGCAGCGCGTTGAGCAGAATCCGCACGTAGATCGCCCTTGGCGATCAGTGCGCGATAACGAGACATCGGCCCCGGTTGCATGGACTCTCCGGCAGGGGGTGGCAGGCGCGTCTTTAGTCCCCCATTCCCAGGGGCTTGTCCAGCGCCCAGGCGCCGCGCTGGGCGCTCTAATGTCCGATATCCTTCGCCTGCGGATGGATTAATTCTCGCAGAGAATGCGCGGTGGGCGGATTGCTCTGATCGCGGTTTCACGGGTTGCACCTATGACGGCGCGCCACCTTTCGCAGACATGGCCTCAAAGATTTGGCGGGTATGCTCATCCGCTGGAAACATCAGTTCGATCCGCAAGTCCGCCAACGAGATTTCCTCTGCCGATCCGAACTGAGCAATCGTTGTGAACATTGACAGTACCATTTCGCCCGCCCGATACCGGGCGGGTATAATTGCAGGCAGTTCCTTTGGCGGCTCATATGAGGCGACTTCAGCATCGGATTCGATGCCTTCAACTACCCGGTCTAATTCCGGGACGCCGCCCAGATGGGCGCTTTCAGTGCGCAGGCGCTTGGCCGTGTAGTAACCGAACTCGGCCCAGTTTTCGAAATAGGAAGTCCGACTAGGGGCTTCGAAGATCGCCTTTAGCAGGCTGTCGCCGTCCTTGATGCCAAACGGTGTCAGTAACATTCTGGCAGGTGCGTTTGCATCGATCAGGCACCAGTGACGATCAATAACGATCGCGGGGAAGGGTGCATGCCTGGTGATCGTATGTTCGATGGCAGCCTTTAGTGGGGCCAGGTCCATGTCGTCCAGGCCACGTTTAGGATAGGCGGGCGCAAAACCAGCCGCTGTCAGCAGCGTGTTCCGCTCCGGCCGGGGAATTCCAAGTACGTCGGACAGATGCAGCACCATCTTGCGGCTTGGCGCGGACCGCCCGGTTTCCAAAAACGCGATGTGCCGGGCGGAAACGTCTGCTTCCAACCCCAACGCTAATTGCGAAAGACGCCGGCGCCCCCGCCAGTCCTTGAGGATCGTTCCGAAGTTCTGCATCGCGTCCTCCGCATGCTTTAGTGCCCGACGATACCGTTCTCTAAGACCATCCGCACTTACCTGCCGGGTAATTGTTTGGCGGCGTTTTCATCGGCATGTCCCACCCAACGTATCTGAATGGAGATGGAATGATGACTGAGAGTTTCGCACAAAAAATGCTGGTCACAGCCTCAGCGTTAGTGATCGGGTTTGGGACATTGATCGCCTTAGCCGCCCACCCCGCCACCGATGGCGTGATTGTATTCTTTGCCGATCTGCTGTTCTGGCCGCTGGACGGGTTGCAGAACGCGGATAAGCCCGAGCTTCGCTTGATCAGTGGTATCAGCGGTGGCGTAATGATTGGCTGGGGTGTCGTATTGCTGGGCTTGTCTACCAAAGGCATGGCGCAAGCACCTGAATTGAGCCTTACCTTGATGGAGCGGGCCATCATCGTCTGGTTCGTGGTCGACTCGGTTGCATCCTGGATCGCGGGCGCACCGCTAAACATCATCGGCAACCTGATCTTCCTGGTGCTGTTTCTATGGCCGATCCATGTATTGCGCCGCGGGCAGACGACCGCGACATCAACCGCTGCATAAAGTGCACGCAGGTGAATTATGGTTTGTGACGGGGCGTTGACGCGCCTCGTCTACACTAGAAGTTCAGCGAAATGTCCCGGTGGCCCGAGTTGCAGCCTGCCACGTAGAGAGCCTGCTCACTAGGAAGCTTCTGCTGGCTGCGAAGACCAATCGTGTCTGCAAGTGCCGCAGTATAGGCGTTCAGACCTGGCAGGACCTCGGTCTGTGCCGTCCGGCGCCACGAAAGATCCTCGGCCAGCGCTGCGATCGAAGCGTCAAGCTCCTCTGCCGCTTTCACTGGGTCCGGATCTTTCCTTAATGATTTGCGGGCATTTGACAGACCTTTCACAGTGTCCTTGCCAGCGCTGGCATCCCGCATGGCGGACCGAAGTGTTTCGATCCGTTCGACCAACTCCTTGGGATCGGCAGATTCAACATCTGCCCGAATAGCGCGCAGTTCCTCCTCGGTTCCGGCCAAAGCTTCTGTGCCAGCCAGCACGTCAGCCAGTTCAGCGACTGGAGCGGCCGCTTCATCGGAAGTGCGGCGGTAGGCACGCCGTGCGTTAACCTCGGCTTTGGCAAGCGCGGCGAAGTCCTCGTTCTTCGCCTCCCACTCTGCTGGGATTTCTGCCAGCAGAGCGTCACGCTCGGCTGTCAATGCAGCCACGCTTTCTTCCAGCCTTGCAATGCGTGGACTGTCCGGAGCGGTACTTTTCAATCGGTTGATCAGGGTCTGGTCATGCTTGATTTCAGCGGCCAGTTTACGGGCATCGCGTTCCACCGCACGGACCTGCCGATGCATCGGACGGTAGTCGGGTGCTGCGGTCATGACGGCCTGTTCGGCCGCGTCGATTGCATCCATTTTGACAAACGCATCATCGGCGCTGTCAAAAGCCCCGGTAAGGGCTTTGGCTTGGCTCGAGGGCAAGCTCTCCAGATTGATCGTCCGAGCCGACGCAATTGCGGTTTTGATCCGAGACTCGTCATCGACGAAGCGCTGGGCGACATAGTCTTCCATGCAGTACTGCAGGCGCGGATTGGTCGGTGGCGGTGCGCTGTCCGAGACCATACGCAATCGCTCAGGCAGGTAATTCACCAACGGCGGCAAATTACCGACAATCACCAAGGCCAGCAACTGCAGGGCGATAAAGGGCACCACGCCCTTATAGATGTCTACAGTACGCACTTCACGCGGCGCGACCCCGCGTAAATAGAAGAGAGCAAAGCCAAATGGCGGCGTCAGGAACGATGTTTGGATATTCAATCCGATCATCACGCCCAGCCAGACTGCGGTGATGTTCGCGCCAGGGTCCATCAGCAGGATCGGCGCCACAATCGGCACCACGACGACGGCGATTTCGATGAAGTCCAGGAAAAAGCCCAGGACGAAAATCACCGCCATGACGATGACAAATTGGGTCCAGAACCCGCCAGGCAGCGAGGTCAGGAACTCTTTGACCAGTTCTTCCCCGCCAAACGCCCGGAAGGCCGCCGTTAGCATCGCGGCGCCCAGTAGGATGATGAAGACCAGCGATGTTGTCTTCGCGGTGTCGATCATCACGCCCTTCAGCGTGTCGTCTATCTTGAACGTTCGCCAAAGCGACCAGAAGACCGAGATCAAGAATACCGCAACCGCGCCAATAGCTATGTTCAGCCCGAACCGTTGTTCGTCCGTCTCGATCGCCCGGATGTTCAGGTCATAGTTCTGCGTGATGAAGATGATGGCGACCAGCGATATGATGGCCAAAGCCGCCGGAATGAACGCACCGCGTTCGCCCTCGCGCAGACGATAGCCCGCCATAATCGTCGCACCGATGGCACCGATGGCGCCAGCCTGGTTCACCGTGGCGACGCCGGCGATGATCGAGCCCAGCACAGCAAAGATCAGCGTCAGCGGCGGGATCAGGATAAGCCCGACGCGCGCCAACAGCTTTAGGTTCATCTTCTGACCGAACGGCACGGATGGCGCCATCGACGGACGGATCAGACCGATGATCAGGATATACAGCATGTAAATGCCGACCAGGACCAGCCCAGGCACCATAGCGCCCATGAACATGTCCCCGGCCGAGGTTGACGAAACCGCAAACTCGGACGGCAGCGACAACTCACCCGTACTGGATTTGTAAAGATTCGTGCGTTGGGTCTGTGCCTGATCTACCGCTGATGACAACTGATCGGCCAAAATGATCAGCACGATGGACGGCGGAATGATCTGCCCCAACGTCCCCGACGCTGCGATGGTCCCGGTTGCCAAGGGCGACGAATACTTGTTCCGCAGCATGGCCGGCAGCGAAATCAGGCCCATGGCCACAACGGTCGCGCCCAGGATGCCAGTCGTCGCGGCCAGCAGGGCGCCGACGAATACCACGGAAATGCCCAACCCGCCCGGGATCGGCCCAAACAGTTGCGCCATTGTAAGCAGCAGATCTTCGGCGATCTTCGACCGCTGCAGCATGATGCCCATGAAGACGAACAGCGGAATGGCGATCAGGGTGTCTCGTTCAACCTCCCAATACACACCTCGGAAGTTGATCACGCCCGAGGATAGCCATTCAGGCGCAGATTGGCTGGCAAAGTAGGCCGTGGCATCGCCGGCAAACATCCATCCGCAAAGCGCCGCTAATAGGATCGTCAGGATCGCTGAACCGGGCAATGCGAATGCGACGGGATAGCCCGAGGCCAAAGCCCCAGCCATCAACAACAGCAAGACGACAAGAAACAGGATTTCCATCAGACAGCCCCTCGCCCCTTAGTGCCCAGGCAATTCATCATCATGCGCATGCAACCGAGACCCCGGATCGCCACGCATATCGGCCACCCCCTCGAGCAATTGGGCGCAAAAAGCCACCATCATGCTGGCGGCGAAGACAGCCAGAAAACCCGCCATCATGTATTTCACAAACATGCCGAACCCAGTCTGGGTAACCTCCAGCGACAGGATCGGCGCATTGATCATCGAATTTTTGGTATCCAGCCCCATGATCAGGACGATCCAGCAGAAGATGATACCCAGAATAACGGCGCCTATGGCGTTGACCCGACCCTTGGCACGATCCTTGAAGCCTGAATAAACCACATCGACCCTGACATGGCCGTCTTCGAACAACGTGTAGGCCGATGCAAACAAGAACAATGCGCCATACCAAAACCGAACCAGATCGCCCATGAAGGCTTGTTCGTAGGAAAAGATGAAGCGGCTCAGCACGATCAACAACTCTGCCAGCACGACCAGAAGCGCCAACCAGTGGAACCCCAGAGTCCTCGGCGTCAGGGCTGTGATGATCAATGCCAGAACCAAAAGGGGTCCATGGACCATCGGTGCCCGGTTTGAGTTGAAGTTCATCTTGTTGCCAAGGTCGTCACCGATCAAACCCGGCAACAATTCTTCCACCCGCATAAACGAGACAATCGCATCGGCCACACCGACTAAAAAGACCGTCCAGAAAGCAAAGCGGATCATGAAATTGGCGATGCCGCTCAAGCGCGTTGCATCTTCACGGGGCAGCAGACGCTGCTTGGTTACGTAGAAAACGACCAGTGCGAACGCGACCGGATAGAGCGCAAGTTGGATAACACCCAAGGTGCTGATCTCTCCGGCCAGAGCTGATCCTGCCCCGGGCCAGCCCATCCAGAACATCAGCCAATTGTTAATAAGATAGACGAACGTCGCCGCCACCATCACCCAGGCAAAAATTCGTAGGCCTTGTGTGCCGTTTGTAGGCGGCAAGGCTTGGTCAGTCATGGTGACCCGCTCCCTAATTACTGCCCCTGTCCCCTGGGGCGCCCCTGGGCGACGGTTATAAAAGGTTCATGTTGCGGCGCAACGTCTATGGGGGTTCTATTGTTACGGAACTATCAGACATGGGGTAATATGGTTGCGTCGTGGGTTTGTGATTGGACGCGATTGGCCGGGTAAAGGTGAGTTGCTTGTAGCATGACCTGTTCTGCGCTAGGGCGGGCAACATCAGCCGGAGAACCAGATGCCCGATTATGTCTTTAACCCACCACCGATCCCGTCGGTCGATATCGCTGGATCGGAAGAACGCTTTCCGGTGCGCCGGATCTTTTGCGTTGGGCGGAACTATGCCGAACATACGCGGGAGATGGGCCATGACCCGGACCGGGAGCCACCGTTCTTCTTTGGCAAACCGCCATCGGAAATCGCCCATGATGGTGAGGCGATCTTATATCCACCAGAAACGGATGACCTGCACTATGAGGGCGAAATGGTTGTCGCCATCGGTAAAGGCGGAACGGACATCGCCGAGGAAGACGCCCTGTCCCACGTCTGGGGCTATGGTATCGGCAATGATCTGACCCGGCGTGACCTGCAGGGCGTGGCCAAGAATATGGGCCGGCCATGGGATTGGGGTAAAGGCTTTGACAAATCCGCTGTGATCGGCCCACTGCAGCCCGTAGCGGTGACCGGGCATTTGGATAAGGGATTTGTCCGGTCCTGGGTGAACGGAGAATTGCGCCAGGATGGCGATCTCAGCCAGATGATCTGGTCGGTACCAGAATGCATAAGCTTTATATCCAGATCCATGCGCCTGGGTGCAGGTGATCTTATCCTAACTGGCACGCCCGCGGGTGTCGGCAAGCTGGTCCCGGGCGATGAGATCAAAGTGGCTGTGGACAGACTGGGTGAGATTTCGTCGAAAATCGTATGAAGTTTGGTCGGATGCGACGAGGTCCTTCCGGCATTCTCTCCGCACTCACATTAACATCAGATGAATGCGCCGGGCGCTGCCGCCCGGCATTTACGTAAAACTCTAACGAGACGCGCAGGGCTCGATTCACGATATCATGCCGCTGCGGCGCCGATCTTTTTGATCGTGCCGACCCACCGTTCCACCGCTTTTGAATTCGGATGGCTGGCACCGGAAAAGTACGTGACCTTGGCAGGTTTGATTCCAACAAAGCCCAGGATCTGGTCTTTGATCTGGCGCAAAAGGGCATTCTTGTAGACAAGGCGCATGAACCAGCCTGGCGTGTCGGATGTCATGATCACACGACCCGTTCTGCCGCCTAGCATTGGCGTTGGGAATCCCATCCAGTTCGTCTCTCGGGTACTATAGGTGCGGCCTGGCAGAAACGCGCGGTCGAACAGGCCCTTCAACTTCGCAGGTAGCCCTCCCCACCACATTGGTGTCGTCAGCACGACATGCTGAGCCCATTCAATGTCCTCAAGGACCTGTTCCAACCCGTCCTCCAGCGGTTTCTGGTTCACATAACCGCCAAAACCGTAGTCAGGATCGAAGTCTAGATCATGCAGATGCGTCATACGCACATCGTGCCCGGCAGCGCGGGCGGCGTCAGCGTAGTTTTCTGCTAAGGTCCGGCTCAACGATTGGGCGGCGGGGTGTCCGTTCAGGATGTAGATGCGTTTGGCGTTCATAGCGCTCTCCAGCGATTAAATTGACCATGGTCATTTTAATAATATCGGTTCTGACCGTGGTCAATAATTAATTTGACCATAGTCAATTTTTCTGCAAAGCCAGGCTATGGCCCGTGCCGTACAGAAAAGAACCCTGGAAACCCGCGCCCGCCTGATCGCGGCGGCAGAGGCCGTGATCGCAGAAAAAGGCTTCGAAGCGTTGAGGGTAGAGGAAGTCGTCCTGCGCGCAGGCACGGCCAAGGGCACCTTCTTCGCACATTTCAAGGACAAGGACGCGTTGATGGATCTGATCCTGGGGGCGCGGATCGATGCTGTCCTGGATAAGATCGAAGCAGCCCCACCGCCGAAAACGGTGGAAGTTCTGGCCGAGGCGCTGGCTCCGTTGACGGATCTGATGACATGCGAACGCTATGTCTTCGATGTTATCCTGCGCTATTCTGGCGCCGCGGCCATTGATGAAATTGGTCCAATCGCCACAACATTCGGGCGTCAGGTCGAGGTCTTCGAGGCCTGGTTGAAGGATGCCCCGTTCCGAAGAGACGTCCCCGCCGATCTACTTGCCGAAGGTGTGCATGCCTTTATGCTGCAAGCCATGGCCACAAATTTCTGCGCCTTGCACAATGCCATGTCACTGCGCGACCGGTTCGTGCCATACCTCAAGGCCTGGCTGCTGCCCATGGCATGACGGATACTTCCGGACTGGACGCCATCCGAACCAGATTGCAGGATGGCCCGAACACCCGCACGGAGAGCGAAGATGAAAATTCTGGTCCTGCAGCATGCCGATTGTGAACATCCCGGGTTCTTCCGGCAGTTGCTGAACGAAGACGACCACGAATGGGTGCCGGTGGAATTGGATGCGGGCGAGACAGCGCCTCCACTGGACGGATTTGATGCTTTGTGGGTCATGGGCGGCCCGATGGACACCTGGCAAGAGGACGAGCACCCCTGGCTGACCGGGGAAAAAGCGCTCATCAAAGAGGCCGTTGCCGATCGCGGTCTGCCCTTTATGGGCCTATGCCTGGGCCATCAGTTGCTGGCCTGCGCCTTGGGCGGCGACTGCGGGCCGGGTACGCCAGAAATTGGCGTGATGGACGTGATCCTAACAGAGGAAGGCACGGCCTCGACTTTTTTCGACGGTGTGGACAGCCCGATGAAAGCGCTGCAATGGCATTCCGCCGAAGTGACGAGACTGCCGGAGGGGGCCGTGGTTCTGGCCACCTCGCCTGCATGCGCCGTGCAGGCGATGAACTGGGGCCCACGAGCGTTTTCGATGCAGTTTCACATGGAGGTCGAGTCCGACACCTGCGCAAATTGGGCAGCCATCCCTGAATATGCCGGGGCATTGGAAAACGCTTTGGGGCCGGACGGATTGCCGACGATCAGCGGCGCATGTGCCAACAACATGACAGACTTCAACAAGAATGCCGAGCGGGTCTACATCAACTGGTTGCAGGCGGCCGCACAGGTTTGATGGCTTTGTCTTGAAACTCGACCCAGCTTGAGCATGGCAGCGCGAAGGACATTTCGCACACGTCTGGTGAAACTTTTTTGGCGTCTGGTTACACCCAGTCATCCACGCGGTTGGATTGAAGTTGATTGGGAAGAACAACCAGATGGTAACCTGCGCGTTTTTACCGAAGGCCTCGAACGTTTCGATCTGCCAGATCTAGAGATCCTTGACTGCCCGGCTGATCGAATATTGCTCGGCTACATGCATGGCATGCTCTTTGTGGCGACTGGCGCCCTGCAACTTTCCAATGAGGAAGGGCGGCCCATTCGAGACAAAGATATACTTGATCTTCGGACTGAAGAAGAAGAGGAGCCGGCGCAAGTAAGGATCCTGCAGATCCGAGAAGGTATTTTTCGATTGGAAGACTTGGATGCTGGCCCAAACCGATTTCCCTCTGCTGCCACGGCAAATTATGTTCTGAATTCCGCAGATCGGCTGAGGCGTGCCGACAAGTTACTGGATGCAGCAATACTTGCGTCCGAGATCCATGCCAAAGCCTTCAGCTACGATGTGGCACCGCCAGACGATGATGATTGGATGGACGTTATCAAACAAATGCACGTGCATATTATATGATGGCAGATGCATTTGTGGCGCTTGCCGATCGAGATCGAGCCATAGATGCATTGGAAGAAGCAATTGCCAGAGCGCCATTCATGGCCGAACGGATTAAAAGTGACCTAAGTGAAGATGACGAGCCCGGGTTAGTGACAGAGTATCTGTTGTCAGCTGATCCTTGGGAAATTCAAAGGCGTTTCAGAGACCGCAGGCAAACACTGTAGAAACTATGGCCACGGTCATTACAGGGACCATGGCTATCATTTCAAACGCAGGTCAGGGCGCGAGGGTCATCCGGTGATCGATCTGAGTTGCCATCTCATCAAAAACCGAACTCCAATCGCCGAGATGCGTCTGACGGAATAATCGTGTTTGGGGATACCATGGCGTGGTCTCGCCCCGGCGGCCCCATCGCCATTCCGGAACATGCTTTAGGGCCAACCAGGTCGGATGTCCCAGCGCACCGGCCAAATGGGCGATTGCAGTATCCGACGTGATGACGAGGTCCAAGTTTCGAATAACCGCGGCGCTGTCCAGAAAGGAATCCGGGCCCGCATCGAAATCGTCGCCCAGAGTTTCGATCGCCATGCCATCCGGTAAGTCGGCAAGCTGTTCGATACCATCCCCTTTTTGCAAGCTGATCAAGCGTGTATCGGCGCGCGCGGCGATTGGGCTTAAGACAGCAACGGGGAAGGATCTTCCTCGGTCGACATCCGTCTTCTTGCCTTGCCAGCAAATTCCGATCTTGAACCCATCATCGCCGAGGCGGTGCTTCCAGGACGCCACGCGATCTGTTTCTGCGGCCAGATAGGGCGTCTGACACGGGATTGTGTCGCGATCTGTGCCAAACGCCAGTGGCAGGCTCATCAACGGGATATGAAAATCGAAATGGTCGGGTTCATCCTCTCCGCCGATGATGTCAATCTCTGGATCGTGTGTTGTGATCAGTTCTCGGATGGGAGACTGGACGGACAACGTAACCCGGGCGCCCCTTTCCCGGAGAAGCATCACATAGCGGCAAAACTGGATGGTGTCGCCAAAGCCTTGTTCCCAATAGACGAAGACCGTCTTTCCGCGCAGGTCCTCTTCACCAAGCCAAAGCGGGCAGTCATATCGCCGCAAACCAACCGGTTCGCTTCGACGCTTGCGGTATTCATAGCCGCGCCAGCCTTCATGGAACTGGCCAAGCAACAACTGGCAGAGGCTATTATTCCAGTGCGCGTCGACCAGATCCAGATCAAGGTCAAGTGCGGTATTGAAACTGGCCATCGCATCGTCGGGGCGGTCTAGTTCCTTCAGGACCTCGCCCCGATTGCAATGCGCTTTTGCATGATCGGGTCGCAGTGCTACCGCCGCATCATAGCTGGACAGTGCTTCACCCGGCCGCTCCAGGTCCAAGAGCACGCCCCCGCGGCCGATATGCGCATCGAAATGATTTGCGTCAGCGGAAAGGACGGTATCGTAGGCATCAAGGGCAGCGTCCAGCCTGCCCAGTTCAACCAAGGTGGAGGCACGGTTGTGATGGGCGGCCACAAGATCGTTTGACAGTGAAATCGCCTTGTCAAAGTCGGCGAGCGCATCCGTGAACCGTCCGCATTCATAAAACGCCACGCCGCGATTGTAATAGGTCTGCGCCTTTTTCGGATCGGTCTTCACCGCCCTATCGAAACTGGACAGGGCCGCTTCGATCCGTCCGAGCCGCCGTAAGGCATCTCCCAGATTGCCGTGTGCCTCGGCATGATTGGGCTGAATTTCGATCGCCTTTTGAAAAGCGGCAATCGCATCTTCGGTGCGTCCGGATTTATCCAGCGCCTTCCCACGATTGTTGTGATGGTGTGGATTGCCTGGGCGCAGCTTGATTGCCTGATCAAAGCAGGAAAGCGCGGCCTCTGGCCGGTCAAGGTCGATCAAGGCGTTTCCAAGATTGTTATGCGCCTCGACCAGATCGGGCTGTAGTGCGAGGGCTGCCTTATAGCTTTCCGCTGCTTCTGCGGTCCGCCCCAGATCCATAAGCACCAAGCCCCGGTTGTAGTGCGCATCTACGAACTTCGGCTGCAGCGCTATCGCGCGATCAAAGCTGCGCAAAGCGTCTTCGTGACGCTTTAGGCGACGCTGACCGTTCCCAAGATTGCCGTGCATTTCCGCAGCATTTGGGTGGATGGTGACGGCTTTCTCCAAAAGCGCGACACCTCGTGCGGCACGGTTCGTCTCCAGCGCAACGATTGCAAGTAAATGCAAGGCATCGACGTTGTTTGGGTATTTCTGCAGAAAGTGCAGATAGCCCTGCTCGGCGCGCTGAATCTTACCGCTTTGATGCGCGGCAACGGCCTGCATGAGAATGTTCTGTGCCGCCGCGTCGATCGCGTCACCCCGATTTGCCGTGGGTTGGCCGCGCCCCGGTCTGCGTTTCACTGGAAATTGCCTCTGATCAACCTGCCTGGAGTTCTACCTGATATGCTGGCATTGAACCAGATGCATCCCGCAGCGACCCGTCGGGATCATCTCAGGTCCCGACGAAGTTCTGCAGAGCAATTGATTAGGCGTATTCGCCTGCCTTGAACTTTGCCGCCATGGCCTGCTGGTGTTCAGCGGTTTCATCCAGCCAGCCCACCCGCATTTCCGGGACCGAGGTAATCAGCAGTTCCGTGTAAGGGTGGAAAGGCGGCGTTAGCACTTCGTCCACCGACCCAAAGTCCACCAGTTCCCCATTGTAAAGCACAGCGATTTCATCGGCGAAGCTGGCCACTGTGGACAAGTCGTGGCTGATGAAAACATAGCTGACGCCTAACTGATCGCGCAAACGGCGCAGCAGCTTGATGATGTTCGAGCCAACGATGGTGTCCAGGGCGGAAGTTACCTCGTCACAGATGATTACCTCGGGATCTGCCGCCAGCGCCCGGGCCAGGCCCACACGTTGCTTCTGGCCACCGGAAAGTTCTGCGGGCACTCGGCTTTCGAACTCGTAAGGCAGTTCCACCAGGCTGAGGATTTCCAGCATCCGCTCGCGCCGTTTCCGGCCCGTCAGCCCGTGATAGAAGGTCAGCGGTCGTCCGATGATATCGCCGATGGTCTGACGCGGGTTTAGGGCCGTATCTGCCATCTGGAAGACAAACTGGACCTTGCGCAGTTCGTCCCGGGAGCGTTGCCTAAGGTCAGCTTTCAAAAGTTGGCCATCCAGAATGACCTCACCTTCGGCAGCAGGCAAAATCCCCGCCATTACGCGGGCAAGTGTGGACTTCCCACAACCGGACTCCCCGATGACGCCGACAACGTGGCCTTTTTCAACCCGCATGTTGACGTCTTTCAAGACCTTGATCGCTAGCGATCCGTCGGTCTTGCGCCCATATCCGGCATCGACGTTCTTAACCTCCAGCGCCGGCGTCTCGGTCTGGTGGGCCTCTCCGCCACCATCGCTTTGGCCTGCAGCGGGCGGCGGACGCACCGCGGCCATCAAGCGCTTCGTATAGGCATGGGTCGGATCGTTGATGATCTGGTCGGTCGGACCTTGCTCCATGATCTCTCCGCTATAGAGCACGACGATATGGTCTGCAATCTGCGCTACAACGGCCAGATCATGGGTGACATAGATCGCAGCAGATCCTTCTTCTTCGATCACCTTCTTGAACGCCTTGAGAACCTCGATCTGTGTCGTCACGTCCAAGGCCGTGGTCGGTTCGTCCAACACCAGCAACGAGGGCTTTTCCACCATCGCCATGGCAGCCATCAGACGCTGCAGCTGACCGCCCGAAACCTGGTGCGGATAGCGTCCGCCGATCCGGTCAGGGTCAGGCAGTTCCAGAGCTTCGTAGAGTTCCCGCGCCCGTTTGTCGGCATCTTCCTGAGTCATATGCCCATGGATCACCGCGGATTCGGTGACCTGTTCGTTGATCTTTAGCGCCGGGTTGAAGGTCGCCGCAGCCGACTGCGCCAGATAGGCGACGTTTTCGCCACGCATCTCGCGTTTTTCCTCGGCGCCCAGGCTGACCATGTCGTCGCCCTTCAACAGGCCTTTGCCACCCGAAAAATAAAGCCCGGGCTTGGTATACCCCAAAGAGGCAAGCGAAATCGTGGTCTTGCCCGACCCGGATTCGCCGATCAGCGCGACCACCTGTCCCGGCATCACGTCGAAGCTGACGCCTTTCACAATTGGGATCGGGTCCTTGTTATGCGGACGCGCTTCGATCTTCAGGTCGCGGCAGGCGAAGATGGGTTGCTGTTCGTTCATGAGCTTACACCATCTTCTTGGCCAGCGAACCGCCAGCTTGGGCTGAGATATCATCGACGATGAGGTTAATCGCAATGGTCAGCGAGGCAATGGCCAGCGCAGGAGCCACGGATGCCAGTGCGCCGGCGTTGATCGTGCCTTCCCGCGGGAAGAAGCCATTGCCCAGACCCGGCAGGTTTTCACGCACCATCGATCCCCAGTCTGCGACCGGCGGTGGAACGCCCAGGCCCAGGAAGCTGAGCGAGGAGATGAACAGGATCACAAAAACCAGACGCAGACCAAAGTCAGTGGCCAATGGCATGGCCGCGTTTGGAAGAACCTCTCGGCTTATGATCCACCAAAGGCCTTCGCCGCGTACGCGCGCAGCCTCCACATAGTCCTGGACCATTATGTCCTGGCCCAAAGCTCGCGCGATCCGGTAGACCGAGGCGGCATAGACCACCCCCGCAAGCCCGACCAACAATATGATTGCATCGGTTATGGGGTCTATGAAAACCTGCCCCGAGAAGGCGGCAATTACGATCAGCCCCAACATGATGTTGGGGAAGGTCAATATTGCATCCACCACCCTGGAAAGTATAGAGTCTGTCCAGCCACCCGCCACGGCGGCTGCGATCCCTAATGTAATCCCGATGAAGTACGCCAGCAGAGTAGCAGCGAAAGATATTCCAATGGTCGTGCGCGCACCCCAGATGATCCGCGTAAACACATCCCGGCCCGTGTAGTCTGTGCCAAGGTAAGAACTGACTTCGGCATTCGGGACCATAAAGGTCGGGTCATCATAGTATTCGCCTTGCGGGTCTTCCTCGATGTAGTCGCGTTCCGTGTAAGGCGTCAGGAACGTGCCGAAAAGTGCGATGAATACCCAGAATGCTACGACAGCGACCGAGACCTTACCAACCCAGGACAGCCGCAGCTTCTTTTTCGGCGGGGCGTCCGGCAATTCATCATAGATGGTTTTTTCCGGCTCTTGAGCCGTTTCAGCGGTCATGTCGGTCATTTAGGGTGCCTCAGACGCGGGTTGGACGCAATCGACGCGATGTCGGCGATTAGGATCAGGATGACATAGGTGCAGCAGAAGATCATGCCACAGGCCTGAACCAGCGGGATGTCACGGGTCTGAACGCCGTCAACCATCAGCTTGGCCAAGCCAGGATAGGCGAACACCGTCTCGATGATCACAACTCCGGACACCAGATAGGCCAAGTTCAACGCGATGACGTTCACGATCGGACCGATGGCGTTCAAAAGCGCATGGCGCAGGATGATCCGGCGGCGTGGAACGCCCTTCAGGATGGCCATCTCGATATAGGGCGACGACATGACATTCAGGATTCCCGCACGGGTCATCCGGATCATTTGTGCCGAGACGACAATCACGAGGGTCAGGATCGGCAGGGTCAGAATGTAGAGCGACTCAAAGAATCCGACATCGCCAGGCAGGTAGGATACCGCCGGAACAATTCCCAACTGGACCGCCAGGAACAGGATCAGGAAGATCGCCACAAAGAAGTCGGGTACTGCGATCAAGCCCAACGTGCCTGAAGTGATGATCCGATCCAAAAACTGGCCCGGATACATCGCTGCCAGCAGACCTAGGATCACCGACAAGGGCACAGCGATAGCAGTCACAATCGCTGCCATGAAGGCAGTGTTGCCGATAACGTTGCCGATCAGGCTGGCGATCGTCGCACCGCCAGCGGTGGAGATCCCCATATTCCCGGTCAGAAGGTTACCGATCCAAGTGAAGTACTGAAGATAGAGCGGTTGATCCAAGCCTAACTGCCTACGCAAGGCGGCGAGGGATTCTTCCGTTGCATTCTGTCCCAGCCGGATCTGTGCGGCATCCCCATGCAATTCCTGATCGTGTAGATCGTATGGCGGCTATAGTCGATCATACGCGTGACGCAATTTGCATTGTGAACGAACGCACATCTACGCGTGTTGATGCACACTGTAGGTC
>JBCCHJ010000010.1:0-114474 GCA_039028795.1 Pseudomonadota bacterium
AAAGCAGCGGCACTATCCAGGACAGGTTCACAACCTTCGATGACGGTGTTCAGAAATTCGAGACCTTCGAGAGCGGACTCCGGCGTTCAACCGAACAACAGGACAATCCGGGTGGCTTCGGCGACGGCGCGAAGGCTTGGAAATCGATCCTGACGAATTTCGAAAGTAGCGGCACTATCCAGGACAGGTTCACAACCTTCGATGACGGTGTCCAGAAATTCGAGACCTTCGAGAACGGACTCCGGCGTTCAACCGAACAACAGGACAATCCGGGTGGCTTCGGCGATGGCGCAGAGGCTTGGACATCGATCCTGACGAATTTCGACTCCAATGGCCTGATTCAGGATCGGACCACCATTTTCGACGATGGCGTTCAAAAGTTTGAAGCCTTCGAGAACGGCATCAGACGATCGACAGAACAACAGGACAATCCGGGTGGATTTGGCGACGGGGCAAAAAGCTGGGCGTCAATACTCACGAACTTCGACACGGATGGCGTGATCACTGACCGCACCACGATCTTTGACGACGGACGGGAAAGACGGGAAATTTTCGAAGACGGACAAATCGTCAGCATCGAGATTGTTCCGCAGCCTGGCAGCGGAGAGATTGGCGCGCAGACCGCGTTTTTCTACGATGATACAGGAGAGCTGATCGGTAAAGTTATCCTGCTCGATAACGGCGCGGAAACCCGCGAATATTTCTTGGATGGGGCTCTCCGGCAGCGGATCGAAATCGATGAGGGAGTGGCTCTACCGATCAACAGCTTTGATCTGTTTGATGGGAACTTTGTTTTTGCGGGCCTGACGCCTCTGCCTCCGGTGATCAGCGATTTCCCGAACGATACCGATACTGGTTCACCTCCGGATTTGAATGGCCCCGTTGATCCTCCGACGCAGGGCTCTTTTGGCGGACCAGGCGCTATTCCTTCTCCACCTCTTGACGAACCGCAGCGTGGTGACTTTAGCCAGGTCGGGAGCTCAGACGGAGCAAAGTCTTGGACCGCGCGCGTCACGACCTTCGAGGAAAATGGCGACGTCCAAAGCCGCTATACACTGCGTGACGATGAAATCGAATTGCGCGATATCTTCAGCAATAACACCCTGCGCCAGCGGCTTGAAAGCGACCTGCTGAATATTGGCCAAGCACCTGGCCAGTGCACGTTTTCCGCTGAAGGTTGTACTCCTGAACCGGAACCCGACTTCTTTGGCGCCGTGACATGGACCAATCGTTTGACCGAGTTTGATGCGAATGGTGACAGACTTCTGCAGCTGACCGAATTCGATGACACAGATATCGAAGCCTTCCTTTTCACCGCCAATGTGGAAACTCAGCGCCAGCAATTCGATGGCGATGACGATGAAACCTGGTTCGTTCGGGTGACCGATTTTGCGCCGGACGACGACACGACCACCTTGTTCAACGAAGGCGACACTCTGCCCGAGGATGTCGTGGTCGTACCTCCTGAGGCGCCGTCACCCCCAACGTTCGGCGTTGGGGAAGCGCCCAGCTTCGACACCTTTGCTTGATCCCAGTTTGGTCCACTGGACCTCGCCAGAATCCATGCTAAGGATAGGGGGCGCGGGCGTAAGAACCGCGCCCTTTAAGGCCGGGGAAACGCATGCTGGATACGACGGAAATCAAAACTGACACGCTGCTCGATATCAATAATATCGAGGTGATATACAACCATGTCATCCTGGTGCTGAAAGGGGTTTCTCTGCAGGTTCCAAAAGGCGGGGTCACAGCGCTTCTGGGCGGCAATGGCGCAGGCAAGACAACCACTCTGAAAGCGGTTTCGAACCTTTTGCACTCTGAACGGGGCGAGGTCACGAAAGGCACGATCACCTACCGTGATCAGCCGATTGCCGATCTGAATCCGGCCGAGCTGGTCAGCCGCGGCGTCATCCAAGTGATGGAGGGCCGCCACTGTTTCGAGCACCTGACTGTCGAAGAAAACCTGATGTGCGGGTCCTATACGCGCAAGGACGGTTCGGCGAAGATCAAGGACAGCCTGGAACTGGTCTACACCTACTTCCCCCGACTGCGCGAGCGCCGCAAGTCGCTGGCAGGATATACTTCGGGCGGCGAACAGCAGATGTGCGCCATCGGCCGTGCGCTGATGTCGAACCCCGAGACCATTTTGTTGGACGAGCCGTCCATGGGATTGGCGCCGCAATTGGTTGAAGAGATTTTCGAGATCGTCCGCAATCTGAATGAGAAGGAAGGCGTATCAATCCTGCTGGCCGAACAGAACACCAACATGGCGCTGAAATATGCCCATTATGGTTACATTCTGGAAAGCGGTCGGGTGGTGATGGATGGCCCGGCCAAGGAACTGGCGGAAAACCCGGATGTGAAAGAGTTCTACCTGGGAATGTCGGACCAGGGCCGCAAGTCCTTCCGCGAAGTCCGGTCCTATCGCCGCCGGAAGCGCTGGCTGAGCTGACGCGGACTGAGTCGCACGAATATCAGCTATTGATGTCTAATCCTCAGCGCGGGTAGCCCTGGGGGCTTCTCGGATTTCTTTGCAAATTGCAAATATCTTCACATCGTGCTTCTCAAAATCGTACTGAATCGGGCCGGATTATGACTTTTGCCGCCCCGGTTCACCTGTGAATTGCGCACCCCCCATCCGCCAAGCTACGCGAAGAGTTAACGGTGTTGAGGGTTTTGAAAGTCTGTTTTGGGGGGCGTTATGCAAGAAGTACGCGTTCACGAGGATCACGAAGGTCTCCATCCATGGTCGCGGATTGAAGAGACTTTCGTGCTGCATCGGGGCAGAGAGCACCTGGACTGCCGACTGACTCATTTTCACGACGGCACGGTGCAACAGGATGATTTCGTCGCGGGCGCTTTGCGTCATCGCATTATTGGGAACAATGGCAATCGATTAAGCGATGCCGCCGAGAAACCCTGGGATCAGATCGAGCTGCGCTATGACGATCGCGGATCGGAGCTGCGGGTCACCACATTCTACTCAGATGGCGGGGTGCGGAATGAAATGTTCCATATCGCGCTGTGGCATGACCAGGTGCCCGCCGAGCAGGCAGCGGGCGGAACCAATGCTCCGTTGAAAAACGTCACAGTCGACTACGACGCAAATGGCGTGCTGGTCGGGCGCCACTTCTTCCATGTCGATGGTGCAATCGTTTACGAACGCTATGAGAACGGCATTCTGAGCGAGGTTCTGCAGGAACTGGCGCCGCTGGCGCCTGGCATGACCAAACATCGCGGCTGGTCTTCGATCGTTCAGTGCTTCGATTCAAACGGGCTGCTCACCCGCAAACTAACCGTCTGGGACGATGGTTCGGAAACCGAAGAGATCTTCGAAGATGCTGAGTTGGACCTTGAGCCGCTGGCAGAAGAGATCGACCAGCCGATCATGATGCACAAGGATCAATTGCAAGATATCCCTGCTCAAGAAGTGATGGTGGAAGCATCCGAGGTTTCTGATGATGCCGAAATGTCGGCATTTGAGACGCCGATGGCCAAGTGGTTGCAAAGCAAGTTCGGCGGACTTGTCCAAGGTGGAGGTCCCCGCCTTTCGCGTGCTGCCAGTAACGATCAGGCCTTGGACTTCGCAATCGGGGCTTGATGCAAGGCCGTTAGAAACTTTGCCGGTGAAAAAACGGCCGGGCGCAAATCCACCATGTGACATCGACCTGACCTGCCCTATTGTTCCCAGTGCCGGTTCTTGGGAGCATACATGAAGACGCAGGTTGGTATTATTGGCGGTGGCCCGTCGGGTTTGTTGTTGTCTCAGATCCTGCATCTGGCCGGAATAGATAACGTTGTACTGGAACGGCAGAGCCGGGACTACGTGTTACGGCGCATTCGGGCAGGGGTTCTGGAACAGGGCACCTGCAACATGCTTCGCCAGGCCCAGGTTGGCGACCGAATGGACCGCGAAGGCCAGATCCACACGGGCTTTGCACTGGCTTTCGACGACGACCTGACACGGATCGACCTGGAAAGCCTAGCGGGCGGCAAAACGGTCATGGTCTATGGTCAGACCGAGGTGACGCGGGACCTTTACCATGCCCGCGATGCCATGGATGGTGCGATCATCCACGACGCTGCCGATGTTACGCCGCACGATGTCAACAGCGACGCGCCCTACCTAACATGGTCCCAGGGCGGGGATATGCATCGGCTAGATTGCGATTTCATTGCGGCTTGCGATGGCGCGCATGGGGTTGGACGGAAGTCGATCCCCAAGGATGTGTTGAAGGAGTACGAGCAGGTCTATCCATTCGGCTGGCTGGGTGTCCTGTCGCGCACAACACCCGCCTATGAAGAACTTATCTATGCCGGCGGCAGCAATGGATTTGCATTGTGTTCCATGCGGAACGAAAGCCTCAGTCGCTATTATGTGCAAGCGCCGCTCGATACGGATGTGGCGGCCTTCTCGGATGAGCGGTTTTGGGAAGAGCTGAAAGCCCGCATCCCGGCCGACATAGCCCGGGGGATGGAAACCGGACCCTCGATTGAAAAGTCCATTTCGCCACTGCGGTCATATGTGGCCGAACCCTTGCAATATGGCCGGCTTTTCCTGGCCGGTGATGCCGGGCATATCGTACCGCCTACCGGGGCAAAGGGGCTTAATCTGGCGGTGTCTGACATCCGCTATCTAAGTGATGGCCTAATCGCGTATTACCGGGGCGACGAGGCCCCGTTGCGGGCATATTCCGAAACCGCGCTTAGGCGCGTTTGGAAGACGGAACGGTTTTCCTGGTACATGACGATGCTGCTGCACAGCTTTCCGGGCGAAAGCGATTTCCGGTCCAAGATGCGGGCCGCGGAAGTGGACTATGTGGCCAGCTCTCGTGCAGCACAAACCTCGATTGCAGAAAACTATGTGGGACTGCCGTACTGAACATTGACCAATCCCGTTCCGGCATGCAGTCTTCATTCGGGGAATTTGAGCAAGGGTGTTTCGGATGCAACGCATTGAGGTTCGCGAAGACACGGACAACCGGTTTCCGTGGGACACTATTACGTTCACTTATGATCTGATCGGTGATCAAGAGGTTCTGCGCTCGACAGTCCGCGTCTTTGATGATGGGCTTGAACAGACACGCGGGTTCAACATCGGATCTATCAACAATGGCACCAGCCCATTCACCCGGCAAATGGACATCCCGTTTTTTCCAGATGCAGTTGTTCGGGCTGAGGGCTACTTAGACCAAGGCGAAGACGATGGCGTAAAACCATGGGAGCTTTATTATTCCGAGACCATCACACCTGGTGATAGTGTTCTAACGTCGGACGGAGTGATTACTAATCCGGACGGACCTGAAACACATTTTCGCGCGATCGTTTTCGATGATGGCTCTGCGGACACCAGGTATTGGGAAGATGGAGTTCTGCGCTTCGTGTCGGTCTTCGATGGCGTTGGCGGGCAGACGCCATGGATCAGACAAGAAAAGAGTTTTGATGAATCAGGCAATCTGACCCGCAGCGTTACACCATTTGACAATGGCATTCTCCGGGATGAACGATTTACTGACGGCATCTTGACCGAGCGCAGGATGTCGGATGGAGAGTTTTCCAGCGACAACATCAAACCCTGGACCGAGATCGTCGAGACCTACACGGTCGTAGGCGATGAAAGCGTCCTAATGAGTACTACCACAACCTTTGATTCCGGTGTGATCCTGACGGAAGGTGTTCGGCTGGTAGATCGGATCGTGGGGCCAACAGGCTTTTTCTCTGGCGACCCACCACCGCCTGAGATCGTGCAAGATGTCTTCCGTTTTCGTACATGGGAAGACGGTGATGCAAACGGCGGACCGGACACAAAACCCTGGACCCGCATCGAAGAAACAACCTTCCGGCCCGGCGACACTCTGCTGACCGAAAACGGTGTGATCACCAACCCTGACTTCGGCTCGGAAACCACCGAACGTATGATCACTTATGACAGTGGGGATGAAACCTTTTTTCGCTTCACCGACGGGCTGCTTGACATCAGAATTTCTTTTGATGGTCCAGTGGTGCAAAGCCTCAGTCAGCCGCCGGGTGAAGGTCAGGGCAACAAATCCTGGTTTGCCATCAGCAATATCTATGATGCGAATGGGGCCTTAGAACGCAAGGGCACCTTCTTTGACAACGGGATCGTTCGGGACGATCAGTTCGCCGATGGCATTCTGACGACGCGGAGCCTGACTGATGCTTTTGCGAGCGGTGGCGATGGGGTCAAACCATGGTCGGCAATAATAACGGATTTTGATTCAACGGGTGTAATCGCGCGCCAGCAGACATTCTATGATGACGGCCGAAGGTTAAACGAATTCTTCGAAGACGGCCTGCTTAGTCAAACCGTCCTTACGGTTCCGCCGGTCCCGCCCAGCCAGTGCAGCTTTACCGGTGACCCGGATTGCCCGGAAATACCTGTCACGGTGGTAAGCCGCGTCACGGATTTCGACAGCTCTGGGGAACGGACGCAAGAGGTTTCCACCTTCTCGGACCGCGACGTCACCGGCTTCATCTTTACGGATGGTGAGATTACAGAACGCCAGTTCTATGATGGTGACGACGATGAAGACTGGGTGGTCACCCGCATCCTGTTCGAGAACGGGCAACGGACCGAGGTAATTACATATGACAGTTTGGATCTGGTGCCGGACGATGTGATTGTGGTGCCAGAAGTGGTTGCACCCGGGCCAGGGACCTTCATGTAGCAACCAATCTCCTTGCAAAACTCGCCACCCCGTCCCATTGAAAGGATCAAGCAACAAGGGGATGGGAACGCAATGGCCGACCGGATGAAAGACGGCATGCAGGTGCGTCGTCAGGTCCTGGGTGATGCTCATGTCGACCGGGCAGAGGCTGCGAAAACTCCGTTCGATGAACCATTCCAAACCTTCATCACCGAAGGTGCTTGGGGATCCGTTTGGACCCGGGACGGACTGACCCGGCGCGAACGGTCCCTGATCACATTGGCGCTGCTGGCCGCAGGTGGACAGTGGGACGAGGTCGCCATGCGCACCAGGGCAACCACCAACACCGGCGCCACCCCTGAGGATGTGCGAGAGGCGATGCTGCATGTCGCCGTTTATGCCGGGGTTCCAGCAGCCAACCACGCGCTGAAAGTGATTAAGCAGACCTATGCCGAGATGGGTGTTTCGCTGGAGGGTGATGCGTGAACCTGCCAAACGACCCGGACCGTAGCACATTCGCCAAACGGGATCTGGACTGGCATCCTCCGGTTCTGGCGCCGGATTACAAAAGCTCGCGCTTACGCTCGCCCAAACATGCGCGTCTATCGATGCCGCAAACGCTGTCCGAGCTGACAGGGCCAGTGTTTCCGCAGTCGATGATCGGGCCGATGGATCACGACCTGATCCACAACTATGCCGCGCCGGGCGAATCCGCCATCGGCCCGCGGATCATCGTTCATGGCAAGGTGATGGATGAACAAGGCCGCGGCGTCCCCGGTGCGCTGATCGAGGTTTGGCAGGCCAACGCCGGGGGCCGCTATCGCCATGCGAAAGAGCGATACATTGTCCCGCTGGACCCAAACTTCGGTGGTTGCGGCCGGGTGATCACGGGACCAGATGGCACTTATGAGTTTCGTACGATCCTGCCTGGACCCTATCCCTGGCCAAACCGCGAAAATGATTGGCGGCCCGCACATATCCACTTTTCCGTCTTCGGCAGGGGATGGGCGCAGCGGCTGATCACGCAGATGTATTTCGATGGCGACCCGATGATCTGGCTTTGCCCAATCGTGGATGCGATCCCATCGGAAGAGGCGATCAAGACGTTGATCGCTCGGCTGGATATGGACCGCACAGTGCCCTTCGATGCGCGGGCATATGAGTTCAATGTTGTCTTGCGTGGCCGGGATCAGACAGCCTTCGAGAACCGGTTGGAAGGCGCATGACAGGTCCGAAAGATCACCTGAAGGAAAGCCCCAGCCAGACGGCGGGACCTTATGTCCATATCGGCTGCACGCCAAACTTCTGTGATGTCACTGGGGTGTACGAAGGCGATCCTGGTGCCGAGATGGTCAACGACGAAACCAGGGGCGAGCGGATTACGGTCAGCGGTATCATCTACGATGGCGACGGTTCACCCCTGCTGGATGCCTTAGTCGAAATCTGGCAGGCCGATGCGGACGGTATCTATCCGGGCCATGACCCACGCGGACCTGCCGACCCGAACTTCAGCGGCTGGGGCCGAAAGGCCGGGGACTACGCGACTGGCGAATGGATCTTCGAAACCGTAAAGCCCGGCGCGGTACCTTTCCCGGGCGGCGGCTTCCAGGCCCCGCATGTCACCTTTTGGATCGTCGCCCGCGGGATCAATCTTGGCCTGCAGACCCGGATGTATTTCCCGGATGAAGACAATGGCATAGACCCAGTCTTAGCGGCGATCAAAGACCAATCCCGCGTCCCAACGTTGATTGCCAAGCTCACCGGTGAAAGTGCGTACCGCTTCGACATCAGCTTGCAAGGGAATGACGAAACGGTATTTTTTGACTTCTAAAATTGGGGGACCTCAAATGACCAAACCCTGCATCATTTGCGTGGCGATCACCGGATCTGTCCCGACCAAGGCAGATAACCCAGCCCTACCCATCACAGTTCCGGAACAGATCGAAAGCACCCATGAAGCGTTCGAGGCCGGGGCCACGATCTGCCACGCCCATGTGCGGAACGATGATCAGTCGACGACCTCAGACCCCGAAAAGTTCGCCCGCCTGAAAGAAGGTTTGGAGAAACACTGCCCCGGTATGATCGTGCAGTTTTCCACCGGGGGTCGGTCGGGGAATGGCCGGGAGCGCGGCGGGATGTTGCCGCTGAAGCCCGATATGGCCTCTCTGACTGTGGGGTCGAACAACTTCCCGACGCGGGTGTATGAGAATTCGCCCGATCTGGTCGACTGGCTTTCAGCGGAAATGCTGGAGTATGGCATCAAGCCAGAGATCGAGGCGTTCGACCTCAGCCACATCCATCAAGCCGCGAAAATGCAGGCGGACGGACGGCTGGCCAAAGAGATCTATGTCCAGTTCGTCATGGGTGTGAAGAACGCCATGCCCGTCGATCGCGATGTTTTCGATTACTACGTCAAGACCATGAAACGCCTGCTGCCGGACAGCGAATGGTGCGCCGCCGGGATCGGCGCGGGCCAGATTTTGCTGAATGAATGGTGCGTTGCGGAAGGTGGCCACGCCAGATGTGGGCTGGAGGACAATGTGCGTCTGGACAAAGCCACCCTTGCTCCGTCAAATGCGGCCCTGGTCAGCCGAGTCGTTGACCTCTGCGAAAAATATGAACGGCCCGTCGCCACAGCCGCCGAAGCGCGGCAGATCCTGGGCCTGCGCGCCGCCTGACAGAAGAGGATTTAATGTCGAAAAAGGTGAAGCAAACTGCCGCCGAGGCCCTGGAAGGATTGCTATTCGACGGTATGACCATCGCCGCCGGGGGATTTGGCCTGTGCGGAATACCAGAAAACCTGATCGCCGCCATTCGTGATAGCGGCGTGAAGAACCTGACCATTGCCTCGAACAACGCGGGCATCGATGATTTCGGCCTGGGCGTGTTGCTACAGGGCAAGCAGGTATCGAAGATGATCAGTTCTTATGTTGGTGAGAACGACCTCTTCATGCAGCAGTATCTGGGTGGCGAGCTAGAGATCGAGTTCAACCCGCAAGGCACACTGGCCGAACGCCTGCGCGCTGGTGGGGCTGGAATCCCAGGCTTCTACACCAAGACCGGCGTCGGCACGCAGGTGGCCGAGGGTAAAGAGCACAAGGATTTCGACGGCCAGACCTATATTCTGGAACGTGGGATTGTCGCGGACCTGGCCATTGTGAAGGCCTGGAAGGGCGATGCCCAAGGCAACCTGACCTATCGGATGACCGCGATGAACTTTAACCCGGAATGCGCGATGTCCGGGAAGGTGACTGTGGCCGAGGTTGAGGAACTGGTGCCGGTGGGATCTTTGGACAAGATGAAGATTCACACGCCTGGCGTCTTCGTGCAGTCCATCGTTGAGGGCGAGCACGAAAAGCGCATCGAACAGCGCACGACCCGCGCGGCGTGATGTCGATCAAGGCCCAAAGCAAGACCCTGTCGTACGTCCTTCGGCATGCGCCGGAGGCGGCAGGTCTGATTTTGGGCCCGGGCGGTTGGGTTGCTGTGGAGGATCTGTTGACCGGCCTGGCAGGAATGGACGTTCAGATGACCGAGGCTGAGCTGCACCAGATTGTCGAGACAAACGACAAGAAGCGGTTCACCCTGTCCAAAGACCGAACGCAGATACGCGCCGCACAAGGCCATTCGGTGCAAATCGAAAGTGATTTGAAACCAGTGACCCCGCCCGAGCGGCTGTACCACGGCACGGCGATCAATAACGTCGATGTGATCCGGGCAGAAGGACTGAAGCCAATGTCTCGGCTTCAGGTTCACCTCAGCCCGGACGCCAAAACGGCGAGAAAGGTCGGCGAACGCCACGGCAAACCGACCATCCTGATCGTGCGCACGGACGCAATGGCCAAGGACGGCAATGAATTTTTCCAAGCGGACAATGGCGTGTGGCTGACCGCCACGGTGCCTCCGCAATATCTGATCTTTGAAGGGAGCAACTGATGCCCTGGGACCGCAATCAAATGGCCGAACGGGCCGCCGCCGAGCTTGAAGACGGGTTCTATGTGAACCTGGGTATCGGCATTCCGACGCTGGTGTCGAACTATGTGCCAACTGATTACGACATCACTTTGCAATCGGAAAACGGGATGCTGGGCATGGGCCCGTTCCCGACCGAGGAAGAGATCGACGCCGACCTGATCAATGCGGGAAAGCAGACGATCACGGAACTGGATCGGACGTCGTATTTTTCGTCGTCTCAGTCCTTCGCCATGATACGGGGTGGGCACATCAACCTGTCGATCCTCGGCGCGATGGAAGTTGCCGAGAACGGTGACCTCGCCAACTGGATGATCCCGGGCAAACTGGTCAAGGGCATGGGCGGTGCAATGGACCTTGTCGCCGGTGTCCAGCGGATAGTCGTGATCATGGACCACGCCAATAAGAAGGGTGAGTCAAAGCTGCTTAAGGAATGCACTCTGCCGCTTACCGGCAAAGGCGTAGTTGACCGGATCATCACTGGCTTGGGCGTTTTCGACGTGTCCGAAGGTGGCCTGAAGGTGGTGGAACTGGCCCCCGAGGTCACTATGGATGATGTTCGAGCCCAAACCGAAGCCACGCTGGTCGACTGATTGGAAAATTCGCTCTATCGCGGCCTCTTCGGCGATGAAGAAATCTCGACGCACTTAAGCGCCGAGGCGGAAATCGCCGCGATGATCCGGGTGGAACGAGCCTTGGCAAGAGCTCAAGCCAGCGCCGGTGTGATCCCGAAAGATATGGCCCAGACCATCGACCAAGGTCTAAAGCATATCGAAGTAGCACCGGTAGATCTGATCGCCGGCACAACCCAATCCGGCATCCCTGTCCCCGGCCTTGTTGCGGCACTGCGCGCAGCGCTACCACCCGAGGCCGCTCATTGGGTGCACTGGGGTGCAACCACCCAAGACATTATGGACAATGGCCTGGTTCTGCGGTTGGCTCTGATGCTTCGAAGCCTGGAGTCCCGGCTTCACAAACTGACACATCAGCTTGCGGATATGGCTGATGCGCACGCCACCCTGCCCATGGCGGGCCGGACAAGAAGCCAGATTGCGACGCCCATCACCTATGGTTTGCGCGTCGCTCAATGGATGCATCCGTTGCTTGATCTTTCGGATCGGATACCTGCGGTCAAAGAAGGCTTAAAGAAGGTCCAATGTGGCGGCGCGTCTGGTGCCAATTCGGCTATCGCGCCCGATGGTCCCGCTGTTATGGAGGCTTTGGCAAAAGAACTGGGCCTGGCGCCGTCTCAACCCTGGCATACCAACCGCGTGATACTGGCGGACTTATCGCATTGGTGCGCGACGCTGACGGCCGCCTTGGCCTCAATGGCGGGCGACATCACTTTGATGCTGCGTAGGGAAATCGGAGAACTGCGTCTGCAAGGTGGGGGAGGATCTTCGACCATGCCGAACAAGACCAACCCGGTGCAGGCCGAAGTCATGATGACGCTGGGCCGCCGCGTATCGGGTTTGACCGCCAGCGCAAATCTGGCCGTTCAGCATACAGAAGAACGAGACGGCCCAGCCTGGATGCAGGAATGGTTGGTGTTGCCGCAGATCTTGATCGGTACGGGCGCAGCACTCAATCACGCGATAGATCTGATTGCCAATATCAGCCCAGATTCAAACCGTATGGCTGCGAACCTAGCACTTGATGGAGGCGCGGCGCAGGCCGAAACCGCAAGCTTTGCCTTGGCCAAACACATGCCGCGCGCAGAAGCGCAGGCGTTGGTTAAAAAGGCCGCTTCTGCCGCCCGCGAACATGAACGCTCGCTGATTGACGCTGTTAAGGACTTGGCAGGCGACGTCGACCTTGAACTCGATATGAGAAAGGACGCGGCGATAGCCGGTAGCGCCGAGATCGTTGCGCAATTGGTTGACCGTGCGCGTGCCTGACTCTTCAGAATTCAACTACGGTAAGAAAACCCGGCGGGAACGATGCGTCGTTCCAAGCCAGATCAGCTACACCGGAGGTTCCTGCCCGCCCAGCTGCCACCGCGTCGCTTCAGCACGTCGCGGATAGCGATCACCCCTGTACTGACATGGACTTCGACGCCTTCTGCACCGCGCGAAAACCATGACCCGGTCGCCGGGGCATTCAATAAGATCCCGGTAATTTTGCCGTCTGCAGCAAACGTCATCTGCGAGGCTGGACCTTCTGCGGTGCAGCGATACGTTTTCCCGGCAATTGTCGAGCTTAGATCAACATTATTCGGGAGCGTCGTTTTCTTTGGCTTCGGGTCCTCCCCGCCGCACCCGGCGATCATCATCGCCATTGAGAAAAGTCCAACGATCGCCAGCCGCATGGCGTTTCCCTCGCATCATCACAAGACTGATTCTACGGGTTGGCGTCAGAGAAACCAAGCGAAGAGATCGTGAATTCGAGCTGGTTTCTGAACATGCACAGGTCGGACCGCTACGACTGCCACCAAAGAGGCTAAAACCTACATTTCAACCTCTACGGGTAAGTTACCTTGGCCAGAACAAGCCAAAAGCGATTCTAAAGTGTCGCCACCGATTATCGCAAAGATTGTGCAGCCTCGACACCGGGGGTTACCCGGTCGAACCGTTCATGAGAGAGTGCTGATGCAACCAGAAAGCAGGCTTTTCGGCACAATGACATCGAATCCAGGCGGAATCAGCAGCGAAGCCATGCAACTTCTGGCAGAGGCGCCACCCGTTCAAGCACCTGACCCCGCCGTGTTGGCAGAATATCGCGCTGAATTACGGGCCTACTACACACCGGGTGTCGAACGCGCCATTGCGGCGTCCGGTGTTGCAGTCAGCGACGCCCAAATCGCTGGCGTGTCATGTTTGGAACTGCTTCCCAATGAACCAAAGCCCGGCACGATCCTCTATTGCTATGGTGGTGGTTTCGTATCCGGCAGCCCATTCGAAGACTTAATCGTCGCGGCTCCGCTGGCTCAACTGGCTGCACGGCGCGTGATAATGCCGAACTATCGGCTCGCTCCGGAGCATCCCTGGCCCGCATCGATTGATGACGGATATGCGGTGTACCGATCGCTGACTGACGTCCAGCCCTTCGGGTTGGCAGGCGAATCTGCGGGTGGGAACATGGCCTTGGCCCTGATTCTACGTGCGAGGGCCGAGGGCTTGCCGTTACCTTCCGCAATGGCATTGCTATCACCGTGGTGTGACCTGACCCATGGCGGTGACAGTCTGACGGCGAATGACGGCCGGGACCCGACGTTGTCATTTGAATGGGTTAAACTGGCGGCGGAGCTTTACGCCGATGGTGCAGATCGGTCGAAGCCTGATATCTCTCCACTATTCGGGAAATTTGGTTCGTGGGCACCCCCGACCATGATAACGACCGGCACGCGGGACCTTCTGCAGAGCCATGCAGTTTGTCTTTCCCGTGTGCTCAAAGCATCGGGCATTCCGACAGATATCAATATTTGGGATGGTTTGTGGCACGTTTTTGAATTCGACGACCGCTTGCCTGAGGCGGCACAATCAATCGCTGCGATTGCGGAATTCGTTTCCGCCCACATGGATGGCGTGCAAGGATGATGCCGAACGCCGGAGTTGGCCCACTTCAGAGTTAGACCTTGGTTATGTCAATTTGGAAACGAATTGCCGATGCGATTAGCGCGCTTGTTGAAGGCGAGCCGCTTTCAGCTGTTTTCGAAAAGCTGACGACGCCGCCGGAGCAAACCGTGGGCTTCACCATCGCCGTAATTGCGCTTGGCGCAAAGATGGCCAAAGCCGACGGTCAGGTCAAACGGGTCGAGGTCGCGGCTTTTCGGCATATCTTCACGATCCCCAAAAACGAAGAAGCCCACGCTGCCAAGATTTTCAACATGGCGAGGACCGATGTTTCAGGCTTTGACGTCTATGCAGGACGCATCGCGAAAATGTTCGATGACCGTCCGCAAATCTTGGCCGATCTGCTGGAAGGTCTGGTCTATATCGCGATGTCGGATGGCAGCTATCACCCGGACGAGGACGCATTTCTGTCTGAAGTCCATCGAATCTTCGGGCTGCCGGACCGGACATTTCGGGCGATCAAGGCACGGCATATGCCGGATGTTACTGATCCCTATGAAATTTTGGGAGTGGACCCGGACATCAGCTATGCGGACTTGCGTCGGCATTGGCGGTCATTGGTGCGCGAATTACACCCGGATCAGATGGTGGGGCGCGGAGTGCCGATTGAAGCTCAGCGTTTGGCAGAGCAGCGCCTGGCAGCGGTTAACGATGCCTATGAGACGATCCTGGCAGAGCGGGAACCGGCCTGACGTTCAGATTTTTCTGCTGGCCGCCGGCGCGGTTTACTCACCATCCTCTTCGCGGCCGACCAAGCGTAGTGCCCTGGCCTTGATCTGATGGGTCTGGCACCAGTGGATCAACGCGTCTTCGGCGCCATGCGTGACCCAAACCTCTTCCGCTTTGGTTTCTGTGATCGTTTGGATGAGCCCATCCCAATCAGCATGGTCCGAGATGACGAGCGCCAGTTCAACGCCCCGCTGTCTAGCCCGTTGCCTGACCTGCATCCAGCCCGAAGCTGCAACCGGTAACGGATCGGTCAGCCGTCGGGCCCATCGATCGGCCAACGCGCTTGGCGGGGCAAGAACGATCTCTCCTGCCATATCCTTCGCATCGGCCACGGTGGCCTGGCGAAGCTCTCCTAAGTCGATGCCCATTTCCTGATAGGCTGTGCAAAGTTTGGTCAACGCGCCGTGCAACCAGATCGGCCGCTCATATCCGGCCAGACGAAGCTCGACGATCAGGCGTTGCGCCTTCCCCAAGGCATAGGCCCCCACAGCATGCGTCCGGTCTGGGAAACGGGCTAAGGACGTCAATAGCCGGCGAATTTCCTGACCGATCGGCGGGTGTTTGAAGACCGGCAGGCCAAATGTAGCCTCGGTGACGAACAAATCGCATTCTACCAACTCGAAGGGCTGAGTGGTCGGATCCGCATGCCGCTTGTAGTCTCCGGAAACAACGGCCCTTGCGCCTTCGGCTTCTATCACAACCTGCGCCGCACCCAGAACATGCCCGGCCGGAGCCATCCGGACAGTCACACCGCCAATCTGTTGTGACTGTCCGTAGCCGAGTGTCTCAACTCGGCCGAAGGCGTTGTCACCATATCGAACTGCTGCGATCCGTGCCGTTTCCGGGGTCGCCAACATCGCCCCATGTCCGGGGCGACAATGATCCGCATGCCCGTGCGTGACAATCGCCCTGTCCACTGCGTGACCCGGATCGATGTGAAATCCGCCGGCCTGGCACCAAAGCCCTCCATCGCGGGGTGTAATCAGATCGCGGGCATGCATTCGATTAGCGGTAGGCGATGATTTTCCAGTACCCCTCGCGATACCGCTTCCAGCCTTCCTCCGGCGTCCAGTGTCCGTGCAAAGGCGTACCATTCGTAATGCTCAACCGAACGGCGCGGCGCCCCATTTCAATAGCGATAGGGTTTCCAGTGCTAGAATGAACCCAAGACCACATAACCGGCATCACACGGCGTTTGTTAGGGTCTGGCGAAAAAAGGATCGAGATCGACCGAGGCACCGCACCCAGACCATGTCGCCAAGTCGTAACGTGCTTTGAAAAATTGTCGTCAAAGATCCAACCGGATTCTGAACAGAACCTTGGATCGCATCCTCTGGGATCAAAGCGAACACCCTGCGATTGGGCCAGAGCCGGCATCAGAATGCCAAACAGGGCTAAGACTTTCAGAAGCTTCATAGTATCCTCCCACGCTACGTTTCGTTTTGGAACGGGACGCTAGCATAACTCCGGCGTGCCGCCACGTTCGCGTGAGAGTTTATTTCAAGAAAGATTATGCGATTGCAACGATTTGACCGTTCTGACGCGATTTGAACGGATGACTTTGATCTTCTGCATAATCACCGACCGATAAACCTTTAGTATCCATCTAGACTGGGTTTTCACGGCGAAAGAAAATCGACAGTTGGCCGATCTCGATGCCGAATTTTGTGACATATGCCCTGTTGATCATCACTTGGTCATCAATCTGCCAAAGCCAGTCATCGAACGTTGCCCGCAGTGGCCCGTCGGGTGTTTTTAGATCAATCGTATAGACAAAGTTAAAGGCATTGCCGCGCTCTGTGCCCAGCGCTTCTCCAATCACACCCTCGGCGGTTCCGCTCCAGGTTTCTTCCCCGGTTTGCGTCAGACGCCAGATACGTTGTTCTGTACTCCCATCTTCATAGACGAAGTCCTCTGTTAGCGTCAGGACCTTGCCGTCCCACTCGCCTAAAACATCAACAACGAAGACGCGTCGTACATCTCCGAACCGGTCCTGAAAAACACCATGCGCCGAAAGTTTCCCAGCCAGAAACTCTTGGATTTCCAACTCCGGTTTGCCACCGGCATGATCTTCAAGGCTAGGCGTACCACCGCATGAAGCAAGTGTCAGGCACCCCAACAGAGCCAGAATTCGGGTGATGTTTTTCATGCACCATAGCTAGGAGCAATACGACGAAGTCAAGACGGTTACGATCAAACCGCAGCCGGAGGCTGGATCTCAAGGCAATGCACAGCCAAGCGGAGAGTACCTGCTGTGAAGTCACTCCCTTCGGCTGTGATCACCAGGCTCGTACCACCGTAATAGGCCAGTGGCTGGCCGGACACGCCATGGGCAAAAGAATTCAATCCAGTGCCATATCCCGTACCATAGCGATCTATGCTACCCGGAACACCAATCGACCACCCGGTCGCACCGGTGATCTCCGTAATCACGCGCCCAGTGACTCCGAGGACCACGGCTTTGTCTGGAATGATCGCGGTGGTCGTCGAACTGGCATCCAGCGACAGTGTATGATCCAATTCTAAGACCCGGGTCAGCGACGCTGCACCGTTTGGGCTGTTGGTCGTGTCGTCTGCGATCCAAACACCATCGAAAACAACCCTGGCGCTTTCATCCTGAACCCAAAACGTAGCGCCGGGCCAGGGGGCAACAAACTCCCACCCGCCGTTCAGGAACATTGCGATCTCACCATCCTTTCCTGCCCAGGCGCCTGTGGACCCAGGCTCGACGATAAATGCATCTCCGTCCGTGGGTGATGGCGGAGGCGTCGGGGCAGACCGGCTCAAAACCGTCGCCGCCGCTAGAACATCAGCGCGTACCAGGCTTTCATTGATAGTGACGTGTTTCTGGGCCTGCGCCGCATCCAACAGCGGCATCTTAAAACGATAAGTATCAGACATTGAATTCAATCGTCCTCTCTGGGCCGTAGCCATATTGTGTGGACAGTCGGGCGACCCCGAACGTCAGCGTGCCGGACGCACCATCTGCAGCCTGGTCCAGCGCCGCATAGTTATAGGCAGGCGCGTCCACATCAGTTGTACGCAGAACGGTGCTGCCAGACCGGATGGTGACACGATATGCTTCGCCGCTTTCGGCCAATGGCACCTCGACCGCCGCCAGATTGTCACCTCCGATCCGGGTTGTCCGAACCCAGGTGAAGGCCAGATCTCCAGCTGCCCGGCGCATGCGCAGATGCGCCGGTGCAAAGGGTCGTAGACCGGTTCCATCATAGCTGTCGGTGAATGAGATGAATGACGGGTGCGAAAGATCGAACTCAGCCGGGCCAACCTTCCAATGCCGGGTTACGCTGATTTCATTCAGATCAATCGGCAACGGAACCAGCGCATCATCAAGCACGACGATCCGTGCACCGGGTGAGATAGCTGTGCCAGAAATCACATCTGTTCCGCGCTGCCCCCGCAACAAGGTCGACAAGCGATACGTATCGGTGTCGATCAGCTCGGCATTCTGGAACTGCAGTATCTCCCATTCGCCATCCGTTAGCTCAACGGCTAAAAGGTTGGCTCCGTTCAGCACAGCCAAACGCTCTGCCGACGATATCCCACCCGCCGGTAGAATCACGTCCCAAGCAACGCACTGCCATCGTCCAGGCGACCCTGGTGGCAAGATAGTGTTCGAGACACCAATCATGGACGGTTTTCGCACGCTCTCGGCAAGCGTAAATCCTTCGCCATCCGTAGACTTATAGACCGCAACCGATCCCGGCCACGGGTCTGCCGCAACTGCAATTCTGGGCTGATGATCAGCGTCTGACCCGTCAGCCAAGGGCAGATCCATTACGATCACATCTAACGGACCGGGCGGCAAAACGGCCTCGGGCTCAACAAGCCGCTCTGGTGCCGCCGTTGGGATGTATAGACTTGGCTCTACCCGCAGGGCTTCAACCTCGCGTGCACCGGTCTCAGTAATGCGGTCAACGCGGTATTGCTCGGTACCACCGGTACCGTCGATTTGAACCAGGTCTCCGGGCTCTAACGCTATCATTGAAGGCGGCACTGCGAAGCCGGCGCTTTCCTGCGCCCGCGCCGCTTCGGACAGCCACCGGTCCGCCACCGCCTGGGCGCGGCTGCCCGGCAGAGCCAGTTGCACGGACGTTTCGGAGACGCGTAATTGATCACCGCTCGGCAAACGGGCCTCTGCCACGCCGACGCGATAGTCGTTTTCGGCCTGAACATAAGTCAGTCGGATCGAATCCGACGTCGCCGTCAGGCGGGCCTTTTCCCGAACGATCGGCGCACGGTCTGCGCCATCGCCGGGCACCAGCCAAGCCGGATCCAAAAGAACTGCGCCATTGTCGCGGCGGGTTGCAAAGACGATCTTTCCGCCGCTCTCGTAAGCATCAAATCCGAAGACCTGCATCAACGGCTGCAGAGCTTCTCGCGCGGACATCACCCGGTCCAGCACATAGCCATCGACCACTCCGAAAAGGTCCGAGACATCGAACTCTTCCTGCGTCATCCCCGATGCTAGGCAGATTTCTGCAACAACCTCAGCCAGCGAACCGGCCGTCACGCGGCCGGTAATCCAATGGCCCAACCTGTGCGACGGTCCATCGGCCCACAGACTTTCGCGAACCGGAAAATCGGGCCACGGTCGCGCGTCCCAGGTCCAGACAAAAACGTCATCTGCCGGGATCATCCGCCCACCGTAAATCGGGCTAAACGGATTGTTTGAGTTATCGGCCCAGTAGCCCAGCTTCGCCTGCAGAAACCGGCGCTGCATCTCGTCATCACGTGCACCTCGGGATCCTTCCGGAATGCCGCTTTCCGAGCTTCGCTCATCAAAGAAAAGATTGGGCTTATTGGCGCCAAGGTCCACTGCGGGGCAACCCGTTTCAGTCAGCCAAACCGGTTTTGAACGTGGAACCCAGGCTGTGGGTTGCTCCTCGCGCACGCCATCAATGCGGTTGAAGTGCTGGTTCTGCCACCAGTTTCGGATGTCCTTGGGCCGGAAAACCCATGGTTCGTCATACGCACCATCCGCGATTGGTGTACGCGTTTGGGTAAGCCGGTCTGCATCCGAGGCATAGAACCAGTCATAGTGCTCGCCGCCCTCTACCTGGCTTTGCAAGTATGGCAGCGAGTAGATCGAACCAGCCTCTTGGTCCAAATGCGCCGAACTATGCCGCCAATCGGATAGCGGCGTGTAGTCGTCGATGCCGACCGCATCGATATTGCCGTCCGCCCACAGCGGGTCCAGGTGGAACAAAACATCGCCCGTACCATCCTGTGGCTGATGCCCGAAGTACTCTGACCAATCAGCTGCATAGGTGATTTTAGCGCCAGGCAAGATCGCTTTGACCTCCGCAGCCAAGTCAATCAGCTGATCGACAGCTGGGAAGTCTGCCTTGGCCGACCGAATCGTGGTCAAACCCCGCAATTCCGTCCCGATACAAATTGCATCGACACCGCCCGCAGCAGCGGCCAAAGCAGCTAGGTGCAGGACAAATCTGCGCCAGGTCCACTCATTGGGTCCCGAATAAATGGGTGCGCCGCTGGTGATTGTGAAGTCACTTGCCGAAGCCGTCCCGAAGAAAGCGGCAACCTCAGCCGTGGCTGCGGCGGTTTGATCGACCGATCCAGGCTCACCCGGTGCTGCGTCTAAAGTGATACGTCCGCGCCAGGGAAAGACGGGCTGCTCGGCTGCGCCGTATGGATCAGGCAGGCCGTTTCCTTCGGCGATGTCCATAAGCAGGAAAGGGTAGAGTACTACCTTCTTGCCCCGGGCAGAAAGTTCTTTGATCGCGCGGATGATTGACCCATCTGCAGGCGTCCCACCAAAATTTGGTCGGCCTTCAGAGCGGGATACCAATCGGGCCGTTGCTGTGGACAAGCCAGCCACGGTCCAGGGCAGCGGTGCATATGTGCGGTCACGCTCTTCGACGCGTGGTTCGACCCGGCAATGCCCGCATCGCAGATCGTCCCCGAACCACGACACAACCAGCGACACGGACTGGCATTCCGGCAAATCAGAATCCAACTGGTCCAACGCCAGTTCCATGTCCGGAATCCCGGCGGCATTGTTGATATTGGCAAAGCGCCCACCGCCTGCAGGAAAGGTCACCCGCGACGGAGTCGGGTCCAGTGCAAACTCTCCGGTCCCGGGAGACAGACACACAGCGCGTACCAGTTCGG
The DNA here is from genome assembly GCA_039028795.1 of Pseudomonadota bacterium. Lineage (GTDB taxonomy): Bacteria > Pseudomonadota > Alphaproteobacteria > Rhodobacterales > Rhodobacteraceae > Thermohalobaculum. The sequence goes on from JBCCHJ010000010.1 coordinate 21,095, forward strand.
GCACCGGGGTGCCGGCTTCGACCCCGGTTACAACGCCGGTCGAGTTGCGGAACACTTCGAAATTCAACTGGGGAATACGGTTGCCGAACCTGCCGACAGGCAGGTTTTCAAACACAACATACGCGAGGCCGCGATAGGCTGGCACATTGCCTGCACCCTCGACTGCCTCGATCTTCGGGTCGGGCAGTTGTTCGTCATCGCCCAGATAAATGCGATGATTCAAGTTGTTCAGATTCAACAACTTACCATCGGCCCAGACCCGACCAATGCGTTCGATTGGGCCTTCGCATAATCCAACAGCAATCGAGATCGAGTAGCTGAACTCCGTAACCTGCCGCTGCCCCTGGCCCGATGACTTGCCGCCCTGGGTCGTGGTGCGGACGTTCTCCAGATATCGCGTGGCCCAAATCACCTGACCGGCGATACGCACGCGGCCGAAACACCGCGGAACGGCAGCACCCTCGGTCGAACTCTGCAGCCGCAAAGATCGCGCCCGGCCAGTTTCAACAGCGACAGAGCCCGACCCCAATAGCGTTTGATCGATAACCGACCCCGCCAGGGCGCCAACCGTCTGACCGATTGTCGATGCAGCGACACCCAGAACCGAGCCGCCAATCGAACTGCCGATCGCCGCGCCAGCGGCTCCTAAGATCACTGTCGCCATGAGGCGCCTCACTTCCAGTCAGAGCCCGAAGGGGCTGAGAGTTATTCGGGAAACCGGAACACTCCGGCCAGACGGCGACGCCAGGCTGTCGTCAGCCGGGTTTCGCAAACCGAATGCCCGGAATAGGCATGAATGATGTGGCCGCCATCCAAAAAGTCGGACACCAGAATTGCGGCGTGTTTGGCGAGGCCGCGGTCCATCATTCGGAACAATAGAATATCGCCTGCAGCGGCTTCTTCTTCACGAACCCGCGTCAATAAGCGATGCGCCGCTTTCAGCAGACGCTCCTCGCCTGTGGTCTCGGCCCAATCCGCCGAATAGGGCGGTGGCGTTTCCGGCTCTTTGTCCAAAACATCACGCCATACGCCCCGCACAAGGCCCAAGCAATCAGCGCCAACGCCCTTGCAAGATGCCTGATGACGGTAGGGGGTGCCCAGCCAGGTGCGCGCCGCATCGGCGACTTTATGACCGGAACAGCGATCTGCCATCGTGTCGGCCTCCACGGTTTGGATAACTTGCGGCGACGTCATCGCCGGGCATATGGGGAAAACCGCGAAAGTTCACGATACTCCCGAACTTCTCGGCATATTCCTCGGCGGTCCGACCGCACCCAACTGTGATATCAAACGTATCGCCGGGCAACACCACGCCGGGTGGGGACAACCAGATTTCGACTACTGTCTCTTCACCGACTTTCCGGTGCGCCTTGACATGGGCGTCCATTCCAAGGTTAGCACCGGACGTCCAGGTCAAGACCCCATTCGTGAACCAACTGTCGGCATAGTTTGACAAACCGGTGACCGAAAACTGCTGTGCTTCGATTGCAAAGTCGACGCTGCCCTGACCCAGGTACAGTGGATCGGTCAGATCAATCCCGTGTTCAGTCGCGTCCAGCTTGTAGTCGCCTGAGTGCAGGTAGGCACGGCCAAATGGTTGGTTCAGCTTGTCGCTAAGGCCGACGATCTCTGCTTCGAACGCCGTGTCGCCACGGCGGATCTCGCCAATCTGACCTCGTGACAATACGATACGCTGATCCACATCACGCCAATTCACGAGGTACAGCGTAACGTCCGCACCATCGAAGAGGCCTTTTGAAATATCCTCGTCCGAGATCCGTTCAGAGCTGAGCGCGCCCGAAACTTGGTGGCTGTCGGCTGCCAAGCCGGTCACAGACTCCAATGCACTTGGCGTCAAACCGGATTCAGGTTCGAACAGAAGATTGTCGAAACTTAATTCCTGATCGTGGTCGGTAAATCCCATCACCACTGCGTCGCGGCGCTCCAGTCGCCAGCACCGCGCCAGGGTCGTGGCGCCAGTGTCCAGCGACGCCTGAAGAAGTTCAGGAATCTCACGCATCAGAGACGTACCTCGACCACAGGGATCGACGGAATCTCTCCGGCCTCGAAGGCGGCCAGGTTCACATCGATCGTGTCACTATCAAAACGGACTGGAACATCGTACTCAAACCCGCCAGTAACCGTCGCACCGCCGGCGGCGGGCGTCGTCAACGTGACGACGCCGGTTGAACCATCAATCGAGAAATCCGATCCTTCAAAAATCTCAATTCCATCGACCGCGATCCGAACGCTGCCATCCACCGGCTTGGTGATCGCACGCGTGTACGAGGCCGACGCATCACCATAGGTCTTGGTCAACTGCCAAGTGGCACCGCCACCCACCAAAACCTGATCCTCGGGCGTCGGCTCTTGCGAAGGCAGCGAGGATCGATGGTCCAGCCAATCCTTCCAACGGAATCCATAAAGACGCCCATGGCGCGCTTCAAAAAAGCTCAGCACCTGGGCCAGATCGTCCAAGGACCTGACGCCAAGACCGGCATCATAGCGGCGGCGGGACTGGGCCCAGGGACTGTTGCGTTCTTCGAACCCGTTGACCAGGCTCACAATCTCTGTTCGCCTTTGAACCCCGCCGGTCGAACCGAACGAGATCTCTGCGGGAAACCGCGATTCATGAAAGTTCATCAGGACCGTTCCGGTTTAGTTTGAAATCATAGGGTTGACACGACTGCGGCGCGTGCTGAGTGGTAGGCGGTCGAAAAGCGAGCCACCCGAAGAAGCGCTACAACGCCCCCTGGCCCCGGCGCACAGCCCTCGCCAGTTGCGCTGAGATCTGACTGCGTGACCGCTGGAATCCGTCCACATCGGGGGTAGAGATGTTGATAACAACCTGGGCGCCCTGGCCGCCTTGTGCTGCAACGCCCAGCTTTCCATCCGGACCGCGTGTCAGTGGCATCACTGCCTCGGGCCCGGCTTCGCCCATCAATCCTGCACCACGGCGCATCGGAAAAAGCGTTGGCCTGTCGACGATACCGCCGCGGGCGAATGGTTGAACCTGCCCAGACGAGAAGACGCCACCTTTGGCGAACCCGAACGCCGACACCAGCGATCCGGTAAAGCCGCCCACCGCATTTGTTACGCCGCCCGCCAAGGCATTCGTCAACGGCGTAAGCGCTGCATCCAGCGCTTTACCGGCAATACTGCTGGCAAGGTCGCGGAAAACATTGGTTAGTTTCTGGCCACCGAAGACCGCCTTGTCGAAAGCCGACTTCAAAGAAGACGACAATGACCGGGACAGCTTCTGCGCTTGGCCATCCAATGTCCGCATGGCGTGGGTCGCGTCAGAGATCTCTCCGGTAAACCCAGACGTCAGCGACCGCACGCTGTCCAGCGCCGCACCGAAGTTCTCGTTAAACCTACCTGTGCGATCAGTCTCCACCGTTTCGTCTCCTGTACATCTTGAAGCACGTGTAAACTGGACCGTTTGACCCGGCTTACTCTGGGTTGTCGGGATGGGTGCTCATCAGGGACGTCAACCATTCACGATCCATTGGGGCATCGCCGCTCAGCAGCCCTGCACCTTCCAAGGCCAGTCGCAATTCGGCAGGCGTCATGTCCCAGAATGCCTCCGGACTTAGCCGCAGCGCACCCATGCCATGGCGCATCAGGGCGGCCCAGTTGATTGGCTCAGCCATCGCCTAGCGGCTGGAATGCCCGTGCCAGCAAAGCCATGCCAGCATGCAATGCGCCAACGGCTCCACCTTCGATCTCAGCTTTCGCAAGATCGGCCTCGGTCAAGTCGTGACCACCGCCCATCAGACCCGCTGCCAACAGCGCCGTCAGATCCGTCGCGCTGATCTGACCGGTCTCGAACCGTTCCGCCAGTTCCATCAGCGACTGAGATTCCAGCCGCGCTTCCAAGGCCGCCAGCGCCCCCAATGTCAGGCGCAGTACATAGCGCTTACCGTCAATCACGACTGCGACGTCGCCCCGCAAGGGATTCTCCATCTTCTAGAATGCCGCAAAGGTCAGCGCACCTGCCGAGGCTAGCGAAATTTCAAACGCCGCCTCGCCGTCATAGGTGCCGGAATACTCCAGCGACGTCAGTTGAAACGGACCAGTGACCGTCCCGAAATCAGGGATAACAATCTCGAAGTCCGGCGTCAGATCGTCGAAGAACACCCGCCGCAGAGCAGCATCGGCATCATCATCGGTGAAAATGCCAGATCCCGCCACGGCACAGGTTTTGACACCGGCACCGATCAAAAGCTGTCGCCATTGACCCGCACTTTCAGCCGTTGTGACATCCACAGCGTCGGTATTGAATGTGAAACGGTTCGACCGAATTCCGGCAACCGTCACGAACGTTCCGCTGCTGGTCTCGTCCAGCTTCAGCAGCAGATCCTTCCCCTTCTGGGCAGTCATCGTGTTCTCCTTCGAAAGTCAAAGCCTTGGCAAATCAGCCAGGTCAGCTGTCTTGAACTGTAATGCGGAACCTCAGATCGATCCGGCGAAGACCGTCGACCTCTTGCCGCGTTGTGCGTGCGTCCACAAAGCGGACATTGACCACGTTGCCTCGGGTTAATGACAGGCCGCCGCTAAGGATTGCATCGGAAACGGCCGCAGCCGCCTGTTTTGCGTCGGAAAATCCGTGGCGCGGTGCATGAACACTGACGGTGATCAAATGGATCGCACCATTCGTCGAACCCGACGACCAGTCCTGAACCTCCTCATCACCGAAGGTCATGTAGACATCGTCGGGCGTGCCGTTATCGGCCTCCAATGGCACGGCGTCGAAAACGCGGCTACCCAGTGTCGAGGAACAGACAGGATCGGTGCAGATCAGCGAATATATGCCCTCCTGCAGAGGCCAGGAAATCGCATAGGTCATGCGGTAACGGCCTCCTTCGTCCAGCAGGTCAGATAGCGTCCCTTATCGTCGTAATCGGCGGTCCCAAAGATCTGGAAGACACGGCTTCCTGACCTGAATCGGCGTCCGGTTATCGGGCGTCGCGGGCTGCCATCAGGTGCGCTGCGGACAACGATCTGATGAGAATGTTCCGAAATTTCACGCCCGCCAACGGCCCGTTCGCGCGCCCTCGTGCCTTTGACCTCTGCCCACAAAGTTCCGATCGGGGACCAGAGAATCTGGTATCCGCCGCCGCCATCCGCGACCTGTTTTGGCTCTTCCAGGATCAACTCGGTGTTCATCACGGGTTTATGCATGACCGTCTCCGTTGCACATGGATCTTACAACCGGATGGCAGAGTGGCGTTCCAGGATCGCGGACAGACCAAATGGCAGACCATCATCAGCCTCGATCTCTCCATCACGGTTTTCGTAAAAGTGCGCTGCTAGCATCAGGACCGCATGGCGCAGATCATCCGGCAGCTCGTTCCAGCTGGGCCCATATCCCGCCGAGAACGTAAGTTCTGCCACCGCACCACCAGACAGCGTCGGCAAAGCCCGGCACCCGGGTCCAGTCACCCGCTGTCTACGCGAGCCTGGGTCCATAACCCATTCGTCTTCGGTCAGGTCCACCGTTGTTCCGGACTGGATGATCTGGAACGTGTCGATCGCGCCGACCGGACCGATTGGCAGATGCAGGTGCCCGTTTCGATTCCACCGCGCCGTACGATAGGTGAACTGCCGCGTGATCAGCGCACCATTGATGCTTCTTTCGATAACTGCGGTAGCGTTGCGCAGATAGAGCTCCAGCAGCGCATCCTCGGATCCATCATCCGAAAACCCCTGGGCCAGACGCAATTGCGCAGCCAGCTCTCGGATCGGCACCGGGTTTAAATTAGGCGGAGATACTTCGTTAAGCAGCATGACTTGCGGCTCCTCTTACGCACAGGGCAGAGATCAATTGTTGGCGACGCGAACGGTCATTGACCGTTGAACCTCGCGACCTGACGTCGTTTGGACACGGCTGCAAATCAGATAGGTCTCACCGGGTCGCCCGCCGGCCAAGAACGCGGTTGTCGTCGTCAGGCTGGAGCTGGTCGAGCTGATCGACAATCCGCCGCTGGCCTGGGCATCTGGGTGAATCGTCCATCCCAGATCCGAGGAAATCGTCTCCCCATCGTCCAGCAATTGGAACCCCCAATCAAAGGTGTAGTCGAGCGTCGAGCCCGGGTTCTTCAAAAAGTATCCGGTCATCGGAAATCCTTGGGATGTAGTATGCGCCGGTCAGACCGGAGCGACGATTTCTTGTGAAAAGCTCTTGATGCCAACGACCTCGCCCGGTGTCATCGCCACCGGTTCGGTCAGTTCGGTAACGCTCAGCAATGCACCGGTGTCTTGGTCAACAATAGCCAGGTGATCGACCGTTCCGATAACCTGCGCGTCCACCAGAGCCCGGGCTGCAACGGTCAGTCGACGGCCAGATGTGGCGCCGGAGGCCAGCGAAAAGTCGCCGCCGCCAATACCCTCCGTCAGCGCGGAACTGGCAACCATCTTGCCGCCGCTGTTGGTCAGCGTGGTGGCCTCGAAGAACGATGCTGGCGCACCCGCGCACAGGGTCAGCAAGTCTCCGCGGCTGGCGATGTAGTCAAACGCCGCATCCAATACGTCATCCAAAATAGTCTTCGTCATTTCGCCCTCGAATTTCGGAGGAAAGCTCCGATCAATTTGACTAAAACTCAACACTGTGCCGTCGCACGAAGACGTCTCCAGCTCGGGAGTCCTAATATTATCTATTAGAATCAATGAGGTAGAGGCAATCAGAGCTAAGGGGGACGATTAACGTCTGCCGTCAGACTCCGACACGTCGCGACTGGCTTGCCGGCAACACCGTCCTGTCCCGCTGCGCAGTCAGAATGTCATTCGCATCGATCAGTCTAGCCGCATCAAAGTTCAGCGCTGAACGGCCTGCCTCGGGCCGCACCAATGGTCCGGTGTTCAGGCTGGCTGCGCCGATTGTGTCCGGTGCATTACGCACCCGGAAGTAAGTGTCCGTCGCCGACACTGGTGTCCCTGAGCCTTCCAAAGAGCCGGTTACAACTGGCCTCAAATCCAGGGAAAACCCATAGGAAACCACGGCATCTTCGGGGTGGATACCATCCTGGGCATTCGTGCCCGGCAGTGCGTTCGCATGAACAAATCCATTGCCCAAGTTTCCACAGCCCGACATCAGGTTTCCGGCATACATGCCAACTTGCAAGCCTGCGTTTTCAATTCCGCGGGTCACATACAAGATCGGCGTGGCCAGCTCTGACGACGCGGAGGTGTTCGTCGCCTCAAGCAGCAGCCGATAGGTACTGTTGCCCAGATCCGTAACCGTGCCGTTCGTGGTCATCAGGGCAGAGCTCTGCCCGAACAAATTGACGGTCGGCGGTGTTGTCGTCCAGTTCACACGAAGCTCTGGGCTTCCAATGGCCGAGGTGAACAACAGTGCACTGACCAATGTTGTTGGTTGGGCAATAATCGCTGAGAATGCGATAGTCTGGCCAGGATCGACAGTCTTGCCAACCGATGATTGGAACCGTGCGAAAGAGTTCAGATTATTTCCCGTCCACTGCAGCGGTACGTTATATGGCCCGGGTACAGTGTTAAGCGAATCGACGGTCGAGCTGATTTTGATCCAATAGGGATCGGCCAAATTGTCGGCAACTGACAGATAATTCGTCTGATCAGAAACCAGCCGATCAGCTGCTGGGATAGTCTCATCAAAAGCCTGACGGAACCCAAAGGCAAAACAGGCATCGACCGTTGGCAAAGGTAACCCTGAACCGGTGATGCCAAAGCCATCTGCCACATCTTTGGGTGGCTTTGCGATCGAACAGCTCTTCGCTGCAGCGCCATTGGCCAAGGCTATGCCGTCACCGCCACCATTCTGTATGACCACAGAATTTGAGATGCAGGCGTTGGATCCCCGCAGCGTCGCTGCTGCGCCTGATCCATCGGCTTCGATCAAACACCGATCGACAGCATGGATTGCGCCAGCACCATCATCAGCCAATCCTGCACCGTTTTCGGCGACGATCTGCAACGATTTCAGGTGTACCAACGTTTCGGCAAGTTCAGCCGTAATCGCGTTTCCGGCAGTTGTCCGAATTAGTGCCCCCTGACCTGGCGTGACGGCTAAAGGATCTGCGTCAGCATCCAGGAAGTCATCAAAACCTTCGCCAGGGGCTGCGCGCACCTCAACAAAGCGGGTGCTGTCACAGGCCGTCCGGAAAACCGCGCCGCCGGGGTCTTCACTTTCCGAGGACACCAAAGCAATCCACCTCTGGTCCACAGCGACTAAGCTGGGTGGCAGCGCCAAAGCGAATTCTGCAAGTGTTTCAAAGTCCCGCCCGGGGCCGACTGATCTGATCAAGACTTCGACCATTTGGGTTACCTCTGCCGCAGACGTTTAGGACTGGATAAGGTGGCCGGCGGTGCACGAACCGCCGGCCGGTTTCGTCATAAAAATACCCACTGCTTGGGGGCGGTGGGTCTGGCGCGAATAAATGCGCCCCTTGAAATTTCGGGATTAGGAAGCGCCGAACTTCAGCGTCTTGATTGCGGCAAAGTCAGTCACGTCGCCACCAACACGCTTGGTTGCGTAGAAGACAACGTTCGGCTTGCTGCTATAAGGATCACGCAGGATACGCATGTCCGGCCGCTCGGCGATGGTGTAGCCCTTGCGGAAGTTCGCAAAGGCGATCGAGTGGCTGTCGGTGGCGATGTCAGGCATTTCTTCGACGATCAGCACCGGATAGCCAACTACCAGCGGAGGCTGTTCGGCCTGTAGGCCTTCCATCCAAAGGAACCGGCCCTGGTTATCCTTCAGCTTGCGGATCTCGCCAGCGGTCTTCGAGTTCATGATGAACGCCGAACCGGAACGATACTCAGCACCCAGCGAGTAGACCAGGTCAACCAATGCGTCTGCAGGGTTGTTGGCATCGAAATCACCCGGCGTACCGGTGACCACGTAACCAATGTTGCCCCAAGTCCAGCTGTCATTGTCGATCGTGGGCTTGGTCAGAAACCCGATCGGCTTGTTAACGCCGTCGCCATTGACGAAAGCATCGGTCTCTGCCCGCAGGAAACGATCCGCAATACGATCAGCCAGCCACGCTTCGATATCGAAGGCACTGTCATCCAGCAGACGTTGCGAGGCAGTCGGGCTTGCCGAAAGCTCATGCAGTGGGATCGACACCCGCTCGATCAAAGGCGAAGCCGTCTCAGAGACAGTGCCGGCCTCGGAAAGCCACCCAAAGCCAAGCTCGTTATAGTCGATCAGGGCGTCATAGGTGCCGGCTTCGGTTTGCACGACGTTGGAAAGCGCCCGCAGCGAAGCACCCGACCGCAGAACCGAATTGATCGATTCCGAAGTCTGCGGATCAACCAGGTACCCGCCTTCCGCATCAACCGCGGTGTTCAGGCCCTTACCTTCCAGGCTCAACGAACGCAGGCCTTCCTCGTCGCCTCGGCGCACATAGGCCGAAAACGCTTTGACGTGGGGCAGTTCAGCCTCGGCCGCGGTGGCCAGCGCCGGGCGGCGAATGTCAGCACTTTTGCGATCGATTGCCTCGATCCGCGTGCCCATATCGGTAATTGTTTTGCTCATGTCTTCTTTAAATGTCTTAAAGGTCGACAGAAATTCCTTTGCAGCCGACTTGCCTTCGGCAGACACGGCGTTCTGATCCATCTCACTCATTGCTTCAGTCCTGTATCGGTTAAGTGATGTGGGTGGAGTATTGGCGCGTCGACAGCTGCCGAATTAGGCAGCTTGCGCCGGGTGGCGGCGAGCTACTCAGCCCACCAACGCCTCGGCCAGCGCCGCAGCGATATCGTCTGTTGGTTTCACGTCCGTCCCAGCTTTGGCCCGGGCGGTCGGCAGTAACGGGAAAGTCACCAGCGAAACTTCCCAAAGATCTACTTCCAAAAGGTTCCGCCCGCCGGTCTCCCGATTGGGCTCGGCCCGAACGACACGGTACCCAATCGATAGGCCATCGATCGCACCGGCCTGCATCAAAAGCGCCGCTTCGTTGCCCAATTGTAGGTCTGTCAGGACCTCGCCCGACACCCAAAGGCCGACCTTGTTTTCCATGACCTGGCGCCAGACACCAATCGGCTTCACCGGGTCGTGCTGCCAGAGGAATTTTACCGAACGTCCCGCTTCTTTCAGGCGATCAAGAGACGCTGAGAACGCGCCCTCAACAACCACATCGCCTGCCTGATCGGGCTCTCCAAACCGCGAAGCATAGCCCTTCAGCCGGCCAATCTCTCCGGTCTCGGTCAGCGAGCTCAGCGAAGTGTACTTTCGTTCAAGCCCCAGATCCGGGGTCGGCATATGCAATGTCATCAAGTCCTCGCAAGATCGCAAAGTGACCGCAGAGCGCGGTGAAATTTCTTAGGTTCGGCCTCGCCTATGGGGCGTCTCTCTGGTCGCTCAAGGTTCCACCAACGGCGGCAGGCCCAGCAGGGTGCGCTTTTCGGCGTCTGTCAGGAAACCTGCATCGGTAACCCGTTTCCACCACGCTTCGCGCTCCGAAGACAGGGCTGGGATCGCATCCAAATCTGCCTCGATCCGGACATCCAGGCCTCGTGCATCGGACAACCATGTACCAAGTGCGCTTGCCGTCTTTTTCACCAAGGGCAGCACCGTCAGGCGATAGAAGGCACGATTGGCTTCTTGGAAGTTCGAGTAAGTATTGTCGCCCGGTAGACCCAGAATCATCGGGGGCACGCCGACCGCCAGTGCGATCTCCCGCGCGGCGGCATTTTTCGTCTCTAGGAACTCCATATCCGAAGGCGAAAAGCCCATCGGGCGCCAGTCCAATCCACCTTCCAGCAGCATCGGTCGTCCCGCGTTCCGTGCACCTGCGTGATTGTCTTCGATCTCGCGGGTTAGTCGCTCGAACTGCTCTTCCGTCAGCGTGCCCTGGCCGTCCTTACCAGCGAACACAATCGCGCCGGACGGCCGCGCAGCATTGTCCAGCAAAGCCTTGGACCAGTTGGCCGCCGCGTTGTGGATGTCTACCGCGGTTGCCGCCGCTGCCAGCGGACTGAGACCGTAGTGATCGTTCAGCGGGTGATACCCCCGCAGATGTAGGATCGGACGAACCTCACCCTCCATGGACCAGCGGTGGGTCTTAGCTCCCAGCGAATATTCATACGCCATCGGCCAGCCGTCGGGCCCAGGCACAACACGCATCCGGTCTGGGCGCAGATTGTGAAGCTCACGCGGGACGCCCATGGCGTCATGACAGGCGCCTTCCACATAGGCATTGCCCGTCAACTGCAAGTTGCCATACAGCGCCTCCAGAAAGGTCTGCCCGTCTTGCCCGGGATTCGGTTGCGAAAGCAGTCGGATCACCGGGTGCTCGGTCAGTCGCGCACCGTTTTCCGAAAGGCTCAACGGAATGGCGGCGGATGCTTCGGCAACCAGACGTACGGCGCGAAAGCCAATCGCATTGTATTCATATCCCTGGCGTGCCAACGAGACTTGATCCCGTGGCGACCAAGCAGCCCGCCCGGTGCCATGAATGGTCATCACCGGCGCGGCCGCGGACGCTTTCACCTCGGCCGGCGCTGCCGACCGCCGGAATAGATTGAATACCATGCTTGTCTCCAGAATGGCCAAGGGTGTGCCTCGGTGGAAAGCTGAGCCACATATGCCGGTTCCACTTTGACGCGGACTGATCCCTGATATCGCCGGAAGTTTTCCGGGGTCCGGGGTAGGCCCCGGCTTGAATTCAAATGCTGCGTACTTGTGGGCGATCAAGTCGCTTGTCTACGACCAGATCCGTCAGTGCCCACACCAAGGCGTCCAGACGGTCTGGGCTTCTGCGCGAGCCGTCTTGCTCGAACGCGCAGAGCTGATCCTCTAACTCCGGAAACGTCTCCGCGTGATGCACCCGGCCCTGTTCATAAAGCGCCGCTACCGGCTCGGCGCGCAGGCGTTTGCCGACCCTTGCATGCACGGCACGATAGGAAATCGAAGGCGCAACCTGGCGCATCACGTTTTCTACCAAATCGCCGCCTTGATTGACCTCGGCCACCAAGCGATCCGCACCAAATTCTTCATAGGCAGCAGCGGCGCGCTCGGCCCAGGCTTGTGGGCTCTTACCCTGGCAGGACCGATCTGCCAGAATCCAGCACGGCCATTTCTCGACCGGGCCTTCGACTTTCAGGCCCGCGACGATGATACCGCATTCATCGGCATTATGGCCGGTGCTGACCGGCGGATCCACCGCAACGACAACGCGCGTCAGATCACCGGGCGCGGCCTTGCGTCCATCCTCGATCATTGCGCGGGTCCACATCGCACCCTCACGTTCACCGATCAGTTCGCCATCTAATTCCTGGCGGCCCAGCCATGTTCCGGCATATCGGACGCGCAATCGCTCTGCGAAGCCCGGCGCCAGGTTTTGCGCATTCGCCTCGGTTCCGGCGTGGGACATCACCGTTGCGGGGTCTTCTAAAACTTCGCGTAAGACGTGGATGTCCCGTGGCGTCGTCGTCACAACCTGCCTTGGGTCATCGCCCAGACGCAGCGTGAATTGCAGCATGTCCCAGGCATCCCTGGCATACCGCCATTTCGCCAACTCGTCCGCCCAGATGGCATCGAACTGCGGCCCACGCATGGCCTCGTAGTTCTGTGCCGACATCACGGTACCTTCGGCGCCGTTTGGCCAGATCAGTTTATTCTGCGTCGCGACAAACCGTGGCTGCCGATCCGGCGGAGAACAGGCCAGCAATCCGCTGTCCCCTTCCACCATCACTGACCGGGCTTGGTCCAAAGTCTCGCCCACCAAAGCAATGCGCCGGGATACGCCCGGCGCATCAGGTGTGGCGCCCTCAACCCGGGACCGGATCCATTCGGCTCCTGCCCGGGTCTTACCTGCGCCGCGACCACCCAGGATAACCCAGGTGGTCCATTCGCCCTCGGGCGCAACCTGATGCATCGGGTGCGCCCAAAGATCCCACAGGAAAGGCATCGCTGCCAATGTCTCATCGGACAGTTCGTCCAGAAACGCGTGGCGCTGATACTCAGGAAGCGAGGCGAGCGAGGCGGCTTTCGATTTCTGCACGTGCCGCCTCCAGGTTCAGTTCAGGTTTGTCCGAAAAGCCCGCTGCCAACGCTTTGCCACGGATGTCCAAAGCAAGCGTCAGAGACTTACGGAATTTCGTAATCAGATCTTCCAGCGACTGCGCCTGAACGCGATCGTCCACATCGGTTTTCGCATCGGTCAGCTTCTCGATCTGAAGTTCAAGAAGCACACATGTATCGGCCAGCAGTTTGCGTGCGGATTGCATGACTTGCCTGAAGTCGGTTGCAATATCCGCATCACCCCGCCGACCCTCTTTGGTCGTCGTTCTCACAGGTCATGCCTTTCGGATATGTCGGACCAAACGCAGCCGGGTGCGCAGCGATCAAGCAGCCAATCCTGATCAGCAGATCCAACAAAAAAGCCAGCCCCCCGGCTGGCCTGTGCAGCGCCCCAAAGCGAGGGCACCAATCTTCCGCCACTTCTCGTAGCGTGCTTGAAGTGATACCTTTGACCGTGCGCCAAGTCAATAAGTTTTTCGGAAAAATGTATTAATATCAATAGGTTAAGTTAACTCTTTGTTTACTTTTGACCGCTTGTTGCCAGCCTGGCTTTGGTGAAATGAATGGATTCACAGAGCTAACTCAATGACTTACGGTTGACCTGAAGAAGGTTAAAAAATTCAGCTCAGCCTTAGGAACTACTCTTTGGCCTTGCGCTGACGTTCTATCTCTCGCCATTTGGCAACATTTTTCTGGTGCTCGGGCAGAGTCCTGGCGAACGCATGACCCCCGGTCCCATCCGCAACAAAGAACAAATAGTCCGTCGTATCTGGATTCGCGACTGCGCGGATCGAATCGCGCCCGGGATTCGCAATGGGCGTGGGCGGCAGTCCTTCTATGACATAAGTGTTGTAGGGCGTCTTCGCGTTCAGCTCTGACCTCCGCAACCCGCGGCCCAGAGGCCTTTGTCCCAATGTGATGCCATAGATCACGGTCGGGTCGGTCTGCAGTTTCATGCCCCGGCGCAACCGGTTGATGAAAACCGAGGCAACTTTTTTGTGCTCGTTCGGCCTGGTTTCTTTCTCGACGATAGAGGCAAGGATCAGCAACTCTTCCTTACTCCTCAGCGGCAGATTCGGATCACGGTCCGCCCAAGCCGCATCCAATTCTGTCTCCATCTTTTCCTGCATTCGGCGGATCAGCGTTGCTCGGTCATCACCGGTTTGAAAATCCCAGCTATCGGGAAACAACGATCCTTCCAGCGGTATATCTGTGACGTCTCCGGATAGGCGTTCTTCTGCCATCAGACGCTCGACAGCCATGGATACCGTCATGCCTTCCGGCACCGTCACGCGATATCTGATATTCCCGCCTTTCGACAGCAGGTCCAGGATCTGATCGATCGATGCGCCCGCGGGAATTTCGTATTCACCGTATTTCAGTTCATCTGCCTTGCCTGAATATCTGGCCGCCAGCCGAAACAATATTGGTTGTCCGATAGCACCGGACTCGCTCAGCTTTTCAGCGACCGCATCGAGCCGGGCACCTCTTTCGACGGTGACACGAACGGGTTCGGACGATGGGCCGTCGGCAGTGAGTTGATGCCGCGCAACACCAAGACCTGCTAGAAAAACCAGACCGCAAACAATCATAATCGTCAGAGCGTTCGCAGCAATGTTCCGCATAGCGTCTGCCCCTGTTGTTTCAGCTAGTGCTCTGGTGCGGCCCCGAAGATGATCGACGCGTTCGTGCCACCAAAGCCAAAGCTGTTGGACAATGCCACCTTAATCTCGCGCTCCCGTTTTACCAACGGCGCCAAATCGATCGAGGTTTCGACCGAAGGCTCTTCCAGGTTCAAAGTTGGCGGGGCAACCTGATCGCGGATCGCAAGAATTGAGAATATCGCCTCGATTGCCCCGGCCGCACCCAGCAGGTGCCCAGTTGAAGATTTGGTCGAGCTCATCGTGACACCGGATGCTTTGCCGTCCAGAAGTTTCTCGACAGCGCGCAATTCGATCTCATCGCCGACCGGCGTAGAAGTTCCGTGGGCGTTCACATAATCCAGCGCATTCGCATCAAGTCCTGCGCTGCGCAATGCCGCCGACATAGACCGGTATCCGCCGTCGCCATCCGGCGCAGGAGAGGTTATGTGATAGGCATCGCCAGACAGACCATAGCCCAGCCATTCAGCGTAAATCTTCGCACCGCGTGCACGGGCATGATCCAGCTCTTCCAGAACAACGATACCTGCGCCTTCGCCCATCACGAAGCCATCGCGGTCCTTGTCATAAGGTCGCGAAGCTTTCTCGGGCGTGTCATTAAACCCGGTAGAGAGCGCCTTGCACGCCGCAAATCCAGCCAGGGAAATCTCGCAAACCGGGCTCTCCGCTCCACCTGCCAACATCACATCAGCATCGCCCAACGCAATCATGCGCGCGGCATCCCCGACGGCATGTGCTCCGGAAGAGCACGCCGTCACAACCGCGTGATTGGGTCCGCGGAACCCATATTTGATCGAGACCTGGCCAGAGCAGAGATTGATCAAAGCGCCAGGAATAAAGAACGGTGACACCCGTCTGTGACCCCGTTCTTTCAACGTGACTGCAGTATCTGCAATCGTTTCGATCCCACCGATTCCCGAGCCGATCAAAACGCCGGTGCGGTTCTGTTCTTCGTGGTCATCCGGACGCCAGTTCGCATCACTCACGGCCTGTTCAGCCGCCGTCAGCGCATAGGTGATGAACCGATCGATTTTGCGTTGGTCTTTTGCCGAAACCCAATCTTCAGCGTTGTAGGACCCGTTCGATCCGTCGCCTCTGGGAATTTCACAGGCAATACGAGCGGGCAGATGATCGGCTTCGAACAAAGTGACCGGTCCGGCGCCGGATTCGCCCGCGATCACGCGCTGCCAGCTTTCCTCGACCCCGCAGGCCAGAGGTGAAACCAATCCAAGCCCAGTCACAACAACGCGGCGCATTTATTATCCTCGGTCGGTCTATCGCTTTAAAGGCTGGTTATAACGGGAAAAAATTAGCGCTATCAAACGAAAACGCGGCGTCCTGGGATCTGCCCTGACGCCGCGCACTGTAAACTTAAGGGTTCTATCAGGACTTAGGCGTCCGATTCCGAGATAAACTTCACCGCATCCCCAAAGGTTTGAATCGTTTCTGCGGCATCGTCCGGAATTTCAATGCCGAATTCCTCTTCAAAGGCCATAACCAATTCTACGGTGTCCAAACTGTCCGCACCCAGATCATCAATGAAAGATGCGCTATCCGTCACCTTTTCTGCGTCAACGCCAAGGTGCTCGACCACGATTTTTTTGACCCGATCAGCGATCTCGCTCATGCCTATACCTCTTTTTCTGCGGCGACGTCACCGCTAGGATTCCGTTCACCCGGCTGGGCTGAATGGGCGTGCACATAGGCACATCAGCCGCTCAGGGCAAGTCCGCGCACCCCCTATCAACAACTTCCACAAAACGCAAACTGAGATTTTTAGGCAATCACGCAGCGTCCAGGCGGGGTTTAGCGGCTTCTTCTGCTATAGAACTCTTCAGAATTCATCTCGACAATAGCTCGCTGTTTTTCATGCCGTTGACTCGGTTTTTCGGGATCTTCGTGGCGATGTCGACCATCTCCGCGCACAGCATTTAAACACCAGCGCCCACATGCCTTGAAGGGCCAGAACAAAATGGACAGCAGCGCAAAGAACGCCATGCCCAGAAGGAAGCCATCTGCTTGGTCGATCAGCACCAGATTGACCATGTTGCGCACGTAGCCCCATAGGCCCTCATCGGCCAAAACAAAGCTGGTAACCCAATCGGAGAAATCGAAGAAGGCTGCGTAGGATCCTTTCGGATCTTCAACCCGCCATCCATAGAGACCCAGCGCCGCTGCGCCAGTTGCAATCCGCGCCCACATAACCACCTCCCTTGATTGCGAGGTTAGCCATCATGACCATTTTCTGGACATGAACGCAAATTGCGCGCGGTATCAGATCATTGCCATGCCGCCGTTCACATGGATCGTTTGTCCGGTGACATAAGCCGCCTCGGGCGAGGCCAGGAACAACGTCGCTGCGGCGATTTCCTCTGAAGTGCCCATTCGGCCCGCAGGAATCACACCCAGGATCTTCTCTTTTTGCTCATCATTCAGCTTATCGGTCATCGCTGTTTCGATGAATCCAGGCGCGACGCAATTGACCGTAACCCCACGCGAGGCGACCTCGGATGCCAGCGATTTCGACATTCCGATCATTCCGGCCTTGGCCGCAGCATAGTTGCCCTGGCCCGGATTGCCGGTAACGCCGACGACCGAGGTGATCCCGATGATCCGCCCCCAGCGCGCCTTCATCATGCCGCGCAGAACCGCCTTGGATAAACGGAAGGCTGCGGTCAGGTTCACCGACAGGACCTGATCCCATTCTTCCTCGCTCATGCGCATGAACAAGTTATCGCGCGTGATCCCAGCGTTGTTGACCAGAATATCGATCCCTCCCATTGCATCAACCGCGGCCTTCGGCAAAGCCTCCACGGCACCGGCGTCGCCCAGATTTGCCGGTGTCACATGAGCCCTCTCACCAAGTTCCTCTGCAAGTGCATTCAGTGGATCAACCCGCGTGCCGTGCAGGGCAACAGTCGCGCCAGACGCGTGCAATGATCGGGCGATGGCGGCACCAATACCGCCCGAGGCGCCGGTCACCAGGGCCCGTTTTTCAGTCAAATCGAACATCTCAGTTTCTCCCTCTCTGGGCGCTGATCTCAGGGCCGCTGTGCGCCGGCGGATGGGCCTTTATGATGGGCAAGCCAGCGCAGCCTCTCAAGGGATCGCGCAGTGGCCCGGCCTTAAGCCTATCCCGCCACAGCCTCTGCCAGCTTCTTCACATCCTCTGGCCCATTCACCGCTACGGCGGCCAAGGACCGATCGACACGGCGCGCCATGCCGGACAGTGCTTTGCCTGCACCGATCTCGCAAAGCTCTGTCACGCCCTGAGCCGCCATCCAGCCGACACTTTCGCGCCAGCGCACTGTGCCGGTGACCTGCTGTATCAACAATTCCCGGATCTCATCTGGGTTCGAAACTGCCTCGGCGCTCACATTGGCCACCAGGGGCACGGCAGGCGCAGCAATCTCAGCCTCAGCCAGGGCCGCGGCCATACGGTCCGCCGCAGGCTGCATCAGAGCACAGTGGAAAGGCGCAGATACCGGCAGCAGCAGCGCGCGCTTGGCACCCTTTTCCTTAGCAAATTCGACAGCCCGTTCCACCGCCGATTTGTGGCCCGAAACGACCACCTGACCAGGATCATTGTCGTTTGCGGCTTGGCACACCTCGCCCTGGGCTGCTTCCTGTGCGACCTCGGCTGCTGCCGCGAAATCCAAGCCCAGCAAAGCTGCCATGGCGCCTGTACCGACCGGCGTCGCCTCTTGCATCGCCTGCCCGCGTAGGCGCAGCAGGCGGGCAGTGTCTGCAACCGACAAGGCCCCAGCCGCCGCCAGCGCAGAATATTCGCCCAAAGAATGACCAGCGACGAACGCCGCAGCCGTTACCGGCACGCCTTCTGCCTCCAATGCACGCATGGCCGCCAATGAAGTCGCCATCAGGGCCGGTTGCGCATTCGCCGTCAAAGTCAGGTCGTCCTGGTCTCCGTCCCAGATCAGCGCGGACAGCTTTTCGCCCAGCGCATCGTCGACTTCCTGGAAAATCGCGGCGGCGGCGGGATAGGCGTCCGCCAAATCCTTGCCCATTCCGATGGCCTGAGCGCCCTGGCCTGGAAAGGTAAATGCGCGCATCTGGGGTCCTCCGTCTGGTGTTTCGGCGCTGATGGCCCGGCGGCGCGCAAAATGTCAAGCACGGGCACCGCAGAATACTTGGCCTCTGACCAATCACCCTATATCAAGGGGTGAGACTTCCAAGGGGGACAATATATGACCGATCCTGTCGCCATAGGCGTGGTTGGTTCATCTGGCCGAATGGGCCAGATGCTGATCCGCGCCGTGGATGAACGGGATGATTGTGTGCTCAGCGGCGTTACGGAAAGATCGGGGCACGACTGGATTGGTCAGGATATCGGCACAGCCATGGGCGGCACCGCCCGCGGGATCACCGTGACCGACGATCCGCTGGAGGTTTTCGCGAAATCCCGCGCGATTCTCGACTTCACCTTGCCTGATGCGACGGTCGAGCATGCCGATCTGGCAGCTCAGGCGCGTCTGACCCACGTCATCGGTACCACAGGGTTCGAAGACCACCATCTGGAACGGTTTTCCCACGCTGCACACCACGCCGTTCTGGTCCGCGCCGGGAACATGTCATTGGGTGTCAATCTTCTAACGGTTCTGACCAAGCAGGTCGCCGCTGCCCTAGACGCCGATTTCGATATAGAAGTCGTCGAAGCCCATCATCACCACAAGGTCGATGCGCCCTCGGGCACTGCCCTGATGCTGGGCGAGGCGGCCGCCGACGGCCGCGGGGTTGAGTTAGCCGATGCTTCGGATCGTGGCCGCGACGGCATCACTGGAGCACGTAAACGCGGAGATATCGGGTTCGCGGCACTGCGCGGCGGCGACGTTGTCGGCGAACATGACGTCATCTTCGCAGGACAAGGCGAACGCTTGATCCTTCGCCATATCGCGACCGACCGGATGCTGTTCGCCCGCGGTGCGATCAAAGCAGCACTGTGGGGCCAGGACCAAAAGCCCGGTGAATACTCGATGCTGGATGTGCTAGGATTAGGATCATGAGCGGGCTCAATCTGATCAAGCTCTGCGTCGGGGCGGAGTCGGTCGAAGATCACAAGGCCTGGATCGCACATCGGATGGAACAGCGCCGTGCCTCGGGTGAAGACCCAAGACCACGACACACGACCCGGATGAGGCCCAAACGGGCAGACGAATTGCTGGACGGTGGCTCGCTGTACTGGGTAACAAAGGGCTATGTCACGCACCGCCAATTGATCGAGAACTTGCAGGAAACGACTGGCGATGACGGCATCCGGCGCTGCAATATCATCTTGAAGCCAGAGGTCATCCTGGTCCAGACCCGGTTCAAACGGCCGTTCCAGGGATGGCGTTATCTAACGGCCGAGGATGCACCGCCTGATCTTAAGAACCAGGGCCGAAAAGCCATCAACCTGCCCCCACACCTGGCGACGGAACTCGACTCCATTGGGGTCGTCGCAGTGTAAAATTTTCTTCGAGGAGGCGTTTTCATTAGGCTGAATTTTAGCAACCCGGAATTGTATCGATGCTCAAGCGAAAATTACGACTGATCTGTTTTCTGGTTTGGCCGCTGCCCGTACATGCACACGAAGGCCATGCGATGTGTGCAGGAAGCTCGCACGAGCAAACCATCAAGCAATGCACAGCCGTCCTTGGGTCTAAAAGCAGCACCCGGCACAATCGATTGCACGCACTTCTGGACCGAGGCGGCGCCTACACTCGCTTGGAGAATTTCGATGCTGCCGTTCGCGACTACACAGCACTGATCGAAATTGTACCGGGCACCAGCGCAGCCCATAGCCTCAGAGCCCATGCGCTTTTCACTGCGAAACGGTTTGATGAGGCGATCGAAGATCTGAGTTTTGTATTAGGAGAAGAACCGGAAAACACATTGTATCTTCGGATGCGCGCCCAAGCCTATGGATCTACAGATCGGCACGAAGATGCTCTACGAGACTGGACACGCTCTATCGAACTTGCACCGGAAAATGATTGGGCTGTTCTACAAAGGGGCTTCACGTATATCGCTCTTGGGAACTTCAAAGCCGCTTTCACTGATGCAGATGAGTATAGCCGACGCGCCCCAAATGATCCGTTTGGCCATATCTTGCGCGGTGCAGTGCACGCAGGGCTTGAGGATTTTGATCTAGCGATGGCTTCTTTGGATCAAGCGGCAGAACTGGGCGGGAGTGATTTCGTTAGAAACCTGCAAACACATTTGCAGGAACGCGGTGATTATGAAGGACCGATCGATGGCATTTACAACGATCTGACGCGCAGTTCATTGCGAATGTGTTTGAAAGTCCCGGAGTGCAGAAGACCAATCTAACCCACTGAAGAAGATCTTGGCGATCTGCTCCGCATCTTCACCTTGCCAAAAATACCTCGGGAGCGAGAGGGCAGAGCCCTCGCACCCGATACCACCTACAGATTCAGCTGGTAGCTGGCTGGTACATACCGGAAGCCATCGCCCATGGTCTCGACAAATCCGACCGCCGGTGGCGGCATGTGATAGCCGACAAACGGAATCTTATCGGCGGCAATCATACCCAACATCTTCTTTCGCGCAGCGACTGCGCCTTCTTTATCCATATCGAACTTCACGTGCCAGTCCGGGCGCTGCATCGAAACTACATAGTGGTTGCAGACATCGCCCAGCACGATCAGCCGTTTGCCTTCGCTTTCGATGTGATACGAGGTGTGGCCAGGGGTGTGGCCTGAGCTGTCCACTGCCTCGACGCCGGAGACAATGGACTCGCCCGGATTGATCATCTGCGCCTTGTCCACATTCGGCGCGACATTCGCCTGGTAGAGCTTGCCGATCCGGCTTTCGGCCTTGTCGGCCGGTGACCAAAAATCGAACTCCGCGGTCGGCAGCCGGTATTCGGCATTCGGGTAGAGCGGCTTTCCATCGACCATCATCCCGCCGATGTGATCGGGGTGGAAATGGGTGATCGCCACAACGTCGACGGCCTCTGGCGGGATGCCTGCCGCCGTCATGCGGGCGCTCAGTTTACCGGTGTTCGGTCGTGCACCGTGCGCGTTGCCGGTATCGAACAGAATGATCTTTTCGCCAGTGTTGACCACGGTTTGAGTGAATGGGATCTCCATTCGTGTCGGCGGCAGCAGGTTCGCCGTCGCCAGAGCCTGGACATCCTCGGCGGTGGTGTTTTCACCAAAAATCGGATGAGGCCCGTCAAGTTGAAAGGTGCCGTCCAAAATGCTGGTGACCTCGAACTTGCCCAGCTTGAACCGATAGGTATGCGGCAGAAGCGGGCCTTGAAGATCTGCGGCGGCTTGTACCAATCCGGGTGCGCCTGCAGCCAATGTTGCGGCGCCGGTTGCCAGAATGGCCTGTCTTCGGGTCAGGGAAATATCATCGGTCATGGTGGTTTCCTCCTCGGGATACATCTCGCACTAGAATGATGCATCCCTGGGGAATGACCACACCTATTACGTGCAAATCAATTTAGAGTGACCCTTCAGAGGGTGCAGAGACCTTGCTGATCCCGTGGGTTGTCTTGTCCCAATAATAAGGGGCGAATGCCAGCTCGATCACCGCTTTCCAAGCTGCGGCGGCGCCGACAGTCCAGTAGATTACCAGGGTTGGTACCCAGGCCAACAGTGCCAATTGCTCTCGGCGATGCAATGCCAGCACGGCGGAACTAAGCATCACCGCCTGACCCAGGACCAACACAAACGCCAAAGCCGCAAGCGCCCAGTCCGGCATGGCCGGCCCGTAAACCGAGTCCCCGGTAATCACCATCATCGTAATCGATGCCCAAAATAGCGGCATGGCCAGATAACTGGCCGCACCGCCCAGAAACAGCACCTGAAACCCGAAGAATCCGCCTGGACCCAATTCTCGCAGCAACGTCCGCGGTGTACGCATGTGACAGAGCCAGGTCATCATAAACCCTTTCAGCCATCGCGATCTTTGCCGGATCCAAGGCAGCATTTTGCAGTTCGCCTCTTCCTGAGTGGTCGAGGTCACAACGGCGGTCTTCAACCCGAAACGCGCCAGGCGCATGCCAAGGTCAGCATCCTCGGTCACGTTATGTGCATCCCAACCGCCCAGTCGCCGCAGCGCTGAAACCCGGAAGTAAACAGATGTGCCGCCCAGCGGGACCGGTAACCCCAACCGTTCCCAGCCCCGCAGCAAAACATCGAACCAGATAGCATATTCGATCTGAAAACACCGGGTGATCCAGTTTTCCTGGGAATTGAAGAATGTAAGCTGGCACTGGACGCTGGCGACCTCGGGCGGGGCCGATTGGAAATATTCCGCGACGACACGCAACTGGTCACGATCTGGCGTGTCCTCGGCATCGAAAATCCCGATGACGTCGCCATCGCAAAAATCCAATGCCAGATTCATGGCCCGCGGTTTCGTTCGCGGCGCGCCGTCGGGCAGGATAATCGGTGTGATCCAAGGCGGCAAATCCATCTGCAGCGCGGCGTGGATTGTCTTTAGATCGTTTGCCTCAAGCAGCAGCTTCACATCCAGACATTCTGGCGGATAGTCCAGCCGCCTTAGGCTTTCTGTCAGCGGCGCGATCATTGCAACTTCGTCATAGAGAGGCACTAAAAGCGAGATCTTCGGCAAAGGCCGGTGGTCTGCCAGAACCACAGCGCCTTCGCGCGTTGCCCGTATGGGCACGCGTTTACGACTGACCAAAAGAACGGCGAGCCGGGTAATCGTTGTCACTGTACATAGCAGCAGCAACAAAAAGCCGATGGCTGCCAAAGCCGTCGTTGCGGAAGCCAGAGCCACTGACAAGCCAAGGCCAAGTACCGCCAGCAAACCATAGCGCTGGGCGCCGAGTGTTCGCACCGAAAGCTGGGCTGGCGTCCGACGCACAGCGCGATCCGCCAGTTCCGATCCGAAAAGATCCAACATCGCCTGATCCACAGCAGGTCGGCTGGCGACCAGGAAGAATGCGATGCCGTGTAAGCTTTGCAACGCACCGACCGCTTCGCGCGCGCGAAGCGGTTCCGCCGTGACATAGGCCATGATGCTGCCAACGCGGCGCCAAGGCAAAATCCGGTAGCGAAGACAAAGATCCAGATCCTCGGGCCGGGCAACGGACGGATCCGGCGGGTCCCGGCGAAGATCCGCATAGCCGAGGTTCATACAATCGGCTTTGGCAGCGGCCACCTGTTCAGGATCGGCCCAACCGCGGGCGATCAGAACATCCGGCAGCGCGATCCCCGACCTGGGCGCGATAGCTTTTGCTTCGGTAAGGTGGTCTTGCCGAACCCACCCGTTGGCTAGCATCAACTCGGAGAAGCTGTCTTCCTCGATCCGAAAGTCGCCGCCTGTCAGCAGGCTGAATGGCAGAATGCTCATGACCAGACCGGTGGCGTTTTTTGTTCCGCCGTCGAGCGCAAAATCTGCCTCCGCTTCGTTATTCAGGCGGAGAAATGCTTTCTCGGATTTGGTTAAAACTATTTTAAAACAGGCAGTTAATTGTTCTTTAGCGCTTCAAATTTAGTTCAAATTTTAACTAATTTCAGAGATCCGAATTTACCCTCTCATCATTCGGTGGAACGCAAATCTAAACCCAGAGGGTGGGCGCGTCTGCTGCCGGTGATGAGTGGATGGAACGTTCTATCGCGGGGTCAGCCGCGCAGTGGCCAAGGTGTCATAGCCGTCCTTGCCGTTCCATCGATCGTAAGTGGCGTCATAGCCACCATCTGACCGAGGTGTGTAGGTCCAGCGCAGGCCATCAGTGAATTTCTCAACCACGATCGTATTGCCGTCCCTGCTGTATGGAACTGGGAACTGACACTGCAGTTGTAGATCCTCTCGGCAGATTTTCAGCCGGTCTTCGCTGAGGATCTCCATCGAGTGGGGCACCAAGCCATTCCAATCGCCGATGAAGACGTCGCCGGCATTAGCAATCTGCGGCAACACAACAGCCACAACAACGCATGCGGAGAGCCGCACCTTAGGCCTCCATCGCCGCGACGAAACGGTCGAACAGGTAGAAACTGTCCTGGGGACCAGGTGACGCTTCGGGGTGGTACTGCACGCTGAAGATCGGCTTGTCCGTCACCCGCAGCCCGCAATTCGTGCCATCAAATAAAGAGACATGCGTCTCGATCACCCCTTCTGGAAGTGTATCGGCATCCACTGTGAATCCATGGTTCATAGAGGTGATCTCTACCTTGCCGGTCTCTAGATCCTTCACAGGGTGGTTGGCCCCGTGATGTCCGGTGGACATCTTCTTCGTCTGTGCGCCCAAGGCCAGCGCCAGCATCTGGTGGCCTAGGCAAATGCCGAACACGGGCTTACCTGCCGCGATCACGCCCTGGATCATCGGCACGGCGTACTCTCCGGTAGCTGCCGGATCACCTGGTCCATTCGATAGGAAAACTCCGTCCGGGCTTTGGGCCAAGACGTCTTCAGCCGTCGCGGTCGCGGGCACGACCGTGACATCGCAGCCGGACGAGGCAAGGCAGCGCAGGATCGTCCGCTTCGCACCGAAATCCACGGCGACTACCTTGTGGCGGGGGCTTTCCTGCCGGGCAAAGCCGTCGGGCCAAGCCCAACGCATTTCATCCCAACGATAGGACTGGGTGCAGGTGACTTCGATCGCCATGTCGCGCCCGTCGATTGGGGCAAACCCTTGTGCCGCGGCAACCAGGGCATCCGTGTCAATCACTCCGTCAGCAGCATGGCCAATGGCCACATGCGGCATCCCCTGGTCGCGGATCAGCCGGGTTAACCGTCGAGTGTCGATTCCCGAAATTCCAATGCGGCCCCGTTTCGAAAGCCAGGCCGAAAGATGTTCCGTGGCACGCCAGTTCGAGGGCTCGGTCACATCCCATTTCACCACCATCGCGCGGGCGACGGGATCGCCCGTTTCCTCATCCTGGGCATTGGCACCAACGTTACCGATATGCGGGAAGGTGAAGGTCACGATCTGCCCGGCATAAGACGGGTCTGTCATAATCTCCTGATATCCTGTCATCGCGGTGTTGAAGCAAAGCTCGCCCACCGTGGTCCCGGTGGCACCGAATCCCATGCCCCAGATCAGTGTCCCGTCCGCCAGCGCCAAACAGGCCGTCGGTGTGTCTGGCTGCACCAGAAAGTTCGATTGAGTTTCGGGGCTTAAGCTCATTTCCTGGTGCACCTTTCGAAGTACTGGCGGAACCGATGGCCCGCCAATGCAGTCCAGCCGCACCCGTGACCCGGCGCAAATTATGCTTGAGGCCTCTGACGGTCAAGCGATGAATGAAATTTAATAAGTGTTTATAAATCAATAAGTTAGCAACAATCTACGTTGTTGCCGGGCGCAAGTTTGTCGTGCTAGGGTCCGCGCCCCAGGCCGCACGGAGGCGGCGTTACAGGGTGGGTTTCATATGCGTGACCGGATTACCGATGCCTTGAAAGACGCCATGCGTGCCAAGGACTCGGTCCGACTTTCGACGCTGCGGCTGATGTCAGCCGCACTGAAGGATCAGGACATCGCCAAGCGATCCAGCGGATCGGATCCTATGTCGGACTCCGAGATAATGTCGCTCTTGGCCAAGATGGTGAAACAGCGGGAGGATTCGGCCAAAGCTTACGATGAGGCGGGGCGCATGGAGTTGGCGGAACAGGAACGCGCCGAACAGTGCGTGATCCGTGAGTTCCTGCCGAAGCAAATGTCTGATGATGAAGTTAATGCCGCGATTTCGAAGGTAATCGAAGACACAGGTGCCAGTACGATCCGCGACATGGGCAAGGTGATGGGCGCTTTGAAGGCCGGATATGCCGGACGTATGGATTTCGGAAAGGCCGGCGGGCAGGTCAAAGCGGCTTTGGGATAGCCCGGCGCAATGGATGCCAGTGACCTTCAGGCCAAATACGAACGGGCGAAGACACTTTTAAATGGCGGCCAAAAGCAACTGGCGGATGCCCATCGCCATTTGCGAGAGATCCTTCCAAATGTCCGGCAGGTTCGTGCACGTGGTGCAATCAATGAACGGATCTGGTCCTGCGAAAGGGCGCTTGGCCAACGTACCAGCTACTTCAGTCAGGCTGGCCAGGACGCATACCTGGACGAGCGGATTTTCAAAGGCAAACGCGAAGGTGTCTTTGTCGAAATCGGCGGCTATGACGGCGTCACCGGTTCGAACTGCTTGTTCTTTGAAATGATGCGCGGATGGTCGGGGATTGTGATCGAACCATCTCCTACATTTTTCGAAAGGGCGGCATCAACCCGAAAGGCGACCTGTCTGCAAGTGGCTCTGGCCGATCAAGAAGGCGAGGCGGAGTTTCTGGAAGTTCAAGAAGGTTTCAGCCAGATGTCCGGCCTCACAGCCAGCTATGATGAGGGTCTTCGGAACCAAGTCGAGTCCGATCCGAGACACAAGGGCGAATTGATCAAGGTGAAGACCCAGACGCTAGAACAAATCTTGGATCACGCGGAGTTCAGCCAGATTGATTACATATCTTTGGATGTGGAAGGCGGAGAGATGTCAGTGCTGTCATCCTTTCCATTCGACAAGTACGACATTCGCGCCTGGACGATCGAGAATAATACGTCCGATACCGAGGTGCCTGAGTTGATGATGTCTAAGGGATATCAGCGCGTCGAAGCGATTGGGGTCGATGACGTCTATGTCGGGGGTAGGACAGCCTGATTACAATTCCCTGGATGCGCGTCTAATGCAAAAATTCATACAGCTACGTTATGAGGCCGATGCGCCGCCCGCAGGTAGGCGGTCGATTCGATTTCGACTAGGGCGTCATCTCAAAAAGGCCGCACACAACCAGCTTCGATATGGTGGGGAAGTGATGGTCTAGAGCCCGCCGGATCACTAGCACGCGTCATTGGTTTGTAGCTGAGTGTTAAAGTGACGGGAGACTATTCAGCCTTCAGCATCGAAGCATGAAAAACTGAAGTCCATTTGGCTCTCATCGACGGATCGCAATGCCTAAAGGCGAATCGTTGTCCGAGCGGGAACCGCATCTGGGCCGACGCCCAAAAGTCTGACTTTTTGCCGAGGCGTCGGCGTAAGTCGCGAGGTGTTCAATCCGCAAATTTACGTGTGCGGCCTCGATCCACCTGCGCATTGAAGACTTCAAATTTCGCTCTCTCTCCTATGAAGCGAATCGTTGACCAATTTTTCCTGCGATGGTCAGGTCAGCGATCGCGACAAAACTGTCACATGTCGCGATTAGACGTTCGGCGTTCTCGGGGGGAGGATGCTTCAAATCCACCGCTCGTTCGTCAGGAGAGGGAATATCATGCGAAATCTTATCTTATCCGGTGCCTCGGCCCTTGCCATCGCGGCAATGGCGCCTGTCGCCCCGGGCTTTACTGGGTCCGCCCATGCAGCCGACTGCCCGGCCATCACGGTCGCGGAAGACCAAGGCTTGTCGGGCGCCTTCCCGCAGCAGTTTGAACTGGCCGAGTTCCAGGCCGCGGGAAGCTGCACCTTGACATTCCAGGAAAACCCCGACATCGGCGCGCTGAACGGAGAGATTCAGGGCAACCCCGATCTGCCGGCTTTGGCGGATCGCCTGCCGGAAGAGCCGCTGGTGGTCGTACCTTACGCCTCGGTCGGTAAATACGGTGGTCAGTTGGACGTTCTGTCGAACGCTACGGAAGCCGGTACGTCGGACTTCCTATCAGTTCGTCACGTTAACTTTGTGCGTTTTTCGGATGATCTGCAGACCATCGTGCCGAACATCGCCAAAGGCTGGAAGTGGAATGACGACTTTACGCACCTGACCTTCTATCTGCGCAAAGGCCACAAGTGGTCAGACGGTGCACCGTTCACGGCTGCTGACGTTGCCTTCTGGTATGATGATCTGAACTTCGACACCAATGTCATCGAAAAGCCAAAGGACTATCTGTTGGCCGGCGGCGAGAAGATGACCGTCGTCGTCGTCAATGACCAAGAGGTCCGCTTCGAAATGGCGGCGCCGAAGCCGGGCTTCCTGTCGCACTTCGCGACGCACTTCGCGCAACCGTTCCAGCCAGTGCACTTCCTGGGGAAGTATCATCCGAAGCACAACGCTGACGCGGATGCCGAGGCGAAAAAGCTGGGATTTGAGTCCGGCTATGAGGTCGTGAACTTCTACCACGGCCAGTCGGACTGGACGGATACGCCGTCGCCAATGCTGCGCGATGCGGCCAAGGCGGCAACGTTGCCCTATGCAACCCAGCCGACCTTGGAAAGCCACATCTACATCAACGATACGACCGAAGGCCGGAAGCTAGTCGCCAACCCGTACTTCCACCAAGTGGACACGGCCGGGAACCAGTTGCCCTATATCAGCCGTCAGGACGAGGTCTATATCAACGAAAACCAGGTTCGGATCCTGAAGATCACGTCTGGTGAGGTTGACTATAAGTCCCAGTCGCTACAGCTGCCGGATGCTCCGACGATGTTGGAGAACCAGGAAAAGGGCGGCTACAAGGTCGATCTCCGCCCGGAAGTCACCATGGGTGTCTTCGCATTCAACGTGACCTCGGAAGATCCGGAAAAGCGCAAGGTCTTTGGCGATCTGAAGTTCCGTCAAGCCATGTCGCTTGCCATGAACCGGGCCGAAATGAACGAGACCGTATTCTTCGGCTTGGGTGAGCCCCGGCAATATGTTGGCTTCTCGCCTCTGCCGGAATTCATCGACCAATCCTGGCTGACCCATATGGCCGACTATAATCCGGACCAGGCGAAATCGCTACTGGATGAAATCGGCATGGTCGACAAAGATGGTGACGGTTTCCGCGAGCTGCCGAACGGCAACCCGATCACGCTGAACCTGCAATTCGCCACCCAAGGTGCGTCACAGGCGATCGTTGAATTCGTCGGCCAGAACTGGGCGGATGTGGGCGTGAAAACCCAGGTCAAGGAAGTGACGCCGGATGAATATCGGTCGGCTCAATCTGCGAACAAGTTGGACGTTATGATCTGGCGGAAATCGCAGCCACTTGCCATCGTTCTGGGCAACGCCGAACTGTGGTTCCCTCCGTTTGAAAACTACTTCGGGGTCCGTACGGGCATGGAGTGGTCCAAATGGATGGACTCGAACGGTTCGGAAGGTGTCGAGCCGCCAGCTTATGTGAAAGAGCTTTCGGCTGACATCGAAGCCTTCCAGGCCGCGGATCAGAACAGCCAGGAATTTGCTGATCTGGGCAACCGTCTGGTCAAGAACATGACCGAAAACCTGCTGTTCATTGGCACTGTTAACGCACCGGCGCCGATGATCCACCACAACAAGTTGCAGAACTTCACCGAGTTTAAAACGCACAGCTACGAGTACTACCGCACATACCCGTACCGCGCGACGCAGTGGTGGTTGGACGAATAATCTTTCGCACCTGCGAATGGTGAATTGACATCACCCCGGGCTGAGGCAAACCTTGGCCCGGGGTTTTCGGTGAGGGGACAACTCGTGCGGTTCCTGCAGTTTGCGCTGACACGTGCCTTTATGGCGGTCCTGACGCTGATGATGGTCTCTTTGATCGTCTTCAGCCTGATGGAATTTGTCCCGGCCGATTGCGCTGAACGCTACGTGGCGTTCAAGGTCACCTCTGGCCAGCAGATCACCGAAGCCGATGTTCAGGCGGAACGGATACGTCTAGGGCTGGACAAGCCCTTTCTTACGCGCTGGGCGACCTGGATGGGCAACGTCTTCATGAAAGGCGACTTCGGCGAAAGCTGCATTTTGCGGGTTTCGATCAACGATCTCTTGAAAGACAAGTTCTGGATCTCTCTCGGCATAGCGATGACCGCGCTGCTGGTTGCTTATGCCGTCGCCGTGCCCGTCGGGATCTACGCCGCAGCTTCGAACAACGCCTTCTTCAACAATTCACTGCGGTTTGTTTCTTACCTGGGCCTGGCAGTGCCAAACTTTCTGCTCGCCCTTGTGGTGCTGATGCTTTGGCTACATTTCACGGACACGCTATTAGTCGGAATTTTCTCGCCTGAGTACCGGGACGCTCCATGGAGTTGGGACAAGTTCGTGGACTTTATGTCCCGGGCATGGTTGCCGATCTTCCTGCTGGGCTGGTCCGCGACCGCCTTTGCGCTGCAGACCGTGCGGGCGTTGATGCTGGATGAAATCGGCAAGCTCTACGTCACCGCGGCTGCGGCGCGCGGCATCACAGGGACCAAGCTTCTATGGAAGTACCCAGCCCGCCACGCCATGGGACCGGTGATTAACTCGCTGGGGTTCGACCTGAATCGGATTTTCAACGAGCTACCGGTGATTGCGCTTTTGCTGGTGCTGACTGAATCTGGCGCACTTCTGATCGAGGCCTTGGCTCGGTCGAATGATCAGCAACTTGCCGGAGCGATCATCTTCCTGCTGACCGCAAGCATCGTGTTCCTGAACTTCATCACGGACATCGCGCTGGCCCTGATCGACCCGCGCGTACGCCGCGGACTGTTGGGGTAGGGGAGATGAGAATGTCTTGCCCCTTTGCTCGCCCGGTCCGAAATCAAGCCGCGCAATGGCGCCGGTCCGCGCCCAACGGTCCCACGGAAGGGCGAATTTGTCTAAGCTCGCGCAAAGTTATGGCTGTAGGGGATGTGGCCACTATAAATTTGCCTAGCACAACGTTTCTACTTGCCCATCCCCAGCTGGGGGATTCCGCGCCTTCACGAACGGCAAAGAGGGGCAGCTGATCATGGCCAAGACCCTCGACGCCAACGCCGCCAAAGAGGCTTATTTTACAGCTTCCCAAGGCCAGCTGATCTGGGCCCGGTTCCGCAAGAACCGCACGGCGATGATCGCAGCCTGGTTCCTTGGCATAATCATCCTTTGCGGGTTCTTCGCGCCCTTTATCTCGCCCTACGACCCAACCATCGCAGGCCGGGACAAGGAGTACCTGAATGGTGCCCCGCAGATCCCAATGTTCTGTGACAAGAACGGCTGTTCCTGGACGCCCTTCCTGCACGGCGTCACCATGGAACTGGATATGGCGACGTTACGCCGTAAGCCCGTAGTGAACGAGGATGAGCGGCTGTATGTCGATTTCTTCGTTCAAGGCTGGGAGTACAGCTTTATCGACTGGTCCTGGGACCTACCGGGAGACACCCTGGACGGCCGCTTCAAAGCTTTGACGTTCACCACTCACCTCTTCGGTTTGGACGGCGGCAAGATCCACCTGTTCGGCACGGACGGCGAAGGCAAGGACGTCTTCAGCCGAACGTTCCACGCCATATGGACGTCAATGGCCGTAGGCACCATGGGCGTGCTAATCGCCTTTGTCCTTGCCCTGATCATAGGAGGGGTCGCCGGCTATTTCGGTGGCTGGATTGACTCCATACTACAGATGATCACGGACGCTATTCGAACGGTTCCGCCGATACCGTTGTTCATGGCATTGGCGGCGTTTACCCCGCCGGAATGGTCTTCGGAAACCCGGTTCTTCGTCATATCGTTGATCCTGGGCTTCATCGGTTGGCCGACCCTGGCCAGGCGCATCCGCACGCACCTTTTGGCCGAAAGATCGCAGGAATATGTGCTGGCGGCGGAGCTTTGTGGAGCCTCTTCCGGCCACATCATCCGGCGCCATCTGCTGCCGTCGTTCACGTCTTACATCATCGTCGATCTGATGATCAGCTTCCCCTATATGGTGCGTTCCGAAACAGCGTTGTCCTTCATTGGCCTTGGCTTGAAGGACCCCGTGAACTCGCTTGGCGCGCTGATGTATTCGGTCACGGAAACCGACGTGCTGCGTAATTATCAATGGGAAGCGATCCCCGTCCTCTTCTTCATCGCCCTTGTCCTGGCCTTCGTCTTTGTCGGCGATGGGCTGCGCGACGCGGCCGATCCATACTCGGACAAGCGATGACTCAATATCTTATCTCCATCCGTGATCTAACCATCCGGTTCAAGACCGATGAAGGTCTGATCATTGCCGTCGAGAATGTCAGCTTCGACATCGCCCCAGGCGAAGTTTTGGGACTGGTCGGCGAGTCCGGCTCGGGCAAGTCGGTGACCGCCAAATCGATCATGCAGTTGAACAGCGGCAACACGGTCTATGATCCTGCCAGTCGCATTACCTTGAACGTGCCGGGGGAGCCATCCTTGGAGGTCCTTTCGCTGAAGCGCGAAAAGGACATGATCCAGGTGCGCGGTGGCGCAGTCAGCATGATCTTCCAGGAACCGATGGCCTCCTTCGCGCCAGCCATCACCATCGGCGACCAGATGGTCGAGCAATTGCTTCTGCATACTGACATGAACAAACGCCAAGCGCGGAAGCATTCCATCGAAATGCTGGACCGCGTCGGCATCAAAGATCCGGACGAGCGCATCGACCAATATGCGTTCGAGCTTTCCGGCGGGATGCGCCAGCGCGCGATGATCGCGACAGCCTTATCGACCAATCCAAAGCTGCTGATCGCGGACGAGCCGACAACAGCACTGGATGTGACGATCCAGGCGCAGGTTTTGGAGCTGATGAAGGGGCTGGTCGCGGAGTTCGGCATGGGGATCCTGTTCATCACCCACGACCTGGGCGTCATCGCTCAAACCGCCGACCGGGTGGCGGTTATGTATCTGGGCCGTATCCTGGAAACCGGCCCGGTGCGTGACGTAATCCGCAACCCGGCCCACGCTTATACTCAGGGCCTGATCAACGCGCTGCCGAAACTGGACGATCTGGACGCGCCACTGACCCCGATCCCCGGTGATATCCCTAGCCCGCTCGAACGCCCGTCGGGCTGCGTCTTCCACACGCGGAATTCTCAGCTACAACCGGGCTCGCGATATGAAACCGAAGTGCCGCCGATGACCGAGGTCTCGCCCGGTCATTTCGCCGCCCTATTCCCGGAAGATGTCCCGGGCGGAATGGGGCAGACATGACCGCTCCCTTAATCACAATCGACAATGTCTCGACTCATTACCCGCTGGGGCGGAAGCTGTTCGGCAAACCCCCGGTTCTGAAAGCGGTCGACGAAGTCAGCCTGCAGATCGAAAAAGGCAGCTTCTTCGGCCTGGTCGGCGAGTCCGGGTCCGGCAAAACCACCCTGGGCCGCGCCATCTTAAGGGCGGCGCCGATCACGCATGGTTCTGTGCGCTACAATGACGGGCAGGTTGATTATGATGTAGGCGATCTGCCCAAGGATAAAATGCGGGATTATCGTACCCGCGCTCAGTTGATCTTCCAGGACCCATACGCAGCCCTATCCCCTCGTATGACGGTGCGGGATATCATAGCCGAGCCCTTGGAGGTCATGCAGCTGACCTCATCTCGCGAGGAAACTGATGAGCGGGTTCGCGAAATCGCCGCGAAATGCCGGTTGAACCTGGAACACCTCCGCCGTTTCACGCATGCGTTTTCCGGCGGACAACGCCAGCGCATTTCAATCGCCCGCGCCCTGGTCTGCGGGCCGAAATTCGTTGTGGCGGATGAGGCTGTTGCCGCCCTGGATGTGTCGATCCAGGCTGATATCTTAAATCTGCTGAAACAGCTGCAGCGGGACCTGGACCTGACAATCCTATTCATCAGTCACGATCTTAGCGTGGTCGCCCATGTCTGCGACTACGTGGCCGTCATGTACCACGGCAAGATCATGGAGCAGGCCCCGACCCGGCAGCTTTTTGCCAACCCAACGCATGATTATACACACTCGCTGCTCTCGGCGATCCCGTCCTTGGACCCGGACAAACCACTGAGGCCAAAGGTCTATAACCCCGAAGCATAGACTTCATTGGATTTATTCACGCGCTGAGAATAGCTCAGGGTGTGATGGCAGGGCCCCTATATTCCTACACCATACAAGCACCCTTGCCCCCATCGCGCCACTTCGTTAGGGAACACCCGCGCCATTAAGGCGAGGATCAGACCATGGCCAAAAAGCAGAAAAAAGCGCCGCGGCCCAAGGCGGAAACGCCCCGCGGGTTTCGCGACTACTTCGGTGCGGACGTCATCCGCCGAAACGAAATGCTGCAAAAAATCTGCGCCGTCTATCATGACTATGGCTTCGATCCTCTGGAAAGTTCTGCCGTCGAAACGGTCGAGGCACTGGGCAAGTTCCTGCCTGATGTGGATCGCCCGAACGAAGGCGTCTTTGGCTGGCAGGACGAGGATGAAACCTGGCTGGCGCTGCGCTATGATCTGACCGCGCCGCTGGCCAGAGTCTTCGCCCAGCACCGGCGCGATTTGCCGAACCCTTACCGCCGCTATGCCGTTGGTCCTGTCTGGCGCAACGAAAAGCCGGGCCCTGGCCGGTATCGCCAGTTCTACCAATGCGATGCGGACACTGTGGGTGCGCCGCAAGTCGCGGCAGATGCCGAGATCTGCATGATGCTGGCCGATGCTTTCGAGGCGACTGGTATCAAACAAGATGACATCATCATCCGCATAAATAACCGCAAGGTTCTGAACGGTGTGATGGAGGTGATCGGCGTGCTCGATCCGGCAGATCCGGAAAAATTCGCTGCCGAACGCGGCACCGTGCTGCGTGCGATCGATAAGCTTGATCGGCTTGGTGACGACGGCGTCCGCGCCTTGTTGGGCGAAGGCCGCAAGGACGAAAGCGGCGACTTCACCAAAGGCGCCGGGCTCTCCCAAGGCCAGGCCGATATGGTCATGGGCTTCGTCACCGCACGGCGGGACACGGCGGCGGCGACCTGTGCGCAGCTCCGCGCCTTGGTGGAGTACTCGGATGCCGGGATGCAAGGCGTCCAGGAACTGGAAGTCATCGGTGAACTGATTGAAGCTCAGGGCTATCAGGCCCGTACGTTGATCGACCCGTCGGTGGTCCGGGGCCTCGGCTATTACACAGGTCCGGTCTACGAAGCTGAACTGACCTTCGAGATTATCGATGAAGACGGGCAAAAGCGTCAGTTCGGCTCAGTCGCTGGGGGTGGGCGATACGATGATCTGGTCAAGCGCTTCACCGGGGAATCTGTCCCCGCCACGGGCATTTCCATCGGTGTCGATCGCCTGTTGGCAGCGCTGAGTCTAGACCGGGTCGTTTCTGGGCCGGCGGACCATGGCCCCGTTGTGATCCTGGCCATGGACCGCGCCGAAATGGCCGCCTACCAGACGATGTGTGCCGAACTGCGCAATGTGGGCATCCGGGCAGAGGTATTTATGGGCGGCGGTAATATGGGTAAGCAGCTGAAATACGCCGACAACCGCAATGCCCCTATCGCCGTCATCGAAGGTGGCGATGAACGGGCGGCAAACCAGCTAACACTCAAAGATCTCGCTCTTGGCGCACGCCTGGCCGCCGAGATCGAGACCAACGAAGAATGGAAGGCCCAGCCTGCACAGAAAACCATCGCACGGGCCGACCTTGTAGCCGAGGTCCGCGCAATGCTGGGCCGGGCCGGATAGGCCATGCTGAACGACGCGCGATCTGGCCCAGCGCAGTCCGCGTTGAACGATGCGCTGGCACTTTTGGCAGGTCTGTTCTCTGGGGCTGGCTATACGCCGTTGGCAGCGCCGTACCTTTTTCCAGGCAACGTACTGCTCGACGTCTATGGCGAAGACCTTCGTGCCCGCGCCTTCTTGTTTCCGGATCAGGGACGCGGGAATGAGCTTTGCCTGCGCCCAGATTTCACCGTTCCGGTCGCTCTGGCACATGGAGAGTCTGGCTGGGATCGGCAGGCGGCATATGCCTATCAGGGGCCCGTCTTTCGCAACCAACCACAAGGGCAGGATCGCCCGGTTGAGTATCTTCAGGCAGGGATTGAACGGTTCGGCGATGTAGATGCGGTCACAGCCGATGCCCAGATCTTTGCCCTCTTGCATCGCGGTCTTGCGGCACTTGGGATTGGCCGGCCCCAGGCAACGATTGGGGATCTCGCCATTCCATTCGCGTTGTTGGATGCCTTGGACATGCCGGATCATCGGCGCACAGCTCTCAGACGGCATTTCTGGCGGCCCAACCGGTTTCAGGACCTGCTGCGTCGTGCGTGCGCGCCGCACAATCCGTCCAAATCGCGAATGGCCTTGCTGACAGACCCGGCCTGGGAGGATCAGATCAGCAAGGCAGGCGAGGCGATCGGATTGCGCAAAACCAGCGATGTCGTCCAACGATTGGGGGATCTGGCCCGCGAAGCAAAGGCGCCACCGATGCGACGGGCAGATGCCGACCTCATCGGTGCTGTGCTGGGATGGCACGGCCCAGCGATGGAAGGCCCTGCTGCCCTGCGTGCGTTGACCTCAGACACCACAATCGGCGCAGCTGTCGGTCGGATGGAGGCGCGGCTCGACGCACTGGCAGATCAGGGTATCGACCTATCCCGCCTGATCTTTGACGCCAGTTTTGGCCGTAACCTCGAATACTATGACGGCTTCGTCTTTGAAATGCGGGCGCCCGGTCAGGGCGAACATCCTCCGCTGGCTGGCGGCGGGCGCTACGATTCCATGACCACGCGCTTGGGCGCACCCGAAGCGGTGCCCGCTATTGGCGGCATCATCCGGCCAGAGGCTGTTCTGGAGTCCCGGTCATGACCAACCTGATCCTGGGCCTGCCGTCCAAGGGCCGCCTACAGGCCCACACGATCCGCTGGTTCGCGGATCGGGGCATCGAAATCACCCGGGATGGGACGGATCGGGAATATTCTGCCATCGCCCGGGGCATTGATGGTCTGAACGTCGTAATGCTGTCTGCTGGCGAGATTCCGCGGGAACTGGCAGCCGGAAGAATCCACCTCGGTGTCACCGGTGAGGATCTCATTCTCGAGCATCTGCCCAATCATGATTCTCTCGTGCGATTGGCCAGCCAGATGGGATTCGGCCAAGCCGACCTGATTGTGGCGATTCCGGCCTTTTGGGTCGATGTCGAGACCCTGCATGACTTGGATGAAGTCGCTCATTTGTTCCGTATAAGGAACAAAATACCCCTCCGCATAGCAACGAAATATCACAATTTGGCACGCCAGTTTTTCCAAAAAAACGGGGTTGCGGACTACCGATTGGTTGACAGTCAGGGCGCCACCGAGGCCGGACCAAAGAACCAGACAGCCGAGGCCATTATCGACATCACTTCGACGGGAGAGACCCTGCGCGCCAACCATATGAAGCCCTTAGAAGACGGCCTTATCCTGCGCAGCCAGGCCACGTTATGGGTGTCAAAAAATGCTCCCTGGTCTGAAAAGGCCCAAGGCAGGCTGATGGCCTTGGAAACGGTGCTCGGCATCGTGTCCACGGACGGCTGAGACGCGCGATCCATGTCTGATCTCAGCGCATGGATCCTGTCTGTGGAAGGCACTGAAACCGGGCGCCAAGCCGCGCTGATCCTGGCGCTTGTCGCGGCCGTCGCACATGCATCGCTTGGTGCAATGCAGAAGGGCCGTTTCGACCCCTGGCTCAGCCGGGGCGCCATCGATTTATGGGTTGGTGCTCTTTCTTTGCCACTTGCAATTTTCGTCGTCCCATTCCCCGGAAACGACCTATTAGTGCTATTTCCCGGCATGATGGTCATACATCTGGCCTATAAGTGGGTGCTGGCGATGGCCTATACGCGCGGCGCATTCACCGCAGTTTACCCAGTCGTACGAGGCACCGGCCCCCTTGCAACCGTGCTGTTTGCAGGCTTGGTTTTCGGCGAGTTTTTCACGCCCGGACAATGGACCGGCGTCGCTATACTTTGCGGCGGGATCTTCGCCCTGGCAGGATTTAATCTGGCCAACGAAAAGATCGATCCAGCCACCCTGCGCATGGCGTTGGCTTTGGCTGTTCTAACAGGCCTAATAACTGCGGTTTACACGGTTTACGACGCTTTCGCGATCCGCACAGCAGTCGATCCGCTGACCTTCATCGTGTGGTTCTTCCTGCTGGAAGCAGTACTCTTTCCGGCCCTGCTTTGGAACCGATGGCGCGTGGCAGGACCCGCCTTGCGTCCATTGTTCATTCGCGGCTTTTTTGGCGCCTTCATCGCCTATATATCCTTTGCATCCATCTTCCTGGCTACGCGGCTGGATAAGGTCGGAGAAGCAGCGGCATTGCGCGAAACATCGGTGATCTTTGCGGCCCTAATTGGCTGGCTGATCCTCGGGGAAAAGATCGGCCTGATCCGCGCTTTTCTGATGGTCGTGATCGCAGCAGGGGCAGTTCTGGTGGAGTTCGGGTGACACGCCGTGGTTGCATTGTTTTCTTAGCGGCACATTCTGTCGCACAATCACAGCAACTGATGACGCAACAGCTAAGGGATTGTATCAGGCGCGCATGACAACGACCGACAAACAAGAGATTAATCCGGTCCTGAAGCTGCTGCTGGAAATCGGCCCGCTTGCTGTTTTCTTCCTTACCTTCCGGTATGGCGAAGACATTCTGGCAAACCCGATGCTATTCAGCGGGCTGGAAATGGCAACCGGATCAGATGCGTTGCGCGGACAATCCGGACCTGTCTTCGTCGCTACGGCATCCTTCATGGTTGCTATTGCAGTGTCGCTGACGGCATCCTGGTTTCTGACTAGGTCATTGCCTAAAATGGCCGTTGTGACCGCATTCGTTGTTGTCATTTTCGGCGGGCTAACCCTTTGGTTACAAGACGAAACTTTCATCAAAATGAAGCCTACAATCGTCAATGGAATCTTTGCGTTGATCCTGGGCTTTGGCCTGCTCCAGGGACGCAGTTACCTGAAGTATCTGATGGGCGATGCGCTTCCGTTAACCGACCAAGGATGGATGATCTTCACTGGACGCTGGGTGATGTTCTTCATATTTCTCGCCATCCTGAACGAGATTGTCTGGCGCACGCAAACGACTGAAGATTGGGTCACCTTCAAGACCTTCGCGAACCTGCCGTTGACCTTGGCGTTCGTTGCGTTTCACTGGCCCTTCCTACAACGGCATTCGACCGAGTAGCAGCGGGGGTCAGTCAACGGGCCGGATCGACTCGCGGTCTCCCTTGGGTAGATTCGCAAACATTTCCGATATTGATTTCCCCAAAATCGGATGCACCCAACAAGGTGCGACATCTTGTGCAGGTCCCAGAACAAAGGCCCGCTCGTGCATGCGCGGATGCGGCAGAATCAGCTGGTCAGGCGCATGAATAACGCCGTTTTCTGCCTTGGCTTCCATCCACGAAACCATTGCCGATTTATCGGGCAGAATTTTCTGCCCACGCGCTAAGAAATCCAAGTCGAGGCTCCGAGGACCCCAGCGACGACCCCTACTGCGTCCGAATTTCGCTTCAACCCTATGAAGAATTGGCAAAATTTCAGGTGTCGGTAATTCGGTGTCGATCAAGGCAACTGCATTAACAAATTCAGGCCCGCTGCCAGGCGGCCAAGCTGGGGTCACGAAAATTCGACTAAAGTCGCGAATTGAAACTGGATGGTTTTGTGCTAAGTCGGCAGCCGACGCCTGGATGGTCGACGTAGGATCGGACTCGCCCGCCGGAAGATTGGCACCGAAGGCGACTAGTAAGCCGGTCATATTTTCGTCACTACGGGCATAGACATGACAGGCTCATGGGCTTAGTTAGCGCCTCGTACCGTAGATTACGGTCCCCGAGTATGAGTGCGTTTCTTCCCGGTTCAGAGGCCGGAGGCAAGTAGAGGAATAACATGTTCTATCGCGATGAACGATTGGCTTTGTTTATAGACGGGTCGAATCTGTACGCAGCGACGAAGGCGCTGGGGTTCGACATCGATTATAAACTGCTTCGATCAGAATTTATGCGCCGCGGAAAAATGGTACGCGCGTTCTACTACACAGCTCTGATCGAGAATGAAGAATATTCGCCTATCCGGCCGTTGGTCGACTGGCTGGATTACAACGGGTTCACCCTAGTTACCAAGCCTGCGAAAGAATTCACGGACTCCACAGGCCGCCGGAAGATCAAAGGGAACATGGATATCGAACTTTCCGTCGACGCGATGGAAATGGCTGACCATGTCGAACATATCGTTCTGTTCTCTGGCGATGGCGACTTCCGCAGCTTGGTTGCCGCACTGCAGCGTAAGGGCGTGAGGGTCTCGGTCGTGTCCACCATTAGGTCGCAACCACCTATGATTGCCGATGATTTGCGCCGCCAGGCAGACAATTTCATAGAATTGGAAGAATTAAAGGATGTAATCGGCAGGCCGCCACGTCCAATGCCTGGGCCACATGATGACGACCCTGTCGCTGAAGAAGAAGATCAAGTTTCCGCCGCAGACGCCGAGTGATCTGCCCAAGCGCCTTTTCGAAGCGCCGCTTGATTGTCCCCTTTGTCCACGCCTTGCGGCCTACCGCAAGGCGCTTAGGGCTGAAAGCCCCGATTGGTTCAACAATCCGGTCCCCAGCTTCGGGGATGAGACTGCACGACTGCTGATCGTCGGACTGGCCCCCGGCGTAAGGGGGGCGAACCGGACGGGACGTGTCTTTACCGGGGATTTTGCCGGCGAGCTGCTTTTCAACACTTTGCGGAAATACGGCTTCGCCACAGGTGATGCCGGCCAAACCCCAGGCGACACTTTGCAACTGACAGATTGCATGGTGACCAATGCCGTGCGCTGCGTTCCCCCACAAAATAAGCCTATCGGGCCTGAAGTGAACGCGTGCCGGCAGTTTCTGGAACACCGGATCAAGGCGCTGCCGCAACTTACCTCGATCGTGACACTGGGAAAAATTGCCCATGACAGCACGATCCGCGCTTTGGGCGGACGGCTGAAGAACCACCCGTTCGGGCATGGCAATACAACAGTGCTGAAAACCTATGCCATCACTGCCAGCTATCATTGCTCTCGCTACAACACGAATACCGGACGGCTGACTGAAACGATGTTCGAGTCGATCTTTGCCTCGGTCCGCAGGGCACTGAATACCTGATATTGCAGCATCGGGTCGCGGAACGTCTTGCCATGTCGGCCGCACCGATGCATGGCAAGAACATTCAGATCAGAGGGCTCCAGGCATGTCAGTTTCGGGAATGAAGGTTCTGGTTACCGGCGCATCCAGCGGCATCGGCGCCCACATCGCTCAGTTTCTAGTTGGTGCTGGCGCTCAGGTCGTGGTCGCGGCACGTCGGATCCAGGCATTGGAGCAGTTTGTCGACGAGGCGGGCGACAGCGCCCATGCCGTCCAGATGGATGTGACCAATCCTGACCAAGTGATCGCAGGTACCCAGGAAGCGGCACGTCTGATGGGCGGTTTGGATGGACTGTTCGCAAACGCCGGGATTTCCTGGGGCGGCCCTGCAACCAATATGTCAGAGCAGGATTGGACCAATTTAATCGACGTCAATCTGAATGGCGTCTTCAGAACGTGCCGCGCAGCCGCGCCGATAATGGCCCAAGGCGGCGGTGGCGCCATCGTATCCACATCCTCGATGGCCGCATTCCGGCCAGGTGCCGCCATCGCCGCCTATGCAACGTCAAAGGCCGGGGTCGTGCATCTGACCAGAAGCCTGGCTCTGGAATGGGCCCCTATGAATATCCGCGTCAACGCCATTGCGCCCGGATATTTCCCGACCGAGATGACCAGCCCATTCCTGGACTCGGACAAAGGCCCGAAATTGGCCAGCGCCATTCCCATGGGCCGGTTTGGTAACCTGCCCGAACTGGAAGGACCGATCGAGCTGCTGCTAGGATCGCGTGGCTCTTTCATCACGGGCGTCACTTTGCCGGTCGATGGCGGCCATTTCTGCCAGTCGATCTGACGCGCCTCAGGTTTCGGAGCTTTTCTTGATCGGCGAGACAAGCGCGATGATCAGTCCGATGACCGATCCAATGATCGCGAAACCAATCCCCAATTCAACTGTACCGCTGATAACAATCCCAGCGAAAAACCCGATCAAAGCGGAACCTAACGCATGTTCGCCAAGGCCGTACTTTTCAACTGGCTTTGGATCGTGATCCTGTTTCTGATCGTTCGATGTGTTGGTTGGCTTGGTGAAGGGCGATCCATGGACCTCAAGAGCTTCTTCGATCTCCCGATCTATTGTCTTCAGCAGATCTCTGCGGTCCTGCAAGGCTTTCAGTACCGACACGGCTTTGTCAGCCTCATGCGCGATCCTTAGCTTTGACTTTAAGGCAATTACGATAGAGCTCTGGTCTTCCAGGCTCAGTGGCTCGGCGCTGGCGACCTTGTCTTTCAAGCGGTCGAGATCTGACTTTGGAAGAGGTGGACGGTTTGGTGGTGGATCGGGCATTGGCCCACGATCGCGCATGGCGCCAAACGCGCGCCCTAAAAACAGCCCGCCATCCCGGTGATCACCGCGATAGTCGACCCATTGGAGGTCGTCCAAACCATCAGGCCAGTCTTCCGTTCGTATCTCACCAGCCACGACCACCGGGAGAACCGGGATGTCCAAATCCCGAGCGTACTGATATTCGCGCCGAACAGCGATCGAGTGCGTGAACGCCTCGTCGATAGCGACGATCACCACATCGGCGGAGTCAATCTGATCCAGGATCCGGTCCCACCACGGCTGGCCACCCGGCAGGTTGCGATCCGACAAAGCCTCCAGCCCCAGTTTGCGCAGATCATCAATCAGGTCTTTGACCTGAGCCTCGCTGGTACGGCTGTAGCTGATGAATACCTTCTTCACAGCAGAATCGCCCCAAAGCATACAATCCAAAGCACGCATCTCTGGTTGCTAGTATACCTTAAGGTGAGCGATCCTGCCAAACGCTCGGTCAGATCTATTCCGCCGCTTGAACTTCCGGTGCCTCGACGATCTTGGTAGCGAAATCCGCCGGTGTGACTATTTCCAATACTTCGAAGTCGTCGGAACAAGCGACTTCGCGGTGTCGGATCATTGGTTTCTGCAGGATACAATCGCCCTTACGGATCGTACGCTCACCCTGACCTTCATATTCGAATGTCGCCCAGCCATTCAGCACATAGACCAGCTGAAAATCGCACTCGTGGATGTGCCATTGCTGCACTTCATCTGGCGCGGTCTTGCCGTTGTGACGGATCACATGGGCGACGACATCGCCCTTTGTACCCTCTTTAATGCCCAGATCGCGGTATTCGAAGATTTCGCGCAAGCCTGGCGTCCAATTTGCGCCCTCGGCCTGATTGTGAACAAAAGTCCAATGGCTACGGTCTTCCATGGCGTGGTCCTCCCTGATTTTTCCAGTGAAACGCTATCAGATCGCCGTGCAACAGCATAGCAAGTTGCCGCAACGGCATCTGTTGACCTGCCCGTTAGATGCACGCGATATTCGGAGTTTAGGGGTTGGGAAAACAAAGGAGACCGATGATGCGTATCCTGGTCATGGCCGCCGGAGCAGCGATTTTTTCGACAAACGCTTTTGCGAGTGATGTCTTCGGGCTGTGGAAGAGCGCCGTGAACGACAATGGCGGCTTCATCCATGTTGAAATCGGCCCTTGCGCCAGTGACGGCGCCAAGGTCTGCGGCGTCATCAAAGACGCGTTCAACGTGGTTCCTGAGAATCTGGATACCGCACGACGGGATGAACTGGTCGGCAAGACGATCATCGCGGACATGGTGCCCGACGGCGCAAACGAATGGGGCGACGGCACCATCTGGGCGCCGGACGATGACAAAACATATGATTCCAATATGGAGCTATCGGGCAACAAGCTGGAAGTGTCCGGCTGTGTCCTGGGCGGTATCATCTGCCGTGGGCAGGGCTGGACGCGGCTGCCTTAAGCTTTGATTTGATCGCGAGGCCGGGCTCAGGCCCGGCTAAATAGCGTCAGCCTTGAACCAATATGCCTGGCCATTGTTCATTGGCCTCTGCGATGAATGTGTGCCGCTTCTTCAGCCAGCGCCTGTGGATTTCCATGTTCAGGTTCAGATAGAGCTTATCGT
Organism: Pseudomonadota bacterium; assembly: GCA_039028795.1. Classification (GTDB taxonomy): domain Bacteria; phylum Pseudomonadota; class Alphaproteobacteria; order Rhodobacterales; family Rhodobacteraceae; genus Thermohalobaculum. The sequence goes on from JBCCHJ010000010.1 coordinate 65,443, forward strand.
CAAAGATCCGGAAGATCGTCGGATTGATTGGACGCGCCCAACCCTTCGCAACGGCCCAGGCACAATACCCGCCGTATTGCGGAGCCCAGCGTTCCGGCTCGGACCGAAAACGAACCAGGTTCGCGGGCGTTGAGAACAGCCATTTCGCACCCTTCCACTCCATGGATAGGGCCGGGTTACCTTTCATCGGCTTACGCTGAACGTGGTAAGCGACGCTGTCATAGCCCTTCAGCGCACGGCCTTGCAGGTCCATATAGATTTCGCTTTTGTCTGCGGCGACTGCGGCGTGCGGCGCAAGCAAGGCCGCAGCAGAGCCGGTAAGAAGAGTACGGCGCGAAAGCATGATCTCACCTCTGATTTGCTTTGCGGCAGAATAGCCAATTCTTAACATGGCCGAAACCGTCAAACAGCCCGGCCTAGCTTCATCTTCTAAAAAAATTCAGAGAGTGCGAGATCAGAGCCCTCGCATTGGTCCAAAGGGCCAAACGCTAAGGCGTCCAGGCCAGAAAATTCCTGATCAAGCGCAAACCAGTTTCCTGGCTCTTTTCCGGGTGGAATTGTGTGCCGATCATATTGTCTCGGCCAACAATGGCGGCAACCGTTTGTCCATAATCTACCGAGGCCAGACGATCACCATCGCCCACATCGAAGTGGAAAGAGTGCACGAAATAGGCATGCATCCCGGGCGTGATTCCATCCAAGACGGGATGGTCCCCAACTTTCGTCAGGTCGTTCCAGCCCATGTGCGGGATCTTCAAACCGTCTCCACCGTCCAGCTTGCGCACATCGCCGACGATCCAATCAAAGCCAGGCGTCTCGGCAAATTCCAACCCCCGGGTCGCCATCAGTTGCATGCCGACGCAAATACCCAGGAATGGCACGCCGGACCTGACCCGCGTTTCGATCGCCTCGAACATTCCGTCCACGGCCATCAGTCCTCGGCGGCAATCAGCGAATGCACCAACCCCAGGCAAAACAATCCGATCCGCCTGTGCCACAAGATCCGGATCGGCTGTCACGTGGATCGCCGCGCCATCCGCCATCCGCTCGAACGCCTTCGCGGCCGATCGAAGATTGCCTGATCCATAATCAATAATGGCCGTCGTCATGCGACGCGCCCATCCAGGAACAGCTCTTCGGCGCCTTCTTCGGATCCGGCTTGGACCAGACCCACTTCCTGCCATCCGAAGAACTTATGCTCCAACCGCCTGATTTCACCGCCCTCAAAGGCCAGGATCAACGCGATCCCATAAAGGGCGGGCGACACCCCCAACGGCGAGATCAGCGCCACCGCCAGCAAAATTAGGACGATCGCGCAAAAGACGCCCCACAGCCGATACCATAGCGCCCAGATGATCGGCAGAAGCAAGGCGAACCAGTCAAAGCGGTCCGAAATTGCCTTTAGTTCCCGACCAGGACGGGAGTGGATCGTATAGACTGACAGCTCCACCTAAAGCGATCCCTTGGTCGAAGGCACCGCATCCGCCTTACGGGGATCGGTCTCCAATGCTTCGCGCAACGCACGCGCGACGGCTTTGAACGAAGCCTCGGCCACGTGGTGGGCATTGATCCCATCGACCCGCTCCACATGCAGCGTGATCCCACCATTCATGGCAAAGGCCGTGAAGAACTCCCGCACCAGTTCTGTGTCAAAGGTGCCGATCTTCGGCGCGGCGAAATCAACCTTCCAGACCGGGAACGGGCGTCCGGACAGGTCCAGCGCCGCACGCACCAGGGTATCATCCATCGGCAACAGACAAGACCCGTACCGACGGATGCCCTTCTTGTCACCCATCGCTTCGACCAGGGCCTGACCCAGAACGATGCCCACATCTTCCACCGTGTGATGATCATCGATGTGCAGATCACCCTTGGCCCGCACCTTCAGGTCCAGCAACGCATGGCGCGCCAACTGATCCAGCATATGATCAAAGAACCCAACACCGGTCTGGTTGTCATAGGTACCAGAGCCGTCCAAATTCACCTCGACGGTGATCTCGGTCTCGGCCGTTTTGCGGGTTTTCGTCGCCTGGCGCATGTCCGTCCTCTTCTTTCGGGCCCTCCTATATCGCCCCCAGCCATGGGTAGCAATTCCTGGGCGGTCTGATTAAGTGGGCGGGCAAGGAGACGCATATGACTGAACAGACTTTCCCAGGCTGGCACGGCACCACGATCGTTGCCGTCAAAAAGGGTGACAAAGTCGCGATTGCCGGCGACGGCCAGGTGTCGCTTGGCCAGACTGTGATCAAGGGCAACGCCCGCAAAGTGCGCCGCCTGTCCCCGGGCGGGCATGACGTAATCTGCGGCTTTGCCGGCGCCACGGCGGATGCGTTCACACTGCTGGAGCGGCTGGAGACCAAGCTGGAGGCATCCCCCGGTCAGTTAACCCGCGCCTGCGTCGAGCTTGCCAAGGATTGGCGCACAGACAAATATCTGCGCAATCTGGAAGCCATGCTGATCGTCACGGATGGGTCTGAATTGCTGGTCGTTACCGGGGCCGGGGACGTTTTAGAACCCGAAGGCGGTGTTGCCGCCATTGGGTCAGGCGGCAACTATGCGCTGGCGGCTGCCCGCGCTATGGCCGATATGGATCTGGACGCGGAAACAGCAGCCAAGAAGGCTTTGGAAATTGCAGCATCGATCTGCGTCTATACTAACGGAAACGCCGTTCTAGAGGTGATTTCAGCGTTCTAACCCCAAGCTTCCCGTTAAGACTTGGCACACGTCTCATGGTGGTAATCAAAGCTTTCGTGATAGCGCCAAACGTGTCTTTACCATCCTGCCTCATTTGTGCCACATTCCACGCGGGGGAGACGGGAGCGAGAGTATGGCGGACGGCGGTTCGGTAGTGAAAACGCCACGAGTTGACCCGGCAGGCCGACCTCTGGAAGGCCGCAAACAGCAGGCATTGACTGCTCTGTCCATCGTGGTCAGCTGGATCTGCTTCACGTTTCTGATTTTCTGGGCAACCCGAGGCGCCGGTCCCGAACTTCCAGCGCGGTTCTTTGCGGGCATGTCCTGCGTGGCCTGGCTGTGCGCCGAGGCATTTGGCCGGGGACGGGGCTTGGTTTGGCCCGCCAGCGCGCTTGCGATCGCCGGATCACTTTCACTTGGTTTCTCGGTCGGCCTTGCGACATCGCATCTGCGCGACCCCGACATCGTTGCCGGTATTGCCATCATCACTGGCGTCGGCGCGATCAGCATGGCAACATATCTGTTCCGCTTTCGGCTGCCTGGACTGGTTTCGCCGATCATCACCTTTTCCATAATCTCGCTCTTCCTCACCAGTTACGGACTGGAAAGCGACGGGTTGTCGAAAGTGGAAGGGCTCAGCCCCCGCGGCATCCTTGCGGCTCTGATCGCGTCTCCGATCTGGATGACCATCTTCGGTCTGCTTGGCGCCTTCATGGTGATTCTGGCCCGCTGGCTGGATCTGAATGGCGACGACTTCGGCCTGGCGTCGGCCCGGCCACTGCACCTTGTCGGCGCTGGGATCTGCGCATTGATCATTGGCCGGTTGCTAGGCCTGTTACCGCTACCATGGGACTTACTGGGCCTCGGGGTTATCTGGATCGGTGGCTATGTTTGGGCGCTGCGCATCAATCGCGTCGCTGTCCTGATGGCAATTCATCTCGCCGTGGCCCGGCCGATCGTGATGGGATTGTCCGAGGTCTTCACCGGCGGTGGACTTATGAATTGGTATCTGTCGATGGCAGATTGGTCCATGCTGCTGACATTAGTCATGCTGGCCGACCTTGTCGTTTGGCCATTCCTGCACCAAGTATCGCTCTCGCGGAACTGGACACTCGGCCCTGGTGGCCGTATTCCGCGCCCACGTGAAGGCATGGGTTTCTGGTGGCGGTATTGGCCCTATGCCTAAAGCCGACACGGCCAGGCAAATAGGGACTTGAATGACTGATCTCACCCCGCGGGAAATCGTTTCCGAACTCGACCGTTTCATCATCGGCCAAAAGGACGCCAAACGGGCGGTAGCCGTCGCCCTACGCAACCGTTGGCGGCGGCAGCAATTGGATGCCGAGATGCAGGCAGAGATCCACCCTAAGAACATTCTGATGATCGGGCCGACAGGTGTGGGGAAGACCGAGATTTCGCGACGTCTGGCGAAACTGGCCAACGCGCCCTTTTTGAAGGTCGAGGCAACCAAGTTTACCGAGGTCGGCTATGTCGGGCGCGATGTCGAACAGATCATCCGCGACCTGGTCGAATCCGCCATCGTCATGATCCGTGAAACCAAGCGCGACGCCCTACGCACAAAGGCCCACGACGCCGCCGAAGGCCGGGTGATCGATGCTTTGGTCAAAGGCGACAGTTCCGACGCCACGCGCAATTTTTTCCGCACGAAATTACGCAATAACGATCTGGACGATCAGGAAATCGAACTGGAGATCGCCGATACCTCGAACCCGATGCCCTTCATGGACATCCCCGGCGGCGGCGGCCAGATGGGAATTGCAAATCTCGGCGATCTGTTCGGGAAAGCGTTCTCCGGGCGCACCAAAACTGTGAAAACCACGGTGGCGGACAGCTACAAGATGTTGATCGATGAAGAGGCCGACAAGCTGATCGACCAAGACGTCATCACGCGCGAGGCGATCGAGGCGGTCGAACAAAACGGCATCGTCTTCCTGGACGAAATCGACAAAGTCTGCGCCCGGGCGGAAACCCGCGGGGCGGATGTGTCGCGCGAAGGCGTGCAGCGGGACCTGCTGCCGCTGATCGAAGGCACCACTGTCAGCACCAAGCACGGCGCGGTAAACACGGACCACATCCTCTTCATCGCGTCCGGCGCGTTTCACATCGCCAAGCCCTCAGACTTGCTGCCCGAATTGCAGGGCCGGCTGCCGATCAGGGTGGAGCTGCGCGCCCTGACCGAAGAAGACTTCCGCCGAATCCTAACAGAAACCGACAACGCACTAACCGGACAATACGCAGCCTTGATGGGAACCGAAGGCGTCAATGTCTGCTTTTCGGATGACGGCATCGCGGCCCTGGCCCGCATTGCTGCCGAGGTCAATGCGCAGGTCGAAAACATCGGTGCCCGCCGCTTGCACACGGTTCTGGAACGGGTATTCGAAGATCTCTCGTTCAGCGCCCCTGAACGCGACGGTGAAGAGGTCACCGTAGATGCCGCGATGGTAGAGGAACAGTTGGGCGATCTGGCCAGGTCCACTGATGTCAGCCGATATGTGTTGTAGCGGGGTGGGTTCTAACCAACCCTTCATCCTTCCTTAACCATCACAGCCTAATGTCCCGCCCGTCCATGGACATAAGGTCCGCGCGTTATTGGCGATCATGGCTGGGCCTGGACTAGGCGACCGCGGTCGTTCTGTTTCTCCGATATCTAACCTTCGGACCTGCCCTGGCGCCCAAGCGGCGTCACTTTCCCGAAAGAGCGCTCAAACCCCCCCGTGATTGGTAGGAAGCTCGTCAGCCGCGCGGAGGAGTTATGCGTATGGTGGGCTTCAGCCCACCATCAACACCGCCCCACCCATGTCCCGGTCTGTTTCTCGGTCACGGTCATGTTCTTGCCGCCCATATTCATGGACACCCAGCCGCGAAACCCTTCGGACGTCACACGATAGCGGGACAGGGCCCAGCCCATATTGGGACCGGGGCACTTGGTGGTCACCTCGATCCCGCCCTCGGTTGACCTTGCCGTCGCAGGACAGGTCTTCAACGGACCTGGTCCCAGCGGCCCAAGGGGCATCGATGCATGGCCCGGGCCCTGCCAACAGATCTCTGCTTGGACCTTCAGATGTTTGACATCGACATTCGGGATCCGGGGCTCAACCGAAACCGTGTAAAGGCCATTGCGCAATTCTCCTGCTGCCGCCAGCGCAGGTATAAGGCAAAGGAAAAGAAGCATCGCCATCCGCATGGGCAAAGCTTGCGCAAAGATCCGATCCACTGCAAGAGACGACCATGACTCAGATCTACATTGATGCTGATGCCTGCCCCGTCCGGACAGAGACGTTGAAGGTCGCGGACCGGCATGGGTGCAAGGTTTTTGTCGTTTCGAACGGTGGCATCCGGCCCGACCCTCATCCTCTGGTCGAAACGGTTATCGTCCCAGATGGGCCCGACATCGCCGACAAGTGGATTGCGGACCAGGTTGGCCCCGGCGATATCTGTGTAACCGGCGACATACCCCTGGCGGCCAAATGCATCGAAGCTGGCGCCAAGGCCCTCAAGCACAATGGCGAAGCGTTCACCCAGGCCAATATCGGCAACGCCCTGGCCATGCGGGATCTGATGGCCGATCTGCGCGCCGCCAACCCACTGAACCAAGGCGGGGGCGGCAAATCCTTCTCCAAAGCCGACCGATCGAGATTCCTCGAAGCGCTCGACAGGGCGGTTCGCGCTGCACAAAGGGATGTCCCCGCAGAAAAGTAGCGGCCTCATCCCTCTTCATCTGGCTAAAAATATCTCGGAGGTGTGGAGGCAGAGCCTCCACCCTGGCCCCGCAAGGGCCATCCAATTCATGCCGCGTATACCGCTCTTTCATAGGCCTGATAGGTTTGTTGGAACCTTGGCTCTACGAACGGCAGAGACTGGGTCATGATCACAGCAGCTAAATCTTTTGCCGGGTCGATCCAGTAATGGGTGTTGCAAACGCCCGCCCAGCTTTGCGTGCCCGCGCTTCGCATGCCCGGGATATCCACCTCGGTTCGCACAAAGGCAAAGCTGTGCGTTGTCCCCTCCGGCAGCTCGACATCCGCCGTCAACGGCGGTGCGACAGTTACCATTTTCTGGAATTTTTTGCCCTGCATCTGATCTGCCGTCATCTCCACGACGGAGTCAGTGCTCAAAATCCGACGGCCGTCCAGTTCACCGCCATTCAGAACCATGCGCAGGAACCGCATGTAGTCCGGCGCAGTGGAATACAGCGCATGGCCCATGCCGTAGACTTCCGGTTGCGGTGGCGGGGCCAGCTCGAACACGGCGAAGGAACCGTCCGTGCCACGCATCGACACATCGCACAGGCGATCCGCCAATCCATCCGGCTCGAATGCCGTGTCCGCCATCCCCAGCGGATCGAAGATCTCGGCCTGGCAGAAAACATCGATACGGCGGCCATCCACGGCCTCGACCACCTGGCCCAGCCAATCAATGCTTGGGCCATATCCCCACTGCGTGCCGGGATCCGAGGTCAGCGCATAAGACATCAAAGAAGCTTTGGTTCCTGACAGGATTGTCGGATTTCCGGTGACCTCCAGGTATTTCGGGACGTCCGGGTTCCAGAACTCATACTCCAGCCCGCTGGTGTGCGTCGCCAGGTGCCTTATGGTCGCGATGGTTGCCTGAGGCCGCAGCTTCGGCGTATCGCCGTCCCATCCTTCCAGCACCTGTAGGTCGTTCCAGGCTGGGGTGATTTCGGCCACCGGTGTGTCCATGGACAGCTTGCCTTGATCAATCAAGATCATCGCCGCGACAGATCCGATCGCCTTGGTCATCGAAAATATCCGGAACGCCGTATCTTCACCGGCTGGGCGGCCCGCAGCCGCGTCTCCCGCCGCCCCGCTGAAGGTTATCCCTGCGGCATTCCCGGCCATCGCCACGACAAACGGCACATCCTGAGCACTAACAGCCTGATCGAGTACGCCTTGAATATCGGACATTCTTACCCTCCCAAATAATTGTGCTGCCCAAGACGGGCCTCTGGAAATGGTCTTGAGAGAAATGTTAACGGCGCAGGTCGCGTCAGATCAACTGATGCGTGGACCGGATAGTCGCGTATTGCCCTGCAATGCACTTTCTGCTGCGTCGTCACCCCCGCTGGGTGCAAGGCATCTATCGCCGTTTTTTCAGATAGACGTAGAACGCCCCGGCTCCGCCGTGCTTCTGGTGTGCTTGGTATACGCCGACAATCGAGCGGCCAAGCGGCGAGGCGCGCAGCCATCCCGGTAGCGATTCCCTAAGGACGCCCTTCCCACGGCCAGGCGTCATGAAGTCTACATCATCCTGGCGACCACCCTTGCCGGTGATCACCAGCACGACGCGGCACCCCCGTGATAAGGCATCTGCCAAAAAGGTCAGGCACGCCCGGTGGGCCCTTTCCGCCGACATCCCATGCAGATCAATAGTGGCATCGGGGGTACGGCCGCCCTTGCGCAAGCGGTCCGAAGTTCGCCTGTCCAAACCCGCTTCGGGCTTCCCGACGGGTCCGACTTCCGGCCCCAGCAAATTCGCCGAGTGCCTTTGCCTGACCGGAGCCATGGGTTTCGCAGGCTTCACAATACGGGTCGGTTGCGGCTGTACTTCTGCGGGACGCACCGCGTCTTTAGGCGCCGTGACTACACTGATTTCCGGTGCATCGGGGACCGGGTCTGCATGCCGGGCGCCTGAGCGGCTGCGCATCCGCTCGGTCGTCGCCGCAACGCGTTCCCATAACCTTCGCTCGTCTGGGCCCAGCAGGCGCCGCCCGCGGCGGGGTTTATCGGGACCGCTCATGTGACCGGGACACTGGCGCTTAACCGCCGGTGCCGGTCAGCTGCCAGTTTGGATCAGACGAGCCCATAACCCGGCTGAATGTCCACTGATCCGACTGACGACGAATTTCGTTCGGATCGCCTTCGACGACTCGGTTCTCTGCATCGCGCACGGCTGTGATCAACTCTCCGACGAACCGCACGGTGACGTCGGCGACGCGGGTGCCTTCATCGAAGTTCACTTCGTCAACATCCGCTTCACGAACACCGATGAAGCGTGCCTCGACGCGCAGGCCCTCGGCCTCGCGGGCGGAAATCCCCGCCTCGAACGCCGCATAGACGTCATCGGCGAGCAGCGCTTTTAACGTACCGCGATCGCCTTCTTCGTAGGCCATCAGGATCATTTCATATGCACCGCGTGCGCCATCGACGAAACCACGAACGTCGAAGCCAGGCTCGATTTCCCGAATGCCGGCCAGGGCCGCCCGGGATTGTTCGGCAAGGCCTTCATCCGCGAGCTCAACCTCTTCCGGGGGAATATCGGGGACGGCAACCGGCCCTGACGGTTGAGCCCGCTCGACAGTGCTTTGGATACCGTCCCGTGTTGGTTCATGACCTGTGCGTGTGCCGATGACGGTCTTCAGCCGGTAGAGCACAATGGCCGCCAGCGCACACAGCACCAGAAGTTCGATCAGCTCTCCGCTCATACTGCGTACCCTTTCGCATTCCTAAACCAGGTCCGATGCCGGCTTTTATACCGGGATCATTGTAAACCGGTGGTGTTCGACCTTATTTAGGGTCAATGTCGTTCAGAGTCTACGTAACAGCCGCGACACCTTGCGGCATGCGGCAGAGGACCCAATGCGCCTCTTTTTGATCCTTTTGGCCGTTCCAGTCATTGAAATCGGCCTATTCATTGAAATTGGCGGATGGCTGGGAACCTGGCCGACGATCGGACTGGTCGTCCTAACTGCCTTGATCGGATCAATTTTATTGCGGCAGCAGGGTGTGGCAGCGCTGCGCGACTTCCAGGGACGGCTTGCCGCCGGTGAGAATCCCGGGCGATTGCTGGCCGATGGTGCAATGATTCTGGTGGCTGGCGCCCTATTGCTGACGCCGGGGTTCTTTACCGACGCGGTTGGCTTCCTTCTGCTGATCCCAGGTATACGCAGGGCACTTTGGAACTGGGGCAAAAAGCATATCAAGCCAGTGCAGGGCCAAACCTTCGCCAGTGGCGGTGCCACCTGGCATTTTCAAACCGGTGGCCACAGCAGCCATCCCGGAGGTCAAACTGTCGACGGCACCTATTCCGAGGCAGAGCCAGAGCCGGAAGCACGACCTGAAACCCCGCATTTGAACAAGGACAAAAGCGGTCCTGTCGCATAGACGGCAATGATCCGATCTGTTAGGTCCCCGCCAATCACGGTGCAAAGGGAAATGATAAATGTCGGACGAGACCACCAACGCCGGAGCAGATGCCGCAGCCCCTCAGACGCCGCCCGAAGTGCGGATAGTCACGCATTACATCCGCGACCTGTCCTTCGAAAACGTCGCAGCACAGGAAGGCAAGGTCAGCACTGGCACTCCGGAGATTAACGTAACCGTCAATATGGATGCCGGATCGGTTGGGGAAAACCGCTATCAGATCGGCATGAAAATCAATGCCGCGGCGAAGACGCCCGAAACGACGCGGTTTGTCGTTGAACTGGACTATGTCGGCGTCTTCGACATCATGCACGTTCCGCAGGAACACATTCATCCCTTCCTTTTCATCGAATGCCCCCGGCAGATCCTGCCCTATGCCCGACGGGTGATTTCGGATGTGACGCGGGATGGCGGGTATCCTCCGTTGATGCTGGACAATGTCGACTTCGCACAGCTTTATCGTGCCAAACTGGCCGAGCTGCAGGCCAAGCAAGAAGCAGGCGGAGGAGGAAATGGCGCGGAAACTCCGCCCGTTGCATAATCGCTGATGGCGCGCCGGAATCGAAAGACCAATCTTCCGGCGCCATTCCTGCAGCGGCTTTGGGTCGACGGGGCCCTAGACCCAGGCTTGGGCTACCCGTTCAATTTACCGTGGCTGTCAGGCAGCTTCGAGCTGGAATTCACCACACCGATCACCATCATCATTGGCGAAAACGGCACCGGAAAATCGAGCCTGATCGAAGCGGTTGCGGCCTTATCCGGATATGACGAGGCCGGCGGCGGCAAAGGATATATGCCCGTCGATCATTCAAATGCCATTGATCGAAGCGGGGCCGAGCTTAGATCCATTTTGCGCGCGGGTTGGTTACCCAAGGTGACCAACGGTTGGTTCTTCAGGGCGGAATCTTTCTTCTCCGTTGCCCGGTATTTGGATGAAGCTGCACGCGAGTCTGGCGGCGCTCCACCTGATTTCCTGTCTTGGTCCCACGGCGAAGGATTTCTGACCTTCTTCGAGGAACGGATGTCCCGCCAAGGCATCTACTTCATGGATGAGCCGGAAAGCGCCCTATCCCCAAAGCGGCAGATGGAGCTTTTGCGCATCCTGCATCGGATCGGCGAAAGCGCGGTTTCCCAGGTGATCATGGCGACTCATTCGCCCTTGCTGATGGCGCTGCCCGGGGCGCGGGTCATCGAGATAACACGCCGCGGTTTTCAGGAAGCAGACTACCGCGACAGCATGCACTTTCGGATGTATCAGGCGTTCACGATCGATCCGGAAGAGTTCGTCCGCGAAGCCCTGGCGGGAACGGAAGATTCGATGCTCTAAGCAGTTTGCCCGCACAGTGATCTTGGTTTGCTTCGGAATTGGTGTCCTTGGCACAAGCGTTAGCTGCGCCGCCCATCTTCCGGGGGCGCAGTTAGTATTTCAACTTTGCTTGGGCAAGATCGACCGCATTAGGGCGCCACTACGACTTCGGCTTCTGATAAACGGCCATGGGCTTACCCAGCGCCGTGACGTCTGCAACGACGCCCAAGCCAGGCGCGTCCGGGGCATATAGTTTGCCATCCCGCGTCTCTGGACCGGGCGTGCCGGTCGAGCGAGTATTGTAGTTGTGCAGGTCCGTTGCGTTGATCAGAAATTCCTCGGGCGTCGAGGCAGCGAAGTGGGCCAGAGTAGCCGTTGTGATTTCGCCGCCCCAGGTGTCCTCGGCCACAACGGGGATGCGGTTTTCCACCAGATAATCGCGTACCCGGCGCGCTTTGCTAAGACCGCCGAGGTTCGAGACTTTCAAACAGCAGACTTCCGCCCCGTGATCCTCGACCACCCTGTGCGCTGCGCGCATGCCGGTGATACATTCGTCCAGCTTCATCGGATGGTCGATCCGGCGGCGGACCTGTTGGCATTCTTCGTAGGTTTTACAGGGTTGTTCCAAGAAGAAATCGAGATCTCGGGTCGCCCGGGCCACGCGCAGGGCCTCATCGACATGCCAGCCCTGATTGGCATCGGCGAAGGCTTTCTCGCCGGGCTGCAGGTTGGGAACGGTTGCGCGAATACGCTCGATATCCTGAGCCCAATCCGCGCCGACGTTGATCTGAAATTGACGATACCCGGCGGCGCGATGGTCGTTCATTTCCGCGATCATCTCGGCCGGGGGCTTTTGCGGCGCTACCCGATACATCGGCGCGCCATCGGTTAGCTTTCCGCCCAGCAGCATCCAGACGGGCTGCCCAGTCGCTTGGCCAAGAATATCCCAGCATGCCGCGTCGATCGGCGCCTTGGCATAGCCGTGGCCCTGAATCACGTGGTCCATGATCCGTTCGATCCGGGCAACCTGGCGCGGGTCTTCGCCCAGCAGGGCCGCGCCAACAAACGCGCCATCGCTGCGACGCCTTCCGAGTTGGCGACCATGTAGTTTTCGCCGCAGGGGCAAAACTCGCCACATCCGGTCAATCCGGCATCGGTTTCGACCACCACGACAGACGTATGCGCGACGTCGATTGCATTGCCGCGACCCCAGGCATAGGTGCCGCCGACATAGGGCAGACCGGTGCGGTAGGCCGAGATCTTGGTTATCTTCACGTCTCAAACACGGTAGACTGCGACGGGCGCGCCCAGAAAATCCAGATCAGGCGCGACGCCCAGGCCGGGAACCTGTGGCGCTTGCGCCCCACCATCCTGGACCGGGGCATCAAAGGCCGCGGTTCGAACGCCCACCATGGCCCGGGTGTCCAGAGCGCAGCGCAATATCCGGCGCGGTGTCGATTGCGCCATATGCAACACAGCGGCGAAAGCGATTTCGGATCCGACGGTGTCCTGGATCGAAGCAACCAGCCCAGCGGCCTGGCAGATGCTCCGTTGCCGCAAGGTGCGGGTCAGCCCGCCTTGTTTTGTGATCTTAAGGCCTACCCCATCGGCGGCATCATCGGCGATAGCGCGCAGCAGATCTGCCTCGGATTGGACCAGCTCGTCCAACAGAATCGGCACTTGCGTCCGGCGGCGCAGAGCCAGGGTTTCCCGCCATGTAGCGCAGGGTGCTTCCAGGACGAAGTCCAAACCATCGGGCAACAGTTCCAGAAACCGCAGGGCATGTTCGACGGTCATGCCGCCATTCGCATCTGCTAGAAACCATTCGCCAACCTGCCGGTCGGCCAGGCAGGCCTGCAGTCGTTCGGCGTCCAATAGCGGACCGCCCTCAACCTCGGCCGCACCGACCTTGATCGAATGGCCTTTGAAGCCGCGGGCGCGATAATCGGCAACCCGCGCCCTCATGTCTTCAGCTGGGCCTGCATGTATGGAAGAAATCAGCTTCACCGGACCGGCGATCCGCCCACCCAAGAGATCACAAACCGGGCGCTGCACCGCTTTGCCAAACAGATCCCAGCAGGCTGCATCAATCGGGGCCTTGGCGTGCAGATGCCCGACAAGGGTACCATCCATCGCATCATTGACCCGGTCCACGGCAATCGGATCCTGGCCAAGGATCGCGCTGGCCATTTCCTCAATACCCGCGCGGACGCCTCTGCCATGGGCTGCGATGTAGGTCGCGCCAAATGGTGTACTTTCACCCCAGCCTTCCAGGCCGGTATCGGTGGTCAGGCGTACGATCGTCGCATCGAAGCTTTCATAGGTCCGGCCGCCGGACAGGGCGTAGACTTCGCCAGAAAACGGTAGATCAACCTGGAAGACAGCGATTTCAGCGATCTTCATGGGGTGACGACGATATTACCGGCACGTGTTTTGGTGATGAAGGCCTTTTGGGCGGCATGGAAGTCGGACAGCGGATAGGTCGCCGCCAACCAGGGCTTGATGGCGCCGCTCTCGATATGCCGGACGACCGTTGCCAGCGTTCCCAGCGGCACAACCGTCGAGCCTGTGAACGTCAGATCGCGCAGATAAAAGGTACGGAGGTCGAAGTCGACCACCGGCCCGGCGATGGCGCCCGAGCAAGTGTAACGGCCACCGCGCTCCAACGCGCCGATCAGTGCGGAAAACCCAGCACCGCCGACAACATCGGCGACAACGGTGACTTTTTCACCGTCCAGGGCCGAACGCAGGTCATCTGGGGCCCGCGGCAGCAACCGGTCAGGGTTGAATGCCGCGACATCGGCGTGTTTTGCCTCGGAGGCCATGGCAATGACCCGGGCGCCGCGCGCCTTGGCCAGTTGCACCAGCGCGCCACCAACGCCGCCGGAGGCGCCGGGCACCAGCACAGTGTCTTCTGCGGCGACATTGGCCCGGGTCAGCATCCCCTCAGCCGTGGTGTAGCTGCACTGGAAGGTCGCAAGCTCTGCGTCGCTGAGATCGCTTTCGACCACCTCGACCCCGCGATGATCGCATTTGGTGTACTCGGCAAAGCCGCCATCAAGCTCTGAGCCGAAATACCTGACCTTGTCCATATTCAACGGGTCTGACCAGTCGCGCTGCCAACCGTCGATAAGAACCCGTTTGCCGTGAAGGTCCTGCGGGACATCCGCACCCATGGCGACAATTCGGCCAACCGGGTCCGCGCCTTGAATGCGGGGGAAGGTGATCGGGGCACCGCCCCAGGTGGCGTCGTCGTCTTCAGCGCCATCGAAGCCATCGCCGGTCGTCGCGTCGCTGACGCCCTTTGAGTACCAAGCGGATCGAGTGTTCACATCGGTATTGTTCATGCCGCAAGCGCCGACTTTGATCAGGACTTCTTTCGGGCCCGGTACGGGCACCGACCAGTCGGCGTGATGCTCTAATTTGTCCATGCCTCCGTGTCCGGTCAGAACCACGGCCCGCATTGTGGAGGGAATATCAGACATGGATGCCTTAGCCTCTTATTAGGTGGATTTTGTCACCCTAGTGACAGGACGATGAAGGGTCTTGTCCGACACGTTTGCGACGGCTGGTGTCGCCAAGCGTTCAGGATTTGATGATTTGGGTTAAATTGATCTTTTCAGGCTGGCGGAAAGTCTGGTCAGCGATCGTTTCCAGGCTGGCGTCTCTCACGGTTTCCAACGCCATCGTCCCCACCAAGGTTTCGAACAACGTCCTTGAGGATTTGCTCGACAATTGATTCACGCTGACGGACGGGTTGATTGCGCTGTTGATCAGAGGCGTCGGGCGCCAAAACAATTTGAGGCGTTGCCGGTTGAACGATCTTCAACGGCTTTGGCGTTTTGTCGGCATGGATTCGCGTCATGACCTCGCGCCATATCTCTGCCGGCAGTCCGCCGCCCGTCACGCCGGTTAGAGGCCTGTTGTCGTCATACCCCATCCACACGCCGGCGACGTACTCGGACGTGTAGCCGATGAACCAGGCGTCCCTGGCTTTCTGGGTGGTCCCGGTCTTCCCAGCGGCATCCCAGTTTTCCAGCTTGGCGCGTTTGCCGGTGCCTTCGGAGATCACGGCCTGCATCATGTAGCTGAGCAGACCAGCGGTATCAGGGCTGATGACTTGGTCGCCGAACAGATTGCGTTTTTGGTCAATGGGGGCTTCGTCGCCCCGAAGCCGGATAGCAGAGACGCCATACGGACGTATGGCGCGGCCACCATTGGCGATCGTCGCATAGAGCGCTGTCATTTCCACCAGGCGTGCTTCTGACGTGCCCAAGGCAATGGCCGGACCCGGAGCAAGGGGCGTTGTCAGTCCCATCTGCTCGGCCAGGTCGCGCACATTCTGACGCCCCGCCTGTTCCGAGACACGTACCGCGACGGTATTAATCGACTTCGCCAAAGCTTCGCGCAAGGTCACCGTGCCCAGGAATTTGCCACCATAGTTTGAGGGGCTCCAATTGCGGATGGTAAGAGGCCGATCTTCCATGCGGTCCAGCGGACTCATGCCAGTCTCTAGGCCTGCAGCATAAACCACTGGTTTGAACGCGCTGCCGGTTTGGCGCAGCGCCTGGGTGGCCCGGTTGAACTGTGCTGCACCTTTCTCGCGGCCACCAACCATGGCACGGACCGCGCCATCATAGGTCATCACGACAATTGCAGCCTGGGCTTCGGATCCTTCGCGGACCTTACGATTGAAGACATCGGCCAGAGCATCCTCGGCCATCTCCTGCAGCCTTCGATCGAAGGTGGTCTCCAGCTCGACATCTGCCGCTTTCAGCAGATCCAGAATCCCGTCTTCGCCACCTTTTTCCATCAACCAATCGGCGAACGCGCCGCCAGCACGCGCCGCCGCGGCCTCGCTGAGAACTGCCGGGTTGGCCAGAGCCTGGATGACCTGATCAGACGTGAGATAGCCCTGCTCTTCCATCAATCGGACAACAACACTCGCCCGGCCCTGGCTGCGATCCAGGTTGTTCGTAGGTGCCCAGCGTGACGGCGCGGTCAACAGCCCAGCTAGCATCGCGGCCTCGGCCGGACTTAGCACGCGGGCGGATTTGCCAAAGTAACGCTGGGCAGCGGCTTCAAACCCGAAGGTTCCAGCGCCCAGGTAGACCCGGTTGAGATAGACCGACAGGATTTCTTCCTTGGTGTATTTCAGCTCCAGCGCCAGAGCCATCGGCACTTCTTTGAGCTTGCGTTCAAGATTGCGCTGTGCATCGAGGAACACGTTCTTGGCAACCTGCTGAGTCAGGGTCGAGCCACCCTGCACGAAAGCACCGGCTTTGTAGTTTTCGTACATAGCCCGGGCAATGCCCCGTGGATCCAGGCCAAAATGGCGGTAATAGCGTTTGTCTTCGGCGGCGATGACGGCATTCACGAGGTGTTCCGAGACCTCTGTGGCCCGCAGGTCACCGCCGTATTGTTCGCCGCGCCAGGCGAATATTTCGCCGGTATCGTCGCGCAGGGTTACAGACCCGACGGCACGGCCGTGGAATAGTTCTGTCGCGGGCGGCAACTGAGAATAATAGTAGAATGTGGCGACGCCGACGATCAGCGCAACGACTCCCGTCACGCGCCAGGCGACCGCCCAGATCAACCTGAACACGCTGCGGACAGCGCGCCCGATTATTCCGGGACCTTTCATCCCAGCCCTATCCTAATTTTAGGCGCCCTGATCATTGCGGACATCCAATTGCCTGCCTCGTCCCGGTGAAGTCTTGTTTTTTTGTTGATCCCGGAAACAAACGGTTTATCGCACACTTTACGTCGGTTTGGCATCACTTTGATCATCCAAGTTTGCAGAACTCGCGGCAATTTAGTGGAGTTTTCGACGAGATTTTCGATGTTCGAAAATCTATTCCGCTGCCTGACGAGCCCCAAACACCGCCGAGCCGACACGGATATGCGTAGCACCAAAGCTGATCGCTCTTTCAAAGTCGGCGCTCATACCCATCGAAAGCCCTTTCAGGCCGTTACGATCAGCGATTTTTTTTAAAAGTGCGAAATGTAGCGCTGCTTCTTCATCCGCAGGCGGAATGCTCATCAATCCCTGAACGGGCAGGTCCAAATCATCGCGGCACATGGCGATGAAAGTATCGGCGTCTTCCGGAAGGCAACCAGCCTTTTGCGGCTCTTCCCCGGTGTTGACCTGGATGAAGCAGGGCAGCGGTTTGCCAGTTTCGGCGAATCCGTCAGCGAGTTTTCGGGCAAGCTTTTCACGATCGACCGAGTGAATGACATCAAACAATCCCAGTGCTTGACGTACCTTATTGGTCTGCAGCGGGCCGATCAGATGGAGGTCGATGCCGGGGTATCTTTCGCGGAAGTCGGGCCATTTTCCGGCCGCCTCTTGAACGCGGTTCTCACCGAATATTCGGTGCCCGGCATCAAGAACGGCCTCGACCCGTTCCAGAGGCTGGACTTTTGAGACCGCAATCAGGCTGATCTCGTCAGCACTGCGGCCGGCCTTTTCCGCTGCAGCGGCCACGCGGGCCTGGATATCAGCGATGCCGCTCATGCCGCGGCCGCAGCAGTTTCGTCCAGCATATCGGGATAGTATTTCTGCAAAGCCGGTAGGAATGCCTCGCGGATTTCACGGATCTGGGAGGGTGTCAGCTTTTCGCGCCAGCCGCCGGTTATTCCGCTGTGAAAGAAGCGGTCCATATCTTTCGGCTTTTCGGCGAAGCCTTTTTGCTCTTCCTGCTTTCGCATCTGGCTGAAGCTGGCCGCCCGGATGGCCCGGCGAAGCTTACCCTGTCCAACCGGGACCTGAAGAAAATTCATCAGCCCGGTGATCGCGGCCTCGGTATCTTTGTGCATGTCCTCGTACCGGATCAGGTAGAGCGGTAGGCCGGGCGCGCCGGTCCAGCTTTCGACATGTGCATCCCAGCGTCCCAAAGTGTCGAATATCCCGGTCCCGGTCGTGTTCACCGCCACAGGGTCCAGCATTTTTTCGATTGCGGTATCGACATCGACATCCATATGCCGCGCAAAGGACGGCGCCACATCGAACGGGTTGCGAATGACATAGACCGCTGCAGCCGTGACCTCCGGCGGGATGATATCGTGGTCGGCGACCCGCTGGATCTGACAATGGGTTTTGACAAAGTGCGTGCCGTCGCGTCTGGCAGCGATGTATCGGCAAAGCGGTCGGCGGATTCTTACCCAGTCATCGAAGTCGCCGCCATCCCAGCGGCGGCCCGCGACCTTGTCATAGAGGTCCTGACGGGAGTCCGATGTCGTAAACTGGCTCATCTGATTGATCGTCAGAGCGCGATCCTTCGGCATGAAGTAATTCGCCAAGAGATACCGCATCCAGGTGTTCCCGGACTTCGGATAGCTGGCCAGCCAGATGATCCTCTGCAAATTCGACTGCATCAGAAATACCCGTACTTCTGCATCACCTTGCCATGATCCTGGCGCACTTTTGCAATCTGTTCAGCAGTCAGGTCAGACTTCCATTGGTCAGACTGACCGGAATGGAAGAAATTCTCATTCTTGCTGGATTGTTCGATGAACCCGTAGCTGCTTTCCTGGCGTTTGAGTTCTTTGAAGGATGAGAATTCGATCGCTTTGGCGAGTTTTGCATCGTCCAAAGGAAATCCGAGGGTCGAGAGCAATTTGCCGAAGCTTTCCTGCGGCTTTGCCAGCATGTCTTCATACCGCATTACGTGGACCGGAAAGTTTCGGGTTCTAGTCCAACCGAGGACGTGGTCCGACCATTTGCCCATATATTGCGGGACCGAGCTGTCATCGCCTTTGGACGCATTGTTCTTGTTACCGATGGCGTAGATCGTCTTGTCAATCGTCATGCCGAAATGCCGCGAATAGGACAGCACCATGTCCAAAGGATTGCGCAAGATGTAAACTGCCGTCCGCGTCAGATTTGCCGGAATAAGCGGCTGGCCATAAGCGATATCATTGATGTTATGGGATTTCACCAAATTGATGTCCGCACCGTTCCCTGCAATCGCGTTCAAAACCCGTGGTCGCAACGACATTGCCACCTGATGGTTGGTCGGATCGATCTTCTGGCCGGCAACTTTCGAATACAGCGATGTGTTCGCATCGCTGTTTGAGAAGCGGTGTAATTCATTGATCGGTAGTGGTTTTTCGGGATCCATGAAATAATTCATCAGGAACGCCCGGGTCCACGTATTGCCGGATTTCGGGTAGCTGGCCAACCAGACGATATTCTTCGTACTCATGAAAAGCGTGTTGGCAAAGTGCGCCAGACCTGTCAACGCCGCCAAAATGAAAAAGGGGCCACAAGGGCCCCCTTTAAAGGTCTTAGGTTGATCGAAAGATCAGAAGCGCAGGCGCATACCAACGCCGCCCCAGTAACCTTCGACGTCGTTACCACCAATGGTTCCGTCGTCGCTGAGATCTTCGTCGAGGTCAACATAACCACCGGCGATGTTCAGATCGACGCCTTTGGCCAGGTCGTAGTCAACGGCCAACTGGATCTGCTGAAGGTTTTCATCAGCGCCAGCACCAGCGTTTTCATTGTCGACGTTTTCACCGTTGAAGTACGTTACCGAGAAGCCCCATGGGCCGGTCCGGTAGGATACACCAACGTCGAACGAACGACCATCTGCATTACCGGCATCATTCTGTTCGGCGAACGAACCACCGATCGAGAAACCAGCAAAGCCCAGATTGATGCCTGCGCCCCAGATCTGCGGGTTGCTTCCGGCGGTAGCTGCCGAGGCAGGTGATCCTTGGAGAAGAACGGTGTTGCCCGCGGGAGCAGCACCACCCGTAGCGTCATTGGTCACAACACCGCCGCCGTCAACCGAAACCGTCGGCGTCGCTGCAGAAGCAGATGATCCGCTCAAGCTTGCGATACCCCAACGACCGGAAACGGCTACGTCGAACCCACCGAACGAGTTCACGTAGTTCGCACCGATATCGACAACGTCGCTAAGGACGCCGTCGCCATCAAGGTCTTGTTGGCTGATGGTGTCACGGTTGACGTCACGTGCGTAGGATGCACCCAACTGGAAGCCAGCAAAGCGCGGGGTGAAGTAAGTGATCCGGCCAGCGTCGTTGTTGCCGGCGTTTTCGATGAACGTTGCACCCAGCGTGCCGCGGAAGATATTGGACCCGACGGTCACACCACCTTGGCTGCCCGAGTAGTTCACGAAGATCGTCGTAGACGGCGAGTTGATACCGATGAACGACACGTCAGGTGCCGCATAGGTCATCTTGTAACCTGCCGAGTTTTCGTCGCCGACCAGCAGTTCACCGAACGAGCCTTTGACGAAGACGTAAGCTTCATCGATAACGTCCGAAGTACCGCGGCCGCCTGCATCAGCGCGGAATTCGAGCTGAACGTTGGCACCGATCTTAATACCGTTGTCCAGAGTAATCGACGGAAGGAAGAAGACTTCGCCGTCAAACTTTGCATCAACGCCGTCGACGTCAAACGTCGCAGCTGCGCCGTCAATGTCAGTCGAACCGTAGCCGATCCAAGATTCTACGAAGCCGCCCAGTCCGAGCTCGACCTCTGCAGCATTTGCCGGTGCTGCGACTGCTGCCGCTAAGACGATGGCACTGCTGCTCATGAGAGCCTTTTTCATGATGTCCCTCTTTTAAGTTGCACACATGTGTTTGCGTTATGACACGTTACCTTCAGGCAAAATGCCGCCCGGGCGGATCCTGCCCAAGCCCGACTGTTTTTTCCGAAAGGTCCTGAGTGGTCAATGATATGTGATATTTTGTTGTCTATCCGCGAGAGGGCGGTGCATTTTCGCAACAATTGTGCCGCAATTCCCCTTGTTCGCTGGTAACTCAAGGAAATATTCTGCCGCTAAACGTGGCTTTCTTGAGGCATTTGGCTGTGATACATCATCGTCAAAGGCCGGACTTGAAACATTTGAGACGGTCGATATCAGGAAAAGAAGGGTGTTCGGATGCGAGTACGGAACAAGCCATTGACCTCTGTTTTGCTGCGGGGAGCGGGTCTTGCCGTCTTGGCTTTGATGGTCGGCGCATGTGACGGGAACTATTCGGCGAAGAAAGATACCAGCGGGCCGTCAGGGCCTTCGCGGAACCCGAACCAGGAGACGCAAGGCCCGGGTGTTTTCGGTCAAGAGGTGACGGTCGGCAGGATCCTGGACGGAACAATCATCAGTCAGTCCACAGAAGAGGGCGGGTCCTTACCTGTCAACCGGTTCCTGTGGCAGGCGTCTTTGCAGACGCTGGATTTCATGCCGCTGGCCTCGACCGATCCATTCACTGGTGTGATCGCGACCGACTGGTCGACCCCGCCCGGGACAGCAGGCGAGCGCGTCAAGGTGACCGTCTATGTGACCAACCCTCAACTTGCTGCTTCAGCCCTTAAAGTCGCCGTATTCCGCGAGGTGCGCAGCGAAGAAGGCGTTTGGACGCCGGCAACAGTCAACCCCGACACTCCACGGCAGCTGGAAGACGCCATTCTGACGCGGGCACGTCAGATCAAGATCGCCGATTTAGAGGCGAAGTCGACAGGTTAAACCCCGGGGACCCGCGATTGAATTGTTGCCGCGCCCGGATTATCACGGGCGCGGTTTTCTTTTGCCCTGCCTGGCGGTTTTCATGCGGCCTTTGTTAATGGCACGAAGACCGGGAAATGTACCAAACGCGTCTAATGCGCTTTTCTGAAATCCTGTCCAACGGATTTTGTACTGAAAGCCCCTTAGGCCAGAAGATCACGGAGGTCGGGCATGTCCCGATATAACGCACGCGACGTAGAGCCAAAGTGGCAAAAAGCCTGGGATGATGCCCAGTCCTTCCGGGCGGAAAGCGACCCATCGCGGCCAAAGTATTATGTTCTTGAAATGTTTCCTTACCCATCCGGGCGCATTCACATGGGGCATGTCAGAAACTATGCGATGGGCGATGTCGTCGCCCGGTACAAAAGAGCCCGTGGTTTCAATGTCTTACATCCCATGGGCTGGGACGCCTTCGGCCTGGCCGCAGAGAATGCAGCGATGGATCGTGGAGTCCACCCAAAGGACTGGACCTACGCAAATATCGCGGCGATGCGCGAACAGCTGAAGTCAATGGGTCTGAGCCTTGACTGGTCGCGCGAGCTGGCAACCTGTGATCCGGAGTACTCCGGTCATCAGCAAGCGATGTTTCTGGACATGCTGGAAGCTGGATTTATCGACCGCAGATCGTCCTTGGTAAACTGGGATCCCGTCGACAACACGGTTTTGGCCAATGAACAGGTGATCGACGGCAAAGGCTGGCGGTCAGGGGTGTCTGTCGAACGGCGCGAACTAGTGCAATGGGTCTTTCGCATCTCGGATATGGCCGATGAATTGCTGGAGGCGATCGACGGCTTGAAGGCTTGGCCTGAGAAGGTGCGTCTGATGCAGGCGAACTGGATTGGGAAATCGCGTGGCATTGAGATTCCGTTCGTCATGGCAGAGCCGATAGCGGGTAATGAAGCGATCAACTGCTATTCAACCCGGCCCGACACGTTGCGTGGAGCATCGTTCCTGGCGATCTCGCCAGATCACCCCGTGTCGAAGGCTCTGGAAGCCGACAGAACCGATATTGCCGCCTTTACGGCGGAATGCCGGATGATGGCAACGACGGAAGAAGCCTTGGAGAAAGCCGAAAAGAAGGGCCTGGATACGGGTCTTACAGTGCAGCACCCGGTTTATCCAGATCGGTCTTTACCGGTCTGGATCGGCAACTTCGTCCTCATGGATTACGGAACTGGTGCTGTGTTCGGCTGTCCAGCGCACGACCAGCGCGATCTGGACTTTGCCCGGAAGTATGATCTGCCGGTGCAAAGCGCCTTCTTCATGCCCGGCGACCAAACTGAGATTGGAACGGAGGCCCTGGTTCCACAGAAGTCGGAAACGGTGGAATACATCGACCATTTTGCAGGTGCGGGTGCCGTCAGCAGTCAGGAAGGTATAGATCTGACGATTGCGTGGATGGAAGAGCGTGGCCTGGGCAAGGCCCAGGTGAAGTTCCGCCTGCGCGATTGGGGCCTTTCCCGTCAGCGCTATTGGGGCTGTCCGATCCCGATCATCCATTGTCAAAGCTGCGGGGTGGTGCCGGTACCTAAAGAAGATCTGCCAGTGAAGCTTCCGGACGACGTGACCTTCGATATGCCGGGCAATCCGCTGGATCGCCATGATGCCTGGCGACAGGTGCCGTGCCCGAAGTGCGGTGAAGCTGCGCGCCGTGAGACGGACACTATGGACACCTTCGTCGACAGTTCCTGGTACTTCACCCGGTTCACAGCACCCCATGCTGATACGCCAACGGTGCCCGAAGATGTCGGCTACTGGATGAATGTCGATCAGTACATTGGAGGTGTCGAGCACGCGATCCTGCACCTCTTGTATTCACGGTTTTACTGTAGGGCCATGGCACGGACCGGACATCTGCCCGAAAGCGCGGGTGAACCTTTTGATGCCCTGTTCACCCAAGGCATGGTTTGCCACGAAACCTATGCGCGGGAAGGCATGCCGGAGCCGGCGTGCTGGACCGCACCAGACGAGATCGAAAGAACCGACCACGGCCTGCGCCATCGGGAAAGCGGCGACAATATTATCGTGGGCCCATCGACAAAAATGTCGAAATCCAAAAAGAACGTCGTTGATCCCGAGCACATCATCGAGCAATACGGCGCTGATACAGCGCGGTGGTTCATGCTCTCGGACAGCCCGCCTGAGCGCGATGTCGAATGGACCACGGCGGGGGTTGAAGGCGCTTGGCGCTATCTGCAGCGCATTTGGCGAACTGTTGATGAGCTGGAATTGGGGGATGGGACAGCACCTTCCGAGATCGGCCCGGACGCCATAGCGTTGCGCCGCGTGACCCATGCCACAATTCTGGGCGTGACCGAGGGCGTCGAGACCTTCGGCTTCAACAAGGCGGTGGCGAAGCTTTATGAACTTGGCAACGCTTTAGGCAAGGCCAAGGGCGATGGTGCCGACATGGTCTACGCCCGAACCGAGGCTGTTGGCGTTTTGGCACAATTGCTAGCACCGATGGTACCGCATTTTGCAGAAGAGCTGTGGCAACGCCTGGGCCATCAGACAATGCTGGTGGACACACCATGGCCCGAGGCGGATCAGTCTTTGCTGGATGTCGACCAGGTGACGATGCCTGTTCAGGTCAACGGAAAGAAACGGGCGGAAATCGAGATTGCCAAAGACGCCGATAAAACGCAGGTTGAAGAGGCTGCACTGAACGATCCGGCAATCGCGAAACTGCTGGACGGTCGAGCCCCGAAGAAGGTGATTGTTGTGCCTGGACGGATTGTGAATGTCGTTATCTGATCGCAGAACTGTGCTGGCGTGCATGGGAGCCAGTGCAATAGGTCTTTCCGGGTGTTTACGGCCGATGCTGGCCAGAGATGGCACTGCCAAGGCGTTGCGCCATCGGATTGCTTTGCCGCCAATCGATGACCGGTTTGACTATTTCCTATCGAAAGCTTTGGCTGATCGGCTGGGTGCACCGGAAAATCCCGACTATCGCCTGAACGTCAAAACCACAATGGCAACACAAGGCCTTGCGATTGCCCAGGACAACTCCATCACACGCGTCACGCTGTTGGTAAATGCCAAATGGTCTCTTTGGCGGGCCGGCGTCGGCGCCCCGGTGATGACGGACTCTGTGGATGTTCAGTCCGGCTATAGCGCGACGACGTCCCTATATGCCACGCGCCAGGTGCGCCTGGACATTGAACGCCGCCTGGCACGGGAGATCGGCGAGCGCATTTCCAGGAAAATCCTGGCGCAATCAGGACAGTTGGGCGCGTGAAGCTAACAGGCCGCGACGCTGTCCGTTTTTGCCAGAAACCTGATTTATCGTTGATCGGACTTCTGCTGTTTGGCAGCGATTCCGGTCTGATTGCCGCAAAACAACGTGAAGTGATCGCCGCGGTTATGGACGGCGAGATGGACGATCTGCGGCTGACAGATTTGAATGCTGCAGACGCAAGAAAGGATGCAGCCCTTATTGATGAAGCGCTGAGAGCCCGTGGCTTCTTCCCAGGACGCAGGGTCGTGACGATCTTGGGTGGAACTGATGGTTTGGCCAAACCTCTGAACCAGGTTCTTGAAGGGGTTACGGCGGACGACGCCCTTCTGATAGTCACTGCGGATGCCTTGCCAGCCAGATCGGGGTTGAGAAAGCTCTTTGAAAGCCGGGCTGACCTGGCGTCGCTCCAATTTTTCGATGATGGCCTGACGCCGGAGGATCTGAGATCGGCGCTGGCTTCGGCTGGATTGACCACGGGCGTAACGCAGAACGCATTGGATGTGCTGACCGAGATCACCCGTGACATGGATCATGGCAGCAGCCTGCAATTGATCGAGACTCTGGCGACCTATGGAATGGGAAGTACTGCACCGCTAGACGTCGCTGCAGTTCGTTCGATCGCGCCGATGGGGTCGGATACCGACATAGATCGATTTGTCGAGGCAGTTGCGGGTGGCCGGCCGGAGCAGATTGGTCCCCTTCTGCGGCGCCTGATGACGTCGGGCATCCAACCCGTCGCCTTAGTCCTGGCCCTGCAACGGCACTTCCGACTATTGATGCGGGTGATATCGGATCAGAACGGCATCGATTCAGCGCTTGGATCGGTTCGACCACCGCTTTGGGGCGCACGCCGTCATGCCTTGGCCGCACAGGCCCGGCGCTGGCCTTTGGCGCAGGTGGAAGCTGCGGCGAGGATGCTGTTCGAGACCGATGGACGCCTTCGGTCATCCGGACAGGTTCCGGATAGAGAACTGGTCGAACGCTGTGGTCTGAGACTGGCAATGATGGCAGGGAGGTGATCTCGTGCCGTTCGCCGCTCACTCGGTCAACTTCTGGCAGAGCCGATCAAGGTCATCCAGGGTTTTGTAGCGGATCCGCAACTCGCCACCGCCATGGGGCAATTGATGTTCGATTGTCACGCGCATTCCGATTGCGGCGGATAAATCACCTTCCAGCAGTTTGGTATCGGCATCCTTTTCGGTCGCAGGCGCGCCTTTCGTCACTTTCTTGGCTTCGGGGGCTTGGCGCGCCAGCGCTTCAACCTGACGAACCGATAGTCCTTTTAGAACGGCCTGTTCAGCCAGCCCCACCGGATCAGGTGCTGTGATCAGCGCCCTGGCATGACCGGGAGAGAGCTTCCCAGTTCGCATCATGGTGAGAACATGCTCTGGGAGTGCGAGCAGCCGCATCATATTCGCAAGATGGCTGCGGCTTTTGCCGATCACATTCGAAAGCGCTTCCTGTGTATATCCAAAGCTTTCAATGAGCTGCGCGTAACCCTGGGCTTCTTCCACCGGATCGAGATCAACGCGCTGAATGTTTTCGACGATGCCCAATTCCAGAACTTCGCGATCGTCAAGGTCGCGGATAATCGCCGGGAGCACGTGGATCCCCGCCAGTTGTGCCGCGCGCCACCGTCGTTCACCAGCGACGATCTGGTACGTTCCTTTGGCCGTTGGGTTAGGTCGGATAACAACGGGCTGGATGACCCCATGTTCGCGGATCGACGCGGCCAGTTCTTTCAGATCCTTGTCATTGAAGCTTTTGCGCGGCTGCTCAGGATTGGCATGGATCAGATCGATCGCGATCTCTGGCGCGGCGTCTCTTGCCGGGGCCGCGGGCGGTGCAACCGCCTCGGCGACGGATTGATCGCCCAGCAGTGCGGATAGCCCTCGGCCTAAGGCTTTTCGGTCGCTTTTCTTTGCCATTGCTTCTTCCTTCAGGCCGCCAGGGTTTCGCTGTCCCGGCTGAGCAATTCCTTCGTCAGCGCCTTATAGGCCAAACTGCCGGCGCAATCAGCATCGTAGGCCATCACGGGCAAACCAAAACTGGGAGCTTCTGAAAGCCGGACATTCCGCGGGATCAGTGTAGAAAACACGATGTCGCCTAGGTTTTCCCGGACGTCGTCCGCCACCTGTGACGAGAGACGGTTTCGCTGATCATACATAGTCAAAATTATCCCGCTGATACGTAGACCGGGATTTAATGCACCCTGAACCCGCTGCACCGTGCCGATCAGCTGCGTCAGGCCCTCAAGCGCAAAGAACTCGCATTGGAGCGGGACCAATATCCCATCTGCCGCCGCCATGGCATTGATCGTCAGCAGATTAAGAGATGGCGGGCAATCGATCAGGATATAATCAAATCTGCTGGTCATCTGACCTGCTGGATCGTCGATCAGCGTTTTCAGCTTTCTGGCCCTCTGTGGGTCATCGACAAGTTCGACATCAATCCCGGAAAGATCGACCGAGGCAGGTGCGATCGATAGGCCTTCAATAGTTGTCGGTGAAAGGACCTGGACCAGTGGGGTGCTACCGCCGAGCGCATCATAGGTGGTTTGCAGGCGATCTTCGGTCCGAAAACCCAGGCCTGTTGATGCGTTACCTTGGGGGTCGAGATCAATGATGACGCACTTCTTTCCAGCCTGAGCCAGTCCTGTTCCTAAGTTAATGGCCGTCGTTGTTTTTCCGACGCCACCTTTCTGGTTCGCCAAAGCCAGAATTCGGGCGGTGCTTCGCGATTGACCATTCACGCTCATCTGCGTCTCTGAAGCCTTGTGATCTTGAGAATCCTACCCGATGGGTGAGAGAGACTCGGATACGTCTCAACTTGACTATGCCAATCATCCAAAGCCTCGGTCAATTCAGTAGATGCGTGTTGTCCCTTGAGAAACAGCATGATTGATCCCGGATGGGCAAATTTATCTGAGTAACCGAGCAATTTCGGCATCGGGGCAAGTGCTCGAGCCGAGATGACATCGAAGGGCTCGGGTGGCATCGTCTCGATCCTGGTCCGCCGGATGTCAAGATCCAGACTCAAATGACTGGCCGCTTGCCTCAAGAAGATCGTTTTGCGCTCGTCAGATTCGACCAGCGTAAATCGTAGAGTTGGCGACAGTTCAGCAGAAACGATTGCGCAAATGACACCCGGCAATCCTCCGCCGGTGCCAAGATCGACCCAGGTCTGCGCATCCAATCCAAGCGTTACAAGCTGTGCACTGTCAACGATGTGCCGTGACCAAACGTCCGCAGTATCTTGCCGACCAACGAGATTTATCCGTGCATTCCAACGCAACAGCAGCGTCTGATAGCTTTTCAGCCGGTCAATTGTTTCACGTGAAACACTCGGAAGTCCTGCAGGCCAGTCTATGATGCTGCCGCCTTCTGTTCCTGTTTGCGCGCGTGTACAAGCAACAACGCAAGTGCCGCTGGCGTCATGCCCTGAATTCGACCGGCTTGTCCAAGGGTCGTTGGGTGCACGGCGCTGAGTTTTTCACTGAGCTCAGAAGAGAGGCCAGGGATGGAACCGTAGTCGATACCCTGGGGGATTAGGTGTGCGTCATCCATGCGCTGGCTATCAAGAAACGAAGCCTGCCGCGCCATGTATGGTCGATACCTCGCCTCGCACTGGATCTTTTCGAGCGCTTGCATGGGCACGGATGCCAGCTCGGGCCAAATGCGCATAAGATCGCTAATCTCTACGCTGGAGTTCTCTAGCAATTGATCCGCAGAGCGGCGAACACCGTCTTGCGTGAGCTTTAAGTCATGTGACAAAGCTTCTGACGGAGTGATTGAAAGCGTTTCGAGCTTCTGCTGAGCCTTTTCGATCTCGTTGAGTGCGTGTTTGAAATGTTCGCGTCGCCGATTGCTTAAACAACCGACCTCGATGCCCAAGGCAGTGAGCCTTCGATCGGCGTTGTCGATACGCAGGTGGAGGCGGTTTTCTGCCCGGGATGTGAACATTCGATAGGGTTCGGACACACCTTGCGTGACGAGGTCATCGATCAAGACCCCAATGTACGAAGACGTTCGGTCGAAGGTCACAGGACCGCGATCTGCTGAAGCTGAGGCCGCGTTCAGCCCGGCAACCAAACCCTGCGCTGCAGCTTCTTCATAGCCGGTCGTTCCGTTGATCTGCCCTGCCAGATAAAGACCTGAGACTGCTTTCGTCTCAAGCGTGGGGCGAAGCGCCCGTGGATCCACATAGTCATATTCTACTGCATAGCCAGGCTGTGCTATTTCCGCGTTTTCAAGACCATTTATGGTTTGAACGTATTGGTTCTGAACTTCGGCCGGCAGTGAAGTCGATATTCCGTTCGGATAGACCCAATCGCTGTCGATACCTTCGGGTTCAAGAAAAATCTGGTGGGACGTACGGTCAGAAAATCTGACGATCTTATCCTCGATCGAAGGGCAATACCGTGGGCCCTTCCCCTCGATCGATCCGGAGTACATCGCTGACAGATTGATATTATCCTGGATGACCTGATGTGTTTCCTGGTTTGTATGAGTGATCCAACATCCGATTTGCGGCGCCACGGGCTCGCGGCTCATCGAGGAAAACATCACGGGATCATCGTCCCCGGGTTGATGCTCTAGACGGTCAAAATCAATCGTCGATTTTATCAGACGTGGGGGTGTGCCAGTCTTAAGGCGACCAAGTGGTAGGCCGAAATCATCGAATCGTTCGGCGAGCTTTGTGACTGCCGAATCTCCAGCGCGCCCGCCTTCCTTAACATCTGTTCCACAGAACAATTTTCCACGAAGGAAGGTTCCCGTGGTGACGACCACCTGATCAGAGAACAGAGAAAAACTGTCCGCGATCAGAATCCCGGTCACACAGCCAGCCCGGAGAATAAGGTCCTCCGCTTCTGCTTCGATGACCGTGAGATTGGGCACGGACGATATTTCTGACTGCATGTGCCACCGGTAGAGGTCCCGGTCACATTGCGCGCGCGGGCCCCGAACCGCTGGCCCCTTGCGCCGATTTAGCAACCGAAATTGGATTCCGGCCTTGTCAGTAACACGACCCATAACGCCATCCAGCGCGTCGATCTCCACGACCAGATGGCCCTTACCCAAGCCGCCGATCGCCGGGTTACAAGACATCTCTCCGATCCGGTCATACCGGTGCGTCACCAATGCAACGGACGCACCCATCCGCGCAGCGGCGTGTGCAGCCTCGCATCCCGCATGGCCACCACCGACAACGATCACGTCAAATCGAGCTGAATGTTCCACGTGAAACATCCCTACTTTCCGAGACAGAACCGAGAGAAAACTTCTCCTAGCACTTCTTCGATACCCACACGACCTATCACGGAGTCCAAGTGACGCAAAGCGGCGCGCAAGTCTTCCGCAATGATCTCTACCTCGCGAGATTTCAGATTGGCATACCCGGTCGCTATATCTGTTCTGGCCTTTTCAATCGCTACGCGGCGCCGTTCTGATCCGAAAAGGCCAAACTCCTGGTGCCGCATTTCCAAAATTTCGCTGATACGCTTGGTTAATTCTGAAAGCCCCGCGCCAGTCTTCGCGGAAACACCTATACCATTGAAGCTATCTGATAGGTCGACTTTCGTGTGAACAGTCAAGTCCTCCGGTTGCCAGAGATCCTGTGCAAAGCCGCCATCCGTCGTATCTGGAGAGTTCAAAAACAGGCGCAGATCCGCGCCGATGGCGCGATCTAAGGCTCTACGCACCCCCTCTGTTTCGATTGGATCGTCGGTCGAACGAAGACCCGCTGTATCCAGAAAACGAACCGGAAAGCCATCCAGATCATAGGCGACTTCGATCACGTCTCGGGTCGTACCTGGTATGTCTGAGGTTATCGCGGCCTCCCGACCAGCTAGTGCATTCAGCAGGGTCGACTTCCCAACATTCGGTGGACCAATGATGGCGACCTCAAAACCATAGAGGAGCTTCTCGCTGTGATCCACAAGATCCAGTTCGGCTTGCAGCTGACCCGACAGGTTCTCCAGAAGACTCTCCACGCTAGGAACGACATCCTCGGGAACCTCTTCATCGGCCCAATCAATCGTCACTTCCAGCAGCGCCAGTGCCTCAATCAAATCCGCCCGCCATTCTTCGGTTCGCTGCAGCGCCTCGCCCTGGACAAGGCGCATTGCCTCGTGGCGTTGCCGCTCTGTTTGCGCAGCGATCAATTCCGAGAGGCCTTCGACTTCGGTCAAATCCATCCGGCCGGCCTGAAACGCCCGTTGGGTAAACTCTCCCGGCTCTGCACCGCGGCACTGATCATAGGATCCCAGAAAACGGCAGATCTCGCGTACAATCGCTGGGCTGCCATGACATTGGATTTCGGCCATTTCTTCGCCGGTAAAGCTATGACCATCGGGGAACAAGGCGACCATCGCCTGGTCGAGCACTTCTTGATCCTGAACGACGATATCACGGCGAACCAGCTGTCGCATGGCCGGCAATGCACCTGAGGTAATTTCTGTAATGATCTTATGGCTGAGCGATCCACTCAGCCGGATCACAGCAACCGCAGACGTACCCTGCCCTGACGACAGCGCAAAAATCGTATCACGTGCCATGGCGCTATCCCCATGACGACATCACGTGTTCATCGAATCGAAGAATTCGGAGTTTGTTTTTGTCTGCTTCAACTTACCGAGCAGAAACTCGATTGCATCCGTCGTACCCATTGGATTCAGGATCCGGCGCAAAACGAACATCTTTGTCAGATCGACCTTCGAGACCAGCAGTTCTTCTTTTCGTGTCCCGGACTTCAGTATGTCCATGGATGGGAAGACACGCTTATCTGCAACCTTCCGGTCCAGCACGATCTCGGAATTACCTGTTCCTTTGAACTCTTCGAAAATAACTTCGTCCATGCGGCTGCCTGTGTCGATCAGCGCAGTCGAAATGATCGTCAGCGACCCGCCTTCCTCGATATTTCTGGCCGCACCGAAGAACCGTTTCGGACGCTGCAGCGCATTTGCATCGACACCTCCGGTCAGCACCTTACCTGAAGATGGAACCACGGTATTAAACGCCCGCCCAAGCCGGGTGATTGAGTCCAACAGGATCACAACATCCCGGCCATGTTCTGTCAGCCGTTTTGCCTTTTCGATGACCATTTCGCTCACTGCAACGTGGCGGGTGGCGGGTTCATCAAAGGTTGACGACACAACCTCACCCTTCACCGATCTCTGCATATCGGTGACTTCTTCAGGCCGCTCATCGATCAGCAAAACGATTAGATAGCATTCTGGGTGGTTGCGTTCGATCGAATGCGCGATGTTCTGCAACAAGACCGTCTTACCCGTTCGAGGCGGCGCGACGATCAGACAGCGTTGGCCTTTCCCGATCGGCGCCACAAGATCGATGACCCGTGCAGATCGGTCCTTGATCGTCGGATCCTCGATCTCCATGGTCAGGCGCTCGTCAGGGTAGAGCGGCGTCAGATTGTCAAAATGGACCTTATGGCGTGTTTTCTCCGGATCCTCGAAATTGATCGTATTGACCTTCAGCAGTGCGAAGTACCGCTCTCCATCCTTTGGTGCGCGGATCGGGCCTTCGACCGTGTCTCCGGTGCGCAGGGCAAAACGCTTGATCTGGCTTGGGCTCAAATAGATGTCATCCGGTCCAGGCAGATAATTCACATCGGCCGAGCGAAGAAACCCAAATCCATCTTGCAGGACTTCTAAGACACCGCTGCCGATGATTTCCGTACCCTCTTCGGCCAATTCTTTGAGGATAGCGAACATTAATTCCTGCTTCCGCATGGAAGCAGCGGCTTCAATCTCCAATTCCTCGGCCAACGCGAGCAATTCAGCCGGTGTCTTAGCCTTCAAATCAGAAAGTTTTTGTTCGGTCATCTGACGGTCCAATGCCGTGATACGGGACTTTCGCTTGTCGGTTTCAGGCAAGTCCGCGTATGAGTGGGGAGGTTGCGCGCCTCAGAGTCAGGCTCGCACGCCGCTCCTATATGGCTTGTGTATGCCCAAAGTCAATAAATATCCGGAAAAAGGCATTTTCAGATCGGTTTGACGACAACCATGACAACAATAATGATCATCAGAATGGTCGGGACTTCATTGGCCAGTCGATAAAACCGACCAGACCTTTGATTTGCATCGGCTGCGAATTCCTTCCGCCAGAGCCCAAGCGCATGATGAAACCAGGTCATCCCAACAATCATCGCCAGCTTAGTCCAAAGCCAGACAGATGACCAATCCGCGATGCCTGGCGTCGCCAGAAGCGCAATTCCAAAGATCCACGTCGCAATCATTGCTGGGTTCATGATGAAGCGAAACAGCTTCAGCTCCATCACCTTCAAAGTCTCGCTTAGTTCACTGCCATGCACGGCCTTCTCGGCATGATAGACATAGAGCCGCGGCAGGTAAAAAAGCCCTGCCATCCAAGAGATCACCGAAATGATGTGCAGCGATTTCGTCCAAAGATATGCAGTCGACAAAAAGTCGCCGATCATGCTTTGCCCCGAATAGTGTCAACCAGAAGTCCCACGTGATCGGGCGGGACATCCGGCGTGATTCCGTGACCGAGATTGAAAACATATGGCGTTCCCGACATTTCAGCCATTCTAAGACGGATAGCGTCCTGCATGCCCTTACCGCCATTGATCAGAGTCATTGGATCCAGATTTCCCTGCAATGGCAGACTATCACCAACCAATCGTCGCAACCCGGACAGTGACGTCATTGTATCGACCGCCAATGCGTCAATTCCGGTTTTCTCGGCAAAATTGACATACCCAATACCGGCCCCTCTGGGAAACCCGATGACCGGGACATCGGGATGGCGCTCCTTCAGCGCGGTTGTGATGCGTCTCGCCGGTGCCACCGAATAGGCCTCGAAAGCCTCGGGTCCAAGGACCCCAGCCCAGCTGTCAAAGATCTTTACAGCCTCGGCGCCCGCTTCGATCTGCTGTGATAGATAATGGATCGTGGCCTCAGTAATTCGGTCAATGAGATCACCGAAAAGCGCAGGATCCTGATACATCATTCGTCGCGATGGTCCTTGGTCAGGCGTACCCCGACCGGCGACCATATAGGTCGCAACAGTCCAAGGCGCTCCTGCAAATCCAATCAGCGCTACATCATTCGGCAAACTCTTCGATAACCGGGCCACCGTCTCATAGATAGGTGAAAGGGTATCATCTACGGCCTCTACCGGTTTCAGTTGGCCTACATCTTCTTCGGATTTGATCTCAGACAGCCTTGGTCCTTCACCTTCAACAAACCAAACATCTGCGCCCAAGGCTTGTGGGACCAAAAGAATGTCTGCAAAAAGAATTGCCGCATCAAATCCATATCGCCTAATCGGCTGCAGTGTTACTTCTTCAGCAAGTTCCGGAGAGTAACAAAGATCCAAAAAACTTCCTGCTTCAGCGCGGGTTTGACGATACTCAGGTAGATACCTTCCAGCCTGACGCATCAACCAGACTGGGGGCACTTCAAGGGCTTCACCTTTCAAAACCCTGATAAGATTTTTCTCTGCCATCGTCGTTATTCCCCGCCCTCTGAGAGTCTTATATTTTCTTGTTCGTTGTTGTAGATCATGTGGTTAACGGGGATTAACGTATCGGTGAATTAATTCACAGACTTATTCAGTTATCCCCGGGTTTAAGCCAAAACAGGTTCAATTTTATCCACAGGATTGCCGATTCTGCGATGGTTATTTTATCTTATTAATCAGGTACTTATTATAAATCTGATTCATATTTACGCCATTCACGTAGCGTAAGATCCGATCGCATTTCGTATAAGCTGGAATTACCCACACAATCCCCACCGATCTTGGTTCAACTTTAAACATGTCAGTAAGTTTCCAATCTCTCACAGGCATCCCGTACGCCCTCCGGTTTTGTGCCCATTATCACCGGAACTCACAGATTTTTCGATTATTCATCCACCGGGCCTTTCCCTTGGCCATCATCCAGTCCATGGTTGATCTCCGGGTCGAAATTTGGAACGAAAAACCGTGGCCGAACGGCACCATCTGCACCTTATCTCGGACTCAACCGGGGAAACATTGCACGCCATCACTCGTGCCTCCTTGGCTCCGTTTTCGCAGTCAAATCCGCATATCAACGTCTCGATTTTCGTCAGAACCGCATCCGACTTGCAGACCGCCCTACGCCAGGTTCGGGAAAATCCGGGTTTGGTGCTCTACACACTTGCAGATCCACTTCTTCGCCAGACTTTGCTGCAGGACTGCGAAGATATGGGCGTCATCACCGTCGCGCCATTGGATCCTGTGGTCGAGGCCGTGTCCGTTTTCCTTGGCAAGCCGCCAGAGGACAAACCGGGTATGCAGCATCGGATCACATCGGACTACTTTGATCGGATCGCCGCGCTGGATTACGCCGTATCGCATGATGACGGGGCCTTGGGCGACAGGCTGCTGAACGCCGACGTTATTCTGACCGGCGTTTCTCGCACATCGAAGACGCCGACCTGCATCTATCTCGCTTATCGCGGGATCAAAGCGGCGAATGTGCCGCTGGTCCCAAAGACGGATCCCAGCACAGCATTTTTTGATGCGATCGAGCGCAGCGTCCCAGTAATTGGTCTTACCGCAAGCCCATCCCGGCTCAGCCAGGTCCGCACCCATCGGCTGGATACGATTGGGTCGACCAAAACGGCAGAATATGCCGAACTTGACCAAATCCGCGGCGAGGTCGCCAATGCTCGCCTGTTCTTTGATCGCTACGAAATCCCAGTCATCGATGTCACCCGCCGCTCCATCGAGGAAACTGCGGCCGAGGTTCTGGCTCATCTCCGCGCCCGGGGCATCACCGGCGCATGACCGCTGTTATTCTTGCCAGTACAAGCCAGGCCCGCGCTGCGATGCTGCAATCTGCCGGTGTTGACGTCAGCGCAGAACCAGCCCGTATTGATGAAGACAACATTAAATCAGCCATGTTGGCCGAAGGCGCTCCGCCTCGCGATATCGCCGACAAATTGGCCGAGATGAAAGCGCTCCGGATATCTGGCCGACGCCCTGGTCATCTGGTTCTCGGTGCCGACCAGGTTCTGGTATATAAGGATGGTTTACTGTCTAAAACCAACGACTTAGCTGGGTCTCGGATCCAATTGCAAAGCCTTCGGGGGGACGTGCATCAGCTTATTTCAGCTGCGGTGATTGTGCTGGATGGCGCACCGATCTGGCGTCATGTCGGTCAGGCCAAGCTCCACATGCGGCCCTTTTCGGATGCCTTCCTTGACGAATATTTGAATGAAATCGGAGATCTGGCCCTGACCTCGGTCGGCTGCTATCACCTGGAAGGCCGGGGGGCACAATTGTTCTCTCGCGTCGATGGCGATTACTTCACAATCCTTGGCCTGCCACTGCTCGAGGTTCTGGGATTCCTCCGCGCAAGGGGTGTGCTAACCGAATGATGTCCGAAGACCCACGTCCGCGATTGGCCGGTGTTTGCGGCGCACCTATAGCTCAGTCGAAATCGCCGCTTCTGTTCAAGCACTGGTTCCAGGTCCATGGGATCCAGGGTCACTATGTGCCGATGTTGATCCAACCCGAAGACTTCGACTATGTCGCTCGCGCACTTCCGAAAGCTGGATACCGCGGCATCAATGTCACCTTGCCCCATAAGGGGTCTGCGCTGGGCCTGGCGGATGAGTCGTCTCCTGCCGCGAAAGCCATCGGTGCCGCAAACACACTCACATTCCGCGAAGACGGCAGAATTCATGCCGACAACACCGATGGCTTCGGCTTTATCGAAAATCTGAAAGCAGGCGCACCCGAATGGGACCCGGCGAAGCCCGTTGTTATGTTGGGGGCAGGAGGCGCAGCCCGCGCTGGGATCTTTGTCTTGCTGGAGGCAGGTGTTCCTGAAATCCGTTTGACGAACCGGACGCGGGAAAAGGCCGACGCATTAACGGATCACTTCGGCGCAAGGGTGCAGGTCTATGAGTGGTCAGATCGGTCCGAGATACTTTCTGGCGCCGGAGCGATTATAAACTCCACCTCTTTAGGTATGATCGGCAAGCCAGCACTGGACATTTCCTTGAACTCGGCAAAGTCCGGCACTGTTGTTACCGACATGGTCTACAATCCATTGATCACCCCGCTCCTGGCCCAGGCTAAACAAAAAGCGCTACCTATTGTGGATGGTTTGGGGATGCTTTTGCATCAGGCCCGGCCAGGTTTTCGCCGCTGGTTCGGCCAAGATCCAAAGGTGACACCGGCGCTTCGCGATGCCTGTCTAGGATCCGGGGCATGATCGTCGTTGCGCTCACCGGATCGATCGGCATGGGGAAATCGACAACGGCAGAAATGTTCGGCGATGCCGGAATTCCGGTCTGGGATGCCGATGCTACTGTGCATAAGCTCTATGGCCCTGACGGGGCCGGAACCAAAGCGATTGCCGCATTCGCGCCAGAAGTTATTGATGCGAAAGGTGTCGACCGCCACAAACTGCGCGCCGCGATCATCGAAGATGCCAATCTGCTGAAGCAGGTTGAATCTGTCATCCATCCGCTGGTCGCTCGAAGCCGCGCGGATTTTCTGGCCAATGCACGTGCCACAGGGCACCAGATGGCCTTGGTCGATATTCCCCTGCTGTTCGAAGGTGGCGGTGAAAAACATGTCGATCAGGTCATTGTCGTAACCGCCCCAACGGATGTCCAACGCCAACGGGTCCTGGATCGTCCGGGTATGACCATCGAAGCCTTCGATGCGATACGGGCAAAACAAGTGCCCGATACCATAAAACGCGAAAAGGCTGATCACCTGATCGATACGAGTCTTGGGATGGACCACGCCCGCCGGCGTGTGGCAGAAATCATCGCAAGCATTCGGGGGGATTGATGCGCGAAATTGTAATGGATACCGAAACAACGGGATTATTGCCGGAAGAGGGCGATCGCATCGTCGAGATCGGCGGGGTTGAATTGGTCAATCACCTACCTACCGGCCGAACCTATCACCAATACATCAACCCCGAAAGATCCATGCCGCGCGAGGCGTTCGAGGTGCATGGCCTTGGCGATGACTTCCTGCGCGACAAACCGGTTTTCGCCCGGATCGTTGACGACTTTCTCGAATTCGTCGGTAGCTCAAAGTTGGTGATCCACAATGCCAGCTTCGACATGATGTTCATTAATGCCGAACTTCGACGGTCGGGCCGTTCGCCCCTGCCAATCAAACAATCTATCGATACGTTGGATCTCGCGAAAAGGAAGTTTCCCGGTGCTCAGGCGTCTTTGGACGCCCTCTGCAAACGCTTCGGGGTCGATAATTCGGCGCGGGAAAAACACGGCGCTCTGTTGGACAGCGAGATTCTGGCGGAGGTTTATCTGGAGCTGCTCGGCGGCCGGCAACAGGGTCTGGTGCTGGATGCCCAGACTGCGGTTTCTGCTGACACGGACCGGCAGATCAGCACATGGACGCCGCCGCCCCGTCCGCGCCCACTTCCGCCCCGTCTGAGCCAGGTCGAACAAACCGCCCATGCCGACTTCATTACGGAAATCGGCGAAGGCGCGCTTTGGCGGGCTTGATTTGAAGCGAAGTGGCCCAATCAGCCCCGCGATATTGACCCTATGCCAGATGGCCATGATCTTTATGTCATGCTAGGCCCGCCGGCGACGCTGAATCGGAGACCGCCCATGTCCGCGCCCCAGACCTTTTCCACCGGAACCGAAGCTGATCAAGTCGCAGCCCTGGTCACCCGCGCCCGCGCGGCGATGCAGGCCTATGAGAACCACGATCAGGCCCGCGTGGATGAAGCGGTCACTGCCTTAGCCTGGGCGATCTACAAGCCGGAAAATGCGAAAATGCTGGCGGAACTGGCGGTCGAGGACACGGGGCTCGGGAACACGGAGTCGAAGATCATCAAGAATACGCGAAAGACATTCGGAACGCTGCGCGATCTGATGCGGGCGAAAACTGTGGGCGTCATTTCCGAAGAGCCGGAAAAGGGCCTGGTCAAATACGGCAAGCCCGTCGGCGTTGTCGGTGCGGTCTGCCCATCGACAAACCCAGCCGCGACCCCGGTGAACAAGGCCATGATGGCGCTGAAGGGCGGTAATGCCGTGATCATTGCGCCGTCGCCTGCAGGTGCTGCGACCACGGCAAAAACGGTGGATCTGATGCGCGCCGAATTGGCCAAGGCTGGTCACCCCGAAGACCTGGTACAAATCTTGCCATCTCCGGTCTCAAAAGACATGACCCAGGCATTGATGAACCAATGCGATCTGGCGGTGGTTACGGGCAGCCAGAACAATGTGAAACGGGCGATGCAATCAGGCACGGTCGCCATTGGCGTTGGCGCGGGAAATGTACCGGTGATCATCGATTCGACCGCTGATCTAGGCGATGCGGCACAAAAGATCTGTGCATCAAAAATCTTCGATAATTCAACATCTTGCTCGTCCGAGAACGCCGTTATTATCCTGGATGACGTCTACGAGGACGCGATTGCAGCACTGGAACGCGCGGGTGGATGGCGCTGTTCGCCCGGCGAGAAAACCAATGTCGAAAACACGCTTTGGATTAACGGCAATCTGAACCGCCGCGTTATTGCGAAAGATGCCGATGTGACAGCGGATGTGATGGGCCTGCCGGAAGAAGCCAAGTCCCGCAAATTCTTCATGGTCGAGGAAGAAACTGTCGGCTGCAAACATGGATTTGCGGACGAAAAACTCTCGCTGGTTCTAACGGTGTATCGCGCAAAGGATTTCGCCGAAGCAAAAGCCATCTGCACCAAGATCCTGAAAGTCACAGGTCTTGGTCATTCCGCCGGGATCCATACCGACAACCTGGAACATGCCCGTGCGCTGGCGGCGGAAACCGACGTTGTGCGGATCCTGGTCAATCAGCCACATACGTTTGGAAACGGCGGATCGTTCAACAACTGCCTGCCGTTCACCCTGTCCATGGGGGGCGGCACCTGGGCTGGGAACACAATTTCAGAGAACCTGAACTACAGCCACTTTATCAACATCACGCACCTTGTGACCGAGATTGCCGAGGACAAGCCTTCCGAGGAAGAACTGTTCGGCAACCATTGGACGAAATACGGGAAGTGACAAGCCGGGTCTGACGACTTTCAGTCGATAGATCGTCGACTCCAATGAGCGAAAGACCCGGCCTACACGCCGCCCCGCCAACTGAGAAATCGGAAACGTTATGCTGCCGTTGCAAGACATTCGGGTGATTGAGTTCACAAACATTGCCGCGGGTCCATTCTGCGGCATGCTGCTCGCGGATATGGGGGCGGACGTCATCAAGGTGGAAAAACCCAGCGGCGATGACATGCGGTATTGGCCGCCGATCACCGACGGTTTCAGTGAAAACTTCGCCTCGGTGAACCGCAATAAGCGCTCGATTGCGATGGACTTGAAGTCGCCAGAGGAGCGCGCGCTGGCGCAAAAACTGTGCGCGGGCGCCCAGGTGGTGGTTGAAAACAACCGTGCTGGTGTGATGGACCGGCTTGGCTTGGATTACGACACGCTGAAAGAGCTGAACCCGGCCTTGATCTATTGCTCGATCAACGCTTTTGGATCTGATGGTCCTTATGCGCATCGCGGCGGTTTCGATCTGGTGATCCAGGCGGCCAGCGGGATCATGAGTGTCACCGGCGAGGACGATCCAGTGAAGTGCGGTGTGCCGATCAGCGATTTTGCCACTGGTTTGTATGGCGCATTCGCTATTTCAGCGGCTCTGCGCGAGGTCGAAAAGACCGGTCAGGGCTGCCACATTGATGCATCTATGCTGGGATCGTCCATCGGGATTTCGGCTCTGCAGACCAGCGAGTTTTTCGGCTTTGGTAAGAACTCGCCCCGTATGGGGTCGCGCCATCCGAGGAACGCGCCCTATCAGGCCTTCAAGGCCAGCGACGGGTTCTTCTGCATCGCAGCGGGAAATGACAAGCTGTTCAAAGATGTCTGCGAAATCGTGGATCGCACTGATTTGCTGGAACGTGAGGAATACCAAACCACTGTTCTGCGCGCTGCGAACCAGACGGAACTGGCCGAAACCCTGCAGCCGATCTTTCTGCAGAAGACCGCGAAAGAGTGGATCCAGATTTTCGGCGATGCCGGTGTCCCCTGCGGGTTGATCAACACTTATGAGCGCGCTCTGTCGCATCCTCAGGTCGAACACTGTGGCTGGGTCCAAGACATGACTTTGCCAAATGGCGTTCAGACCAAGACGTTCGGCAGCCCGATCCGGTTCAATTTGGAAACCACCAAGATCCGGTCGATGCCGCCGGGCTTGGATGCCCATGGCGCCGAGATCCGGGAAGAATTGGCTAAGGACCCGGACTGAGAAATAGCTAGCAGGTTTGGCCCTTCGGGCCAATGCGAGAGCTCTGCTCTCGAGATATTTTTGGCCAGATGAAGGAGGCGGCGTTATTGAGCCGCCATTACCTGTACGTCCATTCGCGGCAACTCATTTCCCGCATCATACACTGGTTGATCCAGAACCACTGCCTTGCGCGCATCGCCCATCACGATCACCTGCAGTTCCGTACCTGCCGCGGCGAAGGCCGGGTTGATATAGGCAAAGGCCAATAGCTTCTCGGCGCGATGGCCCCAGGCAATGGAAGACACCGCGCCGATTTGTTCGCCGTTCGCGATCACCGCCTCGCCGCCATTGCCGTCGGCGTTACCATCGGCTTCGACCTCCAGATAAGCGCAGATCCATTTGAGGTTGCCGACTGATGCCTCGGTCGCGGCCTTGCCGGTGAAATCCTTGTCCATTTTGACGAAGCGCATGACATCGGCTTCGGGCAACGTGACTTCGTTGGTCAGCTCACCCGCGCCTTTGAAGCCCTTCTCCATTCGCATCGCGTTCATGGCGAACGATCCGTAGTTCGACAGGCCAAGCGGTTCGCCCGCCGCCCAAAGCGTTTCATAAACTGGTGCCAATGCGTCCATGGGCATATGAAATTCCCAACCCAGCTCGCCTGCATAGGACATGCGGAAGGCCCAGATTGTGTGGCCTGCCACGTTGATTTCCTGGGCACGCAGCCAAGGGAAGCTGGCGTTGTCCAAGGCAGCGTCCGTGCAGGTACCCAGAATGCCACGGGCACGGGGGCCGTTCAGAGCCAGGGCGCCCCATTCCGAAGACCGATTGATGACATGCGCGTCATTGGGTGCCCGGTGGGCCAGGTAGTCGACCAGCCGTTGTTCAAAGAATGCGGCGCAGACCAAATAGAACCGATCGTCGGCGAGACGAACGATGGTCGCTTCTAATTCAATACGACCATTGTCGGCCAACAGATGGGTCAACGCGATTCTGCCGGGTGCGGAGGGGAGGCGGTTTGGGATCAGGCCGTCCAGGAAGGCGGCGGC
This sequence comes from Pseudomonadota bacterium, assembly GCA_039028795.1. Classification (GTDB taxonomy): domain Bacteria; phylum Pseudomonadota; class Alphaproteobacteria; order Rhodobacterales; family Rhodobacteraceae; genus Thermohalobaculum. The sequence continues at coordinate 107,702 of JBCCHJ010000010.1, forward strand.
GCCCGGCCCCATAACTTCGACTTTGGAAAAAGCCGAGATGTCCATGATCCCCGCCGCATCGCGCACAGCCTTGCACTCCGCCGCGACCATGTCGTGAGTGGGCGTTCGCGTGAAGCCATAGTGGTCGCGCTGTTCGATCCCATTGGCGAAGAAGCGGGGACGCTCCCACCCATAGACTTCTTCATAGACCGCGCCCTGGTCTTTCAGCCGTTGGTAAAGGGCGGACGGTTTCACCGGGCGCGCATCCGGTCGGTTGAAATGAGGGAACGGGATTTCGTGGCGCAGCAGATAGTCTTCTTTCGCCTTTACGATCTGGAAGTCCTGGTCGGCGTAATCTCCGAACCGGCGGGGATCGAATTCGCGCATCGAGATATCTGCCGCCCCATGGACCATCCATCGCGCCAGTTCCCGCGTCAGGCCAGGCCCCCAGCCGATGCCGATTTGGCAGCCGCAATCCAGCCAATAGTTCCTCAAACCAGGTACAGGCCCAATCAACGGGTTGCCGTCCGGGGGATGGGAAATTGCGCCGTGCACTTCGCGTTTGATACCGAGCTCCGATAGGATTGGCATGCGGTCCATCGCGTTTTCCAGCCATGGCATGATGCGGTCATAATCGGCTTCGAAGAGCTCATTCTCCGCCTCCCACGGACAGCCGTCTTCCCAGACTGTGTTCGGGTTGGCCTTTTCGTAGATCCCGATCAGGCCTGACTTTTGCTCCATCCGGATATAGCCGCTGACCAGCTTGTCATCCCTCACCACCGGGAGTTCCGCATCCAAAGCTAGGAATTCCGGCACGGTGTCCGTCACCAGATAGTGGTGCGTCATCGATGTCGTCGGGATGTCCAACCCGACCCAGGCCCCGACCTGCCGAGCATAGGTGCCACCCGCGTTGACCACATGTTCGCAGCGAATCTCTCCCTGTTCGGTCTCCACCACCCATTCGGTGCCTTCGGCCCGGGTACCCGTGGCACGGCAACGGCGGATCACCTTAACACCCAATTGCCGTGCGCCCGCTGCCAGGGCAAAGGCGGCCCCTGCTGGATCGACATGACCATCATCAGGGGTGTGCAGCGCGGCCTGGACACCATCTAGGTTGTAGAACGGATGCAGGGCGCGAATTTCCTCGGGCGAGACAATCTCCATCGGGAAGCCTAGACCTCGGCCCACGGAAATCGTCTGCTTCAGCCAGTCGACCTCGTCATCATCATAGGCCAGACGCAGGGAGCCACAGCCGTGCCAGGTGACGCCTTGGCCGGTTTCTTCCTCCAGTACCCGCGAGTACAAATCGATATTGTACCCCACGCAGCGGCCCAAAGCGTAGGATGAGGTCGAGTGCGTGATCTGCCCTGCTGCGTGCCAGGTCGACCCCGACGTCAGCTCAGCCTTTTCCAGCAGGACAACATCGGTCCAACCTTCATGGGCCAGGTGATAGGCCAGCCCGCAGCCCATGATGCCGCCGCCAATGATGACAACCCGTGCTGATGAAGGAACCATATCTGCCTCCTGAGTAGGATGGGATCTACCCATCATCTGCGACCCCTAAAGTCGCGAATCCGATAGACACCGCTATTGAACATCTGTACCACAGTCAATCATGAATGATATGAATGTACCATTGACGGAAGCGCCTTCGACCGATGTTCTGGATCGGTTGACCAATACGTTGCCGGATCTGACGCCGGAGCTGCGCAAGGCGGCGGCTTGGGTTTTGGAGAATCCCGCAGAAATCGGTGTCTCCTCCGTGCGCAGCATCGCAGATGCCGCCGGCGTAAAGCCGAACACCTTGGTGCGCATGGCCCGTGCGGTGGGCTTCGAGGGCTTCGATGATTTCCGCACTCCGTTTCGCGAAGAAATTCGCACCGGTCGGGACACCTTTCCTGACCGTGCGCGCTGGCTGCAGACTCTGGCGCGCGGGGGGCGGACCGAAACTCTGGTGGCTGACCTGGCCGAGGCCGCGATTGCCTCGATCGAAGAACTCTTCTCCACCACCGAGCCCGCCATGCTGAAGGCTGCGGCCGACGCCATCGTGGCGGCGCGCAAGACCTATGTGCTGGGTGTCGGCGTCGCCAATCCGCTGGCGCGGAACTTTGCCTATTTGGCAGGGATGGCCCTCGACACGGTCACCGCGATCCCTATGGCCGGGTCCCTGCCCGCCGACGATCTGGCTCGCGCTAATGGCCAAGACGTGCTGGTCGCCATGACCTTCAAGCCTTTCCGCCGGGAAGTCGTCGAGGCGGTCGAAGCTGCCCGCGCCCAGAACGTCAAGATCATCGCCATCTCTGACTCGTTGGCAGCCCCAATTCTTCCGGGTGCTGCGCACCGCTTCATCATCCCGACCGAAGCGCCGCAGGCCTTCAGCTCGACCGTGGCGCTTTCAGCCTTTCTTGAGACGCTGATGGCCATGGTGATCGCAGATGCCGACGACACAGTGATCGCAAACATCGATGCGTTTCACGATCGACGCCGACGGCTTGGCATTTACTGGGACGAGGAAAGATGACGGCCATGAATCAGCCAGCACCGGTTAAGTCACTGGAGGCCCGCTATTACACTGATCCGGCAATGTATGCGGCGGAACAGCAGGGTCTACTGGCCAAGACATGGCAATTCGCCGGGCACACCAGCCAATTGAAGAAAACCGGGGACTACTTCACCTTCACAATTGCGAATGAAGATCTTTTCGCGATCCGAGACCGGGATGGGGAAATCCGCGCTTTCTACAATGTTTGCCAGCATCGGGCACATCAGTTGCTGCAGGGCGAAGGCAATTGCCGGGTGATCGTCTGTCCCTACCATGCCTGGACCTATGAACATTCCGGCGCGTTGCGTGCCGGGCCGAACCTGAAATCAGTTGAAGGCTTCGACCGGTCACAGATCAAGCTGAGCGAGGTGCCATCGGAAAACTTCTGCGGGTTTCTCTTCGTTAATCTCGATCCAGACGCCCAACCCATGGAGGCCTGGTTCCCGAACGCACAGGCCGAACTCCGTGCTTTCGTACCGCATATTGACGATTTGGAACCGCTGGAATGGGTCGAGGTGCCGGAAAAGTGCAATTGGAAGGTCAGCATCGAAAACTACTCAGAATGCTACCATTGCAGTCTGAACCATCATACGTTCTCGACCGGCGTGGTGAAGCCGGAAACCTATGACATCCAGCCCCAGGGGTATTGCCTGCGCCACACGACCGAATGTCAGGGATTGGATAAGATGACCTATCCCATCGACCTTTCGATTCCGCATGCCGGCGAATATTCGTCCTGGTTCTTATGGCCGATGTTTTCCTTCCAGGTTTATCCCGGCAACGTGCTGAACACGTACCACTGGCGACCCAACGGCGCGGGCGAGGTCACGCTTTGGCGCGGCTGGTACACGGTGGGCGGGGTCGAATCCGACGTTATGCGTAAGCTGGCGGTCCAAGACCGCGAGACGACAGTGGAAGAAGACATCGTCCTGGTCGAAAGCGTTCAGAAGGGTCTGAACTCGCGTGGCTATGTGCCAGGTCCGCTGGTGGTTGACCCGAAATGTGGGGTCTATTCTGAACATTCGATCCGGGCGCTGCAATCCTGGATGCGCGAAGGCGCCGATACGCCGGAGCAACACGGGCCGTGAACGAAAGCAACGCCCCACATCAGGTCGATGTCTACTGGTCGATGATGTCCCCGTATTGCTATTTTCTGCTACCGCGATTGCTTAAGCTAGACGCCCGCGACGATGTCGATGTGGGCATCAGACCAGTGCGCCCCGGTGCGCTTCGGCTGCCGGAGTCATTTAGCAGCCGGTCAAAGGTAGAGCGTGACTATTTCGACCGGGACACGGCCCGGACGGCTGCGTTCCTCGGCATGGACTATGCAGTGCCCGACCCCTTTCCGGTTCCGTTCAAGCCAGGCACGTGGGAGGCGGCAGACGAACAGCCGGTGATCGACCGCCTGCACGGGCTGCTGATGGCTGCGGTCGCCGCAGGGCGGGGCTTGGAGTTTCTCGGCCACATGATGCCCCGGATCTGGGCGGGCAAGCATCCCGGCTGGGACCAGACAATGGAAGCGGACTTTGCCTGGATGGAGCTAACCGTGGACCCAGCAGGCTACGCGACAGAGATAGAGGCCAACGAGGCAGCAATGTACGCCGCTGGTCATTGGGGCGTTCCCCTGATGGTTTATCGCGGTGAGCCATTTTATGGCCAGGACCGCTTTGACCAACTGCTCTGGCGAATTGATGCGTAGGGCGGGCTTCAGCCCGCCTTTGGGGGAGGATCATGTGACCTATCAAAAACCCGACCGCTGGAAGGATCCTACGAACAAACTGTTCCCCCATCAGGTGGCCTTTACGGCCCCGCCTCACGACTTCGATGCAGCCCCCACGGATTTTCTGAAGATCGCGCCGGAAGCGGTTGGCGTCCATGGGCGTATGCTGCATCTGACCGGGTACGAGCATGAATTGAAACAGCGCACTGACAACTTCCACCTTCTGGAGGAATACGTCGAGTGCATGGCCAACAATGGCGTCGATGTCTGCGGTCAGGTCGGGTCGAACTGGGTCCACGCGGGCGGCAAGACTCCGGTCGACATCAAGGCTTTTCTAGACCGGGTGACCGACACTTACGAAACGCCTCTGCACATGGCCGGGTATTGCCTTGTCGAAGGGCTGCGCGAGCTCGGTGCGGAAAAGATTGCCCTGAACTCTGTTTATTACTGGCCAGACTGGCGCGACGGTATCGCCCGTTTCCTGCGCGATGCCGGGTTCGATCTGGTGCTGGCTGCAAACTTCGTCGACCTCGGATTCTTCGAAACTCAGGAACAGTGCAACGATTGCACCTGGATTTTCCCGGGCGACTTTGCGCAGGCGTCGATGGAGCGTCTTCTGGACCGCTCGGGTGACGTAGATGCCATTGTCGTCAACGGCATGCCGAACTTCCGCCGCGCGGATGGCCTGCCGCAACGCATGATGTCCCGCGAAGTCGAGCTAGAAGCTTTTACAGGCACGCCCATCGTGTCGTCGGACGCGGCGCTCTATTGGCGGATCATGAAGACACTCGGGATCAAACCGACCCGGCAACAAGGCCGCCTCCTCTCCACACTCTAGGACCACGATTATGCCGAAGATCACCGCACTTTGGGCTGTGCCCCGGTCAACGTCGACCGCGTTCGAATGGATGATGCGGCAGCGTGGCGACATGACGTGTTTCCACGAACCTTTCGGCGAGGCCTGGTATCAGGGTGAAGACCCGCTCTGGCCGCGGCTGACAGAGGATTCTGTCCGCACCCCGGGGCTGACCCTGGACGGCGTCCGTAAGATGCTGGAGGTCGAGGCAGCAAAAGGCTCGGTCTTCTCAAAAGACTTCCCGCACTATGTCGAACATATGTGGGATGACGCGCTCTATGATCTCTTCACGCACTCCTTCCTGGTCCGCGATCCGGCTAAAACTATCAGCTCCATGTATGACAAATGGCCCGATTTTCACGAGGCCGAGGTCGGCTTCGCAGAGCAGCGGGCCTTGTTCGACCGGCTGACGGATCGTTTTGGCGCACCACCCCCCGTGATCGACTCTGATGACCTTCTGGAAAACCCCGCTGGCATCACCGAAGCCTGGTGTAACGCCGTGGGCATCCCCTTCATTGAAGGCGCCTTGTCGTGGGAGCCTGGCGCCCGGGACGAGGTCAGCTGGTGGGATGGCGGCGTTTTCCACGCCAACCTCCGCGACTCGGACGGATTGAAACCTCAGGCTCGGAAATACGTCGAAATCACCGACGCCCCCAACCGGGTGCAAGAGGTCCATGCCCGCGTCCGCCCGCACTACGAACATCTCTATCAGTTCAGGATCACCGGATGATGACCTCACGCATTCTTCATCTGGCCAAAAATATCTCGAGAGCGCGAGAGCAGAGCTCTCGCCTTGGTCCGCGGAAACAAACAGGGATCAACGTCAGATGAAGATCACGTCCATCACCGTCTGGCAGCACGATCTTCCGTTGGCCGAGCCTTACTACCTCTCCGGTGGGCGCCTCAGGTTCGAAAACCTCGACGCCACGTTTGTTCAGATCGAAACCGATGCCGGGGTCACCGGGTGGGGCGAAGGCACGCCTTGGGGTGAGACATATCTGCCCGCCCATGGCCCTGGCATCCGTGCGGGGATCGAGACCATGGCCAATGCATTGATCGGCCAAGATCCGCGCAGTCTGAACCATATCGACCGGACGATGGACTTGGCCCTGCCCGGCCACCTCTACGCCAAGGCGCCGCTTGACATCGCCTGTTGGGACATCGCCGGTCAGGCTGCCGGGGTTCCGGTGTCGACCCTGCTGGGTGGCGCGTATCCCGATCCGGTCCCGGTCGCGTCGTCGATCTCTACTGGCACGCCGGAAGAGATGCTGGCTTTGATCAACAAATACCGGGCCCGCGGATATCGCGTGCATTCCGCCAAGGTCGGCGCCGACGTCGAAATGGATATCAAGCGCATCCGTTTCCTCGAAGAAAATCGCCAGCCCGATGACCGTATCTTCTATGACGTCAACCGCGCCTGGACCCGGGCCGAGGCCGTGACCGTTATGAACGCCGTCGCGGATCTGCCGGTTGTCTTCGAACAGCCCTCTGAAACCTTGGACGATTGCGCTGCGATCCGCCGCCTGACCCGGTCTCCCATCGCTATAGATGAACGCCTGGAAACCGGGTCAGGCGGCGGATCGCAGCGCAATCGTCCAAGGTTTCAGAGGGCTGTTCGAAGACAACCGGCAGATCCGCGACGGCGTTCATAACGGTCACGGCCTCGGCCCGGGTCC
>JBCCHJ010000011.1:0-111913 GCA_039028795.1 Pseudomonadota bacterium
CATTGCTTTCGTTTCCAGATCCCTGTCACCGACTGAACAGAAATATGCCCAGATAGACAAGGAAGCACTGTCTATCGTATGGGGAGTGAAGAAGTTCTATACGTATCTCTTTGGTCGCGAGTTTACAGCCAGTACCTGGTCCGGTTTTTCGCCCTCGCAGGGCACATATCCCATGCCGATGGCGGCGCCCAAATGATGGCCATAGTTGCCAGATGTCAGGTAGCTGACCATTTCCCCGTCCCGGAGGATGGGCTCGTTATGGTAGAGCAGCGGTTCGGCATCCTTTAGCTTGAACTGCACCATGCGGCGGGAAAGGCCTTGCTGGCGTTTGTTCAGCACCGCTTCGCGGCCGATATAGTCTGCCTTGTCTTTGCCAACGGCAAAGCCCAGGCCTGCCTCCAGCACGTGGTCCTCATCGGTGATGTCATGGCCATAGTGGCGGAAGGCTTTCTCGATCCGGCAGCTATCCATTGTATGCATGCCGACCAGTTTCAGCCCATGGTCCTGGCCTGCCTCCCACAATGTCTCGAACATATGCGCGGCCTGATCTGTGGATGCGTAAAGCTCCCATCCCAGCTCGCCAACATAGGTCACGCGATGGGCGCGGGCGATGCCCATGCCGATCTCGATCTCATGCGCCCAACCGAAGGGGTGAGTGTCGTTCGACCAATCGTGGGGGGAAACTGCAGACAGCAGATCCCGCGCCTTCGGGCCCATAACCGCCAGGACCCCTTCACCCGCGGTGACATCGGTGAAGACAACCCGGGCGTCCCCGGCCTGGCGTTTCAGCCAGCTGAGATCGCGTTGCAGCGTTGCCGCAGGGGTGATGATCAGGTAGGCATCCGAGGCCAAACGCGTGACGGTGACATCCGCCTCGATCCCGCCCTTGGCGTTCAGGAACTGGGTATAGACGATCTTGCCATTGGGCACCGACATGTCCGCGCCGCAGATCCGGTTCAGCGCAGCCTCGGCATCCGGGCCTTCGGCGCGGACCTTGCCGAAGCTGGTCATGTCATACATGCCGACGCCGGTGCGGATGGCATTGTGCTCTGCGGCGCCATTGTCGAACCAGTTCTGCCGCTTCCAAGAGTATTCGTAGGCCGGGGTTTGCCCGTTATTCGAGAACCAGTTCGGACGTTCCCATCCTGCGGTCTCGCCGAAGGATGCGCCCAGATCTTTCATGTGATTGTAGAATGGAGACCGCCGGATCCCCCGCGCCGTTTCCGGCTGGCGATAGGGGAAATGATCGGCATAGAGCAGTCCCAAAGTCTCGCTGACACGTTCTTTGAGATAGGTCTTGTTCCGCTGGAACGGTTGGACCCGACGGATGTCCACATCCCAAAGATCGAACGGGGCCTCGCCATCCTCGATCCACTGGGCGAGCGCAAACCCGGCCCCACCTGAAGATACGATCCCAATCGAATTGTACCCAGCCGCGACCCACATTCCGCGCAGTTCCGGGTGTTCGCCCAGGTAATATCGATCGTCGGGGGTGAAGGATTCCGGCCCATTGAAGAAGGTATGGATCCCGGCCTCGCCCAGCATCGGCATGCGGTTGATGCCCATCTCCAGGATCGGCTCGAAATGGTCGATGTCCTCGGGCAGTTGGTCGAATTCAAAGTCCTCGGGGATACCGGCCATGCCCCAGGGCTTTGCCTTTGGCTCGAACGCGCCCAGCATCATCTTACCCGCGTCTTCCTTGTAGTATGCGCATTCATCGGGCACGCGCAGGACCGGGACCTGGGCCAAGCCCTGGATCGGCTCGGTCACGATGTAGAAGTGCTCGCAGGCATGCAGCGGGACGTTGCAACCCGCCATTGCGCCGACATCCCGGGCCCACATGCCACCGCAGTTGATGACCACATCCGCCTCGATGGTGCCCTGGTCGCCGCCTTTGGACCAGGACACGCCGGTTACCCGGCCGTTGGACTGATGAATGTCCGTGACCTTGACGCCTTCAACGATCTTTGCACCGTGCTGCCGGGCACCCTTGGCCAGCGCCAAGGCGATGTTGGCAGGATCGCATTGGCCGTCCAGCGGCAGGTGCACAGCACCGACAACGCCGTCGATGTTCAAGTGTGGGTACATGGCCAGCGCCTCGGTCGGCGAGATTTCCTGCACGTCCACATCAAAGGCCCGGGCCAGCGAGGCCGTGCGCAAGATCTCTTCATGCCGCTCTTCGGTCAGGGCAACGGTGATCGAGCCGTTCTGCTTCATGCCTGTTGCGACGCCCGTCTCTTCCTCGAGCTTCACATAGAGGTCCGCCGAATACTTCGCCAAACGGGTCATATTCTGGTTGCCGCGCAGCTGGCCGATCAGGCCCGCCGCGTGCCAGGTGGTGCCGCAGGTCAGTTGCTTGCGTTCAAGCAACACGACGTCGGTCCAGCCCAGCTTGGCCAGATGATAGGCCGTTGAGCAGCCGCTGACGCCGCCGCCGATGATCACCGCACGCGCTTTGGTGGGAAGTTCAGCCATCGTGTATCTCCTCGACGGCGGGCTGAAGCCCGCCCTACTCTTGTGACAGCCATGCCTGTTGCATGGCGGTGAAGCGTGCCAGGTAATCCTGGCGCAATTGTTTTTCGGTCGCGCCCACATCATAGGCGGGTGTCGTCAGCGGTTTCGCTTGGGTGACTTCGATCACCACAAAGCCCGAGGACCGGGACATCAGGTCTTCGCCAAAAAGGCCCACCCAGCGAGGGCGGAGATCCTGGGCCATCAGGTTATCCGTCGGGTAGAAGTCGGCATTGCCCCGGAACCGGGCTCCTTTGCGCGAGAACACATCGACCATGTTCACCTCGACCCGGTCGTCATGTTCGAGGTTGCGCATGGTGTTGGGGGAGCGGATTTCTGCGAATGCAATCCGCGCCGCATCCAATGCCTGGAACGTTCCCTTGGGCGAGACGTTCGGGCCATCAGGACCCATGGTCGCGATGTGTCCCAGCCGCCATTCGTTGACGAAGTCCTGCAAGACGTCACTTAGCATCACGCATCCTCCGAAGGTGGGATCAGGACAAGTTTTCCGGGGTGGATCTTCGCTTCAAAGTCCGCCTGGGCTTTGGCGATGTCCTGCAATAGATAAGTCTGACTGATCAGGGGGCGGACTGTCCCCGCATTCATCAGATCGACCAGGCGTTTGAAGACTTCGGGCGATTGATAGGTGCAACCGAGGATCGAAACGTCGTTCAGATAGATGGTGCGCAGGTCCGCCTCGACCAATGGGCCCGCAATAGCACCGGCCACGGCATAGCGTCCGCCCGGTTTCAGGGCATCAATCACCGCGCCCCAGCCCGGGCCACCGACCAGATCAATCGCGACGGTGAACTGCAGTTTTGGTGGGGTTTCGTTCCGATCGAGGATCGCATCAGCCCCTGCCGCGCGAACGGCATTCACCTTGGCCGCCGAGCATACCCCGGTCACATGCGCGCCCCGCACCTTGGCCAGTTGTACGGCCGCCATGCCAACACCACCGGATGCTCCGGTGACCAGTACGCTGTCCTTAGCGCCAACATTTGCCCGGTCCAGCAATCCTTCTGCCGTGCCGAAAGCGCAGGGCATGGCCGCGACTTCGATGTCGGTCATGGGCGCGTCGGTCACGTCGTAAAGCTGTTGTGCGGGAACGGTGCAATACTGCGCAAAAGCCCCGTCATAGTCGGACCCGATGACGCGGAACTTTGCCGGCTCTTCATTCGACGCTTCGGGCTGATTGATCGGGCACGTGACCCGGGCACCTTCGGCAGGGCCGTCCCCGTTCACTGCGACCACCCGGCCGCATAAGTCGCCGCCTTGGATCAGCGGGAAGTTCAGCGCCCCGGCAAAGCCCCCGGCTTCCACGCCGTCCTGCGTGTCTGCCGTGGCACCGGTCACTTCCTTGGCATACCAGCCGACCCTGGTGTTGATATCCGTATTGTTCACCCCTGCCGCCAGGACCTTCACCAACGCCTCGCCCGGCCCAGGTTCGGGCATGGGGATCGAGTCGTTCCACGCCAAAGCGTCCGGCCCGCCATGGCGGGTCAGTTGCACGCCCGACATGGTGGCGGGTGTCGTCATCAGTTGACCTTGTGTCCTGCAGCTTCAATCTGCCGGGTCATTTCGGCAATATGGGACGGATCGGTCTGGCAGCAGCCACCTACGATGGTTGCACCCATGTCGATCCAATCCATGACCCGGCTGGCATAGGCCTCTGGTCCAAGGTCGGTACGGTTTTCGATCTTCTCAACGGTTTCACCGGGCAGGTACTTGGACAAATCCGCCGAGAACGCGTTGGCATAGGCGCCAAAGGGACGCCCGTCCTTGGCCAGTTCCGGCAGGCCTTCAGAAATGGTTTCGGGCGTCGAGCAGTTGACCAACAACGCGTCGACCTGCAGCCCATCCAGGGCTGAGATGGCCTGCGCGATGGTTTCGCCGCCGCGCAGCCGCACACCGCCATCCTCGGCCCGGGCTTCGGACAACGTCCAGGATACCCAGACAGGTGTACCGGATTCGCAGGCCGCCGTGGCCGCTGCGCGGCCTTCCTCGGCAGTGGACATCGTCTCGCAGATGAAGAGATCGACATGGTCCTGTTCCGCCGCCACGATCTTGCGATAGCCTTCCAGGTTCTGGTCAAACTCCGCCACCAATTCGGGCCGGTAGGACCAATTCAGCGGCGGCAGGCATCCGGCGATCCGTGCCTTTGGTCCAGCGGCATGGCGCGCTGCATGCGCCAATTGGATCGCGTGGCTCTGTTCTGCATCGAAATCCCGAACCTGACCATGGGTGTCTGCGCTTGCCTTAGGCGTCGTGGCATATGTGTTAAGGGTGATGACCCGAGACCCTGCCCGCAGGTAGTCTTCGTGCAGACCCTGGACCAGGTGAGGTTCATTTCGCATGACCCAGCCGCCCCATTCCGCCTGGATCGGATGTGCGGATCGGTTGCAGAGCTCCTGCCCCATCCCGCCATCCAAGATCGTGATGTCCATCTTTTCCCCCTATGCCGTCACCAGCCGGTGGCCCGCGTCTGTCAGCGCCTGGGCCATGGCGGCGGTGTGCGCGGGCTCTACCTCGCAACAGCCGCCAACTATGGTCGCGCCTGCATCCACCCAATCCATGGTGTGCTGTGCATATGAATCCGGCCCCAGGTCGGTGCGCCTGCCCAACAGATCCACAGTCGTGCCTGGCACATATTCATCGGGAATCGGCGTGAACCCGTTGGCATATCCACCAAACGGTCGGCCATCCGCTGCCATATCATCCATGGCCAATGTCATCATTTCCGGCGGGCAACAGTTCAGCATGATACCCGCGACCGGCAGACCTTCGATCCCGGCAATCGCCTCGGCAACAGTTTCACCCGAGCGAAGCCGCGCCGTGCCATCCTCGGCGGGCTTTTCGGCCAGGGTCCAGGCAACCCACGTGGGTTTCCCCGACTCGCAGGCAGCGATGGCGGCGGCACGGCCTTCGGCAGCGGTGGACATCGTCTCGCACAGGAAAACATCGACCTTAGGGGCTTCAATCTCGACGATCTCGCGGTATTCAGCGAGCATTTCGTCCTGTTCCCAAACCAGTTCCGGGCGGTAGGACCCAGCCAGCGGCGGCAGGCATCCGGCAAACGAAGCTTCAACCCCAACCGCATCGCGCGCGGCTTCAACCAGTTCGATCGCCCTATGTTGCATCGGGATAAATTCAGCCTCGTCGCCCAGGCGGCGGAAGCGCCCGCGCGTTGTGGCATAAGTGTTCAGCGTCAGCACCGTCGCGCCCGCGCGGAGGTATTCTTCGTGTAGTTCTTGAACCAATTCCGGCTCGTGTTTCATCACATACAGAGACCATTGCGGTGTTGCCGGATCCTTCGATCGGCGCACCAGTTCCTGGCCCATCCCGCCATCCAGCAGAATGATGTCGGTCATTGTCGTTTCCCCCTCTTGCCAGGGCGTCAACGACGCGCCCCGGTCATTTCTTGTGCAAGCAACCCGGCCCCGGCAACAACGTAAAAGCTGCCGATCCCTCGGTTGAACCAGCGCCGCCGAATGGCAGAGCCGAGGAACTTTGCGACGCCCAGACCCAGCCCGGCATAGCCGAGATAGATGATGGCGTTGATCATCAGGGCCGTGGGCACGATGACCCATAGCGCCGCCAGGTTCCCATCGATGAACTGACTGAAAACCGCCCCATAGGCAATAAGTGCCTTGGGGTTCGAGAACGATATCATCATCGCGCGGCGCAGGACCCAGACCGCCGGTTCAGGATCAGCGGCGTCCATATCGAAGCCGCCACCGCCCCGCCGGATCAGGGTGATGCCCATCCAAACCAGATACGCGGCCCCTGCTATCTTCAGCACGGTGAAGAGCAGCTGATTTGCCAGAAGAACCGCACCCAGACCCAGGATCACCACGGCCATCATGATCGCACCAGAGGCCAGAACACCGCCAACCGCCCAAAGCGAACGTCGAAAGCCCTGGCCCGCCGACACTGCGATGCAGTTCGCAGCATTCGGCCCCAAAGGTAGGCCGGCGGCAAACCAGATGCCGACGAAGATGATCCACTCAGGGAAGGTCATGAGTTATTCCTTTGCGACCTATGCCCGAAGACGCGCGTTCTCCGGATCCCAGAGCGGCTGATCCGGCTGCACCACCGCTTTGCGGCGTTCGCCGAAGATCTCGATCTCCAACTCCGTGCCTGGTTCGGTGCATTCCGTCTTGATGGTCCCTAAAGCGATGGAGGCACCGACCCGGTAGCCCCAAGCACCCGAAGTGGTTTCCCCGACCACCTGGTCCCCTTGCCAAACCGTCGACATATACGGCGCGTCGCTATCGCCTGCGTCGACCGTCATGGTGACAAAGCGCTTCTTAACACCCTGCTGCTTTTGATTCATGATCGCGGTCTTGCCCGGGAAGTCTTGGGGTTTGTCCAGTTTCACAAAGCGGTCCAGACCGCCTTCCAGCATCGTGTAGTCAGTGGAAAGATCGCCCTTCCACGCACGATAGCCCTTCTCGATGCGCAAGCTATCCAACGCGAACATGCCAAAGGGCTTGAGCCCATGCTTGTCGCCATGGGCCCACAACGCATCCCAAATGGCAGAGGTATCCTCGACCTTAGAGTGGATTTCCCATCCCAGCTCACCGGCAAAGGACACGCGCACAAGTTGGACCCAAACGCCCGCGACCTGCGCTGATTGATGCGAGAGCCAGGGGGCTGACAGATCCGCATCGGTGATTTCGGCCAACAGATCGCGCGATTTAGGACCACAGACGATCTGGCAGGAAAACACCTCGGTCATATCTGTGATGGTGATCGCCGCACCGTCAGGCAAATGGCGTTCCAACCATTCGCGGTCGTGCCATTCAGCCAGTGCGGCGGTGATCATCATGAACTTGTCGTCCTCGAGCCGCATCAGCGACATCTCGGTGACGATCCGGCCCTTGTCATCGGCGAAGTAACCCAAGCCGATGCGCCCGACTTTCGGCAATGCCCCGGTGATCAGGCCACGTAGCCATTCCGCCGTGCCGTCGCCCTGCACCATGAAGCGGGAGAACCCAGGCAGATCCAGCACACCGCAGGCATCGCGAACGGCCTCGCATTCTTCTTTGACGCGCGGCTCCCAAGGGCCGCTGCGGTTCCAGGTTTGGGTCGCTTCTTCGGATGTGTCGTCGCCGTCCTTGGCATACCAAAGCGCCCTCTCCCACCCGTTAAAGGCCCCCATCTGACCGCCCAATTCCTGGACCTTCGAATGGACCGGGCCCAGGCGCTTGTCGCGTCCGGCGGGCCAGGCGTGGTGCGGGAAGTGCATGGCGTATTCGTGGCCGTAGACCTCCATGCCCTTCTGGTTGGCGTAATCTTGGTCGCAGAACCCGGTGAAGCGGCGGGGGTCACAGGCCCACATATCCCACTCGGTGCCGCCTTCGGTCACCCATTCGGCAAGCACCTTTCCCGCGCCGCCGGCCTGACAGATGCCGAAGGTGAAGACACAGGCCTCAAACGCATTCGGAACGCCCGGCATTGGGCCTATATTGGGATTGCCATCGGGCAGATACGGGATCGGACCGTTTATGATCCGGTAGACACCGGACTCTTGCATCAGCGGCACACGGGCCATCGCGTCTTCCAGATACCACTCCAAACGGTCCAGATCGTCCGGCCAAAGCTGGAAGCTGAAGTCTTCCGGCATCGGATCATCGGGCGTGACCCAATGGGCCTTGCAGTTCCGCTCGTACGGGCCAAGGTTGAAGCCGTTCTTTTCCTGACGAAGGTAGTAGGAACTGTCCACATCGCGCAGCAAGGGCAGCTTGCCACCGGTGTGTTCCGAACGTTCCTTCAAAGCATCGAGTTCATCAAACAGAATGTACTGGTGGGACATCGAGACCATCGGCACGAACCGGCCAAACATCTGGCCCACTTCCTGAGCCCGATAGCCCGCAGCATTGACGACATATTCGCAGCGGATCTCACCCTTATCGGTTTCAACGATCCATTCGTTGTTTTCGCGCCGTGCACCGGTGACGGTGGTAAACCGGACAATCTTCGCGCCCAGGTCCCGCGCGCCTTTGGCCAGGGCTTGGGTCAGTTGAGCCGGGTCAATGTCGCCGTCATAGGGGTCGTACAAGCCACCTTCCAGATCATGCGTTTCCATGAACTCGTAGCGATCTTTTAAGTCCTGGGTCGAGCACATCTCGATATCCATGCCCTGATACCGGCCCATGCCGCGGACACGCTCGAATTCCTGCATGCGCTCTTTCGAATGCGCCAGACGGATCGAACCGGTGACGTGATAGTTCATCGGGTAGTCGACCTTTTCGGCCAGCCCGCGGTACATTTCGCACGAATAGCGCTGCATGTTCATCACAGCCCAAGACGCGCTGAAGGTTGGGATGTTCCCCGCCGCATGCCAAGTCGAGCCCGACGTCAACTCGTTCTTTTCGACCAGAACGCAGTCGGTCCAACCGGCCAACGCAAGATGATACAAAGCAGATGCGCCCACCGCGCCGCCGCCGATGATGACCACACGGGCCGTGCTTGGAATGTTAGCCATGTTTGCTCCCCTCTTTGGAAGATCTCGAAGGTGTTTGTCCTAGATCAAAACACGATGATGCTGCGCGCCTTAAAGTTGTGCCCGCTACCAGAACGGGAGACACGATATGAACCGCAGTTTTGTCATAACTATTGTCGTCATGATCGTTGTCATGATCGGCGGCTACTTCTACTTCACGCCCCAGGCGGTCAACACGACCGGCACCGAGTCTACCGAACCCGCCGCTGCTACTGCGACAGTCGAAATTGATGCCATCACCCAGACGGCCATCGATTTTTGCGAAGACCAGGGCGGCACTGTCGAAACGACCACCGACACCGAAGGCCTTTTGTACCTGTGCGCCACTGCCGATGGCGAAAAGGTCGAGGTTGGGCAGTTCATGGCCGACAACAAGACCGAGTGACATAGAGCGCATCGGTTAACTCACTGCAAGGCGGGCTGCCAGCCCGCCAAAGACAACGGCGCAGACTCGGTTCAATGTCCGGCCTGCGCCGCGAAGGGCATTTGCGAAGGACCCGGCCACCACGCCATAGGCGCAGTTGAACGGGATGCTCGCGACAGAAAAGATAATACCCAGAATGGCGATCTGCGCCCAGACCGGGCCAATCGCGGGGTCCGCGAATTGCGGCAGGAATGCCAGAACGAAGACCGACACTTTCGGGTTCAACAGGTTCGTCAACGCGCCGCGTCGAAAGGCCTGCCAGCCATCGGACGCACCCTCGGCGTCTGGGTCGGGCGGCGGCGCGCGCCATGTCTGGATCGCCAAATACATCAGATAGGCCGCCCCGGCATAGCGCAGCAGATCATAGGCCAGGGCGGAGGTTTGGATCAGTGCTGCCACCCCCAGTACCGCGAAAACCGTATGACTGAGCGATCCTGTCGAGACACCCAGCCCCGCCATCGCGCCCACGCGCCGTCCGCCCGCAGCCCCTGAAGCGCTAATGAACATCATGTCCGCACCGGGCGTCAGGTAGAGCGCGACCGACGCGGCCAGGAACGTGGCGAGGGTGATCAGCTCAAACTCGGGCATCGCGTCAATACACCGGCGGGGCGATCACCCAGATCGCCACGCAGTTCTCAGGGCCAGGGTTCTTCCAACGATAGGGCTCGCCTGCGAAACGGAAGCTATCGCCCGGCTTCAGGTGAAACCGGCGGGGGCCGATTTCCAATTCCAGCGTGCCAGAGATGATATAGCCCGCCTCTTCCGTCGGCCGGGTCGCGGCTTCGGCGAGTTCCGCGCCAGGCGCGAATACGGATCGGACGATCTCGAAGGATCCGCCAAGGTCTGGGGAAAGCAGTTGTTCGACCAGGCCGGCTTCTGATGTGCCTAGGGATCTCCAATTATCGGCGCGCACCACATAGCCACGTTCATCTTCATCAGCCTCGGCCGGGCCGAAGAAAAGCGACATCGGCTGGTCCAGCGCATCTGCCAACCGGCGTAGATCTCCAATCGTAGGCTCGCGCACCTCGCGCTCGATCTGGGAAAGCCAGCCGACGGACCGGCCGACCTTCAACGCCAGTTCGGCCAAGGTCAGACCACGTGCCTTGCGCAGTGCGCGTAGATCCTGGCCGACGCCGGGGGCGCGATCCATCCGAGCAACGATTTGGTCCAAGCTGGTTCCCACCGAATCGAGAGATTTACGCCATGCGTGAAAAAATGGCCTGATTTTTCACGCGCGTCCAGCGGTATTTTCACGCAAGCGGGAACTTCGATATTGAATTGAGGGCGTCAGATGCGGTGGGAGCCAGTCTTCGCGAATTCCGTGATGGTTATCTCCACGGACTAACCAGCACTGGTCAGTCGCGCTTTTACAACGCTCATCGCGAAGCCCCGGCTGATAGTCGGGACCTTTCAATCATTGCAGGAATGCAAACGTGCCGCCGGTTGCGGCCGTGAGTATAAGGGTTAGAGCTTGTGCGGATTCCCAGCCAGCACCTGATAGACGTAACGCCGATCGCTGCCTGGCAAACCTCGCACATGATCAAAGATCAGACGACCATCGTCGATCGCTTGGGCAACTACAAAACAACCTTCTTGTCCTTCGGCCCAAAAGTTGTCCCAGGTCCGGCAGTAAAGCCCATCGTCAGAGATGTACCACCGCCCGGTCGCATGCTGGTCACCGCCGAACCACCAAGATTTGGCGGACATGGTGCCATCGTCGCGGTGATGGCTGGCAAATCGGAACTTAGCCGCACCTTTCCAGCCCTGGCGATAAAGCGAATTGCCTATCAGATGTTGTTGAAGCTGTGTCGATTGCACTGGTTGCGCGGGTGCTGCCTGTTGCGCACCGGTATGCGGCATACACCCCGTCATTGCCGCCACGATCACCATCACTCCGATGCAAAAGATCCACTTCCCAGTCATAACGATCCCCTAACTAACCTTTCGGTCACTTGCGGCGGATTGAGACGATTTCGTGGCAATCCTAAAATCGGGTCACTACGGCCATCGATAAGCAGCAATCCTTTGCGATATCCGAAGGTATTCCTGCGTTTCGACAAGAGGATTCGCAAAATGCTAAAGTTCCCGGTCCGGGTTGCGGATCAGGTCATCGGCGCCAATAGACGCCTGCACCATCAATATCGACAAGCGGCGCCGCAACGGAATGGGCCGCTCTAAACTCATCCGTTGCAAGGCGTGCCGGTTCTAGCACGCCATAATCGTCGACGATGACGAACCCGCCTGGGGACACCTTGGGATAAAGGGCATCCAGGGCGGTCATGGTCGAGGCATAGTAATCGGCGTCCAGTCGCAGCACCGAGATCTGATCAATCGGCGCATCAGGCAAAGTATCTTCAAACCATCCCGGCAAAAACTCTATCCGATCATCCAGTAGCCCAAGGCGCCCAAACAACTTGCGGACCCGGTCTTCCGGGATGGCCAGCATCGGATATCGGGTTGTTCTTAGGTCGATGGTATCTGCCTCGTGGTTTGGCACCGGCAAGCCCTGAAAGCTGTCTGCCAACCAAACCGTCCGGGTGTCGTCGTGGGCATCCAGAACGCCCGTCGCGAAGGCCATGGCCCCACCACGCCATACGCCGCATTCGATGATATCGCCGGGAACACGTTCGCGGATCACGGTTTCGACCGCCATATGAAGATTATCCATCCGCGCCCGGCCGATCATAGATGCCCCAATCGTCGCGAATTTCAAACGCCCGTCGAAATGCCGCCCGGTGCGGTGACTGTCCGCAATCGCCTGGATGGTTTCCGGGTGCGCCGCACCGCCGGAGTAGAACTCAGCTGGATCAAAGGGCCGATTGCCATCGGCTACATCGATCAGATAGGTCCGTTCTGCCTCGGCCTCCAAATAGACGTCATTCAGGATCAGCGCCTTCAGGGTTTCGATGTAGCGGGTCCTAAGATCCGTCATAAAGTGTTCGAAACCTCGACCAAATTGCCATCAGGATCACGGAAGTAGATCGAGTTGATCGGACCCAAAGCGCCGGTCCGGGGCGCCGGCCCTTCCTCGATCTCGATCCCCAGGCCAGTCAGGTGCCGGGCAACCTCATCGACCGGCGTGTCGGTCAGAAGGCAGAAATCCCCGGATCCAGCCATTGCGACCCGGGCCCGCGGCGTGAGTTCTTTGCCGACCTCATGCAGGTTGATCTTCTGAGTACCAAATGTCAGCGCCGTTCGCTCTTCAGGGCCAAAGACATCGACACCGAACCCCAACGCATCCCTGTAAAAGGCAACGGTTGCCTGGATCGATGCGACCGTCAGCACGAAATGGTCAATGGTTCGGATCTGCGGGGTCATCTCTGGTTCTCCGGTTCAAAAGAGTGTTCGCCAATTTGTCTTAAATTTTCCGTAAGGCCAACGGCGCGGCCTGGAATGAATTCTGCCTGCCTTCATCGTATGGAAGCACATGGGGCCGGACTGAATTTACGGGCGATATTCTGTCCACGCGAACATCCAATAATCGCAAATGCGGCCCGATCATTGACGATACGGTCGATTTGGCACAGTTCGTGTCGCGCCCGTGACCTCTCTGCGTCAGAAATCCGCTTGCAGAGGCCAGGATTCCGACTAGCGTCAGGCTCGACTTTTTGGGAGCACGCGCCATGGGCCGCTACAACGCGTTCAACGTCTTCTGGCAGGGATTGACCGGCAACAAAGGCTGGGAACGCGCCTGGCGTGACCCGACGCCAAAGCCGAAATATGACGTCATCGTCATCGGCGGCGGCGGCCATGGCCTGGCAACGGCCTACTACCTGGCCAAGAACCACGGCATCACCCGGGTCGCCTTGCTGGAAAAAGGCTGGATCGGCGGCGGCAATTCCGGGCGCAACACGACCATTGTGCGCTCGAACTACATGATGCCCGGCAATTGCGAGTTCTATGAACATTCGCTGAAGCTGTGGGAGAACCTAAGCCACGACCTGAACTACAATGTCATGTTCAGTCAACGCGCCCACGTTAATCTGTTGTTCTCGCCGGCGCACACAGACGGAGGGCGGCGGCGCTATAACCTGATGCGTCTCAACGGCATCGACGGCGAATATTGGAGTCTGAAACGCCTGAAGTCCGAGATCCCGTATCTCAACTATTCCGACGATGCCCGCTTCCCGATTGAAGGGGCCTTCGTCCAACCCCGGGCAGGCACCGCCCGCCATGACGCTGTGAACTGGGGCTATGCCCGGGCGGCAGACAGGCTGGGCGTCGACATCATCCAGAATTGCGAGGTCACGGACTTCATCCACGAAGGCGGTGCTGTCGTCGGCGTAAATACTTCCCGCGGGGAAATCCGGGCAGAAAAGATCGGCATGGCGGTGGCCGGATCATCCTCGCTGCTGGCGCACAAAGCAGGGCTGGGGAAGCTGCCGATTGAATCGCACAAGCTGCAGGCCTTCGTGTCTGAACCGCTGAAGCCGCTGATCCACCATGTCATTGTCTACGGCTATGGCCATGGTCACTATTACATTAGCCAGTCCGACAAAGGCGGCCTGGTCTTCGGCGGCGATATCGACATGTACAACTCGTACGCCCAAAAAGGGAACCTGCCGATTTATTCCGATGTGATGGGCTGCACGATGAACATCCTGCCGATGGCGGGGCGTATCAAAGTGCTGCGCCAATGGGCCGGCATCATGGACATGTCCATGGATGGCTCCCCTTTCATCTGCAAGACGGACGTGCCTGGGTTCTTCATCAACGCTGGCTGGTGCTATGGCGGCTTCAAGGCGATCCCGGGATCGGGCTGGTGCTTTGCACATACAATCGCCAAGGACGAGCCGCACGAGGCGAACCGCCGCCTGACATTGGACCGGTATCGCCAGGGCTACCAGATGGACGAAACCGGAGGCGGCCCTGTGCCGAAGCATCATTGATGGTTCGCGAAGCAATATCGAAAGATCTGCCTCTCGCGGCAGAGTTGATGGGGCAGCTTTGGACAGCGCATGGCTTTGACGATCATGATGACAGCTATCGTCGTTCCCGGACGCAGAAGATCATGGAAACCTGCGATTGCTACTTGGTTGGCGACCCCCCGATAGCCTTCGCCGCTTTGCAGGACATTGGCGACCATATGCTGATCCGGCAGTTCTGCCTGGATGCCTCGCATCGCGGCCAAGGCAAAGGGCGCGCTGTTTTCGAAGCCTTGAAGAACCATGCCTTCCCCGATAGATCCTCGCGTCTCTTCGCCCACATCGGCAACGCAGCGTCGCGAAAGTTCTGGGAAAAGATGGGCTATTCGGCGTTCGCCTACGCGATGGAACGTGAGGCGGAGGTCACCAAATGACCCAAAAGTTCAACCTCACCGATTTACCGAACCTGCTGGACAAGCCCGGTAACAGCATGCGCCGGTTCGGCGGGGACAATGTCATGCTGCAGGTCGCAACCTCGCGCGCAGGTGATGGGTTCGACCCGCACAGCCATCACAACGAACAACTGGTCATGGTGCTTGAAGGCCGCATGCGCCTAGATATCGGCGACCCGCCCGCGCCTGTCGAACTCGGACCAGGCGATTGCCTGGTTATCCCGCCGCACACGCCCCATGGCGGAGAAACGCTGGAAGACTGCAAGATCGTCGACGCATTCAGCCCGCCGCGCACGACCGTCCTGGGCGAGGAGGAACCGCAATGATCCGCATCAACTGTCCCTTTTGTGGCGTCCGCGACCAGACAGAGTTCACCTATGAAGGGGATGCGACGGTGGACTATCCACCTTTGGATGCGTCGGAAGAAGAGTGGTTCGATGCCGTCTTCCTGCGCGACAACCCGCGCGGCGTGCACCGGGAATACTGGCGCCATACTTATGGCTGCGGGGCCCTGCTGGTGGTCACGCGGAACACCCTGACCCACGAGATCCTCGACGTCAAACTGGCCCATCCCGGTATGGCCAAGGTTGTGGAGGGCGCATCATGAGCGGGTATCGCCTTCCCTCGGGCGGTTATGTCGACCGGTCAAAGAACGTCTCATTCACCTGGGATCAAACCCGCCATATCGGCCATGCCGGGGACACGGTCGCCTCGGCATTGATGGCCCATGGCGAGCGCATCCTTGGCCGGTCATTTAAATACCATCGCCCACGCGGGATCATGTCCGCGGGTGTCGAGGAATCCGGTGCGGTGGTGTCGCTCTGGTCCGGCCCGCGGCGGGTTGCAAATGTAAAAGCCACCACCGCGGAAATCGTCGACGGGCTGGAGGTATTTGGCCAAAACGCCTGGCCTTCGGTTCGCCGGGACTTTGGGGCGGTCAACAATATGCTGGGCCGTTTCTTTGGTGCAGGGTTTTACTACAAGACCTTCTTCGGGATCACAGGGCGCGGCACCTGGGAATGGATGCAGTTCGAAAAGGTGATCCGACAGGCGGCGGGTATGGGCCGCGCTTCGGATCAACCGGATCCTGATCACTACGAAATCGTCCACGACCACTGCGATGTCCTGGTCGTCGGCTCTGGCCCCGCTGGGCTATCTGCGGTAGAGGCTGCGGCGGATGCCGGTATGGATGTCATCCTGGTAGAACAGGATTTCGAGCTGGGCGGGTCCATCCTGTCTGGCATGACGACCGAGATTGAAGGCAAACCGGCCGAAGAATGGCGAACGTCCAAGATTAGTGGGTTAGATGGCAAAGGCCGGATCTGGACCCGGACAACCGCCTTTGGGCTTTACGATCACGGCGTCATGGGGCTGTTGGAACGGGTTACCGATCATCTGGCAAAGCCGGGCGACCTGCCCCGCGAACGCATGCGCATTGTCCGGGCGCAACGGATCATCCTGGCCACTGGGGCGGTGGAACGTCCCTTTGCCTTCGGCAATAACGATACCCCTGGGGTGATGCTGGCCAGCGCGGCGGCGACCTATGTCAACCGGTTTGCCGTCGCGCCGGGGAAACGGGTTGTCCTGGGAACAAACAACGACAGCGCCTATCATGCGGCGATGACACTGGCCGGTGTTGGGATCGACACCACGATCCTCGACAGCCGCGAACTACTGCCCGGGGCTGCCGCCGAAGCCGCCCGGGCCGCAGGCATCCATGTGCGGGCCGGATGCGTGCCGATCGAAGCCAAAGGCGGGCGCAGCGTCACTGCAGTAGAAATCGGCAGACACCAGGGCGACAAGAACATCGCCGAAGATCGTATCGAATGTGACATCATTGGTATCTCGGGTGGCTGGACGCCAGTGATGCACCTAATCTCGCACAAAGGGATCCGGCCGGCCTGGAGTGACGACCTTTCCGCATTTGTGGTCACCGACCCGGGGGCCGAGCCGGTCGCGTTGGCCGGGGCCGCGGCGGGACACTTCACCACCGATAGTGCGGTCAAGGCCGGTAGGGCCGCGGGATCCGATGCCGCGAAGGCTATCACCGGGAAGCGCCGCACAAAGCTTCCTGCGCCGGTCCATGGCTGGGAACAACCGCTAGAGCCGCTTTGGGAAATCCGCGACCCAGGACGCAAGCTGAAAAGCTTCATCGATCCGCAGCATGACGTGACCTGCGATGATGTGCGCCTCGCGCACAAGGAAGGCTATGTCTCGGTCGAGCACCTGAAACGCTACACAACCCTCGGCATGGCGACCGACCAGGGCAAGATGGGCAATGTCATCGGTTTGGCGTTGATGGCCGAGGCTTCCGGCAAGACGATCCCGGAAACCGGCACAACCACCTTCCGCCCGCCGTATACACCTGTCTCGATCGGGGCGATGGCCGGGGACGAGCGTGGCATGCATTGGCGCCCGACACGGCATTCGCCGATGCGGGAAGAGCACGAAAAACTTGGCTGCAAGTTCGTGGATGCCGGGTTCTGGAAACGGTCCTGGTACTACCCGCAAGGTGACGAGGGCCTGGCCGAGGCCGCGATGCGCGAAGCCATCGCTGTGCGCGAACACTGCGGAATGGTCGATGTCAGCACCCTGGGTAAAATCATGGTGCAAGGCCCGGATTCGTCAGAATTCCTGAACCGCGTCTATTCCAACGCTTTCGCCAAGCTGCCGGTCGGCAAGGCCCGCTATGGTCTGATGCTGCGCGACGACGGGATCGTCTTCGATGACGGAACGACCTGGCGGCTGTCTGAAACCGACTTCTTCATGACCACGACCACAGCCAATGCAGGACCGGTCATGCTGCATCTGGCCACTCTGCTACAGACGCGGTGGCCAGAGATGAAGGTACACATAACGTCCGTATCCGATCACTGGGGCGGCGTCGCCGTGGCAGGGCCAAAGGCCCGTGCAGTGCTGGATGCCGTGTGCCCGGACATCGACTTTTCTGACGAGGCGATGCCCTTCATGGGCGTCCGTCAGGGTCATATGAGCACCGATGACGGCGAAATCCCCGTGATGACCGCGCGGTTGTCATTCTCTGGCGAACAGGCGTGGGAGGTGATGGCCCCCGCCGATTATTGTCCGGCCATGTTCCGCGCACTGCTGCCCGGGATAAAAGAGGCTGGCGGAATTCCATATGGGCTGGAGGCTATGGATTGCCTGCGGGTCGAAAAAGGCCACGTAACGGGCCGGGAGTTGGACGGACGGACCACAGCGGCGGATGTTGGCCTTGGCGGGATGGCCTCTCAGAAGAAATACTATATCGGCCGGGTCCTCGCGGGGCGCCCGGACCTGGTGCGCGCGGACCGGCCAACCTTGGTCGGCCTGATACCGACGATGCCGGATGCACGGTTCAAGGCTGGCTCGATACTATTTCCGCCCGGCGAAGAAGAAGGTCATGGTTTGGGTCATGTGTCCTCGATTGCCGACAGCCCCGCCATGAAGGCCTGGATCGGATTGGGTTTTGTGTCGGGCGGGTTGGCCCAATGGGAGGGCAAAACAATCGTCGCCCGAAACCCGATTGACGATCAGAACACGGAAGTCAAAGTCGTCTCACCTCATATGTTCGACGCGAAAGGGGAGCGGATGCATGGCTGAACGCGCGATACCCTTTACCGCCGCCGCCACAGGATCTGCAGATGGCGTCAGCATGGACACCCCGGCACGGGGTTCGATCTGGCAGATTGCGGCCTGGCCTGAGACTTTCGAAACCATCGAATCCGATCTGGCCAAAGTCTGTGGCTGTGCAGCGCCGGGCCCCGGCAAGGCGCTCGAAACCTTGGATGGTCACCTCTTGATTCGAACCGAACCGCTGAAGTGGTGGGTTTTGGGCCCGGACGGGGCTGAATGTCCGCTGACGCCAAACCCGGAAGACGGTGTCTGGCTGGATATGAGTCACGACCAGGTCTCGATCGCATTGACAGGCCCGAATGCGGCCGAGATTCTGAAGCGCATGGTATCGATCGACGTCCGCGATCACGCCTTTCCAAATCTCAGCTTCGCGACGACCCATATGCACCACATGATCACCAAGGTCCTGCGTCGGGACGACGGCGATACGCCCCGCTATGAAGTCATGGTCATGCGATCCTATGCGGATGATTTGCGAGAGATCACCCAGCATCACCTGCATCATTTTGGACATTGAGACGCTGCGTTTGACGGAACATCGCAGCGGCACGAAACGCACCTACACCCAATGATTTCAGCGCCTGAACGGATAGCTGCCCAATGAGATCAGCTTGGGGCGTCCAAAAGTCCCGTATGGGCAGGCATGACATAATCAGCGGGCACAATCGTACCTGTGCCATCCCTCTTGAACTCGTATCCGACATGGCCATTCCGGGCCCATGTGCACACGACCAACCCACGCAAAATACGGTCATCGCCGCGCATGATATCAGCATATCCGCGTAGCGGAGGGCGGCCATCAGCCTCAATCACAAAACCGGTTTTGCCTAGGTGAACAATGGGGTGGGATTGTCCGTCAGCAACCACGCTATACGCAGCCTGGTGCCGAAGATTGCGTTGCCGCTGGGCTTCCAAAGCCGTTGCGACATCTCCAGGCAGAATTTCGTCCATACGCTACCCCCGACACTGAACTAACTTACGGGAGACAGCATGTTGGAAGGCAGAGGTTAAGAAAACCCCATATTTTTCTTCAGAGTTTAATTTTCAGCTTGATCTCACGAATCAAACGGATCCCGACATCACCCCATCCGGTTCGTCGGATTCCCGATGATATCCATGAATTCCTTGCGAGTGCGCGGGTCTGACCGGAAGGTGCCCAGCATCGTCGACGTCACCATCGAAACACCATGGCGGTGCACGCCGCGGGTCGACATGCAGTGATGTTCGCCTTCCACGACGACGGCGACGCCCTTGGGACGTAAGACCTCCATCAATACATTGGCGATCTGCGCAGTCATTTTTTCCTGCACCTGCAGACGTTTCGCAAAGACGTTGACCAGCCGCGCCAGCTTCGAGATACCGACAACCCGATCCGTTGGGATGTACCCGACATGCGCCCTGCCAATGATCGGCGCCATATGATGTTCGCAGTAGCTTTCGAACCGGATATCGCGCAGCACGACCATTTCGTCATAACCGTCGACTTCCTCGAAGGTCCTACGCAGCAATTCCACCGGGTCTTGATCATAACCTGCGAACCATTCCCGGTAGGCGCGGATGACCCTGTCAGGTGTATCCAGCAAACCCTCGCGGTCCGGGTCATCACCGGCCCAACGCAGCAAAGTCCGAACGGCTTCACGAGCCTCATCCTCGGACGGACGCTGCACATCAGGCGGCGTGATGATCTTTTTGACAGAGTCGGTCATTCGCAGGGTAATCTCGTTCATAGTCTCTTCCCGTGTCGCATATCTGCCCTCGGCTAGACTGTCCAGATAGGGCCGGACAAAGGTTTGGCAAACAGCTTTTCACGAATTGTGATGGTGAAGCCGGAACCATCAAGCTTGGGCCGGCAAAGCTTGTCCCGATCACATTCAGACAGTTTCCAGGGCCGAAAGAAGGTCTTCGAGCAGATCCTCGCGGTGCTCCAAACCCACCGAAAGACGGACCATACCCGGCGTGATCCCAAGGACGCGGCGCTGATCATCCGTAAGGCGCTGATGCGTGGTCGTCGTCGGATGCGTGACCAAGGTCTTTGCGTCGCCAAGATTGTTCGAAATCGACACCAGGTTCAGGGCATTCAGAAACCGGAATGCCCCGGGTTGACCATCGGCAATCTCCAGCGCCAACAGGGTTCCAGACCGGTCCATTTGAGATGCTGCAAGATTGTGCTGGGGATGACAGGGCAGCCCGGGATAGATCGTACGCTGCAGCTTTTCATGGCCAACCAAAGCCCCCGCCAGGTACTCCGCCCCGTCGGTTTGAGCGTTTACCCGCAAAGGCAGCGTCTCCATCCCTTTCAACAGCACCCAGGCATTGAACGGGCTGAGCGCGGGGCCGGTATGTTTGACATAAGGTTCGACCTGATCGCGGATGAAGCGTTCGGTGCCCAGGATGATACCGCCTAGGCAGCGGCCTTGCCCGTCGATATGTTTGGTCGCCGAATAGACAACGATATCAGCGCCCAATTCCAAGGGATGCTGATATGTCGGCGTTGCAAAGACGTTATCGACGACCAGGCGCGCACCAACGTCGTGCGCAATCTCTGCCACCGCACGGATGTCTATGATTTCCAGCGTCGGGTTGGAAGGTGTTTCCATAAAGACCAGAAGGGTCTCCGGTCGCATTGCCGCACGCCACTGGTCCAGATCCGTGCCGTTGACCAGGGTCACATCAATGCCAAAGCGCGGGCAGAGGCTTTCGACAATCCAGAGACAGGACCCGAACAGCGCCCGTGCCGCGACCAGATGGTCGCCGGCCTGTAGCTGACACATCAGCGCCGCGTGGACCGCGGCCATGCCCGATGCCGTTGCAAACGCCGCCTCGGCACCTTCCAGCGCCGCCATGCGGTCCTCGAACATGGCGACTGTCGGATTACCGTAACGGGCGTAAATGAAACCTTCTTCGCCGTCGGGCAGATCGCCCTGAAACCGCGCCTCGGCAATTTCCGCGCTGGGATAGACGAAACCTTGGGTCAAATACAAAGCTTCGGACGTCTCGCCATAGGCACTGCGGCGTTGGCCTGAATGTATGACACGGGTGTTGGGATGAAACTTGTTTTTCATCTTTCTCGCCGGACTCCGGCCTCCATCGTCAGAGGACCGGTCCAGGGGTGGCTTACACCACGACCTCTTTAGCGGGTTCTTTTACGTGGCCCGCAAGCCGGTCCGACAAATCGCCACGTTCCTCGAGCAGGTAATGCGGATGGGCACGGCTGTCAATCCGTCTATGGACAACGGGTAATGAGCCTGGGCGTTGGCAGAGATTCGGCTGGGGTAACATAGGCTAGAACAGCTTGCTGCGGCTGGGCGTATAGACCAAACACACCTTTTCAGGAAACCTTAGTGATCAACAGTCTTTGGGAAGTAATGCCATTGATCAAACCGTCTCTTCCGATGGGGATTCAGCGAAGGCAGGATGCTTTGGCAGCCGGATCTGCGCCAGGGCCTGCATTTCTTCTGCGGTCACGACATCCCCTTTTGCTTCCAGCAATGCAATCAGGCGCAGAAACAGTTTGCCGGGCGCGCGCTGCACTTCGACCAAGCGCATCAGCTGTGCGATCGCGGCGTCCGCCTCACCTGCCTGGTCCAAGAGCTGTGCGCTCAGCATTGCGTACTCGACCTCCAACGGCGCGAGGGTGACGGCCTTGTCCACGGCCGCAATGGCGTCGTCGGTCCTTTCCAATCGGTTAAAGGCCTGCGCCTGCAAGTAAGCAATCGAAGGCAGACCAGGGATGGCCTCAGCAGCGCTGTTCAAATGCTCCAAGGCGCGGTCTGCATCGCGAACGCGCAGTGCTGTCATCCCAGCCCAGGCCTGAAGAGCCGCCCAGTCCGGCGCCAGGGCCAGCGCCTTTTCGGCGGCGCTGTCAGCCTTCCGGAAACGACGGCCCAACCAATAGGCATGGCTTAGGCGTTGCCATGTCATCGGGCCGGCGTCTTTGCGCTTGGCCAGTGTCGTAAGGGATTCGGCGGCCACATCTGTATCGCCGCGATATGCCTGCAGGATTGCGCACTGGCTGTCGTGATCGGCCAGATCCGCGCCCTCGGATGCGATTTCGGCCAACCGTTCCGCTGCCCGGTCGACCGCGCCCTGGCGCACCACGGCAGGAAAGGACACCGACCGCATCAAAGGGGCCCAATCCCAGACCATCGCATCGGTTGTCGGCAATGACTTGGGAAGCACACTGGCATCGGGCGGAAAGACTTCCGAGTATTCGTTAAGCAATACCTTCAAAGAACCCCGGCGACGGTCGATCAGGCGCTGAGTGGGCGTCATCGGTAGAAAATTCTGCGGGGTCAGCACGCCAGTTTCCAGCATAAAAGGCACGATCGCACGCGCAGCAGGCACCGTCGGCGTATGCCAAAAGCCGTTCACCAGATGCTTGATCGCTGCCTGAGTGTCCTTGGCCCTGAGATGCGCGTAGCCGTGCAGCATCTCGGACGTTGCAAGATCCTTCACATACATGATCGAGCGTTCGCGCATGATCTTGGCGATCTCCAGAACGCCATCGATATCGCCCGCATGATGGTGCAGCCGCATCCCCATCGGATAGGCGAAGGAGATATTCAGGCCTTCGGCGATCTTCAGGCGGAACAGCCGTGCCGCACGGGCCCAGTCCCCCCGGCCTTCCAGCCAATTGGCGATATGCGCCAGACCCTGGCCGACATGGCCGTCGCCTTCCAGGCTGTCTGGAGTATGCTCCAACTGGTCATAGAGCGCTTCGTGCGCCTCATCCACCAGATCGTCATCCATGGCATCGGTAATGGACAGCTTCTCGGCGCCGGTCAGATCCGCCGCCGTCGACGAAAATGCGCTGCGAGGCGGCGCGATGATCGTCTTGCACCTGGACATGGCGAAAAGCTCAAAAAGATCCCGCTGGGCTTCCGTAAGCCCGGCCATGTCGATGACGTCATCAATGATCTTCAAGGTCGGGAATTTGGTTTTATAGTGCTGGATAGATCCCGCATCATCCGAGAAGATTATCGCGCCGCCATTGGCTTCCGATAGCGCCCGATCCATGTGTCTTTCGTAGAATTCGTTGGGGATGACCTTGTGCGCCCAGGCTTTGTGCTTGGCCTTGGGGTCATCCGTAAGGTCCCCCCTGCGAATATGATAGGCCGTGTGTCCGGCCAAGGCGCTTTCCAACGTCTTCATCGCCGCCGCAACCGGGGCGGAGAACGGAATCTGGTCAAACTTCGTCCGGAACCGTTCGGTCACTTCGGCTTCGTCTTCATCCTTCAGCTTGATCACGCCAAAGGCATTGCCGACGATCATATCCTGCCCAGCACCCAGAATGGCCTCAACCGCGTCCGGTTGCTGCTGTAGATTGCCCGAAAGATTCTCGGCTTCCGGTCGGATTTTCTTCCACTGATCAGCCGTCAGAAAGTGGCGGTCGACAAACCCCGCATCAAACATCTCGGTCGGATCGTTGAAGACATGGCCAACCCCGGTCGTATCGATCCAGGCACATCGGAAATCGACTCCCAGATCGTCCGCCAGGCGCATGGCGTTGATCAAGCTTACCAGGCGCGCACCCAACCGGTCGGCCCGGAAGGCGATCAGCTTACCTTGGTCTTTCTGGGGCATCGGTCGGGCGTCAGCCAGCGAGCGAGCGGTGAACATACCAGTCATCAAAACGCGTGTACTCCGGGAAACGCCGCACATACCCTTTTGCGGTCATCAACTCATAGATCTCCGCCCTCAGCGGTGTGAAGTTGTGCTCAATGGTGAACAGCTTCACCTGCCGCTTCGAAAAGTCGAACGCTTTCAGGATCTCTAGCTCGGATCCTTCCGTATCCACCGACATGTAGTCGATTTCGTCTGGCGCATTGTGTTCATCCAAAAGATCATCCAGCGAAATCGTCTGGACCGGCACCTCGCGGTGATTGGCCCGCATGGTTTCTTCGTTGTGGTCTTCGGGGTTGATCTCGGCCAGACGGGAAAACATCCCCTTCTCCGTGCAGAGAAACGTCATCGTCTCGCCGGTTTTGGAATAAACGCACTTATGGCTGATATGGCAGTTTCGCTCGCGCCCTAGACGTTCGTGGTAGTCCGGGTTCGGCTCTGCAACGATGCCCTGCCAATCGTAGTGATGCTCCAGCACGTGGCTGTTCGACATCGTGATGCCGTTCGTTGCACCGAATTCGACGAAATATCCGCCTTTTTTCCCATCCAGCTCGTAAAGCGCCCAAAGGTCCTGGAACAATTGGCCCTGCGCCGGCGCGACCCGGGGAAGCGCAAATTCAAAGAACCCTTCCAGGGTTCGCGTCTTCGAATCCCATTCCTTGGTGCGCTGCTGTTTACGATGCATCTGCATGATGTTCAGCATGGCCGAGGCCCGGTCCGATGCCTTCTTCTCGATGCCCAGCTCACGCATAGCCTTGACGATGCGGTTTTCCTTGACGGGGATCTCGTTCATGACCGTGCTCCGTGTTCAGGCTGCATTGCGAACGCCGCCGGTTTCCAAAAACCAGGCATACATCTTTTCCAAGCCCTGGCGGATCGACACCTGTGGCCGCCATCCCAGCGCGTGCAGCCGGGAATTTTCCATGATCTTACGCGGCGTGCCATCTGGCTTCGAGCTATCCCAGGTGATGGTGCCGGGATAGCCGGTGATCTCGGCCATTAGTTCCGTCAGATCCTTGATCGAAATCTCTTCAGAAGACCCGGCATTCACCATCCCGCCATCGGTATAGTGCTGCATCAGGAAGACACAGGCATCGGCCAGATCATCGGCATCGACCAACTCGCGCATCGGACTGCCCGTGCCCCATGCCACGACTTCGGATGCACCGTTCACCTTGGCTTCGTGAAACCGGCGCATCAGGCCTGCAACAACATGGCTGGAGGCCGGGTCGAAATTATCCCCGACGCCATAAACATTCGAGGGCATCACGGTGAACGCATCAAAACCGTACTGCTTGCGATAGGCATCGCACATCGTCTTGCCGGCGATCTTGGCCACGGCATAGGGCAGGTTCGTGGGTTCCAGTTCCCCGGTCAGCAGGGCGTCTTCTGAAATCGGTTGCTCCGCATGTTTCGGATAAATGCAGGACGATCCCAGGAACATCAGTTTTTTGGCCCCGTTGCGATGGGCCGCGTCGATCACATGGGTCTGGATCAGCAGGTTTTCGCGGATGAAATCCGCGCCTTGCGTATCATTGGCCAGGATACCACCGACCTTGGCTGCAGCGACAAACACATAGTCAGGCTGTGCCTGGGCGAAAAATGTGTCGACCGCGGCGCGATCCGTCAAATCGCATTCGGCGCGGGTTCGGGTGAGCACGTTCGTTGCCCCTGCGCCCTGCAGTGCCCGCAAAATGGCCGAGCCGACCATGCCGCGATGGCCTGCGACGTAGATTTTTGCATCAAGGTCCATTCTGTACCTCTTGCCTATGCCAGTTCCAGACCGTCATGGACCTGAACAAGGCCTTCGACCATGCTGATCTCGATCGGCGGGATCTCTGGCAGATCCGGGTTCTGAGCCACCAAAAGACCATCCGCCGAAGCGCTTTGGCCCACGTCATGCTCGGCGATAAGCCGATAGCCCGCCTCTTGCAAGATGGCCTTCGTTCCCAGATGCCGCGCGCCATGGGTTGAAACATGCAGCCAATCGATCTTTCGCGCCGCCAAAAGTGCCCTTGCATCGTCCAGCATTTCTTCTTCATGCCCCTGGATATCGGCGTGCAGCATCGTGATCCGGTCTAATCCCTTCATGGCCATAAACTTGCCGATGGTCAGCCCCGGCAAGTGCCCAAGTCTGCGCCTTTGTATCTCAAGCTTCTGTTTAGGATAGCTGCCGAAATAGGCGTGTGTATGATCTGCCGTCAGCCCGTTGATTTCGAAGTTCTTCAAGGCAACCTTCATCTGGTTCGGCTGTGGCTCGACCAGGTAAATCTGTGCGTCACGCACCTCCCGGGCGAACCACATGGAATAATACCCCCAATAACAGCCGGCCTCGACCATCACCGCACCCGGCGGAATATGCTTCATGACGTGGTGAAAGACCCATTCTTCCTGCGGTTCGTGCACACCCCGAAGCTGGCGAATTATCTCGTTCAACCAGGCCCCATAATAACGCCCGTAAAGCACCTTCAGGCCATTGTGCATGACTTGAACGGCATGTCCGCTGTCATCCACGAAGCACTCTCCTGCATTCGGAACGCGCGGCAGGTCATCGCAATCGCGGCAGGCACTGGTGATCCGTATCCTATCGGTCAGAATCCGCAGCTTGAATGGCTTGACGTACCGCTGCCACGGCTTCCGCATCATCGCGATGTAGTATTCTTCCTTGGCCATCACTTACCTTTTCACGCACCTACGTCACGCAATCACATCAACGCATTCTCCGGTGTTTTCTCTCGATTTTCTTCATACCAAGCCGCCGTGCGGCGCATGCCTTCGGTCAAGTCGACCTTAGGCGCATAGCCGAGCGCCCGCATTTTCGAGATATCCGGGCACCGCCGCGAGGTCGCGCCCGCCGCCGCAGGCCCGGCCAGAATTTTTAGCTCCACACCCACGGCCTCTGCCGTCACAGCGACCAGTTCGCGGATGGTCACCTCGTGATCATTGCCGATATGGTAAACCTCGCGGTGGGCGCCCCGTTCTTGCATCAGGACAATGCCGTCAACCACATCATCGACATAGGCGAATGCCCGGGTTTCGGTGCCGTCCGACTGAATCGCGAAGGTTGGATCACCGGAATCCCGGGCCTGGAGCGCGCGCAGTATGAATTGCGGGGCCACGTGCTTCCAGCCCATATCCGGACCATAGACATTGTGCGGGCGGAACACCTGGACCTTCCGGAAATGGTCCTTGCCATAGTTGAAGGCGATCAATTCGCTGACAATTTTCGACCCGCCATAGGAATAGCGCGGGTTCAAGCTGTCCGGCAGCATCAGTGGCACGTCTTCCGTCGTGGGCACTGTTGGCGGTTGCTGGTAGACCTCGGCCGAGGACGCAACCACCAGATCTGGCACATCGGCGCGCTGGCAGGCCTCGACAACTGCCAAGGCGCCACGCAATCCGACATCCAGAACCAGTTCCGGACGGGTATAGAAGTTTTCTGTCCCATTGATCGCGGCCAGGTGGAAAACCACATCCGCGCCCTGGCACGCCTTGGCAACGGCGTCGACGTCCCGGACATCGCAGGTCTGCAGGTCCACCTGATCGGCGACCTCGGCGAACCGGGATTGATCGCCCCGCAGCAGATTATCGACACAGACGACGTCCCAACCGGCATGCACCAGTTTCTTCACCAGATAGGCGCCGATGAAACCACCGCCGCCCGTGACGACACATCTAGCCATTGGTGCGCCCCCCGGTATTGCCCACGGCGAAATAGCTTGGTCCCAGCTCATAAGGGCGCAGGTCGGAAAAGTGGTTCCAATAATCATACAGGAACCCTTCCGGCGCCATGATCGTCAGCATCTGACGCGGACGCATGTCTGCCAATTTGGGATGATTGTTCGCGATGATCGCCACATTGGCTTCTGCCAGAGCATCCACCATGGTCTCTGCGATCTGACATCCCTGTGCGACATCGGCCAATTGTTCGGCCGAACAAACTGCATCGAAAATCGTGATCTTCGCATCCGGCATCTTTTCCTGCAGCGCAGACAGGACCTGCAGCGACATCGATCCGCGCAAGTCATCGGTTGCAGGGACGCCTTTGAACGCCATGCCCAGCAGTGCAATCTTCGCCGGTTCGGCGCTGCGCCGTCCATGCTCGGCGCGAATGAAATCCACCGTTTCGATCGGTTGGCGTTCATTCACATGACGGGCCGCAGTTGTGATGTCCAGATCCAGGCCCGCATCGCGCAGGGACTGCGCCAGAATATGTGGATCCTTTTCCAGGCACGGGCCGCCAACCAGCCCTGGCAAGGCCACGTTCGTCCGGGCGTACCCCAGTTTGCCGCCGGGGATTACCTCCATCGCATTGACGCCGAAGGCATCGCAAATCCGCGCGACTTCGTTGGCGAAACCGAACTGTACGTCGCGATAGGTGTTATCGATCAGTTT
Source organism: Pseudomonadota bacterium (assembly GCA_039028795.1). Lineage (GTDB taxonomy): Bacteria > Pseudomonadota > Alphaproteobacteria > Rhodobacterales > Rhodobacteraceae > Thermohalobaculum. Next base: position 28,408 of record JBCCHJ010000011.1, read on the forward strand.
GATAATCTCGGCAGTTTCCAGGCTGGAGACCTGAACCGCCGTGGGCGTCAATTTATAGAAAAAATGCGCGGCACGTTCCCGGGTTTCTGGCGTATCTGCACCGACGATTTGCGGCAATCGCCGCAATTCGTGCATCGCATTGCCCTCAAGGGTGCGTTCAGGGCACATCGCGATCTCGAAAGATTTGCCCGAGGCCGCCAGTATCGGGGCCACGACATTGCGGGCCGTGCCGATCTTGACGGTCGAGCGCAAAATCACCAGCGCCCCGTCTTCCATATTTTCCGCAACCTCGCGGGTCGCTGCTTCGATAAAGTCGACCCTGGCTTTGCCATCAGGCGCCAGCGGGGTGCCGACCGTGATGACATAGATGCCGCAGGACACCCCAGCCTCGAAAGAGGTTGCAGCCTTCAAATTTCCGTTTCTGACAGCGTATTGCAGCATTTCCGGAAGCCCGTTTTCCGAAAAGTGCGGCCGAGCCTGATTGGTCATGTCCACCACATCGGGGCGCCGTTCGACACCCAGGACACGGAAACCCGTATCCGCCAAAGCTGTGGCTAGCGTCAGGCCCACATATCCCAGGCCGACAACGCCGACATCATAGTTCATTCAGTGTCCTTTCTGGGCACCTTTCAATGACGCGAGCATGGCCGTCTCGTCGCCAATTATGACCGGCTTAGGCCAAAAGTCTGGCCGAGACGTAAATTTCCGCAGAAATCATTGTGCCCGTTCGTCTGGTCGGTCCTTATCGCATCACCGGTTGGCAGAAAAGCATCTAAGACGGCGCTTCCCGGAAACGATCAGGCCAGAAGATTGAATTTGCTGGAAAGAACGGTACAGGGCGATTCACCGGGATCGGTTCGGATGGCATCGAAGCCCTTCAGGAACCTGAAACTATCCTGCCCCCGTCGGAGAGATCGTTTTTATGGCCAAGCCTGATTTTTTAATCAGCCGATGCCGCCGGATTGATCCAGCGGTCCCGAAGCCTTTGCAGGTTCTGCATCGCCGTCGATCGATCCTTCAGCCCGTTGGCTCGATAAGGGCTGCTCTGACACCATTGTCCGGATCTTCGTCGAACGGATCTGCGCCCACAAGAACGACACCGTAGCGCAGAGAACACGGGGATTAATCGGCTTTATCAGCAATTGATCCGGTGTCCACAGGCCCATCTGATAGACGGCCGAGGATCGGAACGCATAGTTCGAAGAAATCGCCATAATCTTGCAATCAGGCCATGCCGCCCGGACCTGAGGGACCAGCATCGCCTCACCCCAATCGGCGTGCGTGACATCAACGATGAAGATATCGACGGGATCCGAGGCGAAGCGGCTTTGAAACTCGATCGCATTCTCGCAGCATTCAACGCTATGGCCCTCACGATGCAATACCTCGCACCATGAGGAGTTTGTACGCGCGTCACCAACTATCAAAATCGACGCCATTTTAGTCTCCTCACAGCGTATTTGACTAGAATTCAATGGTAAACAAACGGTAAATTTTTGCACTGCAGCGAGGAGCACAGCGATGCCTGAAATCACCCTGGAATACCTTGGCGGACCAGCCGTAACCGCGCTGAATTTAACCGATGCAGAGATCCTGAACGCTGTCGAGCAAGGGTTGATCGCAGCAGGACGCGGCCAAACGGTTATCGAGCCCCGCATGCACCTGAAGCCGTCCCAGGACGTCGACGGTCACTTCAACGTTCTGCGCGGCTATGTCGGTCCGATGAAGTACGCCGGGGTCAAGGTCGTCGGTGATTTCCATCAGAACTATCAACACGGTCTGCCCTCTGAAATGGGCTTGTTGACCTTGTTCGACCCGAACACCGGAACACCAAAGGCGATCGTGGATGCTGCCGGCCTGACCGACATGCGGACCGGCGCAGTGACGGCCCTGGGTGCCAAACATCTGGCGCCAGAGAACCCGCGGATTCTGGGCCATATCGGGGCACGGGGTACGGCATATTGGAATGTTCGGCTGTTGGACCATCTCTTCGACTTCGACCAGATCCGGGTGCATTCCCGCCGACCTGAAAGCCGCGATGCTTTTGCTCAGCGGCTGACCACGGACCTGGGCAAACCGGTGATTGCGGTCGACACGTGGCAGGAATGCCTGGAAGGGGCGGACATCCAGGTGGAAGCCTCTCGGTTGACCGAACCCACGCCGCTGTTCGAAACAGCCTGGGTCCGGCCGGGTACATTGGTTATCCCTTATGGAACCATGAGCGCCCTTCCGCTCGACTTCACCGATTGTTTCGACATGTTCGTCATGGACGACCTCGGCCAGATGAATGCCGGGCCCTATGGCGCGCTGCGTCCACATATCAATGCAGGCAAGATTACCCGCGACAGCTTCGCCGCCGAGATCGGAGAGATTGCCGCTGGAACGAAACCGGGGCGAACATCGCCGGACCAGACGATATTGTTCTGGCATCGTGGACTGGCGACCTCGGACATCGCGCTCGGGGCTTTCATGCTTGAAAAAGCCCGGGCGATGGATGTGGTGCAAACATTGGTCTACGCGTGAAGCCGATTGAACCCGCTTCTTGGCGATGGGCGGGCATCAGCCCACCCCCCTGCTGTTACCGCACCAAAAAATCAGTCCCGAAACTGGTCATCAGCCGCACCAATTGCGTGCGGTTCGTACACCGGGTCTTGGCCAGAACCGATTTCACCTGGGCGTTGATGGTATCGACAGCCCTCCCCCGCAATTCGGCGATCTGGGCGTTGGTCAATCCATCGCATATCAACTCGCTCAACTCTGCCTCTGTCGGGGTGAGTTCATAGGTTTTTGCAATCGGCTCCACATCGATCTTCGACATCAGGTTGGTGTCCATGCTGTAGATGATCACGCCCTCAATCGACTTGGCACCATCAAGTCCATCGGTTTGGATGATGTCGATATCGATGCACAGCGCCCTGGCGCGCCCGGCATCGGCAACCGGAACAATCTGCTTCTTGAGGTCCGGCCTGCCATTCAGCGCATCCGATGTCATGGCCGCCGAGCCAGCGCGCTCATGTCCGACCTTCATGTCCAATTTGCCATCGGGACAGATACGGAACGTGTCATATGCCCGAAGTTGGCGTTCGAATTCCGGGTTCTTGTCGATGACCTTAAAGCTGCGGTCCAGAATGCACACGCCCAGCGACAGACGATTGATCACAGCAACCAAGCCCTGCTGCAGTCGCACAAGCTTTTGCGCATGGCGCGACGCTTCTTCGACCTTCGCGACAAATGGCGGGAGCTTTCTGCGGCACCTGTCTTTCTTGGGCGCCTCCGGCAGTCCCGGGCAGGTCGTTCCGTCCGCGACAATGCCAGAGAGATTTAAAACGGCGTCCCGATTGTCCAGATGATCAGCGGTCAATTCCGCCAGGTTCTCTACGTCCGTCAGATTCTTGCGGCACGCTCCCATCGACTCCCTCCTTTAACCCTTGCATCCAGGGTTAACGGGCCACGTCATCAGACGCTGTGGGGAATCTCACGGCTCGGCAAAGTCTCCTTGCGCGACGCTTTTGGTCAGGGCTTCAATGTCTTCGGTCATCGGCCGATCATCGGCCATGCGGTCCACGACGCCCCGGATCATATCGACCGTTCGCCGGATGGCCGGGGCGATGTCGACGTCCTGGCGCAGCTCGACCGCCTGGGCACCCAGCATCAGTTCGATCGCCGACAGGCGCTGCAGCCGGTCCACGATTTGCCCCATCGCCTTGGCGGCGACGGCAGAGTGCGTGACCACGTCCTCGACCCCATCTGCACCGCCGCCAGGATAGACCGGGGCCGGCTGGGCCAGTTGCATGATCTCGGAAAACAGCGCTTCCGCGGATTTCATCACCGGCGCCATGCCAGCGCTGGCCGTGTCACCTTGCACCAAGCCAAGGGGTAGATCCGTAAAGCGCGGATTGACCAATTTGGAACATCGCGCGACCTGAGCCGCCGACATATGCACGAAGGCCTGGGCCAACATGCCCAGCGCCACGGTCAGGTGCGGGGTAAGATACCCGCCCGAGGACACGACCTCGCCGGTTTTGGCCAAGACAACGGGGTTGTCCGACGCACCGTTGATCTCATCTCTGACAGCGGTATCGACAATGTCCAAAGCTGCCACAACCGTGCCGTGGATCTGAGCCACGTTCCGCAGGGAAAGCGGGTCCTGCACGCGCCGCGCCGATCCCTGCTCGTGCAGTGGAGATTCGTCCAACCGCGCTGCAATCCCCGCCGCAGCCGCCATTTGGCCGGGCTGCGGACGCAAGGCCAGGGCCCGAAAGCGCAGCGGAGAGATGTTCCCGCGAAACCCCTCCAAAGACAGCGCCGCGGCGGTCTGGGCAGTTTCAAAGACGGTCTCGGCCCGGCTGAGGCTGAGTGCAGAGATTGCCGCCACCATCGAAGAATGGGACGTCATCGCCAGACCTTCGCGCGGGCCCGGGCGATAGGGCTTGAGACCCGCGGCAGCCAATGCTTCTGCGGCTGCGCTGCGGCCGTTGGGCGTATCCACCTCGCCCTCGCCGATCAGACCCAGCGCGATTGAAGCGCCCCACATCAGATCAGCGGCACCGACAGACCCGGTTTCGCCAACCACCGGGGTAAGCCCGGCATTCAGCATCTTCACATAGTGAACCGGCAGGGCCGGATGCGCGCCCGCCGCACCCTTCATCAGGGTATTCGCCCGCACGGCCATCGCCGCGCGCACTGTGCCGACAGGCAATGGGCTACCGACGGAATGGGCGCGGCCGCGGATCGTCTTAAGCGACATGTCGGATTGTTCTTCTTCGGACAGGCCGACAACGGCCCGGGGGCCCAGCCCGGTCGTTACACCATACATAAGGGCCTGAGACTGGATCGCTGCCTGAAGCTGGCCATGGGTCTCCGGCATTCGCGATAACGTCAATGGGCACAGGGTGACCTCTGCCCCACATGCGATAGCGACCAAGTGGTCAGGGGTCAGGTCTTCGCCGTTCAACTCGATAGCATTTGTCATGGTAAGGTCAGCCCAGTTCCTCACCCCTATTCACCTCAAGCGTGTGCCCCGCGTCAACGCCTGCCTTTACAGCGCACTGATTTTCAGGAATGGGTTTGGCCTTGGCGGTGCCCTCCGTCGGTCAAGCAAAGGCATAGCATCATGTGGCAGTTCTGGGTCGATCGCGGCGGCACCTTCACCGATATCGTGGGCCGTGCACCGGATGGCGCAATCACGACGCATAAATTGCTATCCGAGAATCCCGAACAATACCGCGATGCCGCCGTCCAGGGCATTCGCGATCTGCTGGGTTTGGACGCCGGTGCGCCGATCCCCGCCGGCACCATCGAAGCCGTCAAGATGGGCACCACGGTCGCCACCAATGCCCTACTGGAACGCAAGGGCGATCGCACGCTTCTGCTGATCACACAGGGGTTCGGCGACCTGCTACGTATCGGCTATCAGAATCGACCGCGTTTGTTTGATCTGAAAATCGAGTTGCCGGAACTGTTGTATGAGCGGGTGGCAGAGATCCCCGAGCGGCTCGATGCCGAGGGTGGGGTCGTCACGCATCTGGATGAAGACGCGGCGCGAGCCGCGTTGAAGGCCGCCAAAGCGGATGGAATCGATGGCGTCGCCATCGCCTTCATGCATGGATACCTGAATCCGGATCACGAAGCCCGGGTTGCGGCCATTGCAGCCGAGGAAGGCTTTGGTCAGATCTCGACCTCGCACCAGACCTCGCCGCTGATGAAGCTGGTCTCGCGCGGGGACACGACGGTGGTGGATGCCTATCTGTCGCCCATTCTACGCCGCTATGTGAACCAGGTGGACGAAGAGCTGAACGCTGGGGAACAGATCCCCACGGGGAAACCTAACATTGAGGAATTGTTAGGAAATTCTGGCACCCGATTGATGTTTATGCAATCGAATGGCGGGTTAACCGACGCATCCTTGTTCCAGGGCAAAGACGCCATCCTGTCCGGCCCCGCAGGCGGTGTTGTCGGCATGGTCAAAACCGGAGAACTGGCGGGATATGACCATCTGATCGGGTTCGACATGGGCGGCACATCCACGGATGTCTGCCACTATGCCGGGGCCTACGAACGGTCCTTCGAAACAGAAGTCGCAGGCGTGCGCATGCGGGCCCCGATGATGAACATCCACACGGTGGCGGCAGGGGGCGGGTCCATCCTGTCCTTCCGGGATGGCCGCTTTCAGGTCGGGCCAGAGTCAGCAGGCGCGAACCCAGGACCGGCCTGCTACCGCCGGGGTGGACCGCTGACGGTGACCGATTGCAATGTCATGTTGGGCAAGCTGCAACCGCATCACTTCCCCTCGGTCTTCGGTCCCAATGCCGACGAGCCGTTGGACCCAGCTGTCGTCCGAGAAAAGTTCCAGGCATTGGCCGGAGAGATCGCCGCCGCGACCGGCGAGGCACCGCGCAGCGCCGAAGACCTCGCCGAAGGCTTCCTGCGCATTGCCGTCGAAAACATGGCCAATGCCATCAAGAAGATCAGCGTCCAGCGCGGCTATGACGTCACCCGCTATACCCTGCAATGCTTTGGCGGCGCAGGGGGACAGCATGCCTGCCTGGTCGCCGATGCCCTGGGGATGGAGACGGTTTTTGTTCACCCTTATGCCGGGGTCTTGTCGGCCTATGGGATGGGGCTCGCGGAAATCCGGGCCTTAAGGGAACGCCAATTCGAGCGCCCATTGAAGGAAATCGACGCCGCTCGCGATGCGCTGCAGGAACTGGCGGAACTGGCGATCCAAGAGGTCCGCTATCAGGGCGTCGCCCATGACCAGATCCGGATCGAGAGCCGTGCGCACCTGCGGTACAAGGGGTCGCACCAGGCACTGGAGGTTGATTTCGGGGACACGCGGCTTTTGCGCGAACGCTTCGACGCCGCGCACAAGGCGCGGTATGGTTTTGCCTCGGAGGACCGCGAACTGATTTTCGAAGCCCTGGCGGTCGAGGCGATTGGCGGGGCGTCCGATGTGGCAGATGCGCAGATGGCCTTGACGGCGGCGCATCCCGACCCGGTGGATCATGCGGCGATGATGGGCGTGACTGTGCCTTTGTATGACCGGGATCAGATGGCCCCCGGCCAGAAAGTCCTGGGCCCCTGCATTATTAAGGAACCCACCGGCACCAATATCGTCGAGGACGAGTGGCAGGCCGAGATTAACGCCTACGGCCATTTGATCCTGACGCGCACGCGCCCCCTAGAACGGGCCGAGGCGATCGGCACCGATGCCGACCCAGTGATGCTGGAGGTGTTCAACAACCTCTTCATGTCCATTGCCGAGCAGATGGGCGCGACCCTGGCCAACACCGCCTATTCCGTGAACATCAAGGAGCGCTTGGATTTCTCCTGCGCCCTGTTCGACCCAACCGGGGGCTTGGTGGCAAACGCGCCCCACGTGCCGGTGCACCTTGGATCAATGTCGGAATCGATCCGCACGGTGATCCGGCTGAACCCGGATATGAAACCGGGCGATGTCTTTGTGTTGAACGCGCCCTTTAATGGCGGCACGCACCTGCCGGATGTCACCGTCATTACTCCAGTGTTCGATGAAGCGGGCGGTCAGGTCCTGTTCTATGTCGCCTCGCGCGGGCACCACGCCGATATCGGAGGCAAGACCCCAGGCTCGGCCCCGCCGGACAGCGCCCATATCGACGAAGAAGGCGTGTTGATCGACAATTTCAAAATGATCGATGGCGGCGAATTCCGCGAAAAGGAGACGCGGGCGCTTTTAGCCTCCGGCACCTATCCCTGCCGAAACATCGAGGAAAACCTGGCAGACTTGGCCGCACAGGTCGCCGCGAACGAGACCGGTGTCAAGGAAGTGCAGAAAATGATCCGCCAGTTCGGCCTGCCGACGGTCCACGCCTATATGGGCCACGTCCAGGACAATGCTGAGGAATGCGTCCGGCGGGTGATCACGGCTTTGAAGGACGGCCAGTACGATTACGAGTTGGACAATGGTGAGTTCATCCGCGTCGCCGTCCGCGTGAACCCGGGCGACAGGACGGCAGAGATCGACTTCACCGGCACGGCCGATAAGAACCCATTCAATTACAATGCGCCTTTGGCCGTCTGCCATGCCGTGGTGCTCTATGTCTTCCGCACGTTGGTGGGCGCCGAGATCCCGCTGAACGAGGGGTGCTTCAAACCGCTGAACATCATCGCACCGGAAGGGTCGATGATCAACGCGCAGTACCCAAGCGCCGTGATCGCCGGGAATACGGAGGTCAGCCAGCTGATGTGCAACGCCCTGATGGGCGCACTTGGTGTGATGGCGGGATCGCAGTCCACCATGAACAACTATGTCTGGGGCAATGACCGGTTGCAGAACTATGAAACCATCTGTGGCGGGACTGGGGCCGGGCCGGACTTCGATGGCTGCTCTGCCATCCAGACCCATATGACCAACACACGCGGAACAGACCCCGAGGTACTGGAATTCCGCTTCCCCGTGCGGCTAGAGGAATACTCAATCCGCCGTGGCTCCGGCGGCGCCGGGGTGCAAAAAGGCGGCGACGGCATTACCCGCAAGATGCGGTTCCACGAGCAGATGACCGTTACAACGCTCTGTTCCATGCGCCGTGTTGCACCCTTTGGCGTGGACGGCGGTTCGCCGGGCGAGGTTGGCCGCGAGTGGATCGAACGCGTCGATGGATCACGCACGGAACACGAAGGCAACGGTCAGAACGAGATCTACCCCGGCGACGTCTTCGTCATGCAAACGCCAAGTGGCGGGGGATTTGGCGCGGCCTAGCTGCGTTGTGCCCGGTCATAGGCTTCCCGCGCCTGATCCAGGGCCGGGAAGTTCCGCACGGCCCAGTCGTCCAGCCCCGCCAGGGTCTTGCTGAGCGACAGCCCGACCGGGCTGAGCCGGTATTCCACATGGGGCGGGACGGTCTGAAGATCGGCGCGCAGCACCAATCCGTTCCGTTCCAAGTCGCGCAGCGTTTGTGTCAGCATCTTCTGCGAAATCCCATCGACCTGACGTTTCAGGGCGCCATTGCGCATCGGTCCTGCCGCCAAAGAACGCAAGATCAGGATCGCCCACTTGCTGGCAATCAGTTCAAGCGCATGGCGGGCGGAACAGGTGGCGTCGAAAACGCTGGGATTTGGCACGTTCGAAGGGTCTGGCATGAAAATCCTGATAGGCACCAAAAGGTGCGTACTTGTGTTCTGGTGCCCTTAAAATACCTGACGGACATCGCTTAAGCTACAAAGGAATGCACTATGCGCGCGTTGACCCTGAACTCCAGCCCACGGTCCACCGGTAACTCGGCGACCTTGGCCAGGGCGGTCGGCCAAGGCTTGGCGGCGGCCGGGCATCACGTTGAGACGGTGCAGGTCGGTGACGTCCTCACTGGGTTTCTGCGCGATTGCCGTACATGCCGCGATCGGCACGGCAATTGCACAATTGATGACGATTATGGTGGGGTCTTCCTGGATAAGATGCTCAGCGCGGACGGCATCATTTTTGCGACCCCGGTCTATTGGTACGGCATGTCAGCGCATTTGAAGGCCGCGTTCGACCGGATGTTCTGCTATGTCGCCGGCTCATATCCAGGCGCCGACGATGTTGTTGCGCGACTGCAGGGCAAACGGATCGGTCTGGTCCTCAGTTCGGAAGAAACTTTCCCAACCGTCACCGCCGCCATCGCCCAACAGATCCAAGAATACTGCCGCTACACGCGCTCGGATTTCGTGGGCACGGTCCATGGCATCGGCAACGCACGGGGTGAGGTTCGCCGGGATCCGCGTAATCCCACCCAAACCGCCCACGTCTTCGGAGCGCGATTCTTCGACGCCTTGGCCACAGACTACAGAATCGACACGCCTCGATCGGGCCGGGTATGGGGCGCCGAGGCATCATCGATGCAAGACAATCGCCCTATCGACTGCTACGGTTAACAGATCCGGAAGTCGTAGGAGGGACGGACATGGACGCGCGCATCAGCATTCCCGAGAAGTTCAAAGACCTCAGCGGTAAGATCTTGGCCGATGGGGGCTTTCAGGCCAGTACCGCCACGCAATCCCGGCCCGTCATCGATCCAGCCACGGAACAGGTAATCGGAGAGATTGCCGAGACGACTGCAGCGGAAGTCGATCAAATGGTCGCCTCGGCCCATGCCGCGCAAAAGCTCTGGTGGCGGAAATCGGCCCTGGAACGCTGTGAGATCATGCACGAGATCGCCAACGAGCTGCTGACCATGAAGCCCATGCTGGCCGAGGCGCTGACGCGGGAGATGGGCAAGCCCTATAAGGAATCAGCTGACGAGGTCGAATGGTCCGTCGCGGCGATCCGCTATTATGCCGAGATCGGGCGGAACGACATGGGCCGTGTCATCGGTCCCGCAGTCGAAGGACATCTGAACTATACGCTGAAGCTGCCCCATGGTGTCGTAGTCACGATCCAGCCCTTCAACTATCCCATGACGCTTTTGGCCTGGGAAGGCGCCGCGGCACTGGCGGCGGGCAACGCGCTGATCGTCAAGCCTTCCGAGTACACGACCTTCACGACCATGTTGTTTTCGGAAGCTTTCAACAACCACCTGCCAGCAGGGCTATACCAGGTGGCCACCGGGGCTGGGGACGCTGGGCGCCACTTGGTCGAGCATGCCAAAACCACTATGGTCGCCTTCACGGGCTCGGTTCCCACGGGCCGGGCAATCGCTCGAACCTGCGGCGATATGATGAAGCCGTCGCTGATCGAGACATCAGGCAATGACCCGTTCTTGGTGATGCCCTCGGCGCCGTTGGACGTTGCTGCCCGGGGCGCAGCCTTCGCGGCTTATATGAATTGCGGACAGATCTGTGTTTCTGCCGAACGGTTCTTCGTCCACGAAGACATCCATGATGAATTCGTCGCCAAGCTGTCCGACCATGCCCGGGCAATCCGCATCGGCAACGGCTTGGGCAAGGTCGAAATGGGCCCCATGGTCGCAGAAAAGGAACGCACAAGGTACGAGGCCGTGCTGGCCCGCGCGCGCGAGCAAGGCGCGACCGTCGCCCTGGGCGGCGGGCGACCCGCGGGATTCAACCAGGGTTGGTTCGTCGAACCCACGATCCTGACGGACTGCACCCCAGACATGGACATCTTCCGGGGCGAAAGCTTCGGGCCGGTTGCCCCGATCTGCCGGGTAAAAAGCTTCGACGAGGCGATGGAACTGGCCAATGATTCAGACTTCGGGCTGGGTGCGTGCCTCTACACCATGGACATGCAGGAAACGATGCGAGCATCTTCGGACCTGGACGGCGGCATGGTCTGGATCAACGCGCCCTTATTGGACAATGACGCAGGGCCTTTTGGCGGCACCAAGATGAGCGGCATGGGTCGGCAATTGGGCCAAGAGGGGCTAGAAACCTTCCGCAAAACCAAGCTGGTCTGGATAGACCCGGCGTGCGGGACCCAGGACTTCTGGTGGTTCCCGTATTCCGATGACGAGGCGTATTCCTGATCACTCCGAAGTAAGCCTCGGTTCTGGTTGCGGCGGCCGTCGCTCAGCAAAGAGATTCGCGCGGGAAGACCGAAATAGACCCAATCGACGGCTGCTATCCCGCCGCCTGACGCAGTACGCCTGCCGGGCGGGCCTTCAGCGGGCCGAGCGCGAAGACCAGGCCCGCCGCAAGGCTCAGCCCCATTCCGGCCAGGATGATCGCGATGGTGCTGCCAATGGGCAGGGCGAAGTCGGCCTCAAACACGAAGGTGATCACAGCCCAGGCCGAGACCGTGCCCCAGAGCAACGCAACCAGCGCCGCGAGCGCGCCGGTCAGGGCCGCGCGGAACGCAAAGCTGCCCAGAATGGCAGCGCGACTGGCACCCAGCACTTTCAGGATGGCGGCCTCGGCGCGGCGTCGGTCCTCGCCCGCTGCGGCGACACCGATCAGCACAGCCAGACCGGTCAGCAGAACGGCCAATGCGCCCCAACGGGTTGCGGCACCCAATTGGTCCAATCCGTCCGAAACCCGGTCGATCTGATCGCGCACCAATACCGGCGTGACGTTCGGCATCGACTTGCCCAAGGTGCGCATGACCGGGGCCTCGGCCTTTGGTTCAGCATAAAGCGTCGCAATGTGGGTGTGTGGCGCGCCGGCCAACGCGCCCGGGGACATGATCATCAGAAAGTTGATACCCATGCCGCGCCAGTCCACTTCGCGGAAGTTGGCGACCGTTGCAGTGATCGGGCGGCCCAGGATGTTGACGGTAACAGTCGAGCCCAGCGAAAGGCCCAATTCGCGGCCTTCCTCATCGGCGAAGCTGACCAGGGGCGGCCCGGTGTAATTGTCGGCCCACCAGGCGCCTTCGGTGACAGTGACGCCCTCGGGCACCGTTGCGGCATAGCTGACCCCCCGATCGCCACGCAGCACCCAGGCAGCGGCAGGATCGATGGCCGCCTCGGCAGCGGGCACTTCGTTCAGATGGGTCAGCACGCCGCGCAGCATCGGCGCGCTGGACATGCGTTCGGTGCCGTCCTCGGCCATGACGGTTTCGCGGAATTCGTTGAGTTGCGCGTTCTGAATATCAACGAAGAAGAACGCGGGCGCATTTTCCGGCAGTTGGCCTTTCAAGAGGCCTTGCATGTTGGAATCGATCTGACTGATCGCGGCCAGGACACCAAGGCCCAGTCCCAAGGCCAGCACCACGCCCGGGGTACCTGCCGTGGGGGCCCCTATGGCGCCCAGCGCCAAACGCAGACTAGGGCGTCTGGCTGCAAGTCGGGAATGGGACAGACGCCGAGCCAACCAGGCGCCGACCCAGCCGAGCGCGCGCAGGATGATGAAAGCCCCGGCAATGCCGCCCAGGCACCAGGCGGCCAATTCCGGCGTGGCGCTGAGCCCAATGATCGCGCCGACCAGGGCCGCGGCCAGCAGGGTGATGATCCCAACGATGCCCCAACCGGGCCAGGGGCGGGGCAGTTCGGTTTCATTGCGGAAGAGCTCGGCGGGCCGAACGCGCAGGATCCATGCCAAAGGCCAAAGCGTGAAGAGACCAACAGCCAGTGCGCCAAAGAGACCGGCCTGGGCCAGCGGCGCTGGATAAAGCGAGAATTCCGCAGGGACTGGTAGATCTTTGGCAAGCACCGGACCCAGGCCCGCGACCAAACCGCCGCCCATGGCAAGGCCGATGACGATGCCCATCGCCGCGATCAGGCCGACCTGGATCAGGTAGGCGGCAAAGACCGTGCCTGCAGTCGCGCCAAGGGTTCGCAAAGCAGCGATCACACGGACCTTCCGGGTCAGGTAGCCCCGCACGGCCGCGCCGATACCGACGCCCCCCACGGCCAGCGAGGCGATGCCGACGATGGTCAGGAACGCGCCCAAACGGTCGACAAATCGTGTGATGCCCGGGGCGGCGGCACGCCGGTCGCGCCAGCGGGCGCCAGCCTCGGGGAAGGCGGTTTTGAAGGACTCTTCGAGTTGGTCGAGGTTTGCGCCTTCGGGCAGCTTCACGCGGTATCCCGCCCGAAAGAGCACCCCGGGCGCCAGCATCCCGGCATCGCGGAGACCATCGACCGAGGTAAGAACCCGCGGCCCCATGGCGAACCCAGCCGAGGCGCGATCAGGCTCAGCCTCGATCACGCCCTGGAAGCGGAACGTCCCGCTGCCCAAGCGAACCTCATCGCCAGGCTCCAGGCCCATGCGTTCGGCGATCACCCGTTCAGTGACCAGCCCGGGCAGGCCGTCCTGGACGGCTAGCGCCTCTTGCAGGGCGCCGCCACCACGCAGCGTCGCCGCGCCATACAAAGGATATGCGCCGTCCACGGCTTTCACCTCGGAAAGCATACGATCCTCGCCCCGAACCAGCATGGAGCGGAGCGTGACCTGGTTGCTGACTTCGCCTTGCGCATCCAGCCAAGTCAGTTCTTCGTCTTCAGCGAACCGGTAGGAAAAGGTCGCAGCCGCATCGCCCCCGAGGATCGCCTGACCCTCAGCATCAAGGCCCCGCTGGATCGCGGCGGTCAGCGACCCGACAGCGGCGATCCCCGCCACGCCAAGGATCAGACAGGCCAGGAAGACACGGAACCCGGCCAGACCTCCGCGCAGTTCACGCAGCGCCACGGACCAGGCAAAGGGCAGGTTGGTTCCGGTCATGATGTTTGGCCCTGCGGGCGCAATGCAGGGGCGCTGCCCCTGCACGACCCCGAGATATTTTTGGCCAGATGAAGAAGGATCACGCCGCAATCCTTCCATCGGTCAGACGCACAACCCGGGCACAACGTTCCGCCAGGCGGTTCGAGTGGGTTACCAGGATAAGTGTGACGCCATGATCTTCGGCCAACTGGAACATCAGGTCTGTCACAGTGTCGCCGGTGGTACCGTCAAGATTACCCGTCGGCTCGTCCGCCAGAAGCAATTCCGGGGACGGCGCCAAGGCACGGGCCAGGGCGATGCGTTGCTGTTCGCCCCCCGAAAGCTGCGCCGGGTAGTGCCGGGCCCTATCGGCCAGGCCGACCGCGTCCAGCATGCGCGCGGCTTGACCCGCCGGGTCTTCGTGTCCGCCGATCTCCAGCGGCACCGCGATGTTCTCCGCCGCCGTCATGGTCGGGATCAGGTGAAAGGATTGGAACACCACCCCGATACGGGCCCGGCGCAAACGCGCCAGCGAGTCCTCATCTGCCGATCCCAGATCGGTGTCCAGAACCCGCACCGTCCCGGACGTCGCCCGTTCAAGCCCTGCGGTCACCATCAGAAGTGAAGATTTGCCCGATCCTGACGGTCCGGTGATGGCAACGCGGTCACCACGGCTTATATGCAAATCGATGTGCTTCAGAATCTCGATATCGCCGGCTTGGCTGGGCAAGGTCAGGCCGACATCGGTCAGCTCTACCAATAGGTTTGTCATGGTCCTCGCCCGCTGCCTTTCGTTCTCCAGATATGTGGCTGAAAGCCTGCTGTGCAAGGCGGTACTTCTATTGGTTTTCTCAGCAGGTATCGTGCAGGCGGAAACGCTGCGGCTGGTAGCATTTGGCGATAGTCTGACCCATGGCTACGGCTTGCCGCAGGATCAGGGGTTTGTGCCGCAGCTGGAACGTTGGCTGAAGGACCAGGGTCAGGACGTGCAAGTGATTAATATGGGCGTGTCGGGCGACACAACTGCCGGCGGGCGCGCCCGGCTGTCCTGGGCACTGGCGGATGGCGCGGATGCGTTGATATTAGAGCTTGGCGGCAATGACCTGCTGAGGGGAATTGATCCGGCGGCCAGCCGGGAAAACCTGGACGCAATGCTGACCGAGCTGGGCGGCCAGGGGGTGCCGGTCTTGTTGGCGGGGTTGGAAGCGCCACTGAACTATGGCTCTGATTTCAAGCAGGCCTTTGATTCCATGTACCCGGATCTGGCCGAAGCGCATGGCGCAGTCCTGTACCCCTCCTTTGTCGAAGGTGTGGTGAATGCCGAGATGACGCAGGCCGACGGCATCCATCCCAACGAGAAAGGCGTCGCCAAGATCGTCGAGGGGATCGGCCCCAAAGTATTGGAGCTGCTGGCCCGGGCGCAAAAATGATCCGTGCCTTTGTCGGGATTGCGGTGCCGGATAAGATCGCCGGGCTGCTGGAGGCCGCCCAGACGGGATTGGACTTTGGCCGCGTCGTGCCGCCGGAGCACTTTCATCTGACCCTGGCGTTTTTGGGCGAGCAGCCAGAGCAGGTGGTCGAGGACGTGCACCATCAGCTTGGCCGGATCTCGGCGGCAGGAATGGATCTGGCGCTGGATGGCTTAGGCGTCTTCGGTGGTGAGGCGCCCAGGGTTCTGTTCGCCGAGGTAAAGCCCGATACGGCGTTGTCGGATCTCCGCCGCAAAGTGCGCGGGGCGGCACGGGAAGGCGGGCTGGAACTGGACCACAAGCGTTTCCACCCGCACATCACATTGGCCCGGTTCGGCAAAGGGCTTTGGCCGGATCAGGCCGGAGAGCTGCACAATCTGATTTCGAAACGGATGCGCCTGGTGACGGGTGCTTTTCAGGCCACCAAGTTCACGCTTTATGAGTCAAGGCTTGGCAAAGACGGTCCGGTCTATGAGGCGATAGCAACCTATGACTTAGGCGGGGCGGATTAACCGCTGCAGTACCGGCGCCGACAAAATGCTGAGGCCCGGAAAAAAACTTGAGCGACCGATCCGAGGCTTCGGATCGGCCGCTCGAAAACGGGCCAGTTAAGGTCCGGCATCGAAAATGGGGAGCTCCGATGCCGTGGCTGGCGGGCCAGAGAGAGAGGGGAGCACGCCCACCATCCGGGTACAAACCAGTTTGCGCTGATCAGGGACAATGCGAATACTGGCCCGTTATCCGGTCATCAACGGTTCACAGGCAGATCCCAGAATGCGCGGCCGGCTTCGTAGCTGGCCTGTTCCTCGGTCATTCCGATGTCCTTCAAGGTTCGGGCGTCCAGCTGCGAGAGGTTGCGTCGCTCGCGGGCCACCTGCCAGGCCGTCACAATTTTCGCCAGCAGATTGCCCGCCGGCAGGTTCCGGGTGCGGGTTGCGAACGAAGAACGGGTCATGGCTTTCATGGTGGCCTCCATCAACAAATCTGATGCGTACACATCGTTGCATCTTCTGTGTTGATGAATATGGGGAATCATGTGTATAAGTGAAATGAATGTTTATGGAGAGACTCATCACAAGAGGTGATCAATGCCCCGCAACCTGGACCTGACCGCCCTGCGCAGCTTTGTAACCGTATTGGAAACCGGTGGCGTGACCCGCGCCGCCCACCAATTGCACCTGACCCAGTCCGCTGTTTCCATGCAATTGAAACGCCTGGAAGACTCGCTTGGCCAGCCCCTGCTGGATCGCGCAGGTCGCGGCGTCGCACCGACCGCACAGGGCGAACAACTTCTGGCCTATGGGCGGCGGATGCTGGCGCTGAACGACGAGGTCTGGGCGCGGATGACGCATCAGGCTTTTGAAGGCCAGATCCGCCTGGGCGTGCCGCATGACATCGTCTATCCGCACGTCCCACAGATCCTCCGCCGGATCGACCGGGAATTCCCTCGGGTCAGGGTCAAACTTATCTCTTCTTACACGCTGAAACTGCGCGAGCTTTTTGACAACGGCGATGCCGACATCATCCTGACCACAGAGAACGACACCCCGTCCGAGGCCGAATGCCTAGCCACGGAAAAGCTGATCTGGGTCGGGGCAAAGGGCGGGAATGCCTGGCGCAGTCGGCCCATTCGCGTAGCTTTCGAACGAAAGTGCCTTTTCCGGCCTTGGGCACTAGAGGCACTAGACCGTGCAAGCATCGCCTGGGAGATGGCGGTGGATACCGGCTCGATCCGCACAGTTGAGGCGACCGTGGCAGCAGACCTCGCGATCAATGCTTTGTTGGAGAACTCGGTCAGCCCGCTGTTGGAGCCAATCGCCCATGGCGGTCAGCTACCGGAACTGCCGTCCAGCCGGATTAATCTCTACAGCAACCCTGCGGCGATCGGCGAACCAATCACAGCCCTGATCGAAATGATCCAGCAATCCTATCGCGGTTTGGCGGCTGTTGCCTGAACCGATGGTATCCCGGGGCCGCCCCGGTATCCGCGCCTTGTGTCGGCGTACTTGGAGCCGAAGAACAATCATGCCCAGTATGCCCGACCAGTTCTGGTCAGATGTAGGCCAGATGAAACAGGGCCTCGGCATCATTTTTGCATTTAAAGCGGCCTTATATCACCTATTACATAATTACTGATTGATTATATGATACAATAATTTATTCTATATTTTTAATTATTATTTGTATTTCAGTGGTTATTAAATCGAGCAGTGCGGCGTATTTATAATATTTTCGACGGAAATATGCCAAACTACGATTTAACGAGCATCCACGTTGCATCAAATATTGCTCTGGCTCATTCTGATCAGATCCGCGGTGCGACAGGGGTTTTGACACGTTCGACTCTTTGAGGTTTTGAAATGACTATGCGTAGAAGTTTGATTTTGATCATGGCGGCCTTCGGCGCATCAACGCTGCAGGTGTCAGCTCAACAGGCCGTCGGCTCGGCAGAGCGGGTGCAGCAGGGCGCCCAGCAAACCGTTCAGGCCCAGACGAGCGGATTGTCCACCGGGGATGCGGTGTTCCAGCAGGCGCGGTTGTTCACGGATGCCACCGGCAGTGGTGTGGTGCGGTTCGAAGACGGCACCGGATTGACGCTTGCGGAAAACTCGAACCTTGTTGTTGATGAATTCGTCTACAGACCCGGCGGACGACAAAGCATGGTTCTGCGCCTGGGCGTTGGTGCCATGCGCATGGTCAGCGGACAGATCGCCAAAGAAGCCATTCGTGTGCAGACACCGGTCGCGCTTCTTGGGGTTCGCGGCACGGACTTTACCGTAGACACAAGATTGCCGAACCTGTTGCGGATGTGGCTGGAAGAAGGCGCAATCTTCATCGTGCCCAGTGACAGCGGACTGGTGTTCGAGTTCACGGCACCCGCACGCGCCGACTGCACGCCCATTGCATGCAGAACACTACCGTTCACCGCGCCGCCAAGGGCGTTCCGCACTGCCGCGACCCAGGGCGGCGACGGCGGAAGCCTTGACCGCGATGACTCCGGCCGTAGCGATGGCGGCGATGGTGGTGACGGCGCTGGCGACGGCGCCGGAGACGGTGGCGCCGACAGCGGCGGCAGCTCTGGCGGTGGCGATGCCGGCGGCGGAGCAGGTGGTGCCGGAGGCGCAGGCGGATCCGGCAACCAATAAGCTTCAGGCGAACAGACCCAAGACCGCTCCGATGACCCCGCAAGCCAGTCCGGCATGCCCGGCATCGATCCACCAAAGATCCTTTGGCCGGCCCGCGAAAGCATAGTTGGTCAGGATCCAGGGTGCGGTCATCAAAAAGCCGATGCCCAGGCCGGATAGCAATCCGTCAACGAAACCGCTGACCCCTGCCATTCCGAAGACATGGCTCATCATTCCGGCTGTCACCAGACTGCCCAGGAAGCCGACAATGAAAGGCAGCGGGTTTTTGTCGGCCTTGATGTCTTCTTCGGTTTTACCGACGGCAGCCATCCAGCGTTTGCCCAAAGCCATGTACCAAACCGCGCCCAGGGCAAATCCGCCAACGGCAGCAAGCAATACAGATAAGATCCCCATCTCCGTTCCTCCGATTGACTGGCCGACGGATCGTGATTGCCCGGCGCGACCGGGTCCAGCGATAAATTGCATCCACCCAGGGTGATACCCACGAATCCGGCCGAATCGAGCGCAGAATCGCAGGCCCGAAACCGCCCTAAACCGCGAATCTCAGAGGAACTGGCGGGCACCTCAGCGTAGTCTGGGCCATTCGCACGATCATAAGCAACTGATAAATATCAATTTTTCTCGCTCTCATTTAGATAAAATTTAATTTAAAAGTCAAATTGACAATTAATATGGAATTTTGTATAAAATCTTCACTGACGTAGACACGTATGGGGAACCGACATGACCAAGAAGATCACATTGCCGCTGACGTTTCTGGCCCTGTTGGCCGGTGGAATTTTCGCGTTGCCCGCAGATGCCATGGCCGCCGTTGCGACCCAGGCAGAAGGCGTGGCTGGTTACTGGCAAGAGATTGCGATCGGGATTGCCGGAATTGCCGGTGCGATCATCCTCGACACATCCTCGTGGTCGCTGATGACATCTAAATAAGTCACCAGCATACGACCTGTTTGAATGCGTGTAGTTCTGTTTTCTTGTGTGATGTGAGTTGCGCGACCGGGGGCGAAAGTTGTCCCCAACGCGTCACCAGTTTCGGGCAGACCGCCCTGCGGGTTTCGGGGCGGGGGCGCCCAATCCCGTCAACACCCTGATCGGATCCCTTGCCGCGACCTTGGTGCCGGACTGCGGCGTGATGTAGACCATCTTCTCGGCCTCGACCATCACCACCCCGGCCAGACGGCGCATGTCCAGTTTCTGGCCAATCCGCTCGATCGTCGGCCCTGCCTTCAACCAGAACCGCTTGTGGCTTGGCGTCATGTAAAGCGCCGCGCCGACCCGCTCTGTGGTGAACTTGTGCGCCGCCAGCGTCTCTTCCAACTGTCCGACAGAATAGGGCCGGCCATAGCCGAAAGGCGTCTGATCGCGCCTGGCCCAGATGCCGGCCCGGTTCGGTACGATGAAGACCACTTTGCCGCCGGGCGCCAGCACCCGCCAGATCTCATCGAGCAAGGCCGCAGGCCGCTCACACGTCTCCAACCCATGGGCCACGACCAGCCGGTCCGCAAACCCGCCGGGCAGAGGCCATAGGGTTTCTTCCACTAGGGCCGAGACATTCGGCCCCTCCGACGGCCAGGCGCAGACCCCCTGTTGCGCGGGCATCAGGCACAGCGTGCGCTGCGCCTCGCCCAGGAATGGGCGCAGAAAGGGTGAAGCGAAGCCAAACCCGACCAGATTCTGCCCTCGCACGTTCGGCCAGAACGTCTTCAACCGCGCGCGAATGGTCTGCTGGGTCATCCGGCCCAGTTGGGTCGAAGTGTAGAACCGGCGAAGTTCAACCACATCCAGATGCATGGACTTGGGGCTCCTAATCGGACAGGATCAACATAGCCCAGAAGAGGAGCCAACGCCATGCCCGTCGAAGTCATCACCATCCCCTGCCTCAGCGATAATTATGGTTATCTGATCCGCGACCAGGGGACCGGCCAAGTGGCTGTTCTGGATGCACCCGACGCGGCTCCGCTGATCGCCGCGCTGGACGCACGGGGCTGGGGTCTGGATCAGATCTGGATCACCCACCATCATGCCGACCATACCGATGGGGTGCCGGATCTGGTGGCGAAATACGGTGCGAAAACCGTGGGCCACGCCAAGGACAAGGCGCGCCTACCGCCACTGGACATCGAATTGGTCGAAGGCGACACTGTGGCGATGGGTGACACGACGGCGCGGGTGCTGGATGTCTCCGGCCACACGATCGGGCACATCGCCTTCGTGCTGGATGCGGACAATATTGTCTTCGCGGCAGACAGCCTGATGGCCCTGGGCTGCGGCCGCGTCTTCGAGGGCACCCATCATATGATGTGGGAGAGCCTGGCAAAATTCCTGGAACTTCCCGACGAGACGATGGTCTATTCCGGCCACAACTACGGCCAGGCAAACGGACGGTTTGCTTTGTCCATCGAGCCAGACAATGCCGACCTGCAGGCCCGCGTTGACCGCATCAAACAGGCCGACGCCGATGGGACATTTATCGTGCCCGTCTCCATGGCCGAGGAAAAAGCCACCAACCCCTTCCTCCGCGCCGTCGAGCCATCCGTTAGGGCAGCGGTCGGCTTGGACGGCGCCGACGACGCGGCCGTGTTTGCCGAGGTGCGGCGGCGGAAGGATAGTTTTTAGTCAGAGATGGAGCGTCAACATTCCAATTATCGGTCTAAATGAGGTCGGTTTTTCATTTCCAAGCAGCGGATAAAAGCTGACCCGGCACACCACAACTTCTTCTAACTACCTGCCACACACACCAAAATTTAGTTAGCTAATGAATCTCAGATCGTGAGTTATATTCATTTGATTATAATCTTGGATTGTGTATAATCATAAAAATATAAGTCAGATCGAGCAGTGATGGACATGTAGTGGAGGTTTATCCATGACTGACCGGAACTCGCTTAAATCGGCACTGTCTTGCTCCTCGGCAGAAGGTCCAAAATATGGCACTTTTTTCACGAAGGATAAAATACCAGAACTCCACATTGGATTTGAAGAGCTTTGGTCAAAAGGCACTCGGATTCAGGAATTTATTGGAAAAATATTTAATAATGTCTGGCGTCTCATCGAAGATGATGAATTTGAAAAAGAATTAAAAATTTGCGGCGCTCTTTTTCTTAGAGAGTATTATATAGATATCGAAGAAGAGGACGGGGGTATTGTTTGGCATGCATCTATTTATCGAACGCATCTTTGTATTCACAAGTGTTTTTGGGTTCACGATCACATAAACTCGATCTATCGTCGCGAAAACTTAAAAAGGCGAGCGGGTAATCAATCAATGAAGTGGATATCACATTGCATTAAATCAAACGACCTTAGCGAGCCAATCTTCATCCCATCTTATAGCACGCTGTTAGGAGGCACCCAATGGGTCAACTAAAAGGGAAAAACGAGCCGAAGACTCATCCAGGCCGCGACGAAACCTTGGGGTCATTGAACGAGCGTTTGGATGGTTTGGAGGCAATTGTCGAACGCGACAGGCGAAAAAGAGTTCGAAGCGAAGGTATCGGACCCAAATCGGCGAATTTTCTGCGCTGTGTTCGCGAAGCTTCAGGCTTATCGCAGTCGGACCTGGCCGCCAGGATGGGAACACGGCAACCTGCCGTGTCAAAGCTTGAACGTGGTGGGGCAATGACGAGTGGGCCGTCGGTCGGGATGATATCGGACTTTGTGTCTTCTTGTGACTTCCGCCTGGGGCTTGTCGCGATTCCAGACAATGATCTTGATCGTAAAATGCTTTGTACAGATTGGCTTCCAGATATCTTGAACAGGAACGTCGCAACTCTTCTGAGTGCTCTAGAGATTACCTATCTCGTCACAGACGAAAACGACACGATCATTTTCGCAAATGACTTTTGGAAGTCTTTGCACCCTGGCATGGACGAGTGGACCCGTGACGGTGTCTACTATCCTGATTATCTGAAAGCTGGAATAGACTATGGTATGTTTCCAGAAGCGAGCAATGATCCGAATTGGTTACGCAGGCGTTTACAACGACACTACGACGCTTCTGAGGAACCTCCTTTTAATGTTAGGCGCCAAGACAGCAGGCTGTTGCAGGTGAACGAAGCGCACACCACCGATGGTGGGAGAGTAACAATCGCCAGAAATATCGCACCTACGCGGGTGCTGGAAGAGTTGCTAGCGCAAACCAGACCGCCAAATGACGATCCTGGGTGAGCCTTAATTTGGGACCGTTCTTACGGTCTTGTCGGAGATACCTTTCTATATAGGAATGTACAGGATGAGTGTTGGGCCTTCAGAAGTCGCAGATTTGCTTTTTTTGTTCGGCCTAACATTCATGTTGTATCCTTATGCCCGAAAGTGGCGACAAATTCGCATGGCAGTTTCATGGGAGGGCGCAAAAGCGAAATTTTTGAATACAAAAAATGCACATAAAAAATCGACATCCTTGATGATAAATGGTTTCCTCATGAAAATATATTCAGAGATAACATCGATCAACGGTCGCGATTTATTAATTATTATGTTGGGAATAACACTGCATATTTTCGCTGTTCTGATTAGTTTATTTACATAGACTAACGCACACTAGTGCCGTTGCCACCTCACTCTCAAGCTCTTACCGGTTGTTATATAAAGTGCGCCGAGGCGAGTAAGGATGGGTGGCAACCCATCCCTCAGGTCACCCCTGCCTCTGATGATAATCCATGTATCCCGTTTGGGTAGAGATATGCTCGCATCATGTCAGAGGACGGCGGGTGGATTCCGCACGAAGCTTAGGGCAACTCAAGTGAACAAGACCCAGTGGCGCGGCAGCCTGTATGGCTGCAACAAACGTTCGGGCAAGCGGAAGTGTTTCCGCTCTTGCCCATATCTCCATCTCATTTAGACCACCTGGTCTCTGTTGGCCCTGTCCCAATCTCCAGGATTCGAACGTCGCCATCACGTGCCGCCATCCAATGGGATACGCCTGCCGGTGTGATCGCCACGGTTCCGGCTTCAAAGACTTGCTCGGCGCCAGGGTCGATCTGGTCGCCAACGCCCAGATACATCTTCCCGCTGACGACCAGTGACATCCGTGCGTCCGGGTGACTGTGCGGTGGAAACACGCTCCCGTCTTTCATGATCGCATTGGCGCCAAAGGCCCCGTCCTCGGTCATGGTGCCATTGATCATCGCGGAACTCACTCCTTCAAGGGGTGTTTCGTTCAACTGCATTTGGTCTAGTGTAATCTTCTTGATGTCCGCGGCTATCGCTACCGGGGCCGCGAAAATGGCGATCAGGAAGACAATTCTGGAAAGGGTCATCGGTCTGGTCTCTCGCATCTCTGATATTTACAGACTGAGTGATACATAAAATCAGAGGAATAAAAATACTGATGAGTTCACAAAATAGTCAGCGAGGGCGGCCAGCTATCACCGACGATGGCTCAATCCTGGATGCCGTGACCAATGCGTTCTGGAAAGGCGGGTTTTTCGAGACATCGATCAGTGATCTGTCGGCGGCAAGCGGGGCGTCACGAGCCAGCCTCTACAAACTATACGGCGACAAGAATGCCTTGCTGATTGCGGCACTGGACCGGTACGCAAAGCGCTTCGACCTGCGGGTTAGTGAAACCCTGTCTGAAAAGGCGGAACCCGTTGAGGCGGTGCAGATAACCTTGAACGCCAGTGCTGACCGGCTAACGGACCCTGCAAAACCAAACGGCTGCCTTCGTTGCCGGACGACATTGGAACTGACCGGTTTTTATGAGGACATTGATGCAGCGCTGATCCGGGTCAATCAGGCCTTCGAAGACAATATGCGCCGGTTGCTGAACGCCGACGGAACGGGGCGCCCCACAGATGAGGCCACTGCCAAGGTCCTGACCGCGGCAGTCAACGGCATGGTTGTCATGGCAGAAGCCGGGGCCACGCGAGCAGATCTGGAAGACGTGATCATCGGTGCATTGGAGGTCGTGAAAGCTCGGCTTTAGCAAGCCCGATCGCCCGGGCTTGGAAACCGGAATTGCCGGCCAACGGCGCTTGCATCGGGCAGTCATCAGGGACATGGTTCACTGCTGCTTGCAATAAAAGGAATCCTCTAGAATGAGATTGGTACGCCACGCGATTGTCCTATTCATTATAACGTCTGTCTCCGCATGCTGGGTACACCGGCACGAGACATCGACGCTCGACGGCAAGGAAGTCCAAATCGCCTTCCAGCCTGAACGTGCGATCGTTACGATCCCGGGTCGCATCGCGGCTGATCAGATCATGGCCGTCGGGCCCGGTATCATTGCGCCCCATACCGATTGCACGATCGATCTCGAAAGGCACAAGAAGCATGGGCTAAAAGCTGGCTTCACCAGCAGCTCCATGCAAATCACCTATTTCCTGGACTGCGGCCCCAATTCCTATCCGAAACCAGCCCTCGCAGCATTCTGATCATTGGACGGTGTGGGGCGGCTCCACGCTTCACTGAGTCCGGTGCGGCGGCGGTTCGGTGCCGCCCCATCGCATAGACTCACGCCTATGCCATGGCAGCGGAAAACTATGATCCGGTCTCACCATATCGGGCATTTTTCTGACCACGCCTCCAAGGCGTAGGTTGCGGTTGAATACCCCCGGAAAGCCCCCATCTCTCGCCCTACAACCTTAACGTGCCTGCGCGGATAAAAAATCCCGTCGCATTGTAGCAAATGCTACTTCTTTTAAATTGCATTTTGCATATCAATTTGATATATAGTGATTCACAGGGATGGAGGCCATGCAAGCAGATCCAACAGACAATCCGAAGGTGATGGTTCTGAAACTCTCACCTGATGAAGCCGCCCAGATCGGCAACCTCATTGACCGCTTTGTGGTGTGGGACGTAATGGGCAGCGAGACGATCGAAACGTTTCTGGTTGAATTCGGCCGCTCGTGTCGCGAGGCCCGCTCGAACGAGCGCTGCGAAAACGCACTCGCGATCAGATCCGGTCAGATCCAGATGTCTCCCCTGCAAATCCAAGTCTTGGGAGAGTTTCTGTCAGCCAGCGTCAAAGCAATGGGCGACAAGCTCGGCTATACCGAGAGGACATTCTTCAGCCTCACCGCAAAGACCTTGCGCAACAATGTGCAAGCCCATCTGCAGCAGCACGGTCTGTTGCGCGGCATCGTCGCCAAACAACCGTTTTGGCCATCCCGGGAAAAGACCAGGTCTGCCTTCGCGTACTAAGCCCCGGTCAGGGTCGCCCCGCGTGATAAGCCATGTACCCGCGGTGGGTAGAAATGTGCTCGGCGACATAGCGGGCGTCGTGCCAGACGCCCCAGATGAAGGACGACCCCCGGCGCGACAACCAGGGAAGCCCTAGGAAATAGACCCCGGCTTCTTGTCCTACACCGCGCTGATGCACAGGCGCGCCCCGATCGTCGAAGGTATCCACCTTCAGCCAACTGTAATCCGGCGCATAGCCCGTGGCCCATAGAACCGTGCCGACCCCCTCCGCCGCCAGGTCCAGCCCCAACAGCGGGTTGGTCACGCAATCCGGCGGCGGGCCAAACGCCCGGGCGTCTGGGTCTTCGGGCAGGTCCAACCCGGACCGCTCGACATAAGCATCCGCGTCGTCCAGCATCTGCACATAGGCCGCGTCCCCTTCCGCCATATTCGCGGCAAGGTCCGGGGCGAACCGCACGACGCCGTCGGAATATTCCTCGGTCAGGCCCAACAGGGTCATCCCCCGTTCGGCGAACCCGCGATAGTCGACGGTATAGCCGCCATAGGCCCCGCTGACGGCGATGGCGATATGCTCGGTCCCGGGCGCGGGCGCCTCGATATCCCACTGGCCCAGCACGCCCAGCCACCAGCAATAGTCATGCCCCCGGTACCAGCGGGGATAGCGCGAGTGTGGCCCGACCGACAGGTACACCCGCCGCCCGTCCCTAAGCAATTCATCGGCGATCTGAGCGCCCGAGGCCCCGCCGCCCACCACCAGCACCGCACCCGCGGGCAGTTGCCCTGGGTTCTTGTAGGCGGCCGAGTGCATCTGCAGGGCCGGGGCATCATCAGCTACAATCTTCGGGAAAACTGGTTTCTGGAAGGGCCCCGTCGCGGCGATGATATAGTCGGCCTGGATTGCCCCCCTGGACGTCGTGGCAATAAACCCCGGGGCACCCTCGGCCCGGCGCACCTCGGTCACCTCAACGCCCGTGCGCATCGGCACTTGGAATTTGTCGACATAGGCCTCGAAGTAATCGGCCATCCGTTCCTTCGGAGGGAACCCATCGGGGTGCACATCGTCGAACGTCAGCCCCGGCAACCGGTCATGCCAGGCCGGACCATTGGCGACCAGACTGTCCCAGCGCCCCGACCGCCACTTTTCTGCGATGCGGCCCTTTTCAAGGACGATATGCGGCACGCCGCACTTGGTCAGATGCTCGGACGCCGCGATGCCGGCCTGCCCGCCACCGACCACCAGAGCTTCGGTTTTCTCGCTACTCATGGCGGCATGTCAGGGCGCAGGGGCCGCCGTGTCAAGCGCAAGCGCACGCGCCATCCTGCAAACACAGCGCCTCGATGTCAGGCCGCCAACTTCCGCCTTGGACGGCGCCCTGGACGGCGACGCGTATGCCGCTTGGGCTTTGCGGCCTTGCCCTGATCATCCTTGGCGGGATCGGAGCGCCAAGGCGTGCCGCCGATCACTTCGATCTGACGGCCAATGATTGTCTGAATGGACTTCAACTCTCCCATTTCGGTGGGCGCACAAAACGCGATGGCCGATCCGGACTGACCGGCCCGCGCCGTCCGCCCGATCCGGTGGACATAGTTGTCCGGCACATTCGGCAGATCGAAGTTGTAGACAAACCGCACACCCGGAATATCCAGGCCGCGCGCGGCGACGTCGGTGGCGACCAGAACCTTATACTGACCCTGTTTGAAGCCTTTGATCGCCCGGTCTCGCTGTCCTTGAGTTTTGTTCCCATGGATCGAGGCCGCCGCGAAACCCTTGGCGACCAGAGCTTTCATCAGCCGTTCGGCACCATGCTTGGTACGCGCGAAAACCAGCGAAAGCTCGTCCGGGTGTTTGCCCAGATAGTCGACCAACAGCGCCGTTTTCTTCGGCTGTTCGACAAAGTGCAGGGCCTGGTCGACCTTGTCCGCCGGTTTGCCCGGCGGGGCCGCTTCGATCCGCACGGGATCGGTCAGATAGGCCGCTGCCAGTTCCGCCATCTGCTTTGGCATCGTCGCTGAAAACAACAGGGTCTGGCGTTCCGCAGGCAGCAGCGGCGCGATCTTCCGCAAGGCATGGATAAAACCCATGTCCAGCATCTGATCCGCCTCGTCCAGCACCAGGTATTCGGCACAATCCAGGCGCACCGCCCGGCGGTCCAGCAGATCGATCAAGCGCCCGGGCGTTGCCACCATCAGATCCGTCCCGGTCTGCAGGCGGTGGATCTGCCCGCCGATCGAGGCACCGCCGACGATCAGCGCGACCTTCAGATGCGTGCCGCCGGTATAGCTGCGCAGATTTTCCCAGATCTGGTTCGCCAGCTCGCGCGTTGGGGCCAGGATCAAGCCGCGCACGGTTTTCGGTGCCGGCTTCGTGCCGACCTTCAGCAAGGCCTGGATCAGCGGCAATCCAAAGGCCACGGTCTTGCCCGTGCCTGTCTGCGCCAGACCCATGACATCGCGTCCCGCGATGACATGGGGGATCGCCTTTTCCTGGATCGGCGTGGGTTTCAGAATGCCCTGTTTGGCAAGGCGCTTGAGAAGCTTGGGTTGAAAACCCAGCGTCTCGAAATTCAGTTCAGTGTCCATGTGGACGTGTCCTTTCAGGGCGGCCGCCACATCGGGCGCCACCCGCAAATACAAATGAAGCCCCCCGGCATAGCGGGGCGCGCGTTGGGTTGCGCAGTGCGCTGGCCGGGGGCCGGATTGCCCATAGGCCGTCACTGCGCCGGACCCCTGCGTGATGTGGGTGCCTGGAAAGTTCTGGCGCTCTGCGCTGCGCGGGTTTGTCCGTCCTTGGACGGCCTCCGCGTCTTAGTCGTCTGCTCACGCGGCAGAAAACGCCTGTGGCGTGCATATGCGTTGTGCGGTGCAATAAGTCAACCGTTGATCCTTGCAGGTTTCGGTCGTCACCCCCGCGAAGGCGGTGGTCTCAATGACCTAAACAGATCCACGCCTTCCCGGGAGTGACGATGCTTCCGCATCTCTCCGTCATCCCCCGACTTGATCGGGGGATCCCAAGCCACAAAGCCAATTTTCTGGATTGCCCGGTCAAGCCGGGCAATGACACCAACTCTTGACCAGACGACTCCCCATGCAACAATGCGCGTCTTGCGTAGGATGGGTGCCAACCCATCATGTTTAAGAAAGAAGACATTAAAGGCATTAATCCCAATGGTGGTCGCGGTTGAGGGCATTAAAGATCGGGAGAGCCTACGCGAATGGCTGCCGGACCGCCCGATCGAGGATGCTAGGCTGATCGCCTTCCGCGCCGCTCTGCGCTCGTTACCTCTTATTGTCCTCGCCGCCCCCGCAAGAAAATTCGGAGACGCGATCCTGTTGCCAACCTTCCGGGCGCATACTGCTGCGCGGTTTGCGGGCACATGGTCAAACCGCGCAGCAGAGGTTCGGGATGTCGCCTATGCCGCCGCTGCCAATGCCGCCGATGCCGCCAGGGTCACCGCCGCCGATGCCGCCGATGCTGCCGCCTATGCCGCCCGTGCCGCCTATGCCGATGCCGCCATTGCCGCCGCCTATGCCGCCGATGCCGCTGCCTATGCGGCCCAGGCCACCGATGCCGTCGTCTATAGCGCCGTTTGCGAAGACGCGCGACGCCTAGAAGAAGGTATGGCACAGATTAGCTTGGCCATGTCGCCGCTGTGGCCTGGCAACCAACGACCGGATTGGTTCGAAGAAGAATGGCAGATCCTGTCCCAAACCATGCGCGAACTGGGCGATGGGTGGGAGGTCTGGATCCAACGGTATCAGGACATCATCGACGGCAAACCGGCGGATGAGGAAACCCAACTTCAGATCGCCCTGATCCCGGAAGAGACTTGGCAGCAAGGCGCGAAGGTTGTGAATGCCGAGGTCGCTCGGATATTGGCGCAAGGCCGATCCCGCCCTTTGGCCGAGGCAGACTTTAAATACAACGCGCAGACCAACGCGATGGAAATGGTCCCGTTTGACGAGGACCTATCCATACTCAGCGACGAAGCCTTGCAGGCGAGGCTCGCAACTCTTCTGAAGGACCTACGCGACGCCTGCATGGAACTGGCCCGCGACATTCAATTGGACAAGAAGCAAGTCCCGGGAAGCTTTCGCCGTGACCTGAACCGCTATGCGAGGGAAGCGGATCGCGGACCCATGGACACCCGCCCGGGAACGCTTCGGCGGCTCGGTGCATCATTGGTACGCGGGGCGCAAGACGACGACATTCGCGAACCGCTGACGGATTACCTGTGCCCCAAACTGGACGAAATCGTTCAGCAGCATCTGGCTCTGCAAGCCAAGTACCACGCCGGGATGTTTGCCCGCATGGCGCCTGCAGAAAACACTGTGCTCGACGTGACGCCAGAGGAAGCAGACACCCGCATCGGCTCGGCCATCGAGACGATCACTGGGGAGGCATGGCAGGACCTGCCCCGTGTCCCAGACGAACTGCCAGAAATTGTCGAGCAGCAACGCGAAGCTCTTCGGGACATGACTGCGCGGATCAATCTCAAAGAGGAAGGCGAGGAGCGCCAACGGATGATCCGCGCCGTAGAGGAAGGATACTTCTCTCTAACCGCCACCGTATCTTGGTTTGCCGTTCGAACTTTGGAGATTGTCCGCAAGAAGGCAACGTTCACCAACATCGGTTCAGTTGCTTCGATCATTGCGCTCCTCTTGACGATCTATTCTATGACCACTGGTTGAGAAGGAAGCGCCCGGCCCGGAATCAAGCCGCGCAGCGGCGCCGGGCCTCGCCCGACCGTCCCGCGGGAGGGCGAATTCGGTTCAGTCAGGGCGAAGCTCAGAATTCGCGCGGTGTAGCTGCCATAAACTTGCTTAGCTCGGCGGGTGCATTCGCCCACCCCCGGTCGGGCAAGGCGCAGCGCACCCCTTTTTACGCCGTTAACCCGTCGACTTTCTGTACATACAGATGGCATACGCATGGCATACGGGTGGCATACACATGCTGCACGGATGCTGTACGGGTTGTCCAACAGCGCATGGCCCTGTATAGGCGGCGCGAACTCCGCGACACGAGGTCCAAGATGCCCAAGATCAACGGCAATGAAATCCGGCGTGGCAACATCATCGAGCACAATGGCGGGCTCTGGGTTGCTGTGAAAACCGATCATGTGAAGCCCGGCAAGGGTGGCGCGTTTGCTCAGGTCGAACTGAAGAACCTGCGCAATGGCTCGAAGTTGAACGAACGTTTCCGGTCCGCTGACAAAGTCGAAAAGGTACGACTGGAACAAAAGGACCAGCAGTTCCTCTATGAAAATGACGGTATGCTGGTTTTCATGGATCAGGAAACTTACGAACAGATCGAACTGCCTGCCGATATTCTGGGCGACGCCCGACCTTTCTTGCAGGATGGTATGATCGTGCAGATCGAATACTATGAAAGCGAAGCGCTTTCGGCAGCCCTACCTGAAAAAGTCACCTGCAAAGTCGAGGATACGGAACCTGCAATCAAAGGCCAGACGGCGGCGAACTCGTTCAAGCCGGCCGTGCTGGACAATGGTGTGCGCATCATGATCCCGCCCTTTGTCGATCAGGGCACGGACGTGGTTGTGAACACCGAGACCTTCGAGTACGTGGAACGCGCCTAAGTGGTTGGTTCTGCTAACTTAAATGTCATGATCCAAGCCGCGCGCAAAGCCGCGCGGCGGCTGGTGCGCGACTTCAACGAGGTCGAAAATCTGCAGGTTTCGGTCAAAGGCGTGGGCGATTTCGTCTCGAACGCCGACCGCAAAGCAGAAGAGACGATCTTCGAGACCCTGATGGAGGCCCGGCCGAATTACGGGTTTCTGGGGGAAGAAGGCTCCTCGGTAGACGGCAAGGATCCGACCCGGCGGTGGATCGTCGATCCATTGGACGGGACCACGAATTTCCTGCATGGGCTGCCGCACTGGGCAATCTCTATCGGTCTGGAACATAAGGGAGAAATCGTTGCGGGCGTGGTTTATGACCCCGCCAAGGACGAGATGTTCACCGCCGAAAAGGGCGAAGGTGCCTGGGTAAACGACCGACGCCTGCGCGTCTCAGGACGACGTGAGATCAGCCATATGTTGTTCGGAACGGGCACGCCCTTCGGCAATCGCCCGGGTCTGCCAGAAATGATGCGCGAATTCGCGAAGGTGCTGCCGCGCACGGCGGGGATCCGGCGTTGGGGCACGGCATCTTTGGATCTGGCCTATGTGGCGGCGGGCCGCTTCGACGGATTTTGGGAACGCGCGCTGAACCCCTGGGATATCGCGGCGGGGATCATCCTAGTGCGCGAAGCAGGCGGCTTGGTCGGTACCATTGGGGAAGACAGCGACTTCCAGAACCCGTTGCCGTCCGGAGACATCCTGGCGGCGACGCCGGATGCCTATAAACCCTTGGCAAATATGCTTGCTGAAACGTCGTGATGGAGGGACTTACCTAATCGTGCAGACCAGCGCCCGTTCTCAATCTGTCCGTGTACTTCGGCCAGAAAACGGGATAGATGGCTTCCAATTTCGCAAACAGTTCGTGTATTTACGTCAGGAAGCTTGGTTTGCATCAGAGTTCAACCTAACCTCCACCCAGTTAGCACACGAGGCCTGTGTATGAGTTTTTCGGACGCGCAAGACCGCGTCTTCGCCCAACCAACCCGGCAGATCGTTTTGATGCTGTTGGTCCTCGCGGCTGTGGGGGTCGGCGGGTTCCTTTTGGCTGCACAAATCCGAACCGTTGTCTTTGCGAACATCTATCTGAATGCCTTCATCGGGTTCGTGTTCGTGTTGGGCGTTTTCGCGACGTTCTGGCAGGTCAGCCAGGTAATGTCTTCGGTGCGCTGGCTTCGTAATCTGCAGCAAGGCTTCAAGGGTGCGGAGTTCCTGGCACCGCCATCGCTGGTGGCGGGGATGGCCCCGATGGTCCGGGATGGCCGAATGCAGAAGCGTCTGGCGACCTCGGCCACCCGGTCGATGCTCGATAGTATCGCGATACGCTTGGACGAAAGCCGGGACATCACGCGATATATCGCGAACCTGCTGATCTTTCTGGGTCTGCTGGGAACGTTCTGGGGCCTGTCTCTGACCGTCCCGGCGGTTGTAGATACGATCAAATCCCTTGCCCCACAGGACGGCGATACCTCGGATGTGTCGGTGTTCGACCGGCTGATGACAGGGTTGGAGAGCCAACTCGGCGGCATGGGCACAGCCTTTGCCTCGTCGCTGGTTGGATTGGCCGGATCGCTGGTCGTGGGCCTGCTAGAGCTTTTCGCCAGCCATGGTCAGAACCGTTTTTATCGCGAACTGGAGGAATGGCTGACCTCGTTCACACGGCTAGGCCTGGTCAGCGAAGGTGAAGGTCCGGAAGGCGCGCTGATCTCTCTACTGGAACGCGTGGATGAAGGTCTGGAGCGGACGTCAGAGTTTGCCGAAAAGGCCGAGCACGCGCGGATCGAGGCCGAACAACGTCTGGCCGCTGCGGCAGACGTAGTGGGCAAGATGGCCTCGGAGATCGAGCGCGAACGCACGCTGGTTAGCCAATTGGTGACCGAGATGCGGGCCGCCCGTGAAGATGAAGCCGGGCGCGATCATGCCACCTTGGCGGTTCTGAAGCGGATCGACCACGGCCAGGGACAGTTCACAGCAGCGCTTAGTTCAACCGCCGAGATGCTAGAGCGCGGCAAATCTGGTGGCGGCGGCGTGGACTCCGAGACTCGCAACCATATCCGGTCCATGGACAAGCAGCTGCGCGCCATGGCGGATGACGTCGCGGTCGGCCGTCACGAGGCCCTGACTGCCATTCGCGCAGAGCTGCGCGCCTTGACCAATCTGATCGACATGCGGACCCGCGAGACGGAGCGCTAAGATGGCCCTGGCCCGGCGCAATCAAGGGCGCTTTGCCGGATCAATCTGGCCAGGTTTTGTAGATGCGCTGACGGCGCTGCTGCTGATCCTGATGTTCGTGCTGTCGATCTTCATGATCGTTCAGTTCTCTTTGCGCGAACGGATCACTGGCCAAGATCAGAAGCTGGAGGCGCTGAACAACGACCTGGTCGCCCGCAATGAGGAGATCATCGAACTGACCAGTCAGTTGGCGCAGTTGTCGAACGCCCTGGGTCTGCAGCAGGATCGTAACCAAGAATTGCAAAGCGAGGTCGGGACCCTTCGCGCCACGCTGACGGATGAACGTGACGAAGTGCGCCGCCTTTCAGCGGCCCTGTCCGCCGCCAATGAAGCCCGGGACGCGGCGGATGCCGAGGTTACGCGCCTGACCGAAGCTTTGACGCTCAGCCAATCCGAGGCCGAGGCATTGACGGCCTCCCTGACGGCTGCCCGCACGGAGATCGACGACCAGGCAGAGGCTGCGCGTCTGGCCGCGACCCAACGCGAAGCACTGGAATCCCTGATCAAGGATCTCGAGAGCAAGCGCGATGAACAGGATGCGGCAATTGCCACGCTGAATGCGGATCAGGCCCGCGCACAGGCACTGATTGCTGCATTGGAGCAAGACGCCGATGCAGCCGCCGTCAGGCTTGCAGATCTGGACAAGGCACTCGCGGCCGAAAAGGCGGATGTCGAAGCTCTGACTGCGGAGAAGACCGCGGCTCTGGCACTGATCGCTCAGCTGGAGGAGAAGAACTCTGGCCTGCTGGAGAACCTGGACAAACTGGACGGGGAAAAGCTTGCCGCGTTGGCGTTGTTGGAAGCGCTAGAGGCAGATCTTGAAAAAGCGACGACCGAGCGTGACAGTCTGGCCGCCCGGACGGCAGCGCTGGAACAGGACAGCGATGCCCTAGCCAAGCTGCGCGAAGAAAACGCGGCGGCCCTGGCCGAATTCGAAAAGCTTTCAGCAGAACAGGCACTGGCCCTGGCAACGATCGCCAAGCTGGAACAGGAACGCGACGAAGCGGCGGCGGCCAGCACTCAGGCATCCTCGGAAGCGACGAAGTTCGAAGTGGACTTGAAAGCAGCTCTGACCCGGGCAGCCGAACTATCCGCGCGATTGGACGAGTCCGAGGAACAGCGCCTGGCCGAGATTGCTGCGGCTAAGGCGCTGCGCGAACGGCTGGCCAACAGTTCGGCCGAGCTTGATGCAGCGACTCTTGCCCTGGAAGAAGCCCGCGCCAAAGCGGCTGAAACGTTGGAATTGCTGGCCGCTGCAGAAGCCGCGCAAAAGCAGCTGACCGAAGCCGCGCTTGAAGGCACTGATCAATTCGATCGTGAGAAAGCCTTGCGCCTTTTGGCGCAGTCCAAACTGTCCGAGGCCGAAGCACAGACACTTGCGCAGCAACGCGAGATCGCCGCATTGAATGCCCAGATTGTCGAGTTGAACCGGCAATTGGGATCGTTGCAGTCGCTGCTGGACGATGCGCAGGAACGCGATGAAGACGCGAAGGTGCAAATCGCCGAACTCGGGTCGCAGTTGAACCAAGCGCTTGCGCAGAAAGTGTCGGAACTTTCACGGTTCCAATCCGAGTTCTTCGGAAAGATGAGCGAGGTCCTGGGCAATCGCGCTGGCATTCGCATCGTCGGCGACCGGTTTGTGTTCCAGTCAGAAGTCCTCTTCAGATCGGCCTCGGCAACGCTCGGCGCGGCCGGACAAGCAGAGCTTTCGAAATTGGCTGATGTCGTGCGCGAACTGGGTGCAGCCGCCCCGGAGGACTTGAACTGGATCCTGCGGGTCGATGGACATACCGACGCCGTGCCGCTGTCAGGCAGCGGTGGCAGGATTCAGGACAACTGGGAACTTAGCCAGGCCCGGGCACTGTCGGTTGTGAAATACTTGATCGAGGTCGAAGGCATCCCTGCGAACCGGCTGGCCGCGACAGGTTTCGGCGAATTCCAACCGATCGATCCGGGTACTAGTGCAGAGGCGAACGCCCGCAACCGACGGATCGAGTTCAAATTCACCGAACGCTGAGCCGGCTCAGCATGACCTATGACGATTTCAATGCCTTTTGCAGCGCCCTGCCGGCAACGACCCATGTTGTTCAATGGGGCGGCGCGCATGTCTGGAAGGTGGGTGGAAAGGTCTTTGCGATTGGAGGGTGGGCGGATGATCAGCCAGCGTTTACCTTCAAGGTTTCAGAGATCGGTTTCGAAGTACTCAAGGATCAACCGGGGTGCCGTCCCGCACCTTATCTGGCGTCCCGGGGGATGAAATGGATCCAGAACTATGGCGCGCCAGGCCTGACCGATGCCGATCTGAGGGACCATATCGCCGCATCCCATAGCTTGGTGGCGAAAGGCCTGACGAAAAAACTGCAGCGGGAATTGGGATTGTTGCCGGACCAGTAGGCCACGTCATCAGTTGGGACGGGCTACCAGGTCCTCCCACCCGGCATCATGCCGCTGGCGCTGGGCAATACCGCAGATTTCTTGAAGATGGGGCTGAAAAGTCCTGACGACGATGTCTGATCAATTTGCTTCAAATGCTAACTGATGCCGCGGCTGAACACCTTCAGGACTTAAGAAACCAGTCATCTTCAACGCGGAAAACGTGCCCCCATAGGGCAGGCGCTGCCGACAGAATTCAGATCAGATCTTTTGACGCGCACGACCTCCCGCGGTCTAAGCATCCACCCAATGCCACACTCAGCGCCTCCAAATCGGCCCGATCCCGAAACTGCCGCCGGACATCATGCCAGCGAAAGCGGATGGAGTTGATCACGATCTCCCGATCCAAATCCTTGTACCCTTCGATCACTGGCGCTGCCTGAACCAAGCCCTCTGGGCTTTGGGTGAACGCATTTTCCCCGATATGCGCGGTTTCCCAGTTCACAAGCAGCAGGCGCTCATCAAAGGCACTGCCCGCCTCATCTACCTCGGGTCCCTCCTCCGGCAGGCCCGCATTTGCGGCCTCTGTAAAGCAGGCCGCCGCGGCGGTTCGGCATGCCATGGCGTCAAGGCGACCTCCCTCCGTCAGCGACACCGCGAACACTGTCAGATCAGCCAGGCAGTCCAAGAACACCTGGCGCTGTGCCAGCGCCAAGGGTTGGGCGAAGGCTGGGTCCTGGAAAATCTCGCGGTACTGGGTACCCATCCGCGTCTTGAGATACCCGAACAGGGCCGTCTGGGCGACATAAGCGCTTCGGCTGCGCAGAAACGCGACCAAAGCGGCCTTATCCCGGATCGGCTGGCGTTCGAACCGAACCAAAAACAGGCGCAGAAGCCCCCTAATTCGGTCAAGCAGCGCCATAGTGTTCCAGTTTGAGGCTAGGTGCTTCCAATCCGTTCGGGAATGGAGTGTACTTGGCAGAATGATCCCTGTCGCGCCAAATCACCTGGGATCAATTGATCTATCAGCGCGGGTCACCACCGCGCACGACGCTAACTGGAGGGGCACCCCCATGTCCAATACCCCCGAGTCCGATGCAGCCCATTGGGTCAAAACGCGCAATCTGACGTTTCTGGTGCTGGCGATCTGGTTCATTTTTGCGTTTGTCGTGCACTATTTCGCGTCTTACCTGAACACGATGTCGTTCATGGGCTTCCCGCTTGGATACTATCTTGCGGTTCAGGGGTCGTTGGCGATTTTCGTCATCCTGATCTTCTTCCAGAATTGGAGACAGGACGCCATCGACGAAGAATTCGGCCACGACGACTGAGGGGGCGGAGATGTTCAAAGGGGATTTCATCGACAACCTGCCCAAGATCTACGGCGTCTATACCGGCGGGTTTATTGTCTTTTGCCTGTTGATGGCGCTGCTGGAATATCTGGAGTGGGCGGACGCCCAGACCATCGGCATCCTGTTCGTCATTTTCACGATCTTCATCTATGCCGCGATCGGCTGGATGAGCCGCACGATGGAGGTCGGCGCCTACTATGTCGCCGGGCGGCAGGTGCCCCCGGTCTTCAACGGCATGGCAACCGCAGCGGACTGGATGTCCGGCGCGTCGTTCGTCGCACTGGCCGGCGGTATCTATTTCGGCGGGCACGGGTATCTGGGTTTTGTTGTCGGCTGGACCGGCGGTTATGTCCTGGTGAACTCGCTGATGGCGCCGTATCTGCGCAAATTCGGCTGCTACACGGTGCCGGACTTCATCGGCACCCGCTATGGGGGCAACCTGGCCCGGTTCTGCGCTGTGATGATCCTGGTGGTGGCCTCGTTCACCTACGTGACAGCACAGATCAACGCGACCGGCACAATTGCGGCCCGCGCATTGGGTATCCCGTTTGAGGCCGGTGTCTGGTTTGGCCTGTTGGGCATTCTGCTCTGTTCCATGCTGGGCGGCATGCGCGCTGTAACTTGGACCCAGGTGGCGCAGTACATCGTGCTGATCATCGCTTATCTTGTGCCTGTGATCTGGATGTCCAACGTCCAGGGCTTCGGCATCATCCCGCATTTCGGCTATGGCGACGCGGTCCAACGAATAGCCGAACTGGAAGGTCAACTGGGCGTTGGCACGGCCCCAACCGAAAGCTTTGCCGGATTGAAGGCGCTGACCGTGCCGCACAACGTACCGGGCGAGGCGGGGTCGATGGAGGCCTGGAAGTTCATCACTCTGGCGCTGTGCATGATGGCGGGAACGGCATCCCTGCCCCACATCCTGATGCGCTACTTCACCACCCCATCAGTGCGCGCCGCGCGTAAATCGGTGGCCTGGTCACTGTTCTTCATTTTCCTTTTGTACTTCACAGCACCTGCCCTGGCGACGCTGACGAAGCTGCAATTGTTGGACCCTGACCTGCCGACGGCGATCATCGGCAAGACGATCGATGAAGTCATGGCCCTGGAATGGATCCAGCGCTGGTCGGAAGTGAACTTCCTGAAAGTAAGCGACAGTAACGCGGACGGCATTCTGCAGATCAACGAATTCTTCATGCGCACCGGCATCGTCGTGCTGGCGACGCCTGAAATCGCGGGTCTGCCTTATGTCATCACGGGCCTTGTGGCCGCGGGTGGCATGGCGGCGGCGATGTCCACGGCGGATGGCCTACTGCTGGCGATCGCCAACGCGATCAGCCACGACCTTTATTACAAGATCGTTGATCCAAAAGCGGACACCCGCCGGCGCCTGATCGTCGCGCGGGTCCTGCTGATCCTGATCGGGGTTGCGGCGGCTTTCGTCGCCTCGTTGAAGCTGACTGGGATTTTAGGCGCTGTGGCCTGGGCCTTCTGTTTTGCCTGTTCGGGCCTCTTCTTCCCGTTGGTCCTTGGGGTCTGGTGGAAACGGGCAAACAGGGCCGGGGCGATCGCTGGAATGATCTGCGGCTTCGTCGCCGGCTCGGTCTACCTTTATGCCATCCAAACTGGCATGGAGCCATGGTGGGGCTTGGACGGCCTGCGCTTTGGCATGATCGGGATGCCGGTCAGCCTGGTCGCCATGGTGGTGGTCAGCCTGATGACCGAGGCGCCGGATGTCGAAACCCAGCGCATGGTGGACGAGGTTCGAAAACCTTCCGGCAATGCGATCTTGTCCGAATCGCATTGAGCATTGGTAGGGTGGGGTTAGGCCCCGCCCCAAGCCACTGACCTCCATGGATTCGCAACTCGGAAACCTGCCGGTCTGGCTGTTGGTCCTCGACTATCTGCTGGGCATGGTGATGTGGACGCTGATCGGGCGCTTCGCCATGGGGTTGTTCCTGCCCCAGGATAGTCAGTGGTTCTTCATGAAGGCCTTCGTGAAGATGACTGACCCGATTATCCGGGTCTTTCGTCCCGTCACCCCAGGCTTTCTGATCGAAACAATGGTGCCGTTGTTTGTGGCCTGGTTTTTCTACATGATCCGGTTTTACGTGATCCCGCCACTATTCGGATACGGGGTCATGGGCACGCTGAGCTTTCCGTTGGAAAGCGACATCGCCCGGTTGCTGTATCAGGTGTTCAATTAGCCGGTATCAGCCCGGAACGGGCCCATTCTAAGCAAGCACAAGCCTAACGGACCAGGATGATCACCCGGCGGTTCTGTTCTTCCTGCCCCGTGGCCTCGACGGCAAGGTCTCGCTCGCCTCGCGCCTCAGTCGAGATAGAGACCTTTTCGGCTTCCCTAAGCTCGAAGAACACGGCCTTTCGCACACGTTCCGCGCGGGTGCGGGAAATCGCAAGATTGTCCGGTGCTGCTCCGGGCGCATCGGCGAAGCCGGTCACAATGACCTCTGCGGCATCGCGGGACCGGGCCTCGTCAGCGGCCAGCAGGATCTGTTCGAACGCCGTATCGGTGATTTTCGTGTCATTGAAATCGAACGTAAGGACAAACTCGACCGGTGGTTTGGGCTGAGCCGCCAAGGCCCCGGCGAATGCGTCGCGAATTTCGGATTCCACCACAGGCACGTCGCCCAGCTCTTTCCCCGTGCCCGCTGCAGCAAAGGGCCGATCCAGTGTGACGGTCTTATTGCCTTGCGTCACTTCGATACCGCCGATCTCTCCATCTTCGGGCAAGACCACAGCCATGTTCTTCGGCAACGCCGCCAGGTCGCGGATCAATTGGATCATCAGGCCGAACTGATCGCGGCACTCGGCGATTTCTTCCAGTTGGTGCCCTTCGACCGCTTCCTGCAGCCAGCAGTCGAAAAAGACCTGGGCTTCCCCGATCTGTCGTCCGGCCCGCAGCATGGCGCCTTCAGATCCGATAAACCCGTTGACCTGTGCAAAAGCCTCGCCCAATTCGGTGGCGGCGTCTTCATCGACAGATTCACTCGCAGGGTCTGTCGGGGCGACCGGGCCTTGCGCGGCAATCCGGGCCTTGCGCGCAAACAAGGCCCCCGAATCCCAGTCAAATTCGGCCAGTTCTTCCCGCGACAGGCGGATATAACCTTCTTGCAGAGCGCCCAGATATGGATCTTCATTCAAAGGCAGCGCAGCGACACGGTCGATATCCCACTTTTCCCCGGTCAGCCAATCGGGGATGGCCTGCGACTGGTCTTCCACAGTTGTACACGCCGCCAGTCCCAGGGCCAAAAGGCCAGCTGCGGCGTGACGGATCATCCTTCTTCGCTCACCCGCACGGCAAATTCTGTGCCTTTGACACCCAGAACGGTCGTCGGTGTCAGCACACGCATCGCCAATGGGCGGGATTTCGAGATCTTGCCGGACGCCGCCGTCAGGCTGCCGTTTTGCAGGCGGGCTTCGAAACTGTCCGGTTTGCCGGGGCTGCGGTAGGCATAGTTTTCAAGCAAAAGTTCGGATTCGGGTCCAAGGCTTAATCGCGAGTTGTCGGTGAACGTCATGCCGATTGCGCTGTTCGCACCGGTTTTGACGACGTCTTTCTCCAAAAGTTCACTTCCGGCCTCCGCTGGAATTGCTTGACCATCCCGTAAAATAATCACATCACCGGACGCAACTTTGACCTGTCCTATCTTTTCAGCCGCGAAAACTGCACCGATCTGCCCAAAAATTATCCAGATCGACACGCATAACCCTATGAATGCACGCACACCGTAACTCCTTTGATAGGCTGTAGCCTGCGCCCCCACGAATCCAGGCAAAAGATTATGACTACGACTTCCACTATATCAACGACACGTATAGAATGGTCATCACATGCGTGAAAGCTTTTGCGTTTCTTCTGCTGGTTTGTCTAGGGCGTTTGACTTCGTTGCAAGCGCTATTCGAACGGCTGGCCTGCCGGATTCCGTCGGTCAACGTATCTCGGTGATCATTGACGAGGTGTGCTCGAACATGATCCGCCATGACACCAGACTATCTGAAACAGACAAGTTTATGCTGGATCTGACCCCTGGCCAGACCCAGACGACCCTGGTCATCAGCGACACCGGAGCAGAGTTTGACCCTTTGATCAATCGCAATTCAGAACGCCGGGAAATCGGCGGGCATGGAATATCGATCATTCGGGGGTTGGCGTCCGATGTCAGCTATCAACGGAAAAATGACCAAAATATTCTAACAATCACATTGGCATCCTGTTTACCGACCCAAGTGTAGCAGTGAGTTTCAAGGAGACCCGCGTAGTGGCCGAGTTGTTTTTAGATCAGCGTGACCGTGTCTGCGTTTTGAAGGTGCATGGCGTTCTGAAGCAGCCTGACGCAGACCAATTGTCTAAAACAATAAAGTCCGCAACCCAAACTGCAGACGCTGTGATCATCGATTGTTCGCAGATGACACGCATTGGCAGCGGGGGCATGCGGGCGATGAGCCGGGCGCATGTCGACCTTAAAGAAAGCGGTAAACAACTGATGATTGCCGGGCTTAAAGGTGATGTCCGGGAAACGTTTCAGATCGGCGGATTTGACACTGTCTTACAGCTTAGCGCAGACGTAGAGGCCGCCCAGAACAAATGCGCTGCGCGGCTCCGCTAATCTGACCCCTTACTTCAAGGTGATCCGCCCGTCGATATAGGGCTGGTATTTCCCACCGTCGATCAAATACTCGACCACCAGGTCCTCGATCGACGGGCCGCCATCATAGGCGTCCACGGCTTTGTTCGCGAACATATCATACCCGTCACCGCCGGTGCGCAGGAAGTTCGACGTCGCGACCAAGTATACTTTGTCGGGATCAATTTCGCCCCAGCCGTCGCCTTCAGGGACTTCGACCTTGCTTACGCGGCCCTCACCCGGCGCGACGGAAAGATCCAAGGCGAAGCGCAATCCGGAAACCTGAGGGAACTGGCCTGCACCGTCCTCGACCTTGCTGACCCCATGCTCCAGCGCGGCCACAATGTCCGCGCCTTTCAGACCAAAGGTCGATAGCACGTTCTGAAACGGCAGCACCGTCAGAACCTCGCCCATGGTGATCGGCCCGGCATCGATCGACGCGCGCAGTCCACCGCCATTGACAATCGCCATCGTTACGCCCTGCCCTTTAGCTCGGTCGACCAATGCATCGGCGACCAGGTTCCCCATCTGGCATTCCCGGGCGCGGCAGCTTCCACGATCACCGTCTATCCCGGCAGCGGTTTCGGCGACGACCTTATTGCGAAGCTCGTCCAATGGTTTGGCAAGTTCAGCGATCCGATCCTTCAGCGAACTGTCTTCCGCGACTTCGCCGTCGATCAAAATCGGCTCGCCGATCGCCTCGGTCACCACGCCGTTTTCGTCAAAGGTCACATCCAGGCGGCCCAGGAACTTGCCAAAGGCGAAGGCATGGACAATCGCCGTGCGCCCACCGCCGGGATTTGTGACCCATGTCGGATAAGGTCCCTCGGCCTTGTCCGAGGTGTTTGAGAGATACGTGTTCGTATGCCCTCCAACCATCACATCGATCCCGTCGACCTCTGCCGCGATGCGTTGATCGACCCGATAGCCAGAGTGGCTGAGCACAATAATTCGCGTGATCCCTTCCGCTTCCAGCTTTGCGATTTCACGAC
Source organism: Pseudomonadota bacterium (assembly GCA_039028795.1). Lineage (GTDB taxonomy): Bacteria > Pseudomonadota > Alphaproteobacteria > Rhodobacterales > Rhodobacteraceae > Thermohalobaculum. The sequence goes on from JBCCHJ010000011.1 coordinate 71,452, forward strand.
GCACAGCTTCAACGGGATCGTGAAAGTGCACATGCTCACCGGACTTCGACATCTGGTGTGTGTCCTCAGGTGTCAACCCGATCAGACCGATCCGCTCTCCTCCGCGCTCTACGATGGTCGATGGCATAAGCACACCAGCCAAGGCGGGCTCTTCACTGATATCGGCGTTTGACATCAAAACCGGGAAGTCGACCGCGTCCATGAAGCCGCGCAGCACTTCAGGGCCGTCATCAAATTCATGATTGCCGACGGTCATCGCGGCATACCCGATGGCATTCATCATCTCTGCCGCGGCCTGGCCTTTGTAATAGGTGTAGAACAGGCTGCCCTGGAACTGGTCGCCACCGTCAACCAACAGGGAGTTGTTCGTCGCGGCCCGGGCGGCCCTGACCGCCGTGATCAATCGGGCCGACCCTCCGAAACACTCGCCCGCTGCGTTATCTTCTTCGCTACAACCGGAGTTGTATTTGCTGATCGGTTCGATCCGGCTATGGAAGTCGTTCGTGTGCAGGATCGTCAGGGTTTCTGCCGCGGCGGGTGCGGCAAGAAGAGCTGCGGTGAGGGTCAGCGATACAGCGCGCATGAAAGCTTCCTTCCTTCAGATCAAGGGTCAAGTAATGGCTCAAGTTTATCCCGGTCGGACCGGCTGGCAAGCCAGAAGTAAGCCGCAGCGGCGACCGGGGTGACCGCCCGGGATGTGTCCCGGGCGGCTTTCACAGTTTCAGCTGATATGCGCCCCGGTCGTCTCGACAAACACTGAATAAAGCGACTGGCTGGCCGTCATGAACAACTGGTTCCGTTTCGTTCCGCCAAAGCAGACGTTCGAGCAGATCTCGGGCAGTTTAATCTGACCGATCCGGTCGCCATTCGGTGCAAAGCAGTGCACGCCGTCATAACCATCGCCGACCCAACCGGCCGATGACCAGATATTCCCGGCCTCATCGGCGCGGATGCCGTCGGCAAAGCCCGTTTTGCCATCGATGGTCATCGATACGAACTGACGTTCATTGCTGACCGTCGCACCATCGATATCCATGACCCAGATCTGGCTTTCGGCCTCGGCATAGTGCGACCGCCCGGTGTCCGCGACATAGAGCTTCGTGTAGTCATGGCTGAAGCACAAACCATTCGGCTTGAAGGGCGCATCCGTCAGCTTGGTAATCTCGCCACTTTGGCCATCAATCCGATAGACCGCTTCCTTCCGAACGGGTTGCGGGGATCCGGTGTTCAACCGGTTTCCTTCATAGTTCATCAACCCGCCATAGCCGGGATCGGTGAACCAGATCGAACCATCGTTCGGGTGAACAACCGCGTCATTGGGCGCGTTGAAACCCTGGCCTTCGAACTCTTCCGCCAAAACGGTGACGGTCCCGTCATACTCATACCGGATCACCTTGCGCGGCCCATGCTGGCAAGAAATCTGACGGCCCTGATAGTCGAAGGTATTGCCGTTCGAATTGCCCGAGGGATAGCGGAAGCGGCGGCTGACAGTCCCGTCTTCTTCGGTCCAGCGCAACTGCTCATCATTCGGGATATCGGACCAGATCAGGTATCTGCCGACACCGTTCCAGGCAGGGCCTTCGGCCCAAAGCGTTCCCAGATGATGCCGCCGGATCGGCGTGTTGCCCAGTTTTGGAAAGCGCGGATCAAGGCCGATGATATCTGGGTCCGGATAGCGCACGGGTTCTGCCCCGGGCCCGAAGGTCCGCGCAAAGGCTTCGGGCTGCATCGCGGTAATACCGGCAATCCCGGCAGCCGCTGCCAAGAAGGCCCGGCGATCAAAATTTGTACGCTCAACATCTACAGGCATCTGTCTCTCCCTTGGGCAATTGGTTGGATTTATGTGGTCCAATCACCTTGCCCGGGAATCATCTGAAATGCACGTTATTGGCTGACAGATGGCCAGTCATATCCGCATGACGTGTTCTACATGGCCTACGGTCTTACCGCCTTGATCGAGATTGCCAAGGGCAGCCACGGTTTATCCGGCCAGCGATGCAGACGGTCCGGACCTTCGACCAAACAGCTATAGGCTTTCCAGGGAATTCCATCGTGTTCGCGCAGCATGGCGATGGTCAAACCCGCCTCCAACAACGCCGTCACGATGTCCCCGGTGGTGTGCAGCCATTCATGCAAGTCGCCGTTCTTCAACTGAACCCCGCTGGCATAATCCTCACCGGCATCGTCAATCAGAGGATTCTCTGAAAAATAAGGCCAAAAGAACGTCGGCATGTCCGGGCTTGTCGCAAACTCATCATCAAACGTGCTGACGATGGGATGATGGTCGGCAAAATAGAGCCAGCCGCCTGGTTTCAAAAAATGCGCAATGACCTGGGCCCAGCTCTTGAGATCAGGCAACCAGCAGATCGTACCCCATGTGACGAAAACCCGGTCGAAACTGGCGGGCGCATCCAGGATCTTGTCCGCCTCCAAAACATTGCCCGCAAGGAAAGTCGTACGATCTGCCAGCCCAAGTTCATCCGCCAATGACGCTGCCTTCTCGATCGCGCCCCGATCGAAATCGATCCCAGTGACCTTCGCCCCGCGCTGGGCCAAGGAGAGGCTGTCAAAGCCAAAGCGGCATTGCAGATGCAGGATGTTCAGCCCGTCGACCGGTCCAAGCTCTTCCTCTTCGATGGGATGCAAGTTGCCCATGCCGGCCATCAACGTCGTCAGATCATAGAGATCCGAGTCCAAGTGCAGCGGAAGGCGCTCTTCCCAATTCGCTTGGTTCAGCTTCAACCAATCCGGCTCGGCATCATCATCAAAACGCAGGGGCATTGCGCCCTCCAAAACTTCTTGCCCTTCAGCTTGCTAAAAATACTCCGAGAGCGCGAGAGCAGAGCTCTCGTATTGGCCCGAAGGGGCAAATCAATCCTACTCCGCTGCCATCCGCTCCATCCGGCAGAAGCAGGACGCCGTGATCGGGACATCGGCGCGGGCGCCGGAAATGTCCAGGCGCTGCTTGACCATCACCGCCTCGTCTTCTGCGCCGCGGCGCATCAGGCATTCGAATAGCCCATGCAAGGCCCAGGGATTGTCCGGATGCTGACAGGCGCGTGACAGTGTCGGATCCAAGCCCAGATCGGCGCGATAGACAGCCTCGGCCTCTTCCGCATGTCCCTGCTCCAATAGTAACGCGCCCAAAGCATGGCGGGTCGGCTGCATCCAGCCCCACGGCTCGTCATAGGGCAGGTTGTCATCCAACTCGACGGACTTCCTTAGATGAGCAAAGGCCGCATCGAAATTGCCTTTGCGATATTCGATTTCACCAGACAGCATTTCCTCGGCAATCGCAAAAAGATCCAGACAGGTGTTGTTGTGAACCGTCCGGCTTTCGGGCACCCGGGCCACGGCGGCACGGAATTCCTCGCGCATGGCCTCGGCCTCGACGATGTTGCCCAGTGCCGCATGGGCGACGCCCTTGGAATAGAGGATCGTCGCCGTGGTGGTGCAATAGACGTCCCTGTCTTCCGGCAGGTCCTGTGCCAGCGCCTCTTCCCATTTGCCGAAACGGATGAAGACATGGGACTTCATCGGAATGTAGCCTTCGATGAAATCCGCCATAGGCGGGCTTTCCATGCGAACCAGGCCATCGGGAATCGTCTCCATCAAACCTTCGGCGGCCTCCAAAGCCGGTTTGTACTGACCCAGGAACAACGCGCCATAAAGCGCGAAGTGGAAATTGTGCACGCGGTAGAGTGTGTAGAAATTCAGATCGCCCTTGGCTTCGCGGGCCTTGTTATCAGCCTCGACGGCTTTCTGGTTCCAGCGCAGGACATCCGAATAATTGCCACAGAGCACATCGATATGGGTCGGCATGTGCACCAGATGCCCGCCATCGGGCATAATGGTACGCAGCCGGTCGCCACTGGCCAAAGCGCGCTGCGGGAAGGGCGACATCTCCATCAAATGGACATGCAGATGCAGCAATCCCGGGTGATCCCAAGATGCCGGGATATTACCGAACGCATCATCCAGCACGGCCATGGCGTCTTCGGTTCTGGCGTATTTGTAAGGCCCGCCGGTTTTCAGATCCCACATCCGCCAGGGCGTCATGTTCATGATCGCCTCGACATAGACCGATCGGGCGTCAAGATCGTCCGGCATCGCCTCATGCACCGACTTCATCGCGTCGGCATAGGCCGTATCCCAGTGTCGCATATCCTTGGGGTCGTCCAGCGGATCGCGTTGCGGATACCGGGCCTGCAATGCCTCGATCAACGCAGCCTCGGCAGGGCTTGTGCCATCGATCCGTTCCAACGCCGACTGCATCGCGTCATAGGCGCCGCTAACCGCAGCAGCCAGGCCTTTCGGGTCATAGAGGATCCAGGGCATGTTGTAGTTCGGACCCAGGGCGTAAGAGATGCCCCAATAGGCCATGGCGCAATCGGGGTCGGCCTCCAGCGCTTTCTTGAAGCAGTCGATCGCCTCTTCGTGCCAGAAATTGAAGACCCAGTTCAGCCCGCGATCGAACCACATCTGGGCATCCGGGTTCGTCGTGGTGATTGTTCGGGAATAGGGTCCGAGATCGTAATAGTCGGTCATGGCAAAGCCCCCCTGTCTGTCGTTTTGCGACAGGGTACCGTAAGGCCCTTGGATTCTCCAGCCGTCGGGTTTTTTGGCTGCTGACGGCGAGCCGAACCGTTGACCGAAACGCGACGCTATGCACTACCAGCGCCTGAACAAGACGGCCAAGCCTCAAAAAAAAAAAGCGGCGCCCGAAGGCGCCGCCCTAATCTCGCAAAACCGTTGGATCTTAGCCGATGCCCAGAACGCGGTTGCGCTGGTTCGAGAAGCTGACCTCGGCGATTGCGCGGAAAGCAGCAATTTCGCGCATCTTGGCTTGGAAATCATCGTTGATTTCTTTGGCCAGAGCCGAGTGATCGCGTGTCTCTGCGAATACCTCTTCAGCAGCTTCGCCGAATGCGTCCCAAGTGTCATCGTCGAACGACCGCAGCTGCACGCCGTGCTCGTTGATCAGACGGGACAGGTACTCGCCGTTATTGGCCGATGCTTCTTCATGCTGGGCAGCATGCTCTTCCATCGATGCGGCAGTGATGACGGCTTTCTCCCAATCGCTGAGACCGCCCCACCAAGAAGCATTCATGCCCAGGGCCAAACCGCCGCCTGGCTCGTGCATGCCGGCAGTGTAGTAGAACTTGGCCGCTTCGTAGAACTTCATGAAGTAGTCGTTGTAGGGGCCAACCCACTCGGTTGCTTCGATCGCACCCGAGACCAGGTTTTCATAGATCTGGCCGCCTGGCAGCGAAACGGTCGAAACGCCCAGTTTCGACATTACCGTGCCACCCAGGCCCGGGATACGCATCTTCAGACCTTTCAGGTCGTCAGCGCTTTCGATTTCTTTGTTGAACCAGCCACCCATCTGGGTGCCGGTGCCGCCGCAGGGCAACGCCTTCAGGCCGAACTCGCCCGAAACTTTGTCCCAAAGCGCTTGACCGCCTTTGAACTTGATCCAGGCGTTCCATTCCGGCGAGGTCATGCCGAACGGAACCGAAGTGAAGTATGCAAAGCCCGGGTGCTTGCCGACCCAGTAGTAGTCCGCTGCGATGTAAGCATTCGAGTTGCCTGCAGCCACATCGTCGAAGCTGTCGAAAGCTCCGACTTTTTCGCCGGCAGCGAAATATTCAGTGGTGAGACGACCTTCCGAAAGCTCGGTGATGCGGGCTGCTAAACGCTGCGCCGAAATGCCCAGGCCCGGGAAGTCCCGCGGCCAGGTCGAAACGATTGTCATCGTTTTTCCGCCTTGGGCGATTGCTGGGGCTGCCAGCGTAGCACCGGCGCCAAGTGCGGCACCGGTCAAAAACTTACGACGTTCCATGTGGTTCTCCCTGAATTCACATTTGGAGGGCGCCTGTTCCGGCACCGTGGCCGGGTTATAGGCGACCAAATTGGACGTTGCCAGTCATCGATGCGAAACAATCCTGCGAAAAGCCGAGATTTAGGCGATTTTCCTTTCGATTTTAACAAATTGGAGTGAATCGAGCGGGCCTAAGTATTCTGCAGGGGTGGCACATTCTTGTGAGCCCACTACCCTCGTTGAGATGAATCAGGCACGGTTTATCAATCAGGTGTCAGGGCAGGAATCTCATGAAATCCGCAGCAATCATTTTGGCCGTTCTGGCCGGTCTTTGGCTTGGTCCGGCGGAGGCTCAGGTTGATCCCTTGTGCGGCGATGCCGGCGATGCCTGCCGCATCGATGGCGGATCTTATCACATCGCATTGCCGGCAGGATGGGACGGGCAATCATCCTTCCCGGCCATCGTCTTTTTCCACGGGCACCGATCATCCGGAAAGGCAGTTTTGAATGGCGGTGTCCGATCTGTCTTTACCAACGCGGGATATGCGGTGATCGCCCCGAACGGCCCGCGACGGGACGGCGAAAACTATCGATTCTGGCCAGCCCGCGAGATGCAGAACCCACCGAGGGACAACATCGCCTTTACCTCGGCGGTGCTGGAAGACGTGGCGAAAAAATTCGATCTGGAACGAGACCGGATTTTGGTGGGTGGCTTTTCAGCTGGCGGCTCGATGGCTTGGCGGATTGCCTGCGCGAAAGGTCCGCTGTTCGCAGGCTATGTTTCGGTTGCCGGCGCTTTGCGCCGTCCCACGCCTGCGGAAGAATGCCCTGGCGGACCTGTGCGCCTGCTTCACATCCACGGGTTTGGCGACAAGCAGGTGCCGCTGGAAGGCAGGCAGATCCGTGATTGGCACCAGGGCGATGTCTTCGAGTCCCTGAGCCTTTTGCGCGCGACGAACGGCTGCCGGTCTGACCCGCAACATATTGCAGACGTCGATAAATATTCCTGCAGGTTGTGGACGTCATGCAATAGCGGCCGGGATATCCAATTCTGCATGCATTCGGGTGGGCATGGTTTGCCCAAGGGTTGGGCAGAAATGGCGCTGCAATGGTTCGAGCGTCCGGACTTCGACTAAGGCCCGGTCTGGCAATATGCAGCGGCGGTTGACGGGCCATGCTTGCCGTCCGGGCGGTCTGCCACTATAGCCCGCCCTCATGTCCTTTACGCTTGCCATTGTGGGCCGGCCCAATGTCGGCAAATCGACGCTGTTCAACCGTCTGGTTGGCAAGCGTCTGGCCTTGGTGGATGACCAACCCGGTGTCACACGCGATCTTAGGGAAGGCGAGGCATCCCTGGGGGATCTGAAGTTCGTTGCGGTGGATACGGCGGGCCTGGAAGAAGCCTCGGACGAAAGCCTGCCGGGCCGGATGCGCAGACTTACCGAACGGGCTGTCGCACAGTCGGATATCTGTCTCTTCGTGACAGATGGGCGTGAAGGGGTCACGCCAACGGATCAGATCTTTGCCGATTTGCTGCGCAAGTCCAGGGCAGAAGTGATCCTTGCGGTCAACAAGGCCGAAAGCCGGGCGGCGACGGACGGGGTTTATGAAGCGTTCTCGCTGGGGCTGGGGGAGCCCATTGCGATCTCTGCCGAACATGGTGAAGGGATGGGAGAGCTTTATGCCGCCCTGTTACCCCATGCGGAACGGCTGACGGCCGCGGCCGAAGCAACGGCGTTCGATGTCAGCAACGAAGATGACCCTCTGGCCGAAAACCGGCCCATCCAGATCGCGATCATCGGCCGTCCCAATGCGGGCAAATCGACCCTGGTGAACCAGATCCTGGGCGACGATCGGATGCTGACGGGCCCCGAGGCTGGGATTACGCGGGATTCCATCGCCGTCACCACCGATTGGGGCGGACGGAGTTTTCGGATTTTCGATACGGCGGGCATTCGCAAGAAAGCCCGCGTGCAAGAGAAGCTGGAACAACTGTCGGTCGGAGATGCCTTGCGCGCCGTCAGGTTCGCTGAAGTGGTCGTCGTTTTGATGGACCAGGCAACGGCTTTTGAAACTCAGGATCTGCGCATCGCTGATCTGGCTGAACGCGAAGGCCGGGCGATTGTGCTGGCCGTGAACAAGTGGGATCTGGAGGACGAAAAGCAGGCCCAGCAAAAGGCACTGCGGGAAAAGGCCGAGCGGCTGTTGCCGCAGTTGAAAGGCGCGCCCTTGGTGACGATTTCCGCGCTGACCGGGCGGGGTATCGATAAGCTCTCCACGGCCGTGCAAGAGATTCATCAGGTCTGGAACCGGCGCGTCACCACGGCGCGGTTGAACGAATGGTTGTCCGATGTGACCCAGGCGCATCCTCCGCCAGCGCCAGGCGGGCGGCGGATCAAGATGCGCTACATGACCCAGGTAAAGGCCAGGCCGCCCAGCTTTGTGGTAATGTGCCCGCGCGCCGATGACGTTCCGGACAGCTATAGCCGGTATATGGTCAACGCATTGCGTGAGGACTTCAAGCTGCCAGGGGTCCCGGTACGCCTTTTCCTGCGCAAGGGCGAAAATCCCTACGAGGGTAAGAAGAAGAAACGCTGATGCGTTTGGCCCTTCGGGCCAAGGCTGGGGCGCTGCCCCAGACCCCGGGATTTTTCTAGCCAAGTGAAGGGGTATGATCACTGGATCGGTATCATGCATTCACCGGTGTGCAGACCATATGACGTCGCATGGAGCGCTTTGGAACAGCGCACAATCCTGACGACCCTAGGCAGATAGGTCACCTCAGGTCGATGACGTTCTCCGCTGTCCCGTCATTGCGCAGCGCCTCCAGCAGTCGTGTCCCAACTGCAGATGTTGCAGTGAACTGAGAAGAATCTTCACCCGGGTAGAACCTTGCGCGCAGACCCGTCGCCATTGGCGGCGGCGTTGCGAATACCACCCGTCCAGGGCTGGTTTTTCGCAGAGTTTCCCCCCAGGCCCGGGCCAAGACCAAGGCGCCGGACTTGCCTGCGCCATAGGCGCCGTGCACGCCGCCCCCATTCGCGGCTGGGTCTTCAAAAAATACAGCCCGTCCCGCGGGGGCCCGGCGCAGCAATGGATCGATGGCTTTGATCAGCTCGGCCGTCCCGGTCAGGTTCACCTTCAGGGAACTGCTCAGATCCTTGGGGTCCATATGTTCGACCGGAGATAGGGGCGGCGCGTAAATCGCCGTATGAATCCAGTAGTCAAGATGTGGGATGCGGCCCGCCAAAGCGGTGGTCAGCCCGTCGACCGGCTTTGCGATGTCCATCGCCACCAGGATCGGAGGCGTGCCGCCATCTTCGGCGATCGCATCGTCCAGTTCTTCCAATCCCCCTTGGGTCCGGGCAAGTGCAATGACCTGCGCCCCTGCAGCCGCCAGCGCGCGCGACACCGCAAAGCCCAACCCGCGGGAGGCGCCGGTGACCAGCGCGGTTTCTTTGTCGAAGCTCATGGCGCGGCCATAGCAGCCGATCCGCGCCGGGACCAGCCTTCTTAGGATCTGCGGACAATCACCCGTGTCGCACCGTCGCAAGATCGAATTCAAACGCCAGACAAGGCGTGGTCAACGGGTGTCGTCCAGTGCCGTCAGCAACCTGTCCAAGTGTGTCGTTGCATTTGCGTCGGGCCAAGTTCCGAAGACCCTAGTCGATTGCAAAGACGCCTTCGACTTCCGCGGCCACGTTATAGGGTAGACTGGCGACGCCAATTGCCATCCGGGTATGGCGCCCCGCCTCTGCAAAGACTTCCAAAAACAGGTCCGAGGCCCCGTTTGCAAGTTGGCTTTGACCATGAAAGCCAGGGTCAGAGTTTACATAAACTGCAACTCTGACGCATTGTCGGACGCGGTCGAGGTTCCCGCCGCAGGCCTCGCGTAGTTGTGCCAGGACGTTCAACGCTGCCAAACGGACGGCTTCGCGTCCTTCATCTGGCCCGAAATCATACCCGACTTTTCCGATGAACTTACGCTCGCCATTCCACTGCGAAAGCTGCCCGGTAATGAAAACCAGGTCCCCTTCGCGAATGAACGGAACATAGTTCGCACCAGGTTTGCTTGGTTCGGGAAGGTCGATACCCTTGGCGGCCAGAATTTGGTCGATCCGACCCATGACAGGTTACGCCCCGACCGGCTCCTTGATCTCGCCCTTCGAAATCGCATCGGCCGGACGGATCGGGTAGTCACCGGAAAAACATGCATCGCAGAACTGCGGGCGGCTTTTATCCCGGCCTGCCGGGTGGCCGCAGGCGCGGTACAAGCCATCAAGCGTCACGAACTTCAACGAGTCGACGCCCAGATGTTTGCACATGGCGGCCTCGTCCATACGGGCGGCCAGCAGCTTCTCGCGGTCGGGCGTATCGACACCGTAAAAGCACGACCATTTGGTCGGCGGGCTGGCAATGCGGAAATGCACTTCCTTGGCACCGGCCTCCAGCACCATTTCTTTGACTTTCTGGGTGGTCGTACCGCGCACCACCGAGTCATCCACAAGGATCACCCGTTTGCCTTCAACCAGGGCGCGGTTGACGTTCAGCTTCAGACGCACACCCATATCGCGGATATGCTGGGCGGGCTCGATAAAGGTCCGGCCAACATAGGCGCTGCGGATGATGCCCATGGCATATTGGATACCGGATTCCTGAGAAAAACCGATGGCCGCGGGCGTGCCACTGTCCGGGATTGGGCAGACCAGATCCGCCTCGACCGGAGATTCCCGCGCAAGTTCCACGCCGATCCTGCGCCGGGCCTCGTAGACCGAGATGCCGCCAATAACGCTGTCGGGGCGCGAGAAGTAGACATATTCGAAGACGCAGAACCGGCTTTCGGCCTGTTCGAACGGGCGCGAGCTGGACACACCTTTCGTAGTAATGATCACCATCTCGCCAGGTTCGATCTCACGCACCAATTCGGCACCGATGATGTCCAAAGCACAGGTTTCCGAGGCCAGGATCCAGGCGCCTTTATAGCGGCCCAGCATCAGCGGGCGCACGCCGCTTGGATCGCGCACGCCGATCATCTTTGACCGGGTCATAGCGATGACAGAGAACGCGCCTTCGACCTGGCGCAACGCATCCGTCATACGCTCAGGTATCGTGCTCTGCAGCGACCGCGCCATCAGGTGCACAATGCACTCGGTGTCCGAGGATGACTGGAAGATCGATCCCTGTTGCTGCAGCCGCTTGCGCAGCACATCCGCATTGGTCAGGTTGCCGTTATGGGCAATCGCGCAGCTGCCCATATGGAATTCGGCAAACAAAGGCTGGACATTCCGGATGGCCGTCTGGCCCTTGGATCCGGAGGTCGAATAACGATTATGCCCTATAGCCTGACGCCCCGGCAGCATGTCCATCACGGATTGTTCGGTGAAGTTGTCGCGCACGATGCCCATGCGCCTGACGGTGTTGAAGCCCTGATCCTTGTCATAGGCGACCATGCCAGCGGCTTCCTGGCCGCGGTGCTGCAGCGAGTGCAGGCCCAGCGTCACATACGTTGCTGCCTGATCAATGCCGAAGACGCCATAAACGCCGCATTCCTCATGCAGCTTGTCGTCCCATGGGGTGTCGTCGTCACCGCTTGCCGGATCGTCCATGCACCACTGCTCCGCCTGGCTCACCCGAGTCACCGGTGTATATATAGCACCGAGTCCCAAAGGTCATCCCATTGTCACAGTTAATTGGACGCTGCCCCCGGAAAAAACGCAACGCACAGGGCTGCGCAAGGCGCGAAACCGCGCCCAACGACGATACCGGGCGGAAACCCTGCCCGGTCTTCATCGCGATCAGGTGTTGCTTTCACCTTCTGACGGGGTGGTTGCATCAGGCGCGGTAGACGGATCGACATTGCAAGGCGCCATCAGGGCATCGATACGCTCGGACAGCCAGCCCGGCAGCTCTTCCGGACGGTGCTGGTCGATCAGCGCTGCGGCCTGGTCGAAGATCGGCTTCGAGGCCGCATTTTCCAGCGCAGGGATGATCTCGTCACCGGAAAGGCTGGTATAGATCAGATAGGCAACCGCGATCAGCACGACACCGCGCAGGACACCGAACAGGAAACCCAGGACCCGATCGATCGGTCCAAGCGCGGATTCCAGTATCGCGGACGAAAAAATCGGAGTGAATACCGCTAAGACCAAAAGCCCAGCTGCAACCACCAAGGCGAAGGCCACGATCATCGAGATAACACAGGACGATGCCAGGAATTCGCCCACCAGGGGCAACTCGCGGATCAGGGGTTCGACCACCGGCGCAAAGTAAAGGCCTGCGAAACCCGCCAGGATCCAGCCGCCAATGGCCAGAATTTCCCGGGTCAGTCCACGCTGATAGGCCAAGAACGCAGATAAAAGCGTCACAACCCCAACGACGGCGTCAACATAAGTGAACTGCATAGTCTCCCCCGCGGCCCCTCAGCCTTATTTGTTCTCGTGGAAGCCGGTCGTGAACTCGGCCAAATTTGCAACACGCGACAGTGTAATGCATGATTCGCTCTGGGTCTTCATCTGTGATGGCACGATTGCCTTGGAAAACCCTAGTTTTTCTGCCTCTTTTAGTCTGGATTCCGGCTGAGCAACCGGTCTGATTGCGCCGGAAAGACTGATTTCGCCAAAAAGGACACAGTCTGCAGATAATGTTTGATCGGACAGTGCAGACACCAGTGCAGCAGCTGCCGCAAGGTCAGCCCCGGTTTCCTGGATTCGCAGGCCGCCTGCCACATTCAGATAGACGTCCTGGCCACCAAAGCTGACGCCGCATCTGGCCTCCAGCACGGCCAGGATCATGGATAGGCGCGACTGGTCCCAGCCAACGACTGCGCGGCGCGGCATGCCCAGGGCGGATGGGGCCACAAGGGCCTGGAATTCGACCAGAACCGGCCGCGTGCCCTCGATACCCGCAAAGACCGCAGACCCGGACGCGGCCTCGCCCCGTTCGCCCAGGAACAGGGCCGAGGGGTTGGCGACTTCGCTGAGCCCGCCACCGGTCATTTCAAAAACGCCGATTTCGTCCGCCGGACCGAACCGGTTCTTCACCGCGCGCAGGATGCGGAATTGGTGGGATCGGTCGCCCTCGAAGTAGAGTACCGTGTCGACCATATGCTCGACCACGCGGGGACCTGCAATTTGGCCTTCTTTGGTCACGTGGCCGACCAGGACCACGGCAATGTTGCGGCGTTTGGCGAAGCTGACCAGTTCGTGGGCCGAGGCGCGCACTTGGGACACGGACCCTGGTGCGCTTTCGACATTGTCGGCCCACATGGTCTGAATACTGTCGATGACGACCAGGTGTGGTTTCTCGGTCTCCAGCGTTGTCAGGATATCGCGCAGGTTGGTTTCTGCGGCCAGCAAGACCGGCGCGTCCGCCAAACCCAAGCGGGCCGCGCGCATGCGTATCTGGGCGGAGGCTTCCTCACCGCTGACATAAACGGTTTTTGCCCCATTCCGCCCGAAGGCGGCCGTCGCCTGCAGCAATAGCGTTGATTTGCCAATGCCCGGGTCGCCACCGACCAGAATGGCTGAGCCCGGGACCAACCCCCCACCCAGGACCCGGTCCAATTCATTGATGCCAGAGGCGGCACGGGGCGGCGGCGCTTCCTGACCCGCCAATGTGGCCAGTTCGACGGCGCGACCCTTGGTGCGGCCCAAGGATTTCGAGGTGGGCCCGGATGTCGATAGCCCCGCATCTTCCTCCATGGCATTCCAGGCCCCGCAATCGGGACATTGCCCAGCCCATTTGCGATGGGACGTGCCGCATTCCCGGCAAGTGTACTGAACAATGGTCTTAGCCATCAGGTCTCCGGAGAGAAGGCCGGGCTTAAGCCCGCCCTACGCATCAATTCAGGGCGACATAGCCCATGATCAACAACAGCGCAAAGACCATTACCATAAGCGGAAACACCCGGTACCATCTGGGTTCAATCACAAGGGTCCAGAACGCGGCTCCGAACAGTGGGATTGCCAGCACGCGTGCGGTTTCAACCCAGCGTTCCATCAGGCAGGCCATCACGACCAGGATCATCACCAAAGAGGCGACATGGGCCACCCGAGCCCGGCCTTCCAGCAGCAGGATCTGGCTGACCGAATACATCGCAGCCAGAAAGACGCCGATCCCTGCGAAAATCCCGGCAATCGTCAGGATCATGCCCATTGATCAGGCCTGGGCTTCGATCTTCTTTTTGGTGGCCCAACCTACCCAGATCGAGGCCAGGACGCAGGCCGTAAACAGCCAAAGCCCCCAGGCAGTGTCGACATGGCCGATCCCGACACCTTTGACCACGACGACATAAAGCGCGATCAGGAACACATCGGCCATGCTAAGCTTTCCAATGGTCTCGATCATTGGCAGGGATGCAGGCCCCAGTTTGCCGAAATGGATCGCAGAAAGCGCGATCGTTTTGGCATAGGGGATCAAGATCGCCAGCACCGCCACCAGGATCGACAATGCCTTGTCGATCTCCCACAGATCTGCGACCCCGCCCAGGATGGTGATGTTATTGCCGGACCACCAGCTGACAACGCCAGCCTCGGCCAAAGGGGCCAGCCAAGCCGCCGGATACGCTGCCAACAACAGAAGATTCACAGCTTCGGCGGAACGCAGGCGGAACCAGTTCATTTGCTTAGCCGGTGCCCTTCAAGCGCGAGGATGCATCCTTCAAAGCATTTGACCAGTACTCGACATCATCGCCGATGATGCCTTCACAGGTTTCGACCAAAAGCGTGTTCTTGTCTTTGCCGGCCTCTTTCAGTTTTGCTTCGGCATAGGCACCGGCGCTCATCTCCCAGTAATAGAGCTGCGAAATCAGGGATTGTTCCCGGGCGCGGTAGTTCACGCCAAGCTCCCAATGCTTGCGAACGCTTAGGGTACCCGTGACAAAAGCCGTGGCCGCCGCCGCTACCAGCGCCAAAAGGCGTAGCAGCGTCCCGAGATTATTGTCTTGAAAGATCTCGGCAGCGCCAATCAGCAGCGGTGTCGCCGCCGCCGCAGCGATTTGCAGATCCTGCAGATCGCGTCCCTTTTTCTGTTCGCGTGACGCGGCGCCGGAAAAGTAGGGGATCTGGCCGCGGCCAACATATTTGGCCCGTTCTGCCTTCGGCAGCGACTCGATGTCTTCTTCGCCCAGGATGCCTTTCAGTCGTATTTCAATATAGTCTTGGATATCAGCCATGGCTCACCTGATCGTTTCTATTGGCCCCTCCGGCAGGCCATTCACGAATTGATGGACATAAGGATTTTCCGTCGTCTCAATCTCTGCCACTGGACCGGTCCATTGGATGACACCTTGGTGCAGCATCGCCACCTGATCGGCGATTCTTAGGACACTACGCATATCATGCGTGATCGTCATCGCGGTCGCGCCCATTTCTTCAACGATCTCACGGATCAGATCATTGATCACGTCGGCCATGATTGGATCCAGGCCCGTGGTGGGCTCGTCAAAGAAGATGATCTCTGGTTCCGCAGCAATCGCCCGGGCCAGGCCAACCCGCTTTTGCATTCCACCCGAGAGTTCCGCCGGGAACAAATCTGCGGTCTCGGCTGTCAAGCCCACACGTCGTAGCTTGTCGATTGCAATGTCGCGCGCGTCATCCCTGGGCAGTTTGCGCGACCCCTGCAACAGGCGGAAGGCAACGTTCTGCCAGACCGGTAGGCTGTCGAACAACGCGCCGCCCTGGAACAGCATGCCGAATTTGTCCAGCAAGGTTTCCCGCGCCCGGCCCGTGGCCTTGGTCACATCATCACCATCCACCTGGATCACACCGCTATCGGGCCGGATGATCCCCAGGACGCATTTCAGCGTGACGGATTTGCCGGTGCCCGAGCCGCCAATGATCACCACGGACTGGCCTTGTGGCACGGTCAGATTTACACCTTCCAGCACCTTCTTGGGTCCAAAGGCCTTAGCGACCTCGGTCATCTGGATCTTCGCCGTCATGTCCCGAACAGTGCCTCGGTCAGGATGTAGTTCGAGGCCAGGATCAGGATCGAGGCCGTGACCACAGCGTTCGTGGTTGCCCGGCCCACACCCTGGGCGCCGCGGCCCGAATGATAGCCCTGATAACAGCCCATCAGCGCGATGATGAAGCCGAACACAGCCGCTTTGATCAGGCCAGAAATAATATCGCCCTGGGTCAGGAAGTTGGCGGTGGAATCGATATAGGTGCCCGCATTGAAATCCAGCCGCGTCACACCGACCAGGAAGCCGCCCAGAATACCGATGACATCGCCTACCGCGGCCAGAAGAGGCATCGCAATGGTGGCGGCCAACAGCCGGGGCGCCACCAGATACTTCATCGGGTTGGTGCTGAGCGTCGTCAGCGCGTCGATCTGTTCGGTCACCCGCATGGTGCCAAGTTCCGCCGCGATCGAGGCCGACACCCGCCCCGCCACCATCAGGCCGCCCAGCACAGGGCCGAGTTCCCGCGTCATCGCAATGGCGACAATGTTGGGCACCACAGCCTCGGCATTAAAGCGGGAGCCTCCGGAAAACACCTGAAGCGCCAAGGCACCACCGGTGAACAGCGCCGTTAGCCCCACCACAGGCAGCGAAAAGTATCCGATGCGGATCAACTGACGGCCCAATTCGGGCCAGTACCAGGGCGGCGCAAATATGTGCACCACGCCCGAGATTGCAAATAGAACCAGCGATCCCGTGGCCTGGCAGAGGCCCAAAACCGCAGCGCCGATTCCGGCCAGAAAGCCCTGTAAATGTGAAAGGATCGCCATAGACACCCGTTATTTGTTGGCCGTTGTATAGGGGGCGGTCGGGCTTCTGCCAAGGGAGGCGATTTAGACGTTCCGGCCGGTGCTTTGGCCAAGGGTTCGACCCGAATAGCCTTCTGCCTAACCGCCTGCGTGCGCTTCTCCTAGAATTTCGCGCACGATCGGCATTGCCTCGGCCGGCGTCATGCCGGGTTTGATCCGGGGATCATAAAGCGCCCGCAGCAGTTCGGTGTCGTGATCCGTCAGAAGGGCAAATTCCTGATCGTCATTGAAGACCGACGGGCGTACGGTGTCGTCATCATTCAGCACGCCCATAACCTGGGCCAGTTCTTCCTCGATACAGGCATCCAGCAATAGGTCAGGAACCTCTTTTCGGATCATGACCACGGCGAAAATGATCTCTCCTACCTCGCTATCGGTTCTTTCATCGCCAACCAGAACATAGCCCGCGCAGGGCGACGGCGCGATGCGCCATTCGGCAATGCTTGCGGCCAGCCACCTTGCGGCGCCTTGCTCATTCTTGGTCCATTCCGGGCCCGAGATATTCCGGGGATCCGTCATCGCCCGCATCGATCTGTCAGGACCGTATATGATCAGCAGCCTAACCGAGCCATCGCCGCTGTCTTCATAGGGCCGAACGGGATGCCCGGTGACATCGCTCAACAGTCTGGCGAAACTGTCCAACCTGGGAGAGATCGCCGCTTCATCCTCTAACGTACTGGCCAGCGAGAATATCACCGGCTTCAGCCATTTGCGGATCATCGGGCGATCGTTTTCGCCTTGCGGATCGCCATTGCCCAACGGATCGCTTTCCAGGTCAAAGGCAATGCGGCGGAAATTCTGTTCCAGCAGGACTTGGTCCACCGGCGCATCCTGCGGCGTGCGGTCGGCCCGCATTCGGCCGACGCCTTGTTCGATTTCCAGGAAGTCGTACCAATCGATCCCACCCGAGACCTGAGCACATCCGCCCAAGGTTAGGGCCAACACCATGATCAGACGTCGCATCGGAAGCCTCTGTGGTCCGGAAATTCCGAGGCCCGTTGGAATCAGGCCCTACATTCCATCGTAGTGCCGGGCATATCGGCTGCCAAGGCTGGTCAGGATTTCGTGACCAATTGTGCCCGCGGCTTTGGCCATATCGTCAATCGACTGGTTAGGGCCCAGCAATTCGACGAAATCCCCCGGGGCGCAGGGCGGGGCATCAGTAACATCCAGGGTGATCAGATCCATGGACACACGGCCCGCCAGTGGCACGGGATGGCCGTTCAGGTAGGCCGTGGCGCCATTTGACATCGCTCTGATCAGGCCATCGGCGTAGCCAGCGCTGATTGTGGCGATGCGGGTCGGGCGCTGGGCCGTAAACGTCGCACCATAGCCTACCGTTTCCTGTGGGGTGAGTTCGCGGACCTGAATGATCGGGGCCTCGACCGTGACGACGGTCCTGGCATCTTCAAAGGGCCAGCCACCATAGAGTCCGATCCCCATCCGGGTCAGATCGAAGTGATAGTCCGGCCCCAGCAAAAGCCCTGCCGTCGCCGAAAGCGAATGTTGGCCGGAGAGCCCAGAGGTCATTCGCCGAAACTCGGTGTTCTGTTGCGCATTCAACGGATGATCCGGATCGTCGGCATTGCCCATATGGCTCATGATCATGTCGATCTGCGGCGAAAGCGGGCCAAGATCCGCCAACTCTTCTGCTTCCATCCCCAAACGGTTCATCCCGGTGTCGATCTGGATCCCCGCCGGGGCGGTCATATCGAGATGCCAATCGCGATATTGTTGGGCGCTGTTCAAGCAGGGGCGCAGCGCATGGGCGCTGTAGAGGCCTTGCTGATCGCGTCCATATCCGCCCAGGATGTAGATCAATGGTCCCGGACCAATCGCCTCGCGCAGGGTCGCGCCCTCGGCGGGCATCGCGACGAAAAACGTGTTCACCCCTGCGTCTGCCAACGCCCGGCCTACTTTGGCAGTGCCGCAGCCATAGGCATCCGCTTTGACCACCGCGCCTGTCGTGCAGTTCAATGCTGTCTTGGCATCCAGCGCCCGCCAGTTCGCGACGATGGCGTCCAGATCAACAGTCAATCTTGCGGCTAGGCTGCTCACGTCATCTCACCTGGTCTTTGCTATGTGGTGGCGCAGCAGAGGCAACCGGTCATTGCCGAAAAACATTTTGCCACGCCAGACGAAAGTGGGAACACCAAAGGCGCCCGCAGCCACGGCTGCCTGGGCATTCTGCGTCAACCTCTCGGTAGTTTCCGGGTCATCAATACGGGCTTCCAGGTCAGTCCGATCCAACCCCAGCGCCACAATTGCATCCACGATTTCGGGCCGATGAATAGGCCAGACATCAGACGCAAACATCAGCCCAAACAAAGCGCGCGATGCCTGCGCGCCCTTGCCCATATCCTGCCCTGCCAAGGCGGCCAGACACATCAGCCTTCGGCGTTCCGGCTCGAAGCCTTTCCACCATAACTCTCCGTCTGCCTCGGGTGGCTCGCGATAGGGAACTCCATAGAAGTCGACCCAATCCGCCAGATCGCGTTCCCGGTAGGGCGAGCGATACTGGCCCGATGGCGGGGGGCCTTCGAATGGTTCGGACTCTGCCATCGCCCGGACCTCGACGGCATCGACGGGAACCCAGTCTACCGGGACACCTGTATCCTGCTCTAACGCAGAAATTTGCGTGTTCGCCAGATAAGCGTAACGACTGGTGATGGAGTAGTAGAAGGCGATCGCATCAGTCATGGACGATCGCCTCTTTCTGAAACTGATTTAGAAGCTGTCCGCGTATTCGTGACCACCGCTGCCATATCCCCGGTCCCGCACTGGGTCGGTGAACTTGGTGAAGCTGTCTTCGAAGTGCAGATCCACCGTACCGATCGGGCCATGGCGCTGCTTGCCGATGATAACCTCGGCACGGCCGTGCAGTTTTTCGGCCTTTTGCTGCCATTCCGGGAATTTCTCATCATCTTCAGGCGGCTTCATCCGGTCGTGGTAGTAGCTTTCGCGATAGACGAACATGACCACGTCAGCGTCCTGTTCAATAGAGCCAGATTCTCGCAAATCAGCAAGCTGCGGCCGCTTGTCATCGCGGTCCTCGACCTTCCGGGAAAGCTGGCTGAGTGCAATCACCGGAATATCCAATTCTTTGGCGATCGCCTTCAGGCCCTGCGAGATCTCCGAGACCTCGTTCACCCGGCCCTGGTCTTTGTTCGAGGCCGGGCGCAGCAATTGCAGATAGTCAATGACCAGAACATCGAGCCCAAACTGGCGTTTCAGGCGGCGGGCCCGGGCCGCGACCTGGGCAATCGATAGGGCCGGCGTGTCGTCGATATAGAGCGGGATGCGTTCGAGATCCCGGGCGACTTCCAGGAAACGCTTAAAATCTGCTTCGGTCAGCTTACCCGACAGCAGTTCGTGGGATTTGATCCGCGCCTCGGCCGCCAGGATCCGGTTGGCCAGCTGTTCCGAGGACATTTCCAGGGAAAAGAAGCCGATCATGCCACCCGCGACAGCGCCTTCCCCGCCATCGGGTTTGGCGCCCTTGCGAAAGGCCTTGGCGATGTTGAAGGCGATGTTGGTGGCCAATGCCGTTTTACCCATGGACGGACGCCCCGCCAGGATCAGCAGGTCCGACGGGCGGAAACCGCCCAGCTTGTAATCCAGTTCCGACAGGCCCGAGGACAGCCCGGCCAGTCCGCCGCCCCGTTGGAAGGCGGCGTTGACCATATTGGCGGCATCTTCCGCGGCCTTGGCAAAGCTGACGAAACCGCCTTCGTATTTGCCCTTTTCCGCAAGGGTATAGAGTTGCTGCTCTGCCTCGGTGATTTGTTCAGGCGGCTCTGTGTCCTCGGTGAAGTCACCCGCGCGTCCCTGAATTTCCTCGCCAATGCGGATCAGGTCACGGCGCATCGCCAGATCGCGGATCGATTGCGCATAGTCCTTGGCCGCAACGATAGAGATCGCCGCCCCGGCCAGCCGGGCCAGGTAATCGGTGCCGCCCAGTTCGCCAAGGCCTTCGTCTTCAGCAAGGAAAGGCTTCAGCGTCACCGGAGAGGCCAGGGCGTTTTTCTGGATCCGCCGTGCAGCGGTTTCGAAAATGCGGCCATGCACGGGGTCATAGAAATGATGCGGCTGGACGATGGCCGAGATCCGGTCGAAGATCTCGTTGTTCAGCAGCAGCGCGCCCAGCAGCGCCTGCTCTGCCTCGATATTGTGCGGCTGTACCCGCACCTCGGTAATTTGACTGCCGTCGGCCATTGTCCCCCCGCTTGTTTTTGAGTGCTTCAGGTGGGGCTATATCTTCTGCTCGATGATCTAAAGATCACCACATATAGGATAGCGGGGATAACCCGGGATAACAACGGGGATAAATCCCAAGCCCCTCTGGACGCAGGATTCTTTTCTGTGGAATGGTTTGTGGAGAAGTCTTGCAAGACGTTTTGGACGCTTGAATCCATCCTCGGGGGGCTCATGGGACAGAGAATCGCCATCGTCACAGGCGGCACCAGTGGAATCGGCGCAGCCACGTCCATGATCTTGCAGGACGAAGGCTGGCAGGTGATTCCCACCGGTTTCACGGATCAGGAACTGGAGGCGTCCGGACCAGAAGCGCGGCGGTTGGATGTGCGGGACAACGACGCCGTCGAAGCCCTGTTCGCGGAGTTCGATGAACTGCATGGCCTGGTCAATGCGGCGGGCATGTCAGGCATTGAACGGGAACAGACCGAAATCGATTGGTTTCAGCGCATCATCGATGTGAACCTGACAGGCACCATGCGCTGCTGCCGGGCGGCCAAGCCTGCGCTGATTGCAGGCGGTGGGTCGATCGTAAATATCGCCTCGATTCTGGGGCTGACCGGCAACCGGTGGTCACCGGCCTATGCCGCCTCGAAAGCCGGGGTGGTCAATTTGACCCGGTGCCTTGGCGCGCAATGGGTGGCCGAGGGCGTGCGCGTCAACGCCGTCGCCCCGGGCTATATCGAAACACCTATGACGCTGCCGGTGCGAGAGGACAATCAACGCGTGACAACGGTGATGGGCCGGACGCCTATGAACCGGTTCGGTGTGCCGGAGGAGATCGGCCACCTGATCGCATTTCTGCTGTCGGACAAAGCCAGCTTTATCACCGGGTCCACCCATGCGGCTGATGGCGGTTATACGGCGATTTAGAAGGCGTGCCGAGCGCGCCTAAGAAAGGGAGACATTCATGCGTGCCTGGCAAATTGTTGGCGACGGCGGGGTTGATGGTCTGCATCTGGCCGAAGTGGACACGCCCGATCCCGGCCCGGGTGAGGTTCGCGTGGCCATGCGGGCCAATTCGATCAACTATCGCGATCTGACGACCATCGAGGACCCTGTATCGCGCGGTCTGCCCTATCCGACGGTGCCGAACTCTGATGGCGCCGGTGATGTCGTGGCCGTGGGACCCGGGGTGACCGAGGTCAAAGTGGGCGACCGGGTGACATCCTGTTTCTTTGCGGACTGGGAGGCCGGAGAATGTTCGCCGGAAGCCATGGCCTCGGCCCTCGGTGGGGCGCAGCAAGGCGTTCTGGCGGAAGAGGTTGTCCTACCTGCGCGCGGCGTGATCCCGATCCCTGGAGACTTGAGCTATGCCGAGGCCGCGTGCCTGCCTTGTGCGGCGCTGACGGCCTGGCATGCATTGAGCCAACCCAGGCCGGTTGTGGCCGGTGAGACAGTGGTGCTGCTGGGTACGGGCGGTGTTTCTGTGATCGCCCAGCAATTTTGCAAGGCGATGGGCGCACGGACGATTGTCACCTCGTCCTCGGATGCCAAACTGGACCGCATGCGCGCACTGGGGGCGTCCGAGACCGTGAACTACCGGACCACCCCGGATTGGGAGGCCGAGGTTTTACGCCTGACCGATGGGCGCGGCGCAGACCGGATTGTCGAGGTCGGCGGGCCAGGCACTTTGCAGAAGTCAATCGATGCCGTGCGGGTCAGTGGAACCATCGGTCTGATCGGTATTCTGACCGGCATGCAGGCGCAGATCGCGCCGACGGCGCTGATGCGCAAGTCTATCACCTTGCGCGGGATCTATGTCGGACCGAGGGCAATGTTTGCCGAAATGAACAAGGCCATCGCCCATCATGATCTGCGACCGGTGATAGATCAGACTTTCGCGTTCGAGGACGCGCGGGACGCCTATCATGCCATGCGCGCTGCCGGACATTTCGGGAAGCTTGTGATTACAGTCTGACGATCAAGCGCATGAAGGCGCGCACAAGCGCACCCTGCGGGTCTTTCGCAGATGTCCGATGGATCAGTTTCTCGGGAGATTTGGGAGAGGGCGCATCCCTTTAGATACCCTGTGGTTCAAAGCCTTTCGAATGCACAAAAGGCATGGGCGGCAGGCCTGCCGTTAGTCCCAGCCCCCTCAACGGCGCGACCGGCCGAGGGGGAATCAATTGCAACGTTGCAGCGAGATTGTTAGGGGCAATTAGCTAAAATTCTGTGAATCGAGTGCGGACAGAAACCAGCCTCCAGGTGTGAGTTCTATCCGAGGCGGCGTGTCAATGCGCCTATCAAAACGTCAGCGTCCGCCTGCCCCACATCCATATGGGTCACCACACGGATACGGCGGGGGCCGAAGACGCTGACCCGAACATCCTCTTTCAGCAACGTCTCGGCCAGGTCCTGGGCTGTCGGGCGATCCGGGGCCAGATCGAACAGCAGGATGTTCGTTTGCGGCTCGATAACTTTGGCGACCCCGGGCAGATCCGCAATCTTGGTGGCCAGAGCGGCCGCCAGAGCGTGGTCCTCGGCCAGTCGATCGACATTGTGATCAAGCGCATAGTTCGCCATCGCCGCCAGGATGCCTGACTGGCGCATAGCGCCGCCCCACATCTGTTTGTAGCGCCAAGCCTGTTCAATGAAGTCGCGGGAACCTGCCAGCGCCGCCCCGACACCGCAGCCCAGGCCTTTCGTGAAGTCGACCCAAACGCTATCGAACTGGCTGGCAAAGGCATGGGCGGGCAGGCCTGCCGCCACCGCCGCGTTCATCAGCCGTGCGCCGTCCATATGGGCGATCAGGCCAACTGCATGGGTCGCTTCAACGACCTCAGCCATCTGCGTGACCGACCAAACAGACCCGCCGCCGTGATTGGCCGTCTGTTCGACCGCGACGACTTTGCTGATTGGGGCATACCGGCCGGGCGCCCTGATCGCGCCGCGCACCTGATCGGCGGTGAACTGGCCATGTTCACCATTGATCGGGCTGGTCATCAAACCACTGATCGCGGCGGGGCCGCCACCTTCAAAATTGATGATATGGCAGGTCCGCTCGCAGATAACCTCATCCCCAGGGCGCGTGTGCACGGCCAGGGCGATTTCGTTGCACATGGTGCCCGAAGGCAGGAAAACGGCCGCCTCTTGACCCAGCAGTTCCGCGACCCTTTCGCACAGCGAATTGGTGGTGGGATCGAGCCCGCCCTGCTCGTCACCCACTTCGGCGGTCAGTGCGGTCTCCAGCATCGCACGGCTGGGCCGGGTCTGGGTGTCTGAATAGAAGTTGACCAATGTCATGTGCGCCTCGTTCTGGACCGGCCACCCCGCGGCGCCCCGATAAAATGCGAGTTAAACTTTAAGAAGATCAGTTTCCAGCTTCCGAGTGAAATTAATCTCTTGCAGAGTTTTCTGGCCACAACTGCGCCGCCAGAGGGCGGGCGGGGTCGCGAGCCTTTTGAGATCGCAGAAGCTCGGTAGGACAAACATCAGACCGTGCCAGTCCTAAGACGAAAATGGGCGCACCCAATGGGCGCGCCCTGTCACATGTCATGATCGAAGGGATCAGGCCTTCGGGTCTTCCTCGGGCATCTGCTCGACATCCGGCTGTTCGTCATCGGATGCCGGGGCGTCCTCGATCAGATCGTCATCAGCCTCGGCTGCGGCGCCCACATCATCGAACAACTCCGCAATATCGAATTCGGCCTCGGCTTCTTCTTCGGCCCGCAGTTCTTGGATCGACTTGCCGCTGGCCTGCAATTGGGCTTCTTCCTCGGACCGGGCAACGTTGATCGAGATTTCTGCCGACACCTCAGGGTGCAGCACAACCTTCATTGCGTGCAAGCCCAGTTCCTTCACCGGACGTTCCAGCACGACCTGGGATTTCGAGATCGTGAACCCGCCTTCAGTGGCTACATCCGCAGCATCCCGCGAGGTGACCGATCCATAAAGCGAGCCTGCTTCCGATGCCTGGCGGATGATGACGAATTGCTGACCATCCAGCTTCGCGGCCACCGCTTCGGCTTCCTTCTTCATTTCAAGGTTGCGGGCTTCCAACTGGGCCCGTTGGGTTTCGAAATGCGCCAGGTTGGCTTTGGTCGCGCGGAGTGCCTTCGACTGGGGCAGCAGATAGTTGCGGGCATATCCGTCTTTGACGGAGACCACATCGCCCATTTGGCCCAGCTTTTCGACACGTTCCAGAAGAACGACTTCCATGTCAGTTCTCCTCTTATTGGACCGCGTACGGCAGCAACGCCAGGAACCGGGCGCGCTTGATGGCACGGCCAAGTTCACGTTGCTTCTTCGCCGAAACGGCCGTGATGCGGGACGGGACGATCTTGCCGCGTTCCGAGATAAAGCGCTGCAGCAATTTCACGTCTTTGTAGTCGATGGTCGGTGCGTTCGAGCCCGAGAACGGGCAGGACTTGCGGCGGCGGAAAAACGGTTTGCGCGCCATGATTATGCCCCCTCTGCTGGACGTTCTTCGCGGTCACGGCGCGGCGGGCGATCATCGCGGTCGCGGCGGTCGCCACGGTCGCGGTCACGGCCACCCCGGCGTTCGTCACGGCTGTTCTTGGCCAGGACGACGGCGCTGGGACCTTCTTCATGTTCGTCGACTTTGACGGTCATCACCCGCATGACATCTTCGTGCAGACGCATCAGGCGTTCCATTTCCTGGACCGCCGCCGAAGGGCTGTCGGATTTCATAAACCCGTAGTGACCCTTGCGGTTTTTGTTAATCTTGTACGACATTGTCCGTAGGCCCCAGTATTCGGTGCCAGACAGTGTGCCGCCATTGTCGGTTAAGACCTGGCCAAAGTGCTCGATCAGCCCTTCGGCTTGCGCGTTGGACAAATCCTGACGCGCGATAAAGACATGCTCGTAAAGAGCCATGCTCACCTCGATTTTCTAGCGCGCTTCACCGTGCAGATGTCATGTCCCGGACCTGCACACGAGAGGCGTCGCGGTCAAACCTTCCCGGGACGTGGCGGGCCATAGCGTAAAGCCCCACGATAGGCAAGTGGTTAGAGCGCGTTGCGGGACCGCATTCCATTATCCAACCTTCGGGTCAGTTGTTCTGCATAACGCATTTCACGGCATTTCCGGACTGAATATCCGGACGAAATCTCTGCCACCAATGGCAGGCAGTGATTCTACCGGACACCCGAGTTTGCCCTTTAGGATTGCCATGTCCTGAACCAAAAGGTGTTGAACCCTGCGCATAAAGCAAACCGTGCGGTTCGAATCCTTAGATCGATCCAAGAATCGAGTGTTTTTGGGACTTCCAGACCCAAAGGTAAGACTTCGTTAACCAATCTGAACGCAACCTTAATGCAGGTGGACGGTGGAGTTGTGTGTGCGGTCGCGGCGTTGGAAAGCTTCGCGGCCGAAAATGTCTTTTGCGGTGTTCCGATGTCGGGTTCCGCCGCAGCGAGGACGCGTAAATGGACGACCGGACGACAGAGGACAAGTGGCGGTCCAGCGGCCTGATTGTCGCAAGCATTCTTTGCAGCGCCCTGCTTATGGCATTTTCATACCGGCACTTCGGCAGGGGGGATACCGATGCCGGATGGTTTGCCTTAGCCGGGTTGCCGTTCATGGCAGCCACCATTTGGGGCTGCCTGGATCATGATAAACTGCCCCGTTGGGCACCTTATCCAGCGTTGATCTATCTCACCACTATGGTCGTGACGATGATCCATATCTGGAATATCGACCATGGTGCGTCGTTGATGTGGCTGTGCGTGATCCCGCCCTTTGCAACCTTCGCAATCGGGGCCCGCGGAGGGCTGGTCTTCAGTTGTATTGGCATGGCCATGATGCTGACCGGCACTGTTCTGAAAACGCACCTGCTGCCAGAACCTTATGTCATCCGATATGTGTGCGCCTATATTTTGGTTGCTGGCTTCGTCTTTGCATTTGAACGCAAGCGCGAACGTGTTGCGGCCGAGGTTGAAAGCGCCCGGCAGAGAATTCAAACCCTGGAAGGCCTGCTGCGGATCTGTGGCTGGTGCCATCGGCAGATGCGTGACGATGAAGGCAACTGGGTGCCGACCGAACAGTTCTTCCAAGATCGCGCACCGGTCCGGTTCAGCCACGGGCTTTGCCCTGACTGCGCGGCCAAGGTGATGGAAGATGGCAGCGACTATTCGCTGAAGTCAACGGGATAGGGCGGACAGCTTGTCCGCCCTAAATTTCAGGACTTGCCCGTGATTGTCACGACTTGCGCATCATCGCATCTACGCTCCACGGACCTGGGCCTGCGAAGACCACATAGAAGAAGATGAAGCAGTAAAGGATCGCTGCGTCCCCGCCATTGTTGGTCGGGAACAGATCCCTCGGCGCATGGGCCATCCAATATGCGACCGCCATGGTGCCCGAGGCCAAGAACGCTGCGGGGCGCGTAAAAAGGCCCACAATCAAAAGGGCGCCGGTGACAATCTCGATGACCCCGGCCCACCAACCGAGAGACATCATCTCTGTCACCCGCTCGGTCGGTGGGATACCAATCAGTTCCTGCGTGCCGTGCAATAAGAAAATCAGTCCCGAAACTGCTCTCAGCAGGCTCAGAACGGCGGGTCGCATTGAATCCAGCATGACGTCCTCTCCACTATGATTTTATGGTGGGCTGGCATGCGTGGCTGGCCCGATCGATTAGCCGCCCAAGAACAGGCGCCCCACATCCGGGTCGGCCAAAAGGTCGTCGCCGGGACCGGCCTTCGCCAATTGGCCAGAGACCAGAACATAGCCGAGATCGGCGAATTCCAGGCCCTTCTTGGCGTTCTGTTCCACCATTACGATGGTTTTGCCGTCGACATGCTGCAGATCGTGCAGGATCTCGAAGACCATGTCGATGAAGCGGGGCTCCAAGCCAATCGAAGGCTCGTCCACCAAGAGCACATCCGGGCCCATGACCAAGGCACGCGAGATTTCCAAGAGGCGACGCTCGCCCCCCGAAAGCACCCGCGCCGGGTTCGACCGGCGCGCAGCAAGGCGATCGTATTTCTGGAAGACCTGTTCTGCGGCCTCTTTCGCCGCGTCCGTCGTGTCCTTCAAGTATCCGCCCATCAGCAGGTTTTCTTCCACGGTCATGTCTGGGAAGACAGAATTGTCCTGCAGGATATAGGCGATGCCCGCGGTCTTCAGCTTATCGTTCGGCTTCAACTTGGTGACATCGGTACCGCCTGCGGTGATCGAGCCTCCGAAGATGTTCGTAAACCCGAAGATCGAGTGCAGAACCGTCGACTTCCCCGCCCCGTTCGGTCCGATCAGGCAAAGGCTTTGGCCCTTTCCGACGGCCAGATCGAAATCATGCAAGATCTCCATCCGCCCATAGCCTGCGCGCAAAGTATCGATGGTCAGGAAGGGCTCGTCGGGGACGTATCCCTTCAGTTCCTCCATCTTCGGGGCTTCTGCGGCGATCTTCGCGGCTTCTTTGGCAACCGCGTCAACGGACATCACCACATCGACCGAACCCATGTGATAGCCGGATGCCCGGCGGGCGGCTGCTTCGGCAGCGGTCTCTTCGGTGGTTTTTTCGTCGGGTGTTTTTGTTTCTTCGGTCATCAGTGCGCCCCCAGATAGGCGTCGAGGACGCGCGGATCGTTTTGAATTTCCTCGGGCGAACCTCCGGCCAGCATCTGGCCGTGGGCCAGGCAGTAGATGTGGCTGGCCAGGTTCATGATCACACGCATGTTGTGTTCAATGACAAATAGCGTGATGCCCAGTTCTTCGTTGGCGCGCTTCAGCCGGTCGATCAGCCCGTTGATCAGGGTCGGGTTGATGCCTGCCGTGGGCTCGTCCAGCATAAGCACCGTCGGATCGTTCATCAGTGCCATACCAAATTCCAGCAGCTTCTGCTGACCGAAGGAAAGGTCGCCACCCTTGAGGAAACGTTTTTCGTAGAGACCCACGAAATCCAACAGGCGTTCGGCCTTTTCCGTGTCCTCGGCCCTGCTGCCACCGAACATGGACAGGAATTTTTCCTTCCGGTGCGGGATCGAGATTAGCATGTTGTCGACGCAGTTCATCTCGCCATAGATCCGCGTCTGCTGGAAAGTGCGCAGCAGACCCAGACGGGCGATCTGCGGTACCCGCAGTTTGCTGATTTCCTTGCCTTCGAACTTGATCGATCCGCTGTCGATGGGGTGGAAGCCGACGATCGAGTTGAAGATCGTCGTCTTGCCCGACCCATTCGGGCCGATGAGCCCGGTGATCGAGCCTTTGGTGACTTCCAGGCTGATGTCCTTGTTGGCTACCACGCCTCCGAAGGTCTTGGTGACGGACCCAACTTCGATAATGGCTGTCATGTGGTTTTCTGTGGGGGCTCTGCCCCCACACCCCCGGAGTATTTTCGGCAAGCTGAAGAGATGATCATGCCGGGGCCTCCCCCCGGGCGGCCTCTTCGGCGGCCTTACGGTCGACGAATTCACCGAAGAGTTCCGGGCGGGATCGGCGCAGGCTGCCCATGATACCATCCTGGAAGTAGACGACGATGACCACGATCAGCACGCCGAGCGCGACCCATTGCCAACCCAGGATGTAGGTCCAGGTGCCTTCCTTCAAGACATGGAACAGGATCGCACCCAGGACCGGCCCCCAGAGGGTGCCCTTGCCGCCCAGCAGCACCGCGACGACCATGAAGATGCCGAGGTAGATGGTTTGGAAGGCGACCTCCAGGGGTTCGATGAAACCGACTGTGTTGCCGTAGATCGCGCCGCAGAGCCCGACAAAGAAGGCGGCAATGGCCCAGCAGACCTGCTTGATCCACAGGGTTTGCAGGCCCATGCCTTCGGCTTTTTGTTCATCATCGCGGATGGCGTTTAGGGCCAGGCCGAACCGGGTGGAATAGAGCCAGGCAGCCACGCCAAAGGTCGCAACAACCAGGGCGAAGTTAAGCATATAAAGGGTATACTTCGCGGTATCCGGGTCGCCCGGGAAGGGCGGCATCGAAATGCCCTGTCCTGCGCCAATCCATTCCCAGGTGCCGAACATCTCGCCCGCTGCAATGGCAACGCCGAGGGTTCCTATGGCAAAGTAAGGACCGCGCAAGCCGAACAAGACCCAGCCCAGCGGGATCGCCAGGATTGCACAGATCACCGGGGCGGCGATCAACCCAATGGCTAATCCTGTGAAGTATTGGACGGATGTGAACTCGAAAACATTGATCCCGCCGGCATAGGTGTATTCGCCGAGATCATGGGCGACCGAGACCTGGAATATCGCCGACATATACATGCCGAGGCCGAAGAAAAAGATATTGCCAAGGCTGTTGTACCCCATCTGCCCACCCTGCATGTCCCAGGTCAGGGCCAGGACGACCAGGACCCACATGGCCGAGTACTGCTGGGTGAATTCAGGCAGGATCAGCGGGGCGCCGATGGCTAGGGCCGCCATGACGGCATAGGCAAACCACTTGGCCTTACCTTGGGCGAAAGGTGTCGCGATGGCCACCAGCAGGAACGGCAGGTGGGCGATGACAAATCCGAAGTTCGACATGATTAGGCCACCGCCTGACGTTTACGCGATTGTTGCAGTAGCCGGAAAAACAGCACAACCAACAACAGGCCGACGACCAGTGCTTGCTGGTACTGCGCACCCAGGATGAAGCCCCCGAACTGCTCCAAGCTTCCCATGCCTAAACCCGCAGCAATTACGCCGGGCAGGTTGCCGATACCGGCAGCCACCACCAGCACGAAGGCGCGGATGGAGTAGGTAATGCCGTAGAACGGTTGGATGACCCAGATCATAGCCACCAGCGCGCCTGCCGCGCCGCAGATGGCACCGTTCAGGCAGAAGGTGAAGCGGTAGACTTTGTCGGTGTCGATACCCATGACGCGCGCTGCACGGGCGTTCTGCGCAGTGGCGCGGATCGCCTGGCCCATGCGGGATTTTTTCATGAACCAGACCAGGACCACTGCCAGGACGCAGCAGATGAAGAACGCCATGATTTTCTGCCAGGCCAGCAGAACAAGACCATCACCGAAGACGTCCAGCGAGCCCCAGCCCAGATCGATGGTTTGGGTGTCCTGGGTGAACATCAACGACAAGCCCTGCTCGATCACATAGGCGCAGCCAAAGGTCGCCAACAGGGACACGAACATGTCCATTTCCAGCACCTGGCGCACTACAGCCTGATAGATGACCCAGGAAAGCCCCCACATGACCACAGCCGAGACGAACATTCCGATCACGGGGTGCACGCCCAAACCGCCAAGATACCAGCAGACATAACCGCCCGCGATCACAAACGGACCTTGGGCGAGGTTCTTGACGTTCATCACGCCCCAGACCAGGGCCAACCCATAGGCGATCAGCGCAAACACCGCGCCAATCAGCAAACCCTCCAGAAACAGGCCAGCAGCCAGTTTTGGAACCTGGAGCAAAATATCGATGTTGGCCCACATGGGCGGTTCCCCCTTGTTCGGGTCGGTCGTCTACTTTTTACGAATTGGGCCGGCCCATCGTGGGGCCGGCCCGAATTTTCAGTTACACACGCGCGGTATTATGGGCGCGGGAACTCGATCTGGTGGCTGGCAAAGTCCGAAGGGGCCACCACGTTGTACTTCCCGTCCTGCACCTGACGCAGCACCATCGGCTTCGCGATGTTGTTGCCTTCTGGCGCGAACTTGATGCCACCATAGAAGGTGCTGATTTCGGTCGCTGCGATCGCATCCCGAAGGGCTTCCTTGTCCAGGGTGCCTGCACGCTCGAACGCATCCTTAAAGACCCACACGGCCGCTGTGGCCTGAGCAGTCTGGTATGGAACGGTCTTTTCAGCGTATTCAGGATAGGCCTGCTTGAATTCGGCTTCGTATTCCGCAGCCGTGCCGAAGAACGGATCGGAATAGCTCAGCGTTTCAGCCCATTGGGTTGGGCAGAGCAGGCCGTTTGCAGCGTCCGGGAACTTGCCGGTCACGTCAGCTGCTTCGCAGTGGGTCATGGCGATCATCGGGACGGAAATGCCCATCTCGCCGATTTGACGGGCGGCGGTCGCCGCGCCTTTCGAGTGACCGGACACCAATAGCAGATCCGGCTTCAATGCCTTCACCTTGGTCAAAGTCGCGGACATGTCCGAGAGGTCGCGTGGCAGCTTGTCATCGATGACGTTCTGCATGCCGTACTTTTCCATGTCGGCGATCACACCGGCACGAACGTCCAAGCTGAACGGATCGTTTTCGAAGGCCATTGCGACGCGCACATCAGAGGGTTCCTTGCCCTCTTTCTTGGCCATCTCGGCAGCCAGATCGATGGCCGAGGCCAGATATTGTTCAGATGTGGACAGCACGGCGAACATATACTTATAGCCCTTGTTGAACAGCGAGCGCGAGGCGCCTTCTGCTTCCACCATGGGGATCTGGTACTTCTCGGTCACTGGCGCAATCGCCTTGGTCAGCCCCGAGGAATACGGTCCAAGCATATATTGTACGCCATCCTGCTGAATCAGGCGTTCGGCCAATTGCGCGCCACGGGCAGGCGTTGATTCGTCATCATAGTAGACGACGCGCAACTTGTACTTTTTGCCATCGATCTCGATACCGCCGGCATCGTTGATCTTTTGCACAGCGAAATCATAGCCATTTTTCGCGTGCAATCCGTTGGTCGAGTATTTCCCGGTCAACGAAATGGCCGAGCCCAGGACGATTTCGTCCGCGGCCAAGGCCGGTGCGGCCATCATGGCAGTGCCCAAAGTGGCGGCGGCCATGACCTTTCCGAAGTGTTTCATGGATCATCTCCCTTGCAAAACTCTGTCCCTTTCAGGGTCTGTGCCCCGATTCTGTGGAAAAGATTACGCACCGAACGCAGGTCTGTCACGCTGATTGGGAATCACAAAATTTCTTCAAAGCTGTAAAACCGCAGGAACCGGGTGGTTCGGGTGTCCTGGGACGGTGACTGTTACGACCCATGTACAGGAGATCCCAATGCAAAACATCAAATTCACTGCACTGCCAACGAAGGTTGTCGAGGCCTTGTGGGCAGGCGGGGCGGATGCCAATGGGCAACCGCCGGAACGCGCCATATCCGATGGCGGCGGAAATCCTTGCCGCTACTGTCTGAGCTTTATCCCCGAAGGCGAAGAAATGCTGATCCTGAACCATAGGCCCTTCGAAACCGTTCAACCCTATGCCGAGTCCGGGCCGTTGTTTCTATGCGCCCAGGAATGCGAAAGATGGTCGGGCGACGGCGTTCCGCCAGTTTTCGCGGAAGACGGCGAACAACGGCTGTTGAAAGGATACTCGCCGGATGATCGGATCGTCTATGGTCTGGGCCGGATTGTCGAAAATCCGGAAATCGGGACGCAGGCGCGCGAGATGTTGAACGATCCGCGCGTGGAATACGTGCACGTTCGATCAGCAACCAATAATTGTTTCACATGCCGGATCGACGCGGCCTGAGGATTCTGGGTAAGAACAGCCTCTGAATTTGCTTTAGAGGACAGAGGCAGTGTCACTTCGACAGCGCATCATGGCGGGCGATCAGGTCCTGGGTGCCATGATCTTCGAGTTTTTCAGCCCAGGGGTGCCACAGATCCTGGCCCATGCCGGATGCGAATATGTGCTGTATGACATGGAGCACACTGGCGTCGGCCTAGAGACCATGAAAACCCAGGTTGCTCATTGCCGAGGGCTGCCGATCACGCCCATGGTCCGGGTGCCGAGGGGAGAGTACCACTTCCTAGCGCGAGCCTTGGATATCGGCATGCGCGGCCTGATGGTGCCGATGGTCGAGACCGCCGATCAGGCTGCTTTCATTGCAGAAAGCTGCCGCTACCCTCCGGAAGGGCGCCGCGGCGCGGCCTTTGGATTCGCCCATGACGATTACGCCGGTGGCAATCCGGCGGACAAGATTGCGAATGCGAATGCCGAAACCCTGGTTATTGCCCAGATCGAAACGGAACATGGGTTGGCTAATGTCGACGCCATCGCTGCGACGCCGGGGATAGATGTCCTCTGGGTGGGGCACTTTGATCTGGCAAACTTCCTGGGCATTCCAGGGGAATTCCAGAACCCCGTCTTCATCAATGCCGTCAAGTCGGTGGTCTATGCCGCCCGCCGTCACGGTAAGGGCCTGGGTTTCATGCCCGCGGATGCGACCTGGGCGTCGGAATACAAAGGCTATGGGTTCAACATGCTGGCCGTTGGTACTGATCAGGGTCTGCTAATGCAGGGCGTGAAGTCAGTGCTGGACTCGGTGCAGGGGGCGTAATGGCATTTAAAGTTGGATCGACGCGGGATCTGATCACCGCCAGCGGAAAGCCGGCCTTTAGCGAAGCTGCTTTCGAAGAACTTGCGCACAATCCCGATATCGACTGGGAATGGATCGACCAGGATGTCGACTGGATCAATCCGGACCTCGCCGCACGCTATGATGCCATTCACGTAAATCTGCCCCGGGTGACGGCAGAATCTGTGGCGCGCGACGACTGCCGGGTAAAGATCTTTGCCCGGAACGGTGTGGGGTTCGACACGGTGGACGTGGCGGCCTGTGCCGCGAAGGGCATTACGGTCACGAACACGCCATTTGCGATCCGCCGTCCGGTGGCCGTGGCGGCGCTGACGTTGATATTCTCTCTCGCCGGGAAACTGCTGATCAAGGACCGGCTGGTCCGGGCTGGCCGCTGGAACGACCGGGTCGAGCATATGGGCGTTGGGGTATCCGGCAGGACCCTGGGCCTTGTCGGTGCTGGCGGCATCGGGCAAGAGTTCATTCCCCTGGCGCAGCCGTTCTTTCGCCAGATCCTGGTGGCGGACCCCTATGTTGACGCAGAGGTTGTCGCAAAGATGGGGGCCGAAATGGCCAGCTTCGACGACATGTTGGCCCAATCCGACTTAGTTTGCGCCATGTGTCCACTGACCGAGCAGACGCGCCACATTTTGGATGCCAGGGCATTCGCGGCTATGAAACCCGGCGCGATGTTCATCAACGTGGCACGGGGACCAGTACATGATGAGGCTGCTTTGATCGCCGCATTGCAAAGCGGGCATCTCGCAGCCGCGGCGCTAGATGTCACAGAGCAAGAGCCGCTATCCCCTGACAGCCCTTTGATAGGGATGGAAAACACAATCCTGACGCCGCATTCGCTGTGCTGGACCGATGAGTGTTTCGAGGACATCGCTCGGACGGCGTTGCGGTCAATTGTCGATATGTCCTTGGGCCAGCCTCCTGCTCATATCGTTACAATCGATTAACCAATCCTTAATAACACTTACGGAATCTTGAATTCGGGGTTTGTCGGCCACCAGCTCGGATTGGATGAGCGTGTGTAGAAATGCCGTTCACTCTTGACGCGCTGCAGGAACGTTTTCTTGGGACTTGGCGATCTGTCGGCGGACTGGCAGCATCGTACGATTCCATGGTCCGCGGCCGGTTCTCCGAACATGTAATCTCTGTTGTCCGCAAGGAAGGCATCGGTTGGGTCTATGACCACGTTGGCCGAAAACACAACGAAGCCAATGGCATCAAATTGCAGGGCGAGGTTTATAACGCCTTGCCGCCAGCAGATTTCGAGGAACGGCTGGATCTCTACACAAAGCTGACCACGACCAGCCGGCCCATCAAAGTCGAGGAGATTGGCGTGACTGGCCTAAGCCGCCGAACATGGACGTCTCGGATTTACGTCGCAACTAAGCCGCCGCCCGGAACGTCGGGTGCAGTTGTCAGCATCTGCGGATGGTTCGATCGGTGCAATGTGCTGGAACTGGATTTCGTGTTGGACATTGTGGACCGGTTCTGTCCGTCATGGGTCTCGGAGATCTTTCAAGCCCATGATCCCAAAACAATGCAGACGCGCGCAAAGATATTGCAGATGATATCTTGCGGCGATTTTGGCCGCGTTTCGGGGTCAGATCTGGTATCTGTGTCGCTGGCTTCCTCCCATTTACGAAACAGTGTAGAGCTTGACGGAACCTTCGGCAAACCCGGGCTGAGCCTATGCCGGTCTGAACCGGCACTGCTTCGGCACCCCCCCAGGACGTGACTCTCGTGAACGATCATCAAAAACTGCTGTCCGATGAAGTGACCGTCGGATCCTTGGAAGACGCCGCGCGGGCCGCGACCGGCACCGCTGTGATCATTGACGTCTTCCGGGCCTTTACCACCGGCGCGGTCGCGTTGGCCAATGGGGCCGAAAGGATCGTCATGGTCGGCGGCCTGGACCAGGCGAAAGATCTGCGGGCAAAGGGCGTCGGTTCTATCTGCATGGGGGAACGGGGCGGCGACCGGCCGGAAGGGTTTGATTTTGGAAACTCTCCGGTTGAAATTACGGATGTCGACTTCAGCGGTCAGACTTTGATCCAGACGACGTCAAACGGCACACGCGGTGTGTTGGCCGCCAGCGGCGCGCAACGGGTTTACGCCGGTGCATTTGCCAGCGCCCAGGCGACAGTCCGTGCCATTCTTGCCAACCCAATCCTGCCCATCAGCCTGGTGGCCATGGGCGATGCGGGAGGCCTGCGCCGCGATGAAGACGAAATCTGTGCGCTGTATCTGCGCGCGCTTTTGTTGGGTCTGACCCCCGATAAAGACGCGGTTGCCCGGGCCGTCAGAACCATGGCCGAGTTATCCGACACCAGACGCATGTCCGCAGCGGATGCCGATGCTTGTGTGGTCTTTGACCGGGTCGACTTCGCGATTCCGGTTGCACTGCGCGGCGATCATGCGATCGCGACGGCCTTATAGGTTCTATTCCAGCATGGATTAACGCTGCGACGATGTGCGCAGCATCGCTGTTGCATTCCCCCTTCACAAAGCCGCGCAAGGATTCCAGAAACCGCCCGAAAAGAGGAGGCATTGCGGGTTCCCATGCGGGTGTGCTAGGGCGCGCCCTGTTTCGCATGAACGCGTGCCGCCCACTGGGCATCAAGAATCCTGCCGGAATAGCCCATTCCGGCCCTACAGAGCGGGAAGGCCACCATAACGTGACCGCTTCGACATCCCTCACAGCCGGCGCCGCCGGTCGCTATGCAACAGCTTTGTTCGAGCTTGCAGGCGAATCGAATTCCCTGGATCAGGCAGAGGCCGATCTGGTCACCTTGCAGACAGCCCTGGATGACAGCACCGATCTGCAAAGCCTGATCAAGAATCCAATGTATACCCGAGACCAGCAGGGCGCCGCCATGGCCGCCGTCTGCGAAAAAGCCGGCGTGTCCGATCTCGTGAAAAACGTCATCGGACTAATGGCCGCCAAACGGCGGCTATTTGCGCTGCCGGAAATGATCGCTGGCTTCCAAGCCTTGATGGCCGATCACCGCGGCGAAGTCTCGGCCGAGGTAACCGCTGCGCGCCCGATGTCCGATACGCAGATCACTGCTCTGGGCGAGCAGATCAAGGGCGCCATCGGCAAAGATGTGAAATTGAAAGTGACCGTCGATGAAAGCATCATCGGCGGTCTTGTCGTCAAAGTAGGCTCGAAGATGATCGATAGCTCGATCCACTCGCGCCTCAACTCGCTACAAAACGTGATGAAGGAGGCCGGGTAATGTCGATCCAGGCGTCGGAAATTTCTGCCATCCTGAAAGAGCAGATCAAGAATTTCGGTCAGGAAGCCGAGGTTTCGGAAGTCGGCCGGGTGCTGAGCGTCGGTGATGGTATCGCCCGCGTCTATGGACTGGATCAGGTTCAGGCCGGTGAGATGGTCGAATTCCCCGGCGGTATCCGCGGAATGGCCCTGAACCTGGAAATCGACAACGTGGGTGTCGTGATCTTCGGGTCGGACCAAGACATTAAGGAAGGTGACGTCGTCAAGCGGACCGGCGCCATCGTGGACGTTCCTGCGGGCAAAGGCCTGCTGGGCCGCGTCGTCGATGGCCTGGGCAATCCGATTGATGGCAAAGGCGCTGTTGAGGCCGCCGAGCGCCGCATCGCGGACGTTAAAGCCCCGGGCATCATCCCCCGGAAATCGGTGCACGAGCCGATGGCAACCGGCCTGAAGTCGATCGACAGTCTTATCCCGATCGGCCGTGGTCAGCGCGAGTTGGTCATTGGTGACCGTCAGACAGGCAAGACTGCCGTGGCGCTGGACGCTATGCTGAACCAGAAGTCCTATAACGACGCCGCTGGCGATGATGAGTCGAAGAAGCTCTACTGCATCTACTGCGCTGTCGGTCAGAAGCGGTCCACTGTGGCCCAGTTGGTAAAGAAGCTGGAAGAAAACGGAGCGATGGACTACTCGATCGTTGTCGCTGCAACTGCTTCGGACCCGGCGCCGCTGCAGTTTCTGGCGCCTTACGCCGCAACCGCGATGGCAGAATATTTCCGCGACAACGGCATGCACGCACTAATCATCTATGATGATTTGACCAAGCAGGCTGTGTCCTATCGTCAGATGTCGCTGCTGCTGCGCCGCCCGCCGGGCCGCGAAGCTTTCCCTGGCGACGTTTTCTACCTGCACTCCCGCCTGCTGGAGCGTTCGGCAAAACTGAACGAGGATAATGGCGCCGGTTCGTTGACGGCTCTGCCGGTCATTGAAACCCAGGGCGGCGACGTGTCGGCGTTTATTCCGACGAACGTTATCTCGATTACCGACGGCCAGATCTTCCTGGAAACGGAACTGTTCTATCAAGGTATCCGTCCGGCGGTGAATGTCGGTCTTTCGGTGTCGCGCGTGGGGTCGTCGGCTCAGACCAAGGCGATGAAGTCGGTCGCTGGCTCGATCAAGCTGGAACTTGCCCAGTACCGCGAGATGGCGGCCTTTGCGCAGTTCGGCTCGGACCTTGACGCTGCAACTCAGCAGCTGCTGAATCGGGGTGCGCGTCTGGTTGAGCTGCTGAAGCAGCCGCAGTATTCGCCGCAAACAAATGCCGAGCAGGTCTGCGTCATCTTCTCGGGCACACAAGGCTATCTGGACGACATGCCGGTCGGTCAGATCGGCGCTTTCGAGCAAGCCCTGCTGAACGAGTTGCGGTCCAATCAGACGGCGCTGTTGGAGGAAGTCACCAACAACGACCAGAAGATCGAGGGTGACATCGCTGACAAGATCAAAGGCGTGATCGAAGGCGTCAAAAAGTCCTTCGCGGCCTAAGGGAAGAGGGCGATGCCTAGCCTTAAGGACCTTAAAAACCGGATCGAATCGGTCAAATCGACCCGAAAGATCACCTCGGCCATGAAAATGGTGGCCGCGGCCAAGTTGCGACGCGCGCAAGAAGCGGCAGAAGCCGCACGCCCGTTCGCCGAGCGGATGGAAGCGGTACTGGGTAACCTGTCGAAAGCCGCGGCCGGGTCTTCCACGGCGCCAAAGCTGCTGGCCGGTACCGGGTCCGACCAAACGCATATGCTAATCGTGGCCACGTCCGAACGCGGCCTCTGCGGCGGATTCAACAGTCAGATCGTGCGGAAGGTGCGCGAAGACATCGCCCGCCTCACCGGCGAGGGAAAGACTGTCAAGATCCTTACGATCGGCAAGAAAGGCCGGGAACAGCTGAAGCGCGATTGCGAACACATGATGGTCGATCACGTTGACCTCAGCGGTGTGAAGAATATCGGCTATGAGAACGCTGCCGAGATTGCCCAAGACGTGCTTTCGCGGTTTGACGGGGGCGACTACGACGTCGCGACGCTCTACTTCAACAAGTTCGAGTCTGTGTTGACCCAGGTTCCAACAGGTCTGCAGCTGATCCCCGCGGTCTTCGAAGACGATGGCTCGGAAGGCACTAATTACGAATACGAGCCCGACGAAAAGGAAATCCTGGCCGATCTGCTGCCACGCAACCTGGCGACCCAGGTTTTCCGGGGGCTGCTGGAAAATGCCGCGTCCGAACAGGGCAGCCGGATGACCGCCATGGACAATGCCACGCGCAACGCGGGCGAAATGATCGACAAGCTGACGATCGTCTACAACCGCTCGCGCCAGGCTGCGATCACCAGCGAGCTGATCGAAATTATTTCGGGCGCGGAAGCGCTCTGACCGACGAGGAGACTGACATGAGCGCACAGGGCAAAATCACCCAGGTCATCGGCGCTGTCGTTGACGTGCAGTTCGAAGACCATCTGCCTGCAATTCTGAACGCTTTGGAAACCGACAACAACGGTAACCGGCTGGTTCTGGAGGTTGCACAGCACCTCGGCGAGAACACAGTTCGCTGCATTGCAATGGACTCTTCCGAAGGTCTGGTCCGCAGCCAGGCCGTGACGGATACTGGCGCGCCTATCTCGGTACCTGTCGGCAACCCGACGCTGGGCCGGATCCTAAACGTGGTGGGTGAGCCGGTCGATGAAGGCGAGCCGGTCAATTCTGACGAAAAGCGCCCGATCCATCAGCCTGCGCCGGAATTTGTCGCACAGTCGACGGAATCGGAAATTCTGACAACGGGCATCAAGGTCGTCGACCTGCTCGCGCCTTACGCCAAGGGCGGTAAGATTGGTCTTTTCGGCGGCGCCGGCGTTGGCAAAACCGTTCTGATCATGGAGCTAATCAACAACATCGCAAAGGTGCACTCGGGCTTTTCCGTGTTCGCGGGTGTTGGCGAGCGAACCCGTGAAGGGAACGACCTTTACCACGAGATGATCGAAGGCGGAGTTATCGTTCCGGACGATCTGGAAAAGTCCAAGGTTGCGTTGGTCTACGGCCAGATGAACGAGCCTCCGGGCGCGCGTATGCGCGTGGCGCTGTCGGGTCTCACGATGGCCGAACAGTTCCGCGATCAGTCCGGGACGGACGTTCTGTTCTTCGTCGAC
>JBCCHJ010000012.1:0-106512 GCA_039028795.1 Pseudomonadota bacterium
CAAAATGTACAGTAGAATAACCACCAGTAGCCAGCGTAGGGGTAAGCTGCTAATCCCGTGGTTAAATTCAAGCCGACCAAAACATTTGCCAGATCGAAGCTAGAATTTATGGGGGGACATGAATGTTGCACCGCTACAGATTGCGGGGACATCTAGAGGTGAATACGGGGACATGCCATATGTCCCCTAATACCTATTAACCGGATTCATTTTAAGTATTTGGATTCGTTTTCGGTGAGCCAGATCCCATTGCAACTGGCAGAACTTGACAGAATCGAGATTTCAGACGTTAATGCGCTCACTTTCCTGATCTACGTTGGATCTAGAAGGTTTCGGGCGCAAAGCCCGCTGGGCTTAAGCCCGTAGAGCAGGGCCGCAACGACGGTCGAGGAACAACATCGGGGGAAGCCCCGAGGGACAGGCATGATGGCCCAACAAGGACATCATCTGACAGGTCCTGGCGCCAGTGTGCGCAAGTATGACCTGTTGACGGCGCTGGGGACTTTTGCCCTGGCGGCTGATCGCTCGACCCAGCGCCGGGTGCTGCGCCTGATAACGCTGATCACCGCGCGCTATAACTGGACCCGGGGTGAGTTTTCTGTTGGCCGGCGGGAGATCGCGCGGCTCTGGTCTGTCGATGAACGCACGGTGAAGCGAGAGATCGGCGCCTTAAAGGCGCTGGGGTTTTTGACCGTCAAGCGCCCAGGGGCGCGGGGCAGGGTTACGACATATGCCGTGGAGATTGACGCGATCCTCTCTGCCTCGGCCCAGGATTGGGACCGTGTTGGCCCGGATTTTGCCGACCGCATGACCCTGATGACAGGGCAGGGTGATGGCGCCGTGTCCACTGTGGTGCCTTTCCCAGGTGTCGTCACCGACCGATCTGAATGGTCGCGGGCCCGGATGGCGCTGAAGGCGGCTGACAAAGCGCGCTATCAAGCGTGGTTCCAGCCGCTGGTCCGTGAGAGCAGGGCGGCCGATACATTGACCCTGCGCGCGCCGTCGTCTTTCCATGCTGATTATGTGCTGACCCATCTGATCGGAGAACTCACCCGGGCCGTGGCGGTGGCAGAGCCTGGGATCGTCACGGTGGAGATCATCGGTCCGAGTTGATAAGCTGCAGTTTGTTTGGCCCTGCGGGTCAAGTCGAGGGCTCTGCCCTCGAGCTCCCGGAGTATTTTTAGCAACATGAAGAGAGGGCCCCTTGACCTTACGCGCACTGATCGTCGGGGCAGCTGCCGGGGGCGGGTTGCCGCAATGGAACTGCAACGCCCCGAACTCGGCCAGTTTCTGGCGCGCTGGGGCGCCTTTAGTGGCTGCCACGCAATCGTCCTTGGCGGTGTCGTCCGATGGGGTGGATTGGGCGTTGCTAAATGCCTCGCCCGACATCCGTGCCCAGATCATGGCGCGGTCCGAATTGCAGCCGCGGGATCCCGGCGCGCATGGGCTGCGCGACACGCCGATCTGTTCCGTTCTACTGACCAATGGCGATATCGACCATATCGCGGGCTTGTTGACCCTGAGGGAGAAACAGGCGTTCCGGCTGATCTCGACCGCTGGGATCGCCGAGGTTCTGGCCGAGAACCCGATTTTTAATGCGCTGGATCCGGCGTTTGTTGCGCGGGAGGTCGTGGGTCTGGGCGCGGGTTTTGACCTGGCGCCCGGCGTGCGCGCGACGCTTTTTGCCGTGCCCGGGAAGGTGCCCCTCTTCATGGAAGGCGAGACGGTCGAGACCGATCTGATGGGCGAACAAACCGTAGGCGTCGAGATCACGGACGGGCAGGGGACGCTGTTCTATATTCCGGGCTGCGCCCGAATGATCCCTGAATTGGCCGACCGTTTACGCGGGGCGGAGGCGGTACTGTTCGACGGCACGCTTTGGCAGGATGATGAGATGATCCGCCAGGGGGTCGGCCAGAAGACCGGGGCACGCATGGGGCATATGTCGATGTCCGGGCCGGATGGGTCCATTGCCGCCTTCGCGGATCTGGATGTGAAGCGAAAGATCTTCGTGCACATCAACAACACCAATCCGGTTTGGGGGCAGGGGCCGGAAAGAACCGAGGCCGAAGCCGCCGGCTGGGAAATCGCCTGTGACGGGATGGAGGTTGTGGTGTAGGCTTTCTTCGAAAGGAGCCCGCCATGATCCCCTATTCCGTTCTGGATCTTGCGCCCATTGTCGAGGGCGGCACCGCCGCCCAGTCGTTTCAAGAGACGCTGGACTTGGCCCAGCACGCCGAACGCTGGGGCTACAATCGGTATTGGCTGGCCGAGCATCACAACATGCCAGGGATAGCCTCGGCCGCGACGGCGGTGGTGATCGGCCATGTGGCGGCGGGGACGTCTACGATCCGGGTTGGCTCGGGCGGGATCATGCTGCCGAACCATGCGCCGCTGGTGATTGCTGAACAATTCGGCACCTTGGCGGCCTTGCATGGCGACCGCATCGACCTGGGGCTGGGCCGCGCGCCCGGCACGGATATGGGCACGGCCATGGCGTTGCGCCGCGGCAAGGACCAGGACAATTTTCCCCGGGATGTGGTGGAGCTGATCGCCTATCTGGACGATGCGCAGCCCGGACAAGCGGTGCGCGCGGTCCCGGGCGCGGGCACGAAAGTGCCGGTGTGGATTCTGGGCTCGTCCCTATACGGGGCCGAACTGGCCGCGCATCTGGGCCTGCCCTATGCCTTTGCCTCGCACTTCGCGCCCGCATCCCTGGACCAGGCGATCGAGGTCTATCGCCGGTTGTTCAAACCCTCGGTGCACCTGAATACTCCGTATTTCATGATGGCGCTGAATGTGTTCGGCGCCGACACGGATGAAGAGGGCAGGGTGCTGAAATCATCCATGCAACAGGCCTTTGCAAATCTGCGGAGCGGGCAGCCCGGCCCCTTGCCGCCGCCGGTCGAGGATATCGACGCGGTGCTGGGGACTGGCGTGACCCGGCTGGTCGATCAGGCGATGAGCTGTTCCGTTGTCGGGGGGGCCGAGGCCGTGCGGACCGGGCTGCGGGAGTTCATTGGGCGGTATCAGCCTGACGAGGTGATCCTGAACGGCAATATCTTTGATCACGGAGCCCGGCTGAAATCCTTCGAGATGGCTGCCGGGGCGATGGCAGAGATGGGGGTGATTGAGGCGGCGGAGTAGGCTCTGCTTTGTCTCGAAAGCGGAAATGATTTGCTGGTCCAACGTCATCCGAGCGGCCTTGCATTCCTTAAATTTTTGGCGATTAATCTTCAGAATCGCCGACGGCCAATTTTGAGGAAAGATATTATGAAATGGCCTGTACAGTTGTTTTCGATTTTTATTCTTGCGAGTTGCGCAAGCATCATCACCGATAGGCAAGAATTCGTTCCACCATCGAACCAATCGGAAGCTGCAACAACCCATTTGGCCGTCCTCGCTCGCACCCCATTTAATGATGAAGTTATCGAGGCTTTATCTCCAGATTTTGAAATTGACGGAGCAAAAGCGTTCGAGCAAAGCGTTCCGCTTACCGGTTTATTTGTTGACCTTCTGAGACGCGAGATACGGGCGGCTGTATCGATTAAGGCTATTCCATCTGGCGATCCCGAAGTTGCAGACCCCGAAACACCTGAACCTCCAGAGCCGGATGCTGCGGAGGCCCCTGACGCAGATGACATCAGCGCATCTGATCCGTTTACGCGATATTCCACGGCAAATGCTCTGGTGCAGGAGGTGGAAAACCTAAACAATTATTTGAGAAGTATTCCAAAGATATCTGGGCATACCCCTTACTTGGTGAGATTGCAGCTATCGGTGATACCGAAAAGGCGCAACTTACCATACGATGTGTTTTCGGATTTGAGCGTATTCGCGGATACGAGCAATGTAGCACAGTCTTTCCTTGCTCAGCGGGCGCGGACCGATGGTGGGATTACGGGCGAACAAGTCTTGGTACCCGCTCTACCACTATTCGCGACAGAGAACATTGAGAGAGGATTGGATCGGCGCTCGCGAGAGCTTCTTAGAAGCGTTGCAGCGTCTGCTACAGGTGCTATTGGCAACGTATCTCTGGGAGGCACTGGCAGCGCGGCCCAGGAGCAGTCAGTGGGCGGCGTAGCAAATGATTTCAATGGCTTGTTCACGATAGGTAGCGTTACCTCGAATGTTCTCCGAGTGCGTTTGGGTGCTGCACAAAATGCAGCCAATACCTTTGAAATGATCCCGCGTACTCACAACATTACGCTCCTCCTCCTTATTCCCGATAATGCGCGTGTCGTCAGCATCAAAGCAACGCAGACAATGCGCCACGTTCTGACGGGAGAACCACTGGAAAGAGGATCAGGCGGCAAGCGCTTCTTGTCTGACCTACGTGGTATTGTGCGGCGTCTCCGGGTCCGTTCTATCTCTTTTGAAAATGTAACTCGTGGATCGGTCGATGATCTCTGTGCATTCAATCATCGACCTGGCAGCGGAATC
Organism: Pseudomonadota bacterium; assembly: GCA_039028795.1. GTDB lineage: Bacteria > Pseudomonadota > Alphaproteobacteria > Rhodobacterales > Rhodobacteraceae > Thermohalobaculum. The sequence continues at coordinate 4,444 of JBCCHJ010000012.1, forward strand.
ATTAGGTCGATCGAAGATCCAGATGAGGCGAAGGCAATCGACTTTGTAAGGAAGCGGTTGCGGGGAGATCTCGTTCGAGGTGACTTTGAGACCTTCAAGTTACGCGTTCAGCACTGCTTTGAACGTAATCGACGGAAAGGTCCTGATGGCACTCCAATATGGGAGCCACTGATCGACTTTGAGGCAGCGGTGGCAGCAGTGGAAATGTGGCAACAACTCGCATCGGTGCAAGCGGAGCTACCCGACTCGTTCGTATCGTTTGAGGTCCCAAAAGATCTTTTAGTAGAGAAAAAATGGGAGTGATCCATCAGCTTTATAGCTTCCGCTTTTTTCCACCTTAACCGGAAACCAGGAAAAACACCTCTCACTTAGCCCTTCTTATGCTTCTGATACCCGGCCTCTAGCTCCCCGCGCAGGAAGTCACCGAAGATTAGCGGTTCGAACTTGGCAGGTTCATCCGGCCCGGTGCAGCAGGGCAGGGGTGCGATGCGGGTCGCGACATTGGGGTCGAAGAAAAACGGGCAGGAATAGCGTTCTCGTCCCGACCGGTTGATCACCCGGTGCGGGGTCGACAGCAGCCGTCCGTTGGACCAGCGGTGCAGCATGTCGCCGACATTGACGACAAAGCTGCCCGGGAGGCGGGGGGCGTCGATCCAGGCGCCTGCCGGGGTTTGTACCTGCAACCCACCGACATCGTCCTGGGCCAGAATGGTCAGGCAGCCAAAGTCGGTATGCGGGGCCGAGCCGTATAGGTCATCGTCCTCCGTCGGGTCCGTTGGCGGATAGAACAGCAGGCGCAGCCAGGTTGTCGGCCGCTCGAAGGCGGGCGCCAGGTCTTCCGGATCTGCGTCGATGGACATCGCCGCCAGACGCATCAGCTTTTGGCCCAGATCAACCAATGCATCGTGATAGGCCGTCACATCCTCGCGAAATCCGGCCAGGTCGGGCCACTGGTTCGGGCCCGCCAAATACGCCCCGGCCAGAACATCGGGGGCATCGGGTCCGTCCTCTCGCATCATCATGAAGCTTTCGGACTGGTTCGGGCGTTTCACCTCGGCCAGTTTCGAATTCACATCGGTCGAGGTGTTGATCGGGATGAAGCCGCGATGGAGCGCGTTCAGTTCCACCTTCATCTTTTCGGCCCGGGGCAGGGCGTGGAACCGGGCGGATGCGGCGAAGACCCGGTCGATCAGGTCCTGCGGGACGCCGTGATTGACGATATAGCCGAATCCGGTGGTGCCGTAGGCCATGCGAAACTCTTCCGCCAGGCGTTGGGTCGCGGCCGGGTCGTCCCGGTGCAGGGCGCTGACATCAAGGACTGGGATTTCCGTGAATTCGGTCATCGGTCCTTAGTAGGGAAGAGCGGGCTGGAATCCCACCCGCTTGGTCTCCTGCCCCGCCCCGTTCCCGACAAACGCACTCTAATTCGCTTGGCGCGCACGCAGGTCAAAGCGGACCGCCACTTTCGAGCCGATATCCACCAACGCCATGCTGGGCCCATATCCCAGCAGGTAATCGCTGCGGTCGATCTTCAGGGAACCGGAAGCGGTCGCCTTCGGGCCGTCGAAGTGCAAAGAAATCACCGATGTGACCGGTTTGGTCTCACCCCTTACGCTCAGAAGGCCCTGGGCATCGAACTGCCCGTCCGACCGAGGCGACAGCTTGGTCAGCCGGTAGGTGATAAAGCGGTGGTTCTTTGAATCGAACCATTCGGCGGATGTGGCATAGATGCTGGCCAGGCGGTCATTCAAATCGATGCTGAATGTGTCGATCTGGATTACCAGTTCAGCGGTGTCCGGCGCGCCCGGATCCAACCAACCGGTGCCGCTGAAGGCCTCGAACTTTCCAGTCGTGGAGGCGCCGTCCTTCGTATAGTCGAAGTTGACCTGAGACGCACCGATGTCGACCTGCCAGGAGGTGGCCGAAGCCATGGTGGGCACCAAGCTGAGTATCAGGGCTGCGGCGAGGTATTTTACGTTCATGTCTTCGACTCCAAAGGGGATGCATGACCGTTAGTCACGTCGATGCGCCATTTGGTTCAGTCGATGTGAGTGTTTGGCATTTGGAGCCCCTGGCTTATCCAGGTGCTTAGACCCGGACGATCATCCCGTCGGCCAGCGATTGGCGGCTGGCTTTCCAGGCCGGGATTGCCCCTGCGATGAAGCCTGCAGCAATCACGAGGCCCAGCAGCAGCATATCCCTTGGGGTGGGTGGCGTTATCGCCAGGTAGAGCCCAAATTCCTGGTCGATGATCGGCTGGGCGACAGCCAGGGCGCCGTACAAAAGCCCCAAACCCAGCACAGCACCGGCGACCGTCAGCGCCATCGCCTCGGCCACCAGCAGGCCGAAGATATGTCCAGGCCGGGCGCCGACCGAGCGCAGGATCGCCATCTCGCGCCGTCGTTCGCTCAGGCCCGCCAGCAACATAATCAGCATGCCCAAGAGGCCTGTCGCCACCACGAAGACCGAAATCGCAGACAGCGCCTGTTCCGCGGTTCCCATCAGGTCCCACAGTTCCTGCAAGGTGACGCCGGGCAGAATGGCCAGCAGAGGCTCGCGCCGGTACTCGTTGATCTCGCGCTGCAGGTTGAAGGTCGCGAATTTCGACTTCAGACCAACCATGAAGGCGGTGATCGCCTTGGGACGCAGGGTCATCTGGCGCACCTCGTCCTGGGTGATTGTCAGGCCCTGGATCTTGGCGCCATCCTTCCAGTCGATATGGATGGCCTCGATGGCCTCAAGCGAGACATGCACGGTGCGGTCCACCGGCGTGCCGGTTTTGGCCAGAATGCCAGAGACCTGGAACGGTTTGTCATCATGCTTCGAGAAGCTTTGGGCGCCCAGGCCATGGGCGATGACAATTGGATCGCCAACTTTGTATCCAAGTTCCTGCGCCACGTCCCAGCCCAGGGTTGCGTCGAAAAGATCGTCGAAGGACGCGCCTTCTGCCATGGTCAGGGTTTGCCTCCGGCCATAGCGGTAATGGTCGAAATAGCCCTTGCTGGTGCCCAGGACGCGATATCCCCTGTGACTGTCGCCCAGGGAGATTGGGATGGTCCAGGCAACCTCGTCCCTTGTGGCGAAACGCTCATAGGTCTGCCAAGAGATGTTGTTTGTGGCGTTGCCGATCCGGAAGACGGAATAGAGCAGAAGCTGCGTGCCGCCGGACCTGGCGCCGACGATCAAATCGGTGCCTGAGATCGTGTTGGCGAAGCTGGCGCGCGCCTGAGTGCGGACTTTCTCGACCCCCAAGAGCAGAGCCGTCGAGACCGCGATGGCCAATATGGTCAGCAGCACCGTTGCCTTCCGGTTCCAAAGGCTTTTCAAAGCGAGCGCGAGGATTTCCATCAGTCGCGCCTCGTCGCCGTCGCCTGACGCCACGCATCAAGCGTCGGCCCTATGTAGGCCCAGGCGCCGTGGGGCGCGATCGATTGAGCGTGGGTCTTAGAACGGTATTGGGCCGTGTTTACCTGCCTGTGAACGGCCCCGGCGGTGGCTGCTCGGCTGGGCTTTCTTTGGCGGTTAGAGATCGCCATCCGGCGCCGACGGTGTTGGCAGTATGATATTGGGAAGAATCCAAGCTGGCAAAACCGGTTTAGATTTAGCTTAAAATTTTCGCGTACTTCGGAACTGTTCTCACCTTGCGTTAGGGGCCCATTGACGGGGTCCGGGGGCAGAATACCGGGTGGGAGGGCACGCGGTGCGTTTGTCTGATAAGGCGCCCGGAAATCCATATTTCAGGCTGCCCTGTTGATTTCTGGAAGATGCACGGTGGTCTCGAACCGCGGCTCTAACCCCGCGTCATGGCTGACGAACAAAAGCGTGCTTTTGGCAGCGTCAACTTCGGTGAAAAGCAGGTCCAGGAACGCATCGCGGGCATCCGCGTCGATGGACGAGGTCGGCTCGTCCGCGATGATCAACTCTGGTGCACCGATCAGGGCACGGGCGGCAGCCACACGCTGCTGTTGCCCGACGCTCAGTTCAGCCACCGGGCGCGTCCGGAGCGCCGGCACATCCAAGTGCATTTGGGTCAGCAGCCGCTCGGCTTCTACCTCTAACGTGCCGCTACGCGTCGCCCGGTTCCGCCGTGTGCGGGAAAACCGGCAGGGCAGGGTGACGTTTTCGATCAGTCCGAGATATGGCACCAGATTGAAAAGCTGGAAGATGAAGCCGATATGGTCCGCCCGGAACGCATCGCGGTTGGCGCTGCTTAAACCGGTCAGATCCGTGCCCATCACCTGCACCTTTCCGGTTTGCGGCGTCGCCACCCCGCCCAGCAGGTTCAAGAGCGTGGTTTTTCCGCTGCCGCTGGGGCCGCGCAGAAACACGCGTTTGCCCGCCGCAACGTTGAAATCCGCGATATCCAGAATATCTGGCCCGGCCGCCTGCCAGCGGAAGCGCAAATTGGCGAGGGTAATCATCGCAGCGGTCATCGGCGCCTCGGCTGGGTGAGAATTCGATGATCGCTGATGGCGGATGACGGGTCAACAACCACAATCTGAATCGGCCGTCACGACTTGCTTTCTGTAAGCCATGACGTGTTCTGAAAACGGTCCTTCATGAAGTCGATCATGGCCCGAACCTTGGCCGGCAGGTAGGACCGGCTTGGATAGACAATCCAAGCGGCAGTGTTGAAGCTGGTCGCGGTCACGTCGAAATCCGGGAAAAGATCGACCAGATCACCGTTGGCGAGGTCTGCCCCGATCAGCCAGTCTGCCAGCAGCGCTGGTCCCAGCCCTGCAATCGCTGCATCGCGGAGCGCCCCGGCGGGTGACAGAACAAGCCGGCCCTGAACCGGCACGTCATCTGTCTTGCCCCTGCGGTCCCGAAACCTCCAGCGTGACCGCCAGTCCCGCAGGTTGAACAGAATGCAGTCGTGATCTGTCAGCCCTTGTGGTGCCGTGGGCCGCCCGTGGGTTTCGATATAGCCAGGGCTGGCAACGACGCGATACCGGGTGTCTGCAAGCTTCGTGACGATCACGTCGCCTTCGACGGCTGGTGCCAGACGGACCGCCAGATCGATGCGTTCCGCCACCAGATCGACATTGGCGTCGGTAAAGATGCAATCCAATGAGATATCCGGATAGGTCCGGCGAAACTCCGGCATCATAGGGACGATGGCATTCTGGCCAAAAGTGACGCTGGCAGTCAGACGCAAGGTGCCCGTCGGGTGTTCGCGGCCCTGCCGGGTTTCGGCGCGTAAGGCTGAGAGTTCCTCTGCCAGGGGAACCGCGCGCGAGAGGTAAACCTCGCCCTCTTCCGTCAGGCTCATCCGCCGGGTGGTGCGTTGGAAGAGCCGGACGCCCAGGGATGCCTCCAGCCCGGCGATCGCCCGTGACACTGAGGACGGATCTATGTTGCGTGCCTTGGCGACGGCGGCGAACGAGCCGGTTCTGGCGACCTCGGCAAAGAGATTCAAATCGTTCACATTCATTCATGCAGAATATGCACTTATGTAATTCATGAAAACATATTTTATGAGGATATCGCTTGAATAAATATCTCCACCACACCGCCCCCTGCGGCTGAAATTGGAGATACCGTTATGACCACGCTTCTTCGCATTGATTCTTCCAGCCGAACCGAAGGCTCTTATTCGCGCCGGTTCGGTGATGAACTGGCCGCGCACCTGGACCCGGAACGGACGTTTGCTCTGGATCTGGTTACCGACCCGGTTCCGCATATCGGTGAGGCTGCGATTGCCGCCTGATCAATCTTCCCAGTTTGAAAGGACCTCTCTCATGACACTTAAGATCGCATTCCTAGGGCTTGGCGCGATGGGATCGCGCATGGCTGCAAACCTTATCAAAGCCGGTTTTGACGTGGCGGTCTGGAACCGAACGGCCGCGCGAGCAGATCCCTTGGTGGACCTGGGTGCTAAGCGGGCAAGTTCGCCTTTGGCGGCGGCAGAGCAGGCGGATGTCATCATCTCGATGGTCCGGGACGATGAAGCTTCGTTCGAAGTTTGGCTGAATGAAGAAACCGGCGCATTGCCTGCCATGCAGGCTGGGTCGGTCGCCATTGAATGTTCAACGCTGACCATTGACCACGTGCGCAGCCTGGCAGATGCCGCCAAAGCGCGGGGCGTCCAGTTTCTGGATGCGCCGCTGGCAGGGTCGCGGCCCCAAGCCGAAGCTGCGCAGTTGATCTTCCTGGTTGGAGGCACGCCAGAGACACTGAGCACCGCCAGGCCGGTCTTGGATGCCATGGGCAGCACAGTTCACCATGCCGGCGCCGTTGGGGCCGGTGCGGCAGTAAAGCTGGCGGTGAATGCGCTGCTGGGTATCCAGGCGGCTGCGATGGCCGAGTTGATCGGGATGTTTGGCCGAAATGGCGTCACCCCGGAAAGCGCCGTTGAAATTCTGGGTGCGGTGCCCGTGACCAGCCCGGCGGCAAAGGCCACGGCAGGGATGATGCTTTCGGGGGCCTTCCCGCCGATGTTCCCGGTTGATCTGGTTGAGAAGGATTTCGGCTATATCGAAGCTGCCGGTGACCGTATGCCGATCAGCCAGGCAACCCGGCAGGTGATGCGGGACGCAATGGCCGGGGGGTATGGTGACGACAACTTCACAGGAATTTTGCGGCTATATCAGCGCACTGAGGCGTCTGCGGCTGCGGAATAAGCGGATGCAGATGTCCTAAGACGAAAGCGGCCAACCGAAGGTGGCCGTTTCCCGATCTAATGGGCTTGCCGCTTACTCATAGGGCTCGACCAAAATGGCATCGATTGTATAGCCGGTGGCGACGTCAGCGGTCCCGTCCACGTAGGTCAAAGCCTTACTAGACGGCTGGATCTTAAGTTGGCCGGTAATCCAGACCGGATCATAGAGGTTATGGGACCGGTAGGTTTGCCGCAATTCGACGAAAACGATCTGGTTCGGTGGAGGCACAGGGGTGTGGATGCATGCGCCGACATAGGGCACCAGCAAAAACTCCGTCACGCCCGTATCGGAAAACTCCAGCGGCAGCGCGAAGCCAGGAATGCGCACGATCTTGCCATCCAGGTCCTTGACGGTTTCGGACCCGCGGCGCTGGATCTCTTCTTCCATCTCGTCAACTGCGGCGATCATCGCATCGATATCAACGCCTTCGGCGTGGAGCTCGGCCTCCATCTTGAGCATCGTCTTGTGTTCGAGACTGCCCTCATCGAAGAAGCCAAGGCGCAGGTCGGCACGATAACTGACAACGGCACCCAGCTTGAAACGGCTGTCCTCATCCAGTTCAAGGATCGGGTTTTCGATGGGCCGTTCCGGCGGGATCAGGTTGTTCCAGTTAATCTCTTGCGAGGAATCGACGGCATGGGCCAAGGAGCCTGCCAAAAGAACAAGAGCGGCAATTACGGACCTGAGCATTACCAAGGATCCTTTGTTTCGGTGTACCAGTTTGGCATTCCTGCACGTCTGGCTCAATGTTCCGATGTCGAATTACACCCACAATGCCGTGAACACGTAGTGCGATGGGGTTACAGAGCTATCGTGCATTAAAGGCGTCTCAGGTCACATTCCGTCGCCGTGTTTTATATTTGGCGCTGCCCCGTCGCCTATTCGTCAAGGACGGGGTGGTTGCCGCTTGCGAAGGTTTCCGGGATCGGTTGCACGACGTCCCAATGTTCCACGATGAGGCCATCTTCGACACGATAGATGTCGACCACGGCAATCCCGCGATCACCCGGTGAGCCTTGGAAAAGACTGTGTTCGACAACCAGATCGCCTTGGGCAATGACCCGCGCAACCGTGAAACGGGCCTCGGCATTCTTGCCCATGAAATCCGTCCAGAACTGCCGAAGCGGTTCGCGCCCGTTCAGAAGGTTTGGATTTCTCTGAATGAGATCTTCGGCCACGAATTCGTCGATGCGATCGAATTGGCGACCGTTGACGACGACGTCAATGTATTTCTCGACAATGGCTGCGGGGCTTTCGTCAGCGAAACTTGCGCCAGGTGCGGCTGCTGTCAGAAACAAGAAAGCGGCGGCGATTTTGAGGGCGGTTTTCATCGTTCTTCTCCTGAAGGGCGCGGGATTTGGCACGGACGTGATGCAGAAGTCTCCTAGCTCGATCCACGCACAGTTCTGTGGCGGCAACGCCGCCGGTGGATTGAGTATTCCGCAGCGTCAGACTAAAGTTAAATTGTTATCAAATATGATGAGCATAACTGATATGGATTTAACGAGGGCTGATCTGGCGCTGTTGTCATCGCTGCGTGCACTTCTTGAAACCCGGGGCGTGACAGCCGCTGCGCGTCGTATGGGCATCTCGCAACCCGCAATGTCAGCCCAGTTGGCACGGCTTAGAGATCTGTTCGATGATCCGCTTCTGGTCGGTAACGCGCATGGTATGGCGCGGACCCCGGTGGCAGAGGAAATCCTGCCGGAACTTTCCGCGGGGATTGACGCCCTGACGCGAATTGTTCGCGAACGTGTCCCATTCGATCCGGCGCTGAGTGATCGGACCTTCTCGATCGCATCGACCGATTACATTTTCTCGGCCGTGCTCATAAGCGCTTTGCGGGATATGATGCGAGAAGCCCCGGGCGTTCGATTTGCGATGTCCCTGATCGGCGGTTCCGGCACGACCATCGACACGACCGACCTGTTGGTTGCCACGCCTACCTTAAGTGATTCAAGTGCGATCCGGCAGGTATTGTATCGGGAGAGTTTCGTCGTCGTCATGCGCCACGGTCATCCCCTGGCAGATGCTGACCTGTCGCCTGCGCGGTTCTGCGACCTGGAACACATCTTGGTGTCGCCCCGGTCGGCGTCCTTCGCTGGGCCGGTCGACGAGGTGCTGGAGACCATGGGCATGCAACGACGAGTGTCGGTTTCGATGCCGAGCTTCAATCTTGCGCTGAAAGCTGTGCAATCGACGGACCTGGTCACCGTGTTCCCCCGGCGCCTTGCGCTCGACAATACCGAGCACGTGGCGATAAAGCCGCTTCCCTTTGACAGTCCAGGCTTTGACGTGATCGCCACATGGCATCCGAAAATGAAGAAAGACCCAGGTCATCTTTGGTTGCGCAAAAAGGTGGCGGAACTGGTGCGGGCGACTGTTACCAACGCCGATGCCTAACTCAGGGCTGATTCTGCCTAAAGGCGTCCTGTTTCAACCGCCACCAGAAGAAGCAGCGGCGGATGGTTCCGCAGTACCATCTGACCCGGTGAAGATCTCATCGGCGATCCGCTGCAGATCCGCCGACATGATCTTACCCGTTTCATTCCGGGGCAGGGCCTCAATGAAATGCATGCGGCGCGGCACAAAAACCGGGTCGAGATGGCGCAGCATATGGCGTCTTGCCGCACGATGCAGATGGTCGGGAGCGTCACGTTCTTTGTCTAGCGGCACAATGGCGACGGCCAGTTTGTCTTCGCTGTCCACAATCCGGCGCAAAACGATGCCATCCTGAATGCCGGGCATGGATTGCAGCGCCGCGTTTAGTGCGGACAGGCTCTGCCGTTTACCGGCAATTTGAACCATATCGCTTTGCCGCCCGGTCAGGCGGAAACCCGTGCCCACCCGTTCCAGCAAATCGCCCAGCGGCATGGTTCCGCTGAGATGCGGCGCCACCGCTGACCAGCCGCGCGGGGTTTCGATTAGCTGAAACGTATCCATCGGCTCCCAGATGTCCCCGACCGTTGTCTGGCGCCAGGCCAGGGAACCGGTTTCCGTGCTGCCGTAGATTTCAAACAGCGGGCATCCATCGCGCTCGACCTGCGCGGCCAATCCGCGGCTGAGTGGAGCGGTGGACGACAGGACGCAACGGATCATCGGGTTTTCAGCGATGGCAGGTGCCAGATAGCGTAAGTGCGCAGGGCTGGTGACCAGGACCACAGCGCTGAGCCCTGCGTTGGCCGCACGGGCGCATAACGACTGCAGATCTTCGGGGTAGAAGACCGTTTGATCATAAAGGCACCAGCCATGCGCCAGCCCGGCAAAAATCGCTGCTTCAAGCCCGTACATGTGCTGATGCGGCGTCGTTCCTGCAATGATCGTTTCTTCGCGGGTCAACGCGGCCCGGTCGATGAGGTCCGAGGTCAGCCGGGCCCCACCCGCAAGGCTGGTCCATGATTTCACATGGGCCGCGGGCCGCCCCGTAGAACCCGAGGTGAAGACATGCACCTCGCCCGGCGTCTGGGCAAACTCGGCGGGATCAGCCGCAACGGCGCCTCCATCAGGCTGCCAATCGGGGGCCAGTGAACCTGGTTTATCCCAGCCGTCCAATACCGCGGTGAAGGCCTTCTGCGCCTGGGAGGGCGGCATCAGGATGGGCACATCGTCCAACATCGCCGCCATGAGGCTGACGGTGAAATGGTATCTGCCCTGTACCAAGCTACAGAGTGCGTCATTCGATCCGCCAAGGCCCCTGGCAGCCCCGACATCTGCCAGGAAGTCATCCCAGGTTCGGATGCCGTCCGTCACAAGGCAGAACGGAATGGTTCCAAGGCGTTCCAATGAAGCCGCCATCAAGGTGTGATGAGGGCCCGGCCTTCGGGCCGGGACAGCGTCTGGATCGTGTCCCAAAGACGCTCGGGCCTGCCATATCGCATTCCTGCGTAAATATGGCTGAGCGGCAGCCAGATCAGCTGCGCTATAACGATCACGCCCAGCACCGTAATGATTGCGGGATTGGTTGTTCCCCAGACCAGGCTGAGAAATGCCAAAACAGCTGTGGTGAAGGACAGCACCGCCCAAAGCAGGCATTGGCCGCGGACAAAACGGATGAAGCGCGGGTTGTCCAAGGGATGCCGGTTCATCAGTTCGATCAGTTCCAGCAGAATAGGCTGCCGCCCGGGCACCATGCCCCGGGCAAAAATGTAGGCGATGAACAGATTTGCCGGCAATATGACCAAATAGGGGGCATAACGCAGGTCAATGAACATCAGTCGCAACACCAGCAACATCATGGCTGCGGCAATCGCAGTGCCGAACACAGCCTTTCGATCCAGTCCCCAAAGCAGCGCAATCTTAGCCGAGGCCCAAACCGTTGCCGCCATATACACCATATCTACAGTCTGGACACGGAGGATGCCAAAAGCGCCCAGCACGGCCGCAGCCGCCAGTCCCGCAAAAATAACCACCCCTTGCATTGGGATACCTTACCACTTCAGGCGCGATGTTCGCCAATATAAGTCGTCAATGCATTCAATGACGCGAAGATCTGTGCATTATTTTCATCATCTGATCGCAGTTTGATCCCATAATTCTGGGCAATCGCGAATGAAATTTCCAGGGCATCGATGCTGTCGAGACCCAGGCCATCGCCAAATAGCGGCGCTTCTGGCTCGATTTCGTCAGGGGTCACGTCGTCCAAGACCAGCGCTTCGACTATCATTGCGGCGACTTCGCCGCGCAGGGTGCTGAACTCTTGGGACTGAACCACGAATATCCGCCTTAGGCTGCTGCTGTTTTTTGACCTCGGTCGAGCATGTAGCGGAAGAATTTGAACAAGGCAATTCTGGATCGAAGCCGCCAATCCTGCCGGAAATCCCCTGCCAGAAGCGAAATTACAGCCTCTTCACAGCCCAGGATATTTTGCGGGTTCATCACCAGCTGCCGGAAGGTCGGGTCGTGGATGTTGTAGACGAACCACGAGACGTAGGTGTAGCGATCGCGGATCTTCTTTTCGTAGGAGTCCAGGCGCTTCGCATGACCTTTTGGGTCTTTAATGGCCTGCAGGATCAGCTGGCTTGCCTCTTGCGCGGACAAAAGCGCCAAGTGCACGCCGGTCGAGAAGATCGGGTCCAAAAATCCATATGCATCGCCGACTTTGACGTGGCAGGTCCCCACGGCATGGGTTGATCGGTACGAGAAATTGCCGGTGGCCCGGAGTGGTTCGACCAGCTCTGCATCTTCGATCATCGCCTGGATATGGGGATGCCGAGCGCAATGGGCGCGGAAGAACGGGTCGATGCCGCCGTCGCGCGCGGCCATGTAGTCGCCCGGTGCCACCAGCCCGATGGACGTCGTTCCATCGCGCAGAGGGATTTGCCACATCCAGCCGGGATTGGTCAGGTGAATGCGTATATTGCCCGCGCGTTCGCCCTGGCTTCGTTCAACGCCGTGGAAATGGCCAAAAATGGCCGCTGATGTGTTGCGAGGGTCGGGCGTCTTTTCAGACAGCATTTTGGAGACCAGGGTCGAGCGGCCCGATGCGTCGATCAGGAAGTTAGCTGTCCAATCCGTTTCAATGCCGTGTTCGTCGCGGGTGCGGATGGTGGCTTGGTTGTCCTCCAGCCCAGTGACCTTGGCCGTCGTGCCTTGCAGCGTTTCTGCGCCTAACTCTCCCGCGCGGTCAAAGAGCAGTTTGTCAAATTCGGACCGGCGCACTTGATAGGCGTGCTTCGGCCCGCCAAAAAACGCCCGCCGGAATTCAAAGACCACTTCCTTCGAGCCTTGATCGTCGATGAATTCGGCTCCGCGTTTGACCACGCCGATTTCGTGCACGCGGTCCAACAGGCCCAGATCATCTAGGATCGGCATCGAAAATGGCAGCAGGGACTCGCCGATGTGGAAGCGCGGATGGTGATCTTTGTCGACCAGCACGACATTCAGTCCCTGGCGCGCGAGCATGCCCGCTGTTGCAGAGCCGCCAGGACCGCCACCGATGATCATGACGTCGCAGGTTTTGGATCGCGTGGTAGTGTTGAAGTCCTTGACCGGTGCGTTCATCAGCTTGTGCCTCCGTCAACCGCAAGCAGTTGCCCTGTTATATAGCTCGCCCGGTCAGATACCAAGAATTCAACGGTCCCCGCGACCTCTTCCGGCGTTCCTGCCCGCCCCATGGGACATAGTTCCTTCAGATGGTCGAAACTGTCTAAGGCTTCGGTGTCTGGCGTGGCGATCAGGCCGGGGGCGACGACGTTGGCGGTGATCCCGCGTTTTGCGTATTCGCGGCTGATCGATTTGGCAAAGGCCAGCATTCCGCCCTTGGCGGCACCATAGTTCGACTGGCCCCGGTTGCCCGTGACAGCGGTCAGCGACGAAATCGCAACCACGCGGCCCCAGCGCGTGCGCATCATCGGCATGATCAGTGGGCGCAGCGCGGCATAAAGCCCGGTGAGGTTCACGTCGATGACCCGCTGCCAGTCTTCCAGGCTCATCCCTGCAAAGGGCACGTCCCGGTGCAAACCGGAATTGTGGACCAGCACCTGGATCGGGTTCGCCGTGGCCATGGCGGTGAGGATTTCATCCGCCTTAGGCACATCGGTGAGATCAAGCGCAAGAGCCTCGGCGCTGCCATTTTGCGCGAGTATGTCCGCGACTGTGGCCTGTGCGGCATCCAGATTGGTATTGGCGTGGACAATGACATGCAGGCCCGCGTTCGCCAGTTCCTTGCAGATCGCAGCCCCGATCGGGCTGGACCCGCCGGTGACCAGGGCACGCTTCATTCCGGTCGTTCCTGCATCGAGAGCAACAGTTCGCCTTCCGCCAGGGGTTCACCACGTGTGGACACTTGGAATGTATAGCGTGCGGATTGGTCCATGCCAGCAACACGTTGCGCCTGGACCTGCAGCGGCGCTTCAGGCGCCTCTTGTGTATGCAGCACCACATTGCTGACCGCCAGAACCAGTCCGGCATGCGCCCCGCCCACGCCGTGGATCGAAGCATGAGCCGCCGCCGCCTGCGCGCCCAGTTCAACCAGGGCCGAGGTGTAAAGCATGCCATCCAGCCGAAGCGGAAAGTCCGGGTTCATATGGTCTGTAGGTTCCGCGTGGATGCTACCTTCGTCCATTTTGGTGATGGTCTTTATCAACTGCATCGGCCCTTTGTGGGGCATGCGCGCACGGGCCTCTTCAAGCATCGGCGACCTGGATGGTGAGGGCTGTGCTTGGCGAGAGATGCAGCGTGAGCGGTGTTGGATCCTTGCGATAGAGGCGGGTCAGCAGCGGCAGCGCATACCGGGCCGGATTGTTCGAGGACATCAACCAGCCGGCCACCGGAGCGTCTGGGTCCGTTAGCGCCTCGTTGACCGGGCCGCAGGTAATGTCCAGCGCCGCAATGGTTTGATCCGATGACGCGGGTGACAGCGCCAATGCGGCCGCCATCGGAACGTCGAACGGGCGCTTTTCATGCAAGGGGGACGGCATCGGTGCATCAAAGGCCACGAACCCCGTGGGGACTTGTTCCAAGACGATCTGCATCATGGCTTTCAACAATCCCGCCGCCACGGTCATGTCATAGCCTGCGATCGAGGTTCCAGGGCCTTCTGCTTTCACCGCGATTGAGAACTGTCCTTGGGCGGCATTGTGCACGGCGTTTTGAAATTTCACGGGTTGGATCATGATGTCCTCACGGCAGAGCGCGGCCAGGATATCGTTCAGCGTATCGCCCTCGCCGATCGAACTGGCGAAGACCCAAGCTGCCTCCGGGGGTAGGGCGGGGGTGATCTGCTCCGCCGCCTGCACTGCCAGTCGTATTGCGGCGGAGAGGCGTCTTGCGGCCCGGGGCGGCAGGGATTGCGGCTGGGGTTTCCAGCCTTCGGGTTGCTCGATCTGAGTGCCGTCGAGATGGGCGTGGAGGGTTTCGATAGTGTCGATCCCAGGCGCGGTGAAGCCCGCTGCGTTGACATAGAGTTTCTGGCTCACGCCGATTAGTCCTTCGGACCAATGCGAGAGCTCTGCTCTCGCGCTCTCGGAGTATTTTTGGCAAGGTGAAACGGATGCATTGACTGACTCACCGGGCGCTTAGGATCAAAGCGCAGTTCGAGCCGCCAAATCCGAACGCGTTGCAAAGAACATGCTTCATTTCTGCAGGCTGGCTGCTTTGTTGGATTGTCACGTCGATCTGGCCATCTATGTCGCTAAGGCCTGCCGTGCCGGGGCGAAGGCCGGCCTCGATCGCATCCAGGGCCATGACGGTTTCAATGGCCCCTGCGGCCCCGAGCGTGTGGCCGATCAAACCTTTTAGGGATGCGGCCGGGGTTTCTTTCGGGATCACAGCGCCAAGGGCCGCCGTTTCCGCCAGATCATTGATCGGGGTCGCCGTGCCGTGCAGTTTGGTGAAGGAGATGTCGGCAGGCGTTAGATTCGCTCGGGTCAGGGCAGAGGTCAGGGCCGCAACGGCCCCTGCACCGTCCGGCGGCGGCGTCGACATGTTGATGGCATCGGAACTTTCCCCGTAGCCGGACATGTAGGGTCCCCCGGCGCCTTTCTCCAGCAACATCAAGGCTGCACCTTCACCGATCGACAGGCCGTCGCGGGCGGCGTCCATCGGGCGGCAGGGATTGCGGGACACCAGTTCAAGCGACTCGAAGCCATAAAGCGACGTCATACAAAGGCTGTCGACCCCGCCCGCGATCACCGCATCGCAGATTCCAAGCTGGATCAGCTGCGCTGCGTCGACCATGGCCTTTGCCGAAGAAGAGCAGGCGGTCGATATCGTGAAAGCCGGGCCTTCCAGGCCCAAATGTTCGGCAAGGAACGCAGTTACCGCGTGGTGGTCATTGTGGTGGCGGATGGAATAGCTGTCTTCCAAGGGGCCGTCCGCCGGGCGGCGGCGATAGCACGTTTCCAGAAACTCGACGCCAGAGGTTGAGGTGCCCAGCACCAGGCCGATGCGCGCAGGTCCATGGGCCGACATGACCCGAGCGATGTGATCATCGAAGCCATCGGCGGCCAACGCCATGGCCATCAGGCGCGTGGCGCGATTGTCAAAGGCGGCCTGTGCCGCGGGGAAGGCCGTGGCTTCGACGCCTTCGACCCGGCCAATGAAGCAGTTGAGGTTCACTGGGTCGAAGTCGCATGGGCGCAAACCAGTGGTGAGCGTTTCCATCGCCCGGATATGTGCATCTTTCCCCGACCCGACGGCAGAAACGGCAGCCCGGGCAGAGATGGTGATGTCGCTGAGGGCAAAGCTGCTCATCCACGCCCCCGTCGCGGCATACGCAGAAGATGGGCCACAAGCATGGCCAGCACACCCACCGAGACCGTCATTCCGATATTCTGCAGCACCGTCACACCTGAAAATGCCATCGTGACAAAGGCAATCAAAGTCGTGACGGCGCAACGGGTTACCGAGCTGGCCGCGACTTGGAAGGCCTGTTCGTCATCATCATTGCGCAGAAAGAGGCCGTAGTCGATGCCGATTCCTGTCACAAGGACAAGCGCGACGATTTGGAAGATGCCCAGCGTTCCGGTCACAAGGCTGATGATCAAAGCGGTCAGGGCCGTGGCAGCCGCCGTGGCGATGGCGATCTGCAGCGCATCGCGGCGGAACAGGGCGAGGAAGATCAGGGCCAGCACGGCCCCGATGCCCAGACTTTGCAGGACGGTGGTCGTCAGCTTCCTGAGTTGCTCGAAGATGCGGATCTGTTGGTTAACGAAACGAATGTTGGGGTTATTCATGCCGATAACCGCTTGGGCCAAGGTACCGGGGTCCTGGACGTTCCAGAGATGCACGGTGCCGGTGAGGACGTCGTTTTCCCGCCAAATCAGCGTACCAAGGCCGGAACCTTCCAAAAGATCGATGGGAATTGGCTTTGGCGCTGCGGCGGTGGTATAGGCTGCGGTGTAGGCCTCTGAGACCTCAGCTGCGAATGTTGTGGCCAGGCCTGCTTGGGCCAGGGCATCTGGCAGGTTCTTGGTCACATTGTTGGGAGTGGGCGGCGCGACATCGCTGAATGGGATCAGATCCACCAGCATCTGCCAGCGGCCCAAGACTTGATCCACCTGTGCCGCGTCCAGAACCGGTTGGAGTTGTTTCTGAGCCCTTAGAAGCTCGGTCAAGTTTTTGCCGGTCACCTCGATCCTCAGGCGGCCTGACGGGAGGTCCTGCAACTGGCCCATGCGGGTGATATCTGCTTTCACGCTGCCCGGGATCTTGACCATGCTGCTGGGTTTTCCACTGGGCGACAGCCACAAAGCCACCCCCGCGATCAGCGCAACTCCGGCCAGCGTAGAGACAGGGTGAGGCATTAGGATACTGCTGGGATGCCATCCAGCCGGGCGTAGCCGTCCGGCCGCAAAACCAGAGCCGAGCCATAAGCAGGTGGCAGCGGCCCCAACCAACCCCGTGGCAACGAAAACGCCGATCTGTGTGAGAGCTTCGATCCCGGCGACCGTGATCGCCAGGAACGCGATGGCCGTGGTGATTGCACCAAGTAAGATCCAGCGCCGGGCCTTGCGGATCTGCGGTTCGGTGCTGTGACTGATCAGGTGGATTGGATAGTCGATGGCCAGGCCCATCAGTGCGCCGCCGAAGCCCAGTGCCAGGACATGAACAGCGCCGAACAGAGCTTGAACCATCAAGGCCGCTGCCCCAACGCCGATGGCGATTGGCAACAGAACCCGCAGCAGCCCAGAGGCCGAGCGGGTCAGCCATATCAACCATCCCAACAACAGGATCGTCGCGACCCCGGCAGAGATCGTCGCGCGGTGGCCGATCCGGGTGCTGATCTGGGCGCTGGTGGGGCGGGGTCCTACGATGAGGGCGATGTGCCCAGTCGCCGCCACGGCGGCTTGAATATCCGCGTTCAATGTTGATTGCCGGGCCACTTCGAAAGGTTCGGCAGCAAGCGTGATGAAGATCAGTGACGCGCTGTCATCCCGGGACTGCAGGATGCCGTTGTGCAGGGTAAGATCCGGGGCGCCGTGGGACAGGTTTTTAATGATGCGCCGGAAGCTGCCCGTCGGGTCCAAGAGATATCGCGGTGCCAACGGGGCTTCGGCGAAGTTGTCGAAGCTGTCCGCCGCGCGGCGCAGGGTTTCCGCCATGGCGTCGGATGTCACGGCCTCGGCCGGCGGTGGAGCAAGCGTGAGACGGTTCTCCCACACCCAATCCATCAGAGCGTTTGTATAGATCGGGTCGTTGACTCGGCTGACCATGGGGTCGGTTCTGAGTTGATCCACCAGCGATAAGGCTGCGTTTGTCCTGGCGTTTCGGTCGGGACCGATGACCGCGACGGTCATGGCCCGGCCTGATGGCGTATCCAATCCAGCACCGATCTGCCCGTCTGGGCCGAGAACCTTAGTCGCGTCGCTGTCCAGGTTGACCAGCAGGATGGCGGCAAGACCCAACAGCAAGGCCAGTAGAATTGCGGCGCCAAGCCGGTTCATGGCGCCTGAAAGATCAGCACGCGGCGGGTTTGATCGGGTTGGCGGAATTCAATCTGTTGCAGGTCAGATCCGCACCCCAGAAGTGCGATTTGCTGGCCATCGAATTTTTGCACGAAACGCCAGGACTTGCCGTCGCCAATCTGTTCAAATTCAGCTTGAGGCGGTAGTTCCCCTTTCGTCAGAAGGGACCTCAGGGTTTCAATCCACGGCCGCATTTGATCTGGAATTGGCAGAAGGTTCGACGCGCCATCCCGGATGACGGTTACAAAGTCCTGACCGATCCGGCTTTCTTCTACTTTCGGCCAGCTCTGACGGCGGATGAGATCGCCGTTTGAAGCCAGCTCCATTTCTCCGCGGCTTGTTCGTGGGGCCAGCAGCGCGGGGTGATAAAGCTCTTCAGTATAGCGCACCGGCCCTTCGTGGGTTTGCACCCCTGCAAGGGTGCCATTCGCAAAGTCCGGCGGATCAATCAGGCAGGTTGCCGGACCCGTCTTCGCCCCAGATGTCGAAGAAATTGAACCAATTGTAAGGATGGCGGCGGCACATGTCGCCCAATTGGTCCGCATAAGTCTGTGCCAGCGCATTAACCGTGTCTTCCCTTTTGCCTCTGGGGACGTCTGAACCATCATATATCTGCGTAAACTGAATTTCATAGGTCCGGTGGGCGGTCCTGACGGCGAACAATTGGATCAACGGCACTTCTGCCATCAGGGCGCAAAGATACGGCGCACGGGGGATGATGATGTCGTCACCCAGGAAGTTCGCCCGGACCTGCGCGCGGGGGCTGCGGTCCAGCACCCGGTCGCCCAGAAAGGCGACAAAATGGCCTTGGTCCAGCGTTTCGCGCACGGCCAGCATGGCATTCGGACCATCGGCGACGGGAATTACCTGCGCGGCGATTTCAGGATTGATGGCTTCCAGCGCTTGAGTCACGGCCTCGGCGTTCTCCTGGTACATAAGGTATTTCACCGAGAGGCCGGGCAGTGTGCGGTCAAAGGCACGAAGCGCTTCGAAGCTGCCGAAATGCGCGCCCAGCAAGATGGCGCTGCGATTTGCCATGACCAGATCCTCGATCTGGTTGTGGTCTTTAGGGACGACGGCAAACCGGTCCACGCCATCATTCAGCAACTGCGCACGTTCGTAGATGACATGCGCGAAGGTCAGGATCTGACGGAAACGTCGCCGAAAGCCTCCGCCGCCCAATACTTTCGTCAGATACCTGTCCGAGCCCTGCTTCGACACGGTACTGGACGTCACGGTGTAGTAGAGTGCAAATAGCCAGATCACCGGATCCGCGAACCAATCCGGCGACCGCTGCGCAGCCCAGACCATTGCACGGAGTAAGGGCAGGCCGCCGCGTTCGCGTTCCTGGCGCCATGCGGGCAGGGCTTCAGTCATCGAGCGGTGTGATCTTTATTGCGGCGCGGGCCAGGGGGCCGCCGGCGTCTGAAAAATCCGCGCGCCAGTTTTCACCAGCCGGTGTCAGCTCAATTTCAAAGGGCTGGTCCGGGCTGAGCGGCCGGACAAACTTCATGCGAATGACGTGAGTAATGCGCTGGCCCTGAGTCGCCAGATCTGCAGACAACTGAGCCAGCAAAACAGCGCCCGGAACAATGGGGTTGCCGGGGAAGTGCCCTTCAAAAAAACGACGGTCCCGGGAGTAGCCGGGACCGTGGTCAACAACATGTGGATCCATGTGGTGTCCAAAGCCCCTTTAGCTGGCCTTGGCGCGCGTGACTTCCTGTTGGATGTCGTTTTGCAGATTCTGAATCCACTTATTGTAGTTCGGGTGGATGCTTTTCGTATCGGCATTGTAATTGAGGTTCTGTGACGATTTGTAATTGATCGAGAAAGCCTCGGTATCGAAGGTTACATCCACGGTTGCGAAATGCTTGTTCCGCACATTCACTTTGCCCAGCAGATGGCCCGGCGACAGTTCTTCGAATTGCCAATTCCGCCGTGTACCTGCACGGATGATCGCGTTCTTGTACTGCGAGAGCGAAAGCGATTGTGTCGAGGTCGCAGGCTGCGCGAAAGTCACGTTATTCGCATTGTAAATCGCGCCCATACGGCACCCGGCGACGGCGATTAGCGAGACGAGTAGAAGTCCACGTAAAATCGTAATCATGTTTGTCCCCTTCACGGTAATTTTGTTCGACGGAACTTATCGCACCAGCCCAAGTGCAATCAATAGGCCGCGCAGCTTGAAATTGCGACGTACAATGAAGCGTGTGATGGATTTGGTGATCAGCCAAGTGTCTGCCCGCGGGCGATAGTGGCTGTGCCGATGCGGGGTTTCGAGATAGCGCGCTTTGATCGGGACCCTGATAAAGTCGATGCCCCTATCTGCAGCGTAGAGCAGGACCAAGTTCTCGAACGTGAACTTTTCCTTGTCCTGGTCGTCCATCGGAAACTCGTTAACGACCGCCGGATAAACCCGCATTCCGCATTGTCCATCGCGCAGGCGCTGATCCGTCGCCCAGGTCAGGAAGAAGTCGCCAAAGGCCACGCCCTTTTGGCGATACATGGGCATATTCGCCCGGTCCGCAGTGCGGTCCCCTATGATCATCGCATCGGGGTTTGCCCGAAAAGCTTCCTGAAACACGGGAATGTCGGCAGGTGCGTGCTGCCCGTCTGCATCCAGCGATATTACGGCATCCGCGCCATTGGCGACCGCATGGGCGATGCCTTGCGATAACCGGTGGCCCTTGCCGGCGTTTTCGGAATGGCGGACCAGGTCAACCGGCAGGCCCGAGACGGCGTCGGCGGTGCCGTCCTCGGAGCCATCATCGATAACAATGACGCGGTCGACATGCGCCAAAGCGCCTTCGGCGACTGCCCGGATTGTAGGCGCCTCGTTAAACGCTGGGATCAAAACGGCAAATATAAGATCCTTGGCTGAGCCCGATGGGCTCACCTGACGGCCTCGTATTCCGAGAAACATCCCAGCAGCACGCGGTGATCGACCTTGGAAAAGCCGGCCTCGCGCATGATCTGAGCGACCTCTTCGCGGTCCGTCATCTGCTCCATGGTTTCCCAGTAATATTTCATCAGCCGATAGGTTTCGTGGTCGCCTGTGAACACCAGCGAAAAGAACGGCAGGATGTGCTTGAAATACGCTGCGAAGAAGAATTTGCCGATGGGATTGGTCGGAACGGTCACATCCATAATCAGCGCCTTGCCGCCTTCTTTCAGGACCCGGCGGAATTCCTTGAAGGTTTCATCCAGGTCATCGACATGGCGCAAGGCAAAGCCCATCGTCAGGAAATCGAAACTTTCACTGTCTACTGGCAGGTTTTCAGCCGTGGACTGATGATGAATGCAAGGAACGGTCTTTTTCGATTCTTCGATCATCCCCGCCGATGGTTCCACGCAGACGATCTGATCAGGGTCATTGGCGTGGTGGACCAGGGCGCGGGCCACCGGCCCAGTGCCTGAGGCGACATCGATTGCGGTCATTTGGGGTTCGTATCCGGCCCGCTTCAGCGCGTCCTTGCGATACCGTTCGCCGGAACAGAACCATCCCCACTTTGCCACGCCTTCGTAGTTCGGCGCCGTGGCATCAAAAATCTTGCGCAAAAACTGCTGCTTCTTTTCCGGGCTGTCGTAATACTTCCCAACAACATATGGTTTTCGGCTATCCATGCCCCCCGACTCCTCCAGAAAAAAACTTCTCTCTATCTTCAGATTGGCAACTTTCACCACCGTCCTGTGCTTCTGCACATCACGGAATGTATGGCAAGGGCTTCTATGATAGAATTTTTCGTGGTTAAATTGCGGATACGCTTAGCTTTTTAATTGGTTGGGGTTTGAACGACGTGCAGCGTGAGATTGATCAACCGCGGTCGGGGCAAAGATGCCTATGACGGAAACTGCCCAATATACCGGTCCCGCGTCGCGCAGCCGGTTCTGGCCGCGTTTTCTGTGGTTACGCACTGCCATTTTTTGCCTGGCTATTTTGATATGGTCAGCGCCATTTGGATTGGTGATATTGACCTATTTTCAGATTCGCAGGGTCAGATCGGAAGTCCGCTGGGCGCTTAGGCTCTGGTCCACTGGGTTTGTCCTGGCCGCACGCCACATCACAAATGTCCGTTACCGGTTGGAAGGGTTGGAAAAATTGCCGGATCGGCCAGTGATCTTCGTCGGCAACCACCAATCTTATTGGGAGTCGATCGCGTTCACGTGTTTTGTGCCCAACATCAACGTGGTCACATGGTCTCGCGTGATGGACATTCCGATCTTCGGCTGGGGATTGCGCGAAGCCCCTATGATCCCGGTCCACCGCGATCAACCCGGTGCAAATCTGCGGAAGATCGTGCGTGAAACGCGGGCGAATTTGGCCGAGGGACGTTCGATCCTGTTCTTTCCGGAAGGCCATAGGGTGCGGCCCGGCCTGACGCTGCCCTATCAGCGCGGTTTGGGCGTGATGTATGCCGCCGCGGACGCCTGGATTGTGCCGGTGGTGAACAACGCAGCGCTGAGCTGGGCCGATGGCTTCCGCGTCAAACCAGGCGGAGAGATCACCATCCGGTTTCTGGACCCGATCCCACCGGGAGGTAACCCCAGCCAAACCGCGCGAGAACTGGAGGTTCTGCTGAACACAGAAAAGGACCGTCTGCCGGGGACGGCGGGCTGAGAGGCAAATAACTCTTTGGAACGCGGGAGCTTCAGTTCGAAAACCGCTCAACCCGCGTCTTCTTCCGAATTGTCCGTGATGGGGTCACGGGTGACCCGCCGGTCTATTCCCGATGTCATCACGACGACCAGCAACACCAGAACAACGATCGCAATCAGAAGGATCAGGAACGGATTGAATTCGGAAACGTGGAACCGGAAAGAGCCTCCGATCCATCCAAGGGCGACCAGCGCAATAACAATCAACCAATGGAGCAGCGGGCCTATAAAGATGCCTTTCATTGTGCCACCTCGCTGGGTCCGGTGCGCGACTCTAGAATACGCGGAACGATGATCAACGCGGCCAGAAGACCGCCGATGACCGAGGTCGCCCACCCGCTGATCCCGAAGAGTTCATGATTAGGCGGGTAGAGCAGCAAGACAGACGCGACCAGCAGCGCCATCCGCCGGGTGGCTTCCAATGATCCGCGATACCAACCTTCTAACGCCATCGTCAAAACCCAGAGACCGGCGAGCGCCAGAACGGAGGAGACAGCCGTCATCCAGAGCGGTCCAACAAACAGCAGCGCTGGGTTGTAAACGAAAATCAGGGGAGCAAGATACTTGGCGATTCCAACCCGCGTCGATTCGAATGCTGTTGCCATGGGCGGGGACTTCGCGATTGCCGCCCCGGCAAACGCCGCCAGTGCGACCGGCGGTGTGATCGTCGAGACAACCCCGAAATAGAAGGCGTACATATGCGCCGCGACCGGTTCTACCCCGAACTTTTCCAATGCAGGAACGATCAGAGCAGCGACAGTGATATAGACCGCAGTTGTCGTGATCCCCATTCCCAAGATGATCGCTGCGATACCTGTCAGGGCCAGCAGAATCAGAAGGTTCCCGTCCGCGATTTCGATGACCAGGTTTGTGAATTTCAGGCCCAGGCCTGAGACGAAGACCGATCCGATGATCAGCCCTGCGCAGGCACAGGCGACGGCCACCGGAACCGTGGCACGCACCCCGGCCTCGAGCGCAGCGAGGAGGTCAACGGGGCTCATCCTGGTTGTCGGAGAGATGAAGCTGAGCCCGACTAGCGCCGCCAACCCGAAGAAGGCCGATCGCATCGGCGTATAGCCATACATAAGGAATGCGACGAGCACGAAGAGTGCGATCAGCAGGTGCCAGCCGCGTTTCAAAACTTCGCCGGTGCGGGGCAGCTCGGACTTTGGGATGGAACCGATGCCGTTTTTCTCGGCCTCGAAGTGGACCATGAAGTAGACGGTCACGAAGTAGAGCAGGGCCGGGATGATCGCTGCGATGATGATGTTGACGTACGGCACACGTAGATTCTCGGCCATGATGAAGGCTGCGGCGCCCATGATCGGTGGTGTGATCTGTCCGCCGGAAGAGGCACATGCCTCGACCGCTGCTGCAAACTTAGGACGATAGCCAACGCGCTTCATCATCGGGATCGTGAAGGAACCCGTTGTCACGACATTGGCAACGGCCGAACCGGACACCGTTCCCATGAACCCGGATGCCACTGCGGCTGCTTTGGCGGGGCCGCCAATCCGATGGCCTGTCAGCGAGACTGCGAGATCGATGAAGAATTTGCCAGCGCCCGAGCGGATCAGGACAGCCCCAAAGATGATGAACAAAACGATGTAGGTCGCGCAGACATGCAACGGGATGCCGAAAATTCCATCGGACGACATGAACAGGGTATCGACGAATTTCCCCCAGCGCACGGGCGGCCCATAGAAAAAGCCGAAGAAGTGGTTCGCATAGAGCGCATGGAACATGAAGAAGCCGGTGATGATCACCATCGCCCAGCCGACTGCGCGGCGTGTGGCCTCGAACACAAGCGCGATCAGGATGCCGCCGACGATCAGGTCGGGAGGCTCTTTCTCGCCATAGCGCAGGTGAAAGGCGTCAATGTCCCAGATGGTCCACAACTGGACAAAGAGGACCAAACCGACAAGGACAAGGTCGATCCCGAGACCCAGCGCGCGCAATGTGTTCTTAGGATCCCCCGGCACCAGCACCGGGTCGCGCATGGTCTTCCGAAACAGCGGATACATCAGGACCGCCAGCGTCAACATGACAGTCAGATGGACCGAGCGGAAAGAGCGTCCTTCGGGTGTGCCCCAAACGGCGGTGAATAAGTGGAAAATGGCCAGCGCGATCGAGATGACCGCACAAAAGAATAATAGTCCGTTCGCGAAGTTGACGCGCCGGTCTAGCAGCAGCCGCTCGAGGAAGCCGAGTTCCTGCTTCTCTTGATAGTCCAGAGGCGTACTGGTTGCGTCGGTCATCTGGGCCCACCCGTTCCCGAACCCGCCCGGATCTCAGGCGGGCTCGGATATTCTACATACCGGGGATGATCGTCAGCCCGTGACGCCAAGTTCCTTGTAGCACTTTTCGGCACCAGGGTGGACGGGGATTGCCACACCGGACAGTGCATCTTCCTGTTTCACCCGGTTCCAGACGGACTTCACTTCGGCGAAGGTGCCATGGTTTGCCCAGAAGATCTTACACATGTTGTAGACAAGGTCTTCTGGCAGGTCCTTGTGCACGACCATGTTCACAACGATGCCCAGAGAGTTCAGATCTTCGGTCACCGCTTGGTAGACACCAGCAGGCATCACGCCTTCAATGTAGCCTGGGTTGGAGGCGATGATTGCTTCCTGATCTGCCTTGGGCAAGCCGATGAAGCGGATACCTGGGCTTTGCTCCAGCTCAAGCATACTGGCTTGGGGCATGTTGGTTGCCGCCATAAACACATCGATATGGCCGTCTTTCATCAGGGCAACCGACTCCGTGTAGTTCACATGGTGCACCGTGCCGCCATTTTGTTTGATCGAGTCGAAGGTGATCCCGTAGTGACTAAGGATCGACTCTGCGAAGGCGGTTCCAGTCCACTTCGCCTTACCCGGACTGATGTTCGCACCGGCCATGTCCTTGAAGGACTTGATGTCGCTGTCCGCGCGCACGGCGACCTGGAACATCGAGCCGTATAGCGTTGCAAAGTGACGGACGTCTTCTTGCTTGCTGTTGAATTTGCCAACGCCGTTGAATCCATTCGCCGTTGTGTGGGCGTATGAAAATCCAACCTCGGCATCGCCGCCATTAACCGAAAGGACGTTCGATATGCCGCCGCCGGAGGTGTTGGACGTCGCGATGCCGTCGATGTTTTCTTCCATGACCTGCATGATCTTGGCGCCAAGCGGGTACCAGGAGCCGCCAGAGGGGCCAGAGACCATCCGGACAAACGTGTCTGCTTGAGCCAGCGCCGGCGTTAGGGCCGAGGTGACAAGCGCCGCAAAGAGGCCTCGTGCTAATACGTTCATTTCGTTCCTCCCTAGATTTTGTGATAAAAACAATATCGGTAAATAGACCCCTGTCCAGAACAACGCTGATCTGACGAAGCCTATTCAGGATTGTGATTGCGGTGCTGCGCGGCAATTGGAAAAGGCAATTCCTGACGCGGCTTTGACGGAAATCTCTTTGGCCGGTGACATGCTTCAGCACAGATGGTCGAAAGAACGATGTCTGCATTTGGTGCATCGCTGAAGTTCAGTTGACCTGTGCCCGCTTTGCCTTTTCATCGTCCAGCAGCTTCAACCCATCCGCCAGACCAGGGATATCGATCCCAGGTTTGACCAGGGTCTGGACAAGTCCGTCATAGAACGTTTCGATCATCCAGTCCTGGCTGGCATGGGTCAGGCCCTCTGACAACGTGTCGAGAAATCCCTTCTGGTCGCCGGAATAGAGCTTCATTTCCGCCAGGCCAAAAAAGCTCCATGGAACATCTTCGGGTGGGGTTTGCAGGGTCTGTGCCTCCCGGATATCGCGGGCGCTGCGCATTAAATCCTTATCAAAACTCAGTTTCTTCGCGCCGGAGAGCTTGGCTTCCAACTTGATGGCATTGAGCAGTGGATAAGGATGGCCTTGCGAGATTTGGCTGGCTTTCTGGTATTTTTCCAGCGCATCGGCTTCACGGCCAATCCGCCGCAAAAGCCCGCCCCAGGAAGACCATGCATCGGCATCGCTGGGCAGAAGTGTTGTTGCCTGATCAAAAGACGATACGGCATAGTCGGACCAGTTTGCACGATTTTTCGGCGTCATATCCCTGATCAGCAGGCTTTCGATGAAACCCTTTTCGCGCCAGGCTTCGCCATATTCGGGGTAGAGTTTAGTGAGTAGCGAGAACTCTCCGTAGGCGTCCATCAGGGCGCCTTCGGACTTCAGCACAAGCCCCAGCTTCATTCGCGCCAGCAGATTGTCGAAGTCCGTCATCAGGATGACCTGATAAATCGTCCGGGCGACCGTCCATTCACGGTTTTTCATGGCAAGCTGGGCTTTTTGCATCAGTGCTTCGACATTCAGGCCTGACTGGGCTGAAACGCTCGAAGGGTTTGCCTGCGGTATCGCACCTGAGTTGGATGCCTTATCCGGAGTATGGCTTTGATCCCATTGCCGGCCCAGCGCTTGGCGGATTGGGCTGTCCAGCCGGTTACGTTCCAGCGAATTGCTCAGAACCTTGGTAATGAAATCCTGGGACTCTGCGATCGCGTTGTCATCCAGGTTGTCATATTCGAAGACCTTGATGGTTCGGATGTCGAAAGGGATGCCGTGTCCCTTTTGGCGCAGGATCACCGTGCCCGCATCCTGCAGGGCATGGCGCGCGCCCAATTCATAGAGCGCATTGGCGTTCAAGCCGGAGATGTCGGCCAGTGCCATCCGGCTGTACATGATGTATTCGAACATATCCTGGTTGATCGAACCCGAAAACGCGTCATGGTCAGTGCGCCGCGGCTCGAGGTTTTTACCGGTGGGATCTTTCGCGGCGGCGATGGCCGGTTTGAAGATCTTTTCGTAGATCGCATTGAAATCCACGGTCTTGCCGTCAACGGGCTTTTGACCGAAGGGCATGATCACAAAGCAGACGTTTTCATAGTAAGACAGCGATGACATGGGTTCCCCACCTTTCTGGCACAGAAACACAGTGTGCGGTCAGGTCGGCACTTTGTGAAGGCGTTTTGGCCAGGTGGCCGCTACATTGCCGCCTGCCACAAGCGGAACCTGGATTGGCCTGTTGCCTCGCGGATCAAGCCATCCTCGTGCAGTATCCGGGCGGCCTTGTTGACCGCCTGGGGGGTCATGCCGGTCGCGTCCGCAATAGCGTTCGATGAAGCCACGGGGTGCCGTGCGGTTGCATCGACAATCGCGCGCGTGGCCTTGGTGGTGGCGTTGCGCATCGCTCGCAGACGCCAAGCTGCGAGTTGTTCCAGGCTGAGGCTGGCCTGCAGCGCACCTTCAGCGAATGCGCGGATCATTGCGTAGAGGCGGTCGCTTTCAGTCCCGCGTACGGCAAAGGTGCGCATCCGGCGGGCTGCCCCGGCGAACGGGGCAAAGTGAAGATGCGGCCCACCGGCAATCCGCGATGCAACGACCATGGGCGTCACTGCGTCTTCGGCCCCAGATAGATTCAACCAGCGCCATGCACGATAGAGTATCGCGGCCCTGACGATCCGATGATGGCCATGGAGGCGCGTTGCGATGTCCAGCCATTGCCCCAAGCCGTCATCCAGTTCAGTTCCCGTTGGCTGGGGGAAAAGATCGTGCGAATCCTCGACCAAACTGTCCGTCAGGCCGGGTCGTGCCCGGCCCAGGAAGTCCCGCAACGCTGGCACATTCAGCGATGACGGATCGCCCGGGGCCATCAGCCGCCGAAGTGCCCAGTGGGCCAACTGGTCCCGTTCGTCTATGGCGGCGCGTACGCCCTGGGCGTAAAGCGCCAATCTATCCCGGGCCCCGGCGTCGCCTGCCAACCACATGGCGTCGCCTGCTTCGTCCTGGGCCAGGCGCCCGGCAGCACCCTCGACGTCTGGGTCATAGACCAGCCGCGATTCCAACCGGCTCAACGATTCGGCCGCGCCGACCACGGCCTGCATGACCTCGGGTGTTCTTGCGGCCTCGATCCACGTGCTCAACCAGGCCGTCTGAGAGACTGCGCCTGTTTCCTCTGGATCGTCGCCAATGCTGTCATCCCATTCGAACCAGGCGGGTTCATCCGCTTCATCTTCCGGGTCGCCAGGCAAGCCCATCATATGATTTCGACCGAATAGGCTGCGATCTTTCGATCCTCGGTGGCCAGGGGCATTCCTTCCACCATGGCCTGGGCGACCAGCAAGCGGTCAAATGGGTCTGCATGATGCGGGGGCAGGCCGCCAGCTTCTTCCGCGTGCCGCCATGTGATGGCCAAAGGCCTGCACCCGACATTGGCGATTGTTTGGGCGATATCTGCCGGCGCCGTGAGCTTGCCGATTGCTCGTTTGATCGCAATCTCCCAGACGGTTGCAGCGCTCACGAACAGTTCCGTTCCCTGACCGATCAGATCACGATGCACGCGCGAGAGCCGGGTGTCGTCGGCTAAAGCCCACAGTAGAACATGGGTGTCCAGCAGTACCTTCACGAGGCATCTTGGAACGCGGCCATAAATTCTGGCGGCAAGTCGTCGAAGTCATCGGCGATACTGATTTGCCCGGCCAAGGCCCCGATCAAAGGGCCTTTCGCGGTTTCCGCCGCTGGGCTGAGCCGCGCCACGGGTCGTCCGTGCCGGGTTAGCACGATTTCCTCTCCACCTTCGGCGCGGCGGATGAACTCTGCCAATCGGGCTTTTGCTTCGGCAACGGTCGCATGCATGATGGCTCTCCAAATATGACCATAATATAGGTCATATATTGACTAAAGCAAGAACGCAGGCTTGTTGAACGCCAACAATTCCATGATCGACATCAGGATGCGAGTGCTCTGATGCGTCGAACACTGTCGCTTCGTCGATCCAGCATCCGCAACCCACCACGAAAGAGTTTCGCTTTGTCGGTGGACAGATGAGATGCAGCGATCTTTGGGTCGATCTGTTTGCTCAATACGAAAAGGGCAAGCGCGTAAGCACGAACCTCGGATGAAAGGTACCCCAGATTGCCAATCTGCCAGCCGATTTCGAAGGGATTCTGGTACCCTGTCGCAATCATACCGCCTTCCAGCTGAATGACGCCAAATCCCGCATAAATCGCTGCCAAGTCTGTCATAACTTCGTGCGCATCCGCGCCGCCCGGGGCATTTTCGACATCCGCTGCCAGCAGATAATGTGCGAGTTCGTGCGAAAGCATGTTCAAGAAGCTTAGCGGCTGCTTCATCAGGTTCGGCGAGTAGGTGATTGTGAATCCTTCACCATCGTATCCGAAGGTACCACCGGGAGACTGCTCCACGTCTTGAACGGAAAGTCCTTGTGCGACATGCGCATCGGGATCTGCATCTTGGCGGATCAACTCACATGACCAGTTTGACATGCCCATATGCCCGCGAACCTCGTCAAACACTGCCAGCGCAGCCTCATGACCGGTGCCACCCGGTGACTGAAAGAAGTCTCTTGTTGGTAGAATCAACTGAGTCTCGACGAAATATGCCTCGGCACCGTAGGTGCGGATCAACCAGTTGAATCCTTCTTCGACCCATTCGGCGGTGTCGTCATCGATAAGGTTGCGGGACCAAAACATTAGATCTCTCGAAAATTAGGCTGTTGAGTTTAATTTGTTCCGTGTGACCCAAAGCCATCTGGAAGCGGTCTACTCATTTACATCCCGATACACCTTTCCAACGTGCCTGCTGCGCAGGATGAAGGATAGTGTCTGTTGTGACAGCATCTTTCCGTTATGGCGGGTGAAGGTTTCATAGACGGATGTTAACTTCAGATCCTCAGGCAATATGTTCTTCAAGAAACCCTCAGGTCGGGGAGCAATCCAGCATTGGATTCCGCGGTCAAACAACCAGGTCGCGTATCGAATATCCACGAAACACTGACTGCCCGTCATGTAAGCCAGATCGGCGATGTTCTTTCCCAGCGCATAAACGGTCCCCGTGCCCAGATAATCCGCGCCCAGGATTTGATCCTGTCCTTTGTGGAAGAGGATGTTATTCCAAGTGAAAGTCTGTTTCTTTCGATTTCGGACGAAAAGATGTCCCTGCATACCCAAAACCGATTGATCCATACCCACGCCTGATCCGATCCGGCGCATATGGTCCACATAGGTGCCGGGATAGAGAATATCGTCGTCTATCAGGAAAACCTCGTCATCGTCATCTGGGCGGATCAGGAACTTTCCGACATCCTTAAGATCCTGATCTGGAACGAAATATTCGACATTACTGTATTTGGGCAGATCATTCGGGATAGCATCATATTCATTCAACACAGCGACGACACGATCGACCTGCGGCGCAATGGATTGCAAGGCCTGCTCGAACACTTGACGGCGCGGCGGAAACGTCGCGATGAAGGCTTGGATCATCGCGCTGGGATGGCTGCGAATGGCACGACGTAGGGTCCTTCCGGGATCACTGCGATATCGGCATCACCGTGCTTATTGATGGCAGCAGAAATCGCGTCGGTCAGATCGTCGACCCGCTCAACCCCGGTAACTGCGTGGCCCTGGCCCAAACCTGGCGCATAGAGCTGGATGTTGCCGACGCGCATGGGCTTTAACTGCATCTCTGTTTGCCATTCATCGATTTCTGCAAAGGACTTTGCCGTCAGAGTCTCGAGAAACCGGGTCGGGCCCATATCGATTAGCCGCTGTTGTGCGGCCCGAAATTCGGTAGAGCCCACGCCCTCAGAACATTCCGAAGCGATGATCAGCGTGCCACCCTGATCCAGTATTCCTAGGGGTGTCACCATGCCTTTCACGGTCTGGTAGTAGGTCTTATCCAGGGGATACCCGGCTGAGGAGGTCACAACCGTCTTGAATCGCCGCCCGGTTTCAACCTCGCAAGAGGCCCGGGCAAAGTCGACCGCAGCGAGGTGGCTTTCAATAATCTCTCCGAACGTCACGAACGCCAGATTGCGCTGATCATCCAGCACCGTGTTCAGTCCCAGGACCGGGCCGTTCAGCATCTGGACGATTTCCAACTGTGTTTCGTGCAGCGGATTGCCGGCCAGATTGCAGGATGTTGCCGCCGGGTGCTCCATAAATCTAGCAGAGTGGAAGGTGCGAATGGTTTCATGGTGGGCGACACCCGGCGCAATTACTTTGCGCCCGCCGGAATATCCGGCCATGAAGTGCGGCTCGACCAGCCCGGACGCAATTCTCACATCCGCTTCGGTAAAAAGACGGTTCAGCCCGACCGGGCAGCTGTGTTTCTGAGTGGTGCCCAGATGCACCATGGCCGCATCGTCCCGAGCGTAATGATTGACCACCGAAACGGTGTCCTGAACCCAGGGGTCACCGACCAGTTCGGCCAATTCGTCGCCAAGATTGGGCCGATGCAACCCGGTCGCGATCAGCACTGTGATCCCTGACGCTGGTATACCCGCGGCCATTAGGCGCCGGATCAATGGCCTTAGAAAAAGGTGACTAGGTACAGGTCGGGTGATATCGCAGATCAGGATACACGCAGTTCTGGCGCCCTGGGCGAGCTCTAACCCCACACCCATCGGTGTATCCAGGGCTGCTTCGATGGCGGCATTCGGATCTTCCGGAAGGTGCATCGTCGGTTTGCGAATGATCGAGGCCCGAGCCTTTTCCGGCAGGATCACATCAAGACCGGTCTGGCCGTATTCCATGTGGATCTTCATTAAACTCTACCTCAAATCACAACGATTTGGTGCCCGGAACACATTGCCTGTGACCGGAACATCGCTGAATTTCATTCGGCCGCAATGGCGCGTTCCGTGACGGGCCAGACGCCCGTGGCACTGTGTATGATCGCAGCGCGTTGCTCTGCAGAGAGCACCGCGTCAACATTCGTTGTGCCTTCAGGTGCCAGCTTTTCGACTTCGTCGATTACCTGCTCTGGCCCGCCATCCCGGTTCGCACGAACGATCTTACGGGTCATCGGAAGGCGTTTTTCCTCGTACTCCTGAAGGGCTTGAATGGGATGTTCGCAGTGGGCCAGACCATCGGCCAGGATGCGGGCATCTAGGATGGCCTGGCTAGCCCCATTCGAGCCTACCGGATACATCGGATGGGCGGCATCTCCCAGTAGGGTCACGCGCCCAAATGACCAGCGATCCAAGGGATCGCGGTCGCACATCGGGTATTCATAATAGGCGTCCGAGGCCCGGATCAGCGCGCCGATGTCGATACCTGGAATGCGGAATCTGAGGCCGTAAGGCAGCACATCATCCAGGCGTCCCTTTCGGGACCAACTGTCTTTGGGCGGGGGTTGGGTCGCCCCGTCGGCGACTTTCACGTTGACCACCCAATTGGTCAGTTGCATGTCACCTTCCGGCTTGGCAATCGGGTAGAAGACGAACTTTGCACCCATGCCGCCCGAGATATACATGGTGCGCCCGTCCAGATGTTTCGGGAACATTGCAGCGCCGCGCCACATGAGGACACCGTCCCAGGAAGGGCGGCCTTCACCGGGGTAAAAAATCTCTCGCGCGGCAGAGTGGATACCGTCTGCGGCCACCAGAACATCGCCTTTGACCGTGCGGGATGTTAGTCCATCGATGCCAGAGGTAAGGTGAACTGTGACCGAGCCTTCGCCTTGCTGAAATCCCGATAGCTTCCACCCGGTTTGTACGGCATTGCGCCCCAGCCGATCGATCACAGCATTGTAGAGAACCTTTTGAAAGCGCCCACGGTGGATTGAAAACTGAGGCACTGGGTAGCCCGCATCCATGCCCCGCCATTCGCGCCAGACCTCTTGGCCGAATCGGTTCAGATAGATCAGTTCCCGCGTCCGAACCCCGGTTGCATCCAGCATACCGAGCAGCCCCAGCTTGGTTAGTTCCTTGATAGCCACCGGCAGCGTGTTGATACCGACGCCAATTTCTCGAACCTCGGACGCCTGTTCGAAGATCATGCAAGGAATGCCGCGCTTGTGCAGCATCAGAGCCAAAGTCAGCCCGCCAATCCCTGCGCCTGCAATGATGACTGACATGGCTTACTTATCCGGCGGGGGCAGGAAGTCGACCTCGTGCGCCGCGGAGACGGCGACGATCTCGGCCGGGTCAGCCTGACCCATCTTGTGTAGCTGCCAAAAGAGATCATAGAGCCGCCGCGCAGGGGACACCCAGAAAAGACACTTCACGGGGCGGTCGCCGTTGGAAAAGATACCGTGCGGAATACCGCGCGGCAGCCGCACCATATCACCTGCGTTCGCATATGCGTCTTCGCCGTTCAGCTTCAGATCCAGTTTACCCTCGAACATATAGATGAACTCGTCCTGCTCGGGGTGGATATGCGGTGGTACCATCGTGCCGGGCGGCAGCGTGGCATGCCAGGAAAAACAGCTTTCGGTATGCTGCTTCGGCACATAGGTCTGGCCCAGGATGTTCCAGCTGATCTCCTCCAGACCATCGCCTGCCTTGGTGATCCCCGCGGTCATCGGATCCATAGTGTCCCCTCCGTTGGTCGGGATCAGCGTAGCATCGGCAAATGGGAATGCAAAACCCGTTAATACTTGATCCAGGTCGTCTTCAGCGCTGTGTATTTGTCCAGGGAATGCAGCGACAGATCGCGTCCAAAGCCCGATTGCTTGAAGCCGCCAAAGGGTGTCATCGGGCTGAGCGCATCCACTGTATTGACGGACACCGTTCCCGCCCGCAGTTGACCAGAGACCCGATGCGCCCGCGAAAGGTTGTTTGTCCAGAGAGAGGCCGCCAGCCCATAATCCGTGTCATTGGCCATCTGCACAGCGTCCTCTTCCGTGTCAAACGGGATCACCGCCAGGACAGGGCCAAAGATTTCGTCCCGCGCCAGCGCCATGTCGTTGGTCACGCCGTCAAAGATGGTCGGCTGGATGAACTGTCCTTTGCCATCGACGGTGACCTGTTCGCCACCGGTCACCAAATTGGCGGACTGCTTACCGATGTCGACGTAACGCATGACCTGCTCGGTCTGGGTTTGATCCACCATCGCGCCCATTTTCGAGGATGGGTCCAGGGGATCGCCCGGTTGCGTGGCGCTGGCCCGCGCCACAAGTTTTTCCACCAAGGCTTCTTGGATCGGGCGTTCGACCAACAGCCGCGAATTGGCCGAACAGACCTCGCCCTGATTGAAGAAGATCCCGAAGGCCGCCATGTCTGCTGCAGCGTCCAGATCCGCCACATCGGCAAAGACCAGGTTCGGGCTTTTGCCGCCTGTTTCCAATCAGACCTGTTTCATGTTCGACTTTCCGGCATATTGCAGGAACAGCTTGCCCACGGGCGTCGAGCCAGTGAAGGCCAGGCAGTCCACATCCATATGCATCCCTAGTGACTTGCCCGCTGTTGGGCCAAAGCCGGGGACCACGTTCAAGACGCCTTCTGGCAAACCTGCTTCGACCGCCAATTCGGCCAGACGCAGGGCAGAAAGGGGGGATTGTTCCGCTGGTTTCAGAACCACAGAATTGCCTGTCGCGAGAGCTGCCGCGCATTTCCAGGTGGCCATGTCCAGCGGGAAGTTCCAGGGCACCACAGCCCCGACCACGCCGAGTGGCTCGCGGGTGACCAGCGCCAAGTCGCCAGGACCCGTCGGGGCGACCTCGTCATAGATCTTATCGATTGCCTCGGCATACCATTGGAAGAACATGGCGGAACCGGGTGCGTCGATGGTCACCGCGTCGGTGACCAGCTTGCCCATGTCCAGACTGTCCAACAGGGCGAATTCTTCCAGATTGGCGCGGATCAGATCTGCCAACTTAAGCAGAACCGCCTTGCGATCCATCGGTGCCATGCGGGACCAATGGCCAGCCTCGAACGACCGGCGGGCCGCCAAAACAGCGCGGTCGATATCCTCGGCATCGCACTCGGCTACGTCTGTCAGAACCGCATCCGTGGCCGGATTGATGTTCTGGAACGTCTTGCCTGACGCCGCATCGACGAACTTTCCGTCGATGAATGCCTGCTGGCGCAGGTGCAGCGCCGCTGCACGGTCCTTCCACTCCTGGTGGCTGAGATCGGTCATGGCTTCCCCCTCGTGTCTCTGATGTCGGCGTTAGGTGGGGGAGCCATTTCCTGCCTGGTGCCGTGCTGGCGCTTAGTAAATGCCGGAAATCACAATCGGACAACTTGTTCTTTATGACATGGGTCATCAACCGATCATGAGACTGTGAGACTACTGTTCGCTGACCCGGTATTCTGCCTTTGCAAGCCATTCTGGGCTGATCTCAACCCCCCAGCCCGGACGGTCGGTCACGGTGGCGTGGCCGTTGTCGATAATGAACGGGTCTTCGACAAAGAGGTCGTATTGCCAGGGGTAGTAGTCCGCGCCCTCGATCGCGAACTCCAGGTACTTGCCTGCATTCGGGATGGCGCGCAGCAGATGCATGGTGAAAAGCGTCACCATGGAAAGATTGGCGCAATGCGGGGTAACAGGTAGCCCCGCCTGTTCCGCCATGCGGACCACCCGCATGGTCCGTGCCATACCGCCCAGATACATGACATCGGGCTGCACGATATCCACGGCGCGCATGTCGATCATCCGGCGCCAGGTCGGCAGGTCGCAATCCTGCTCGCCGCCGGTCACGTCGATATCCAGCGCATCGGTGACTTCTTTGGTCTGTTCGAGTTCCCAGTAGGGGCAGGGTTCCTCGAAATGGCCGAAACCATTGTCCTGCAGCATGTGCCCAACCTCGATGGCCCTGTCAGGTGAGTAGCAAGAGTTTGCGTCAATAAGCAGATCACCGTCGGGCAGGGCCTTGCGCATCGTTGGAATGATCTCTTCCGTCCGGCCTGGCCATTCGTCTTGGTTCCGGCCAACCTCGGCCCCGGCGCGCATCTTGAAGGCGGTGAAGCCGCGTTCCCCGGCCTCGCGCTTCAAACGCTCGGCCTCATCCGCCGGGATAATGTCCCGCTTCATCGAGGACGCATAGGCCCGGATCTTGCCAGCCGAGCCCCCAAAAAGGTCTGTCACCGGCACCTCAGCGCGCTTGGCCCGCATGTCCCAGATGGCGGTGTCCAGCCCACCCATCGCGCGGCGGAGATACGATCCGGGGAATTTGTGCTCGCGTTCGGTGACCAGATCCAGCAGATCGTCCAGATCGGTAGCGTCCCGTCCCAGGGTCCACGGCGCCACCTGTCGGTGCAGCACCTGACAAGTGATATCGGAATGATAGGTCGACACCTGTCCCCAGCCCTGTGCGCCGTCCTCCATCGTTACCCGGGTGAAGCCGACATCCGGTGTTGTGAAACTCTCGATTTTTCTGATGCGGTCCATTGTGGGGTCCTGCGGCGCGAATGTCTTTGACTAACTCGCTATTCGCCTTGTCAGTGACCTTCAACGGTTGCGATGGCTTTGTCAAAACGCCCTTTTGCAAGATCGCCGGGCTTGATCCAAATCTGCATGGCGCCACTGTCGCCCCACATCATGTCGGCCGATTCAATTTCCAGCAGTAAGACGTAATCTATCATCTGCTTCGTCGCATGCTGGACAGAGCGCCCCGCTCCAAACATTTGGTGCTTGGTGTTGTAAGTCTTAGCCGCCAGGGAGCTTGCAAGGTGCTTGGGTATCAACTTACCAAACCCTCTGGACACCAAATGTGGTCAAGCGCTTTTAATTTCTTCGCCAGGATGGCCCACCAGGGCGACTTCTGGAATCCAAATTGTCGGTCATGAGATCTATCCCGATTTACTCAGCTTAAAAAAATCTCAGCGGCTTTCTGTGCCAGCATCACCGTCGGTGCGTTTGTATTCGCTGAGGTGATGTTCGGGAAGACCGAGGCATCGATCACACGCAGGCCTTCCACCCCATGCACCTTCAGATCCGGGCCGACGACGCCGTTCGGGGCCATGCGGCAGGTGCCGCAGGCATGGAACACAGTGCTGGCGGTCGCGCGCACGTGATCGACTACTTCTGCATCCGAGGCGCCTTCCGGCGTGAAGCCATTTGGGCCGTCGATCAAGGGACGCATAGCTGTCGCCGACATCAGCCGTTCGATCAGCCGCGTTCCGGCGACGGCCTCGTCAATATCTTGTTGGCCCGACAGATAGCGTGGCTGTATTAGCGGTGCATCTTCGATCGTGGGCGATGTGATGTCGATACGGCCCCGGCTGACAGGACGGCACGAGTTGTATCCAACATTAAACCCTGGCCACTTGTCCGGCTGCAGCAGTGGACGCTTATTGCGATGGGTAAACGTATAGCTGACCGGGTTGAAATAGATCTGCATGTCGGCCCTGGGCAGTTCTGGGCTGGTCCGTACCATCCCACCCATTTGATTGACGGACAGGCTGAGGGGTCCGGCCCTGCGTAGCGCAAATTTCAGAGCAGACTTGGTCAATCCCCACCAGGTGCCGAGTTCCTGGTTTAGTGTGGGCTCGGTTGCTTTGTAGAGAAAGTCGACACCCATATGGTCTTGCAACCCGCCCCCTACGGCATCATTTGCATGCAACACGGCTATACCTTTGTCCTGCAACAGATTACCTGGGCCGACACCAGACACTTGCAGGATTTGGGGGGAGTGGACGGCGCCGGCGGATAGGATCACCTCTCGTCGTGCTCTGAAGCTGTGAAGTTGTCCGGACAGCCGCACCTCGACCCCTGTCGCCCGCTTGCCATCGAAGGTCAGCCGGGTCACCTGAGCACTGGTTTGGACGCACACATTCGATCTTTTCATGGCAGGTCGCAGGAACGCATCTGCCGCCGAGCAACGCAGCCCTTTGTGTGTGGTCAGGTGATAGGGACCCACCCCTTCCGACCAAACCGGCGCATGTTGGTTGACTGGCGGCAGTCCGATTTCCTCTGCTGCGGCCAGAAAGAAGCGTTTGATCGGATTGTAGGCATTAGACCGATCAGCAACTGCTATCGGGCCTTCGCCATCGACGCGCCCATTCAGGCCGATGCGCTTCTCAACCCGGTCGAAGACCGGTGCGACCGAAGCCCAATCCCAGCCGGGATTTCCGGCCGCGGCCCAATCATCGTAATCGCCCGGCAGGCCCCGGGACCAAACGAGACCGTTGATCGAGGATGACCCGCCCAAACCCTTGCCGCGCGGCCAGTAGATGCTGCGGCCATCGAGCTGGGGTTCTGCTTCGGTCCGAAACCGCCAGTTCACCTTTGGATCATGGAAGGTTTTACCATAACCGATCGGCAGTTTTAAAAAGGGTCGTCGATCCGTGCCGCCTGCTTCCAGCACCAGGACGGACATCCGCCCATCCACACTCAGACGATCCGCCAGGACACATCCGGCCGACCCGGCTCCGATGATGATGATATCGAAGACGTCCATAATCCCTCGCCGCCCCAGGCGTTGCGGTTTCAGGTTTTCCAGAGTCTTTTTGTGAATTCAATCCCGATTAACCAAGTGAGATTGGAACCTGCACCAGATAGTGACAAAAACAGTTGAATTTCAGGGTTTTGAAACACCTGTTTGGCATATAAATTAGCTATGTTTTCCACAGAACGTGGCCAATTCGATGCGATGGAGACACCGTAAAACGCGGGTCTTGTCGTAATACTTTGACAGGCCCACATGTCCCTTGATCTGACCATTGCCTCCGGCCCAGATATCTACGCCAGCCCCGATCCCATCGCTGCAAGTACACTTGGAATCGAGTTCCTCGGTTGGGAGACGTTTGCCAGTTTTCAACAGCGCTTGATCGAGACCGAAGCCCCCCACGTTCGGTGGCCAGGGGGTCTTCCGGCAGAAGATGGTATCGACATCGATGGGGACGGTTCACGTGATCCCGTTTATGATCTGCGGGCCTCTGACCTCATCATTGGATGGGATCGGGCGAATGGTCCGCGCGAAGGTCTGACTGATGTGCTGGGTGCGGTCGTCGAGGCCAATGCAAGTTTTGCCATGCTGGTGCCAACGGCGCGGTACGTTGCGCTGGGGATCGCGGGGCCGGCGGGTGTTGACCAGGCAAGGGCTGATATCCGTCAGTTTCTTGAACGGTTTGCGGCAGGGGATTTTGGTGCTGTTCCCCAGAATTTCACACTAGAAATCGGGTCGGAGTACTATGCGACCAAGGTTTGGAAAGACAATCTGGACGTTCCCGACTTGGCCAAACGCTTTGGCGAGGTTTTTGCCGCCCTTGCGGATGAGGCGAAGCAAACCATCGCCGATCTGAATGCAGCGGGTCAGAACCCTCAGGGCATCAACCCCATGGTTGCCATTCAAGTAGGCCGCCTGCAATCCGCCGATGACATCGGGAATTTTGACGGCCAGTTTTCAGATAATCTTGCATTTGTCGAGGCGTTCCGTACGCAAGGGGCTGAGTATGCAATCGACGCGTTAATCTGGCACCGGTACATTCCGCATTTTGACCAGATTGGCCTTTACGTAAATAGGATTCCAACTGGAGGGTATGCAGACCCGCAAACGGCCTACCTGGCAACGACATTGGATCTCTGGCAGGACCTGACGCAAACGCCGTTGGACCTGGTAGGTGGGTGGTTATCGCCATCCAGTCGCCAGGGAGAAAGCTTGGAATACGGTGCCCCGGGCCTGTCCAACATTCTACAGCATTTCGCGTCGATGATCTCTGCAGGCATGGATACTGGGTCCATTTTTGGTTTCGCCTCTGCCCGCACCGGGTCGTTGGGCAGGGCAGGCGACCTATTCCTGGGTGGGCAGCTTTACCAAATGATGATCGAAAGCCTGCCCGGGCTGCGCCTGCATGATGGATTCCAAGCAAACCTGTCTTCGGTTCTAGGTGACGCCTTGGTACAGTCCGACCATGTGAACGCATATGTCTTCGAAGATGATGCCCAATATGTCATCTTTCTGGCAGCGAAAGATTTCGCTGGAACTCATCTGGATTACGATCTGGTGGCGCCTGAGCCCATCACATCGGTTCGCGCCACCCACCTGATTGATCCGAACGGCATTGACCGAATATCCGCGGACAATATCGGTGTCGTCGGACAGATCTCGGAAAGCCAACTCTCGGTGAGTGGGGGTCAGGTTACCGTGAGGTTCACAACGGATTACGAGGTTATCCGTCTGGTCCTGACGAAAGCCACGGCAGACCCCGTGCCCAGCCATTCTGGAACGGAGGAAAGTGAGACTCTGCTTGGTTCTGAAAGCCAAGACGTTCTGGATGGCCTGGAGGGCGCCGACAAAATCTATGGAAGATCCGGCGACGACACGCTGATTGATGGGGTTGGGAAGGACAATCTTTTTGGCGGGGATGGGGCGGATACTTTCCGTCTTGTTCGGGATGGCGACGCGGATTCGATTAAGGACTTTGATGTTGGTCTGGACCGGATTGATCTTTCTGCCTGGGGCGTCACCCAGATTGATGAATTGGTGCTATCGCTGTCAAAGACAGGCAAAACAACGATCCGTTTCGCCGATGAAGTTCTGAGCGTGACAACGGGATTATCGGACATTCCCGATGCCATTGCGCTTGGTGACGCTTTCATCTTTGCCCCCAACAATGAAGCCCAGATCATTGACGGGACCGCCGGTGATGACAAGCTGAATGGCATGGCGGGCAGACAGATCCTGCGGGATGGAGCCGGGAGGGACAATTTATGGGGTGGGGCAGGTGCCGATACCTTCCAACTTTCAAAAGACGGGGATGCCGACGCTATCAAGGATTTTGAGCTTGGCGCAGATCTGATTGATCTGACGGCTTGGGGCGCGGGATATCAGAAATTGGAGATTACTGATCATCGATCCGGCAAAGTCACGGTCAGGTTCGCAGATGAGGTGCTTTCGGTGACCGATGCTGCCCGCACCCTTTCGGCCAGCGATCTGACTGCGGATCACTTCGTATTCTGAACTTAGTTGCGCCTGGTTCCGGGTCACTCAATCGTTTGGCGGACGGTTTAGAACTTAGAGGTACTTACCAGATACCGGATGTGTGGCTTAAAGGGGTTCCCATCTTTCCGACCGGGCATATGATTGACCGGTAATCCAGAAGGGACCCGATGCTGCAAAGTAGTCATCCCAGCGAGGCAATTTCCCGTCTCAAACGGTCGATCGAGGACCACCTGATCGGGCGGTCCCCTTTGGTTGAACGTATGATGATTGCCCTTCTGACCGGGGGGCATGTCTTGGTAGAAGGTGTGCCGGGACTTGCCAAAACCCGGTCTATCCGACTGTTGGCTGCGGGGCTAGAGGCCAGCTTCGCCCGGGTTCAGTGCACGCCGGATCTGATGCCGTCAGATCTTACAGGCACGCCGGTTTTTCGGCCCGACAGCGGGACTTTTGAGTTCGTCGAAGGGCCGATTTTCCACAATCTGGTGTTGGTAGATGAAATCAATCGGGCCCCGCCAAAGGTTCAGTCAGCGCTTCTGGAGGGCATGGCCGAAGGCCAGGTCACATCCGGCGGGGAAACCTACGCTTTGCCGGACCCTTTCCTGGTGATGGCGACGCAAAATCCCATCGAGCAAGAAGGCACATTTCCCTTGCCGGAAGCGCAACGCGATCGCTTCCAATTTCACGTCTTGGTGGATCAGCCTGATGTTCAGGAAGAAAGGCAAATATTAGATCTAGTGGACGCAGAAGGCAGTGCTACCCCACAGAATGATGCACCGTTTGCTTTGGGGGATCTGGCGGCGGCGCGGGATTTGGTGCGCCAGGTCCATGCTTCGCCCGCGCTGAAAGACTACATAGTCCGCCTGGTAACGGCCACGCGTGAGGCCGACAGATGCCCCGAAGTTCAGTATGCAGTTTCCCCTCGTGGGTCGATTGCCTTGCTGGCCGGGGCGCGGGCTAGGGCCTGGTTGGATGGCCGGGATTATGCTGGCCCAGATGATGTTGCAACCTTGGCGTCTGACGCCCTGGCGCACCGGATGATCCTGACTTGGCGTGCAGAGGCAGATGGTCAGACCTCACGTGATCTGATCGCCCGTCTGCTGGAAACTGTCGAGCCGCTTTAGATGATCGCGCTGGATGCAAAGCCTCTGTTGGATCTGCGAGGATTGGTTCGGCGTGCCCGGTCAGGTTTGTCGGTGACGTCCTTACCCGGCGGCTTGGTAACGCGGCCGCGGGGCCGTGGTTTGGAAACGGCCGAGCTGCGTGCCTTTGAACCCGGCGATGATCCGCGGCATCTGGACCGGAATGCGACCGCGCGGACCGGGCAGCCGCAGATTCGTCTGTTCCATGCGGAACGGGATCGTACAACAATTCTGATTGCTGACTTCCGGCCCTCGATGTTGTGGGGAACACGCCGCACTCTGCGGTCGATTGCGGCTGCCGAGGCGTTGGCGCTAACCGGTTGGGATGCTGTGGTCACTGGTGGTCGTGTTGGTTTAATAGCAGTCACTGCAGCCGATACGAATTTATTGGCCCCGCAAGCACGTGATCAAGCGATGGTCCGTGTTATTGGTGGACTGGTGCAAGCGCATGCGCATGCGGTTTCGAACCCCGGAGCAGAAGACCCGGACTTATCTGTCGCTTTGGCCATGGCAAACCGTGCTGCGCCGCGCGGTGCAGAAATTGTATTGGCAAGCGCGCTGGATTCTCTGGGCGCAGACTTTCAAGACATGGCGCAAGCTCTGTCGGCCCGCACCCAGTTTCGCGTTCTTCAGATCGTCGATGCGTTTGAAATCGAAGCGCCATCTGGACGGTACCGGTTTGCAACGCGAAGCCGGCCCGAAGGCGCGGTCGGCCAACCCGGAACAGTCGCGCAAACGACGACGCCGCTTAAAGAAATCGGCCTCGAAATTGGCCGGTATGATGTGGCAAGGCCGCCTGAACAACAGACGCTCCATGCCTGACCCAGCGCTCCAAGGCCTTTACGGTCTACGTGCTGCCGCGTTTGGCTGGCCTGAAGTGATTGCTGCATTGATTTTGGGCTTGTTTCTCGCGGCGATGGTTGGATTGGCGTTGCGTCTCTTCAGGAGGCGCCGGCCTTCAGCTTTGTCTCAAAGGATCACCGCAGCCCGGAACTTGCCGGAAGGAACGAGGTCCATTGTTTTGGCTGGATTGCTGCAACAGCAGACCAACCGCCTGGTTCCAGGCGATGCGCCCTGGCCTGACCGGGCCGTTGAAAGATTTGGCTTGGATGTGGCTGCAGCCCGGCAGTTGCACAATCTTTATCAACCCGATGCCGCCGTAAATGCCCAAGCGCTGGAACGGGCCTTATTGAAGGCAGGTTCAGGCTGATGTTCGGCTTCGCTGATCCTTGGGTATTGGTGCTGCTGATGGTGCCGCTTCTGATCAATCGAATCCAAGGGGGGCACAGCTCTGACGGCCCTACGATTATGGTTCCTGACAGCGTTGGCCGGGTGCTTCGGGGTTCAAGCAGGACAGCAGGGCTGCATGCTGCACGGCATTGGGCGTTACCGATCCTTTTGTGGATCTCTTTGGTGACGGCCTTGGCAGGCCCCCGCAATCTGCTGATCAATCCCGCACTGCCCGTGACAGGGCGAGACTTGATCCTGGCATTGGATCTTTCTGGGTCGATGGTACGCGAAGACTTTCTATTGGATGGGCAAGAGGTCGCCAGGCTGGACGCCTTAAAACACGTGGCGCGCTCGTTTGTTCTGGACCGGGGCGGCGACAGAGTTGCCTTGGTGATCTTTGCCAGCCGCGCTTACTTTGCCACGCCACAAACCCATGACGTAACCGCCGTGGCCAGGGCCATTGATCAGGCGACCATTGGTGTCTCTGGCCGGGCGACGAGTATCAGCGATGGATTGGGTTTGGCACTCAAACGCCTGGGCGAGAGCCCCGCGGCCAGCAAAGTTGTCATACTGCTATCTGACGGCGTGAACAACTCGGGCCCCGTGAAACCGCGGGATGCTGCGCAATTGGCCGAGACCATGGGGGTCCGGGTGCACACCATCGCTATGGGCCCCCGGGATCTATCCAACGCAGATGGCGAACGCGATGCCGTCGATACCGAGACCCTGCGCGCCATCGCTGATCTGTCGGGTGGAAAGTACTTCAGGGCGAAGACCACAGATGATCTACAGGCCGTGGCTGACTCGATCGACCAATTGGAAACGATCCCCGCCGAAGGTCCAGCCGCATTGACCTATCGTGCGCTTTGGATCTGGCCTGCGGGATTTGCAGCCTTGTTGACCTTGGCCATGCTGATTGGGGCGAGGCGGTGATCGAAGTGTTCGGCCTTTTCTGGATGCGGCCCTGGGCGCTAGCTTTCATCCCGGTTGCACTGATCTTGGGCGCCCTCATCGTTCGGACTGTGCGGGACCTAGGCGATTGGGAGCGGGCGATGGACCCACATCTGCTGGCAGCGATGCAGGGTCTTGGGCGGATCAGCGGCGGAGCGCCGCGCCGGGCATGGTTGCCTGCGTTTGTGCTGGCGGCATTGGGCGTAGCTTTGGCGGGCCCAGGCATCGAGCGCAGGGATATCGCAGGATATCGTAA
The DNA here is from genome assembly GCA_039028795.1 of Pseudomonadota bacterium. Lineage (GTDB taxonomy): Bacteria > Pseudomonadota > Alphaproteobacteria > Rhodobacterales > Rhodobacteraceae > Thermohalobaculum. Next base: position 49,391 of record JBCCHJ010000012.1, read on the forward strand.
TTTGGATGCGGTGGTTCTGGTGGTAGACCTCTCTCCCTCCGTTACCCAGGACCCTCGCCTGTTCGAGGCCCTTACCGCTGCGCGTTTGGTCGTTCAAAGCGCAGGGACCCGACAGATTGGGCTGATTGTCTTCGCTGCCGAGGCATATGAGGCCGCGTCTCTGACCACTGATCCCAATGCAATGGATGGCATTCTGGCACTTATCGATGGGGAGACTATGCCTGTCGACGGCAGCAATGCTGCCACTGGCCTATTGCTGGCCGAGGAAATGTTAGCCGAAGCTCAGATCGTTGCAGCAGATGTGGTTCTTGTTTCGGATGGCGGAGGCCTGGGACCTGAGGCCTTTGCGAGCGTTCAGCGTTTGGCTGCAGCGAAAGCGTCGGTGTCCGTTCTAGCGATGGCACCAAACGCTGATCTGGATGCGCTGGTCCGGATTGGTCAAGGTGAGCTAGCGCCCATCGACGATCCGTTTCCGGTGGCCCAGCGTATTGCAGATCGTGCCGCTACGCGCTTGGCTGAAACTGACTATGTGATGCTGGTCATCCGCGATCTCGGGCGCCCCTTGTTGATCCTGGCCTTAATTGGGGCGGTGTTCCTTTTGCCGCGGGGCGGGGTGGCGCAATGACACGGCCCGCATCTATTGGTTTGTTACTGGCCTTACTTTTGGTGGGACAATTCATCGGCGTGGCACCGTTTGGCCGGGTAGTCTTGGCCATTGGCATGCCGAACCTAGCCTTGCCGCTTTTGACAGATCCTGGAGATCGCGGTGAGGCGCTTTTCCGTTCGGCAGCATTTCCCGAAGCCGCAGCTTCCTATCGAGAGGCCGGCGATGACTATAATGAGGGATTGGCGGCAGCATGGGCGGGCGACTTTGCCACTGCACTGGCGGCCTGGGACAGGCATCTGGCATTGCATCCGGGCGACAGCGAAGCGCGCGCCAACCATACGCTGGTAACGTCGCTGCTGTCCGGGACGGAATTCGACCCAGCCGCCGAACCTGATCCACGGGACAGAAACGGACCAACCTTGCAAGCAGATCCTGGTCAGGGTGGGGCCCGGGCAGCTTCGACCGGCGATGACGCGAACAATGCTCAAACAGGATTTTGGATGCCTGAGATCACAGGTGAGGGCCTGCGCCGGGTTCCTCAGATCTTCGATGCGCAGTTCGTGGCGGCAAATCCCCGGTGGTTGGCGACGCTTGAAGACCAGCCAGGTCGTTATCTGCGTGCCCGATTGGCGGCTGAACATAAGGCGCGGGTGACCGCAGGAACAGCGCTGCCCCCGCCGGAGGATCGCCAATGAGGCGGCTTCTATTGGTGTTGATCCTTTTTGTTCCGGCCGCGGCCAGCGCCCAGATCGCGGAAGATGACGTTCGATTGGAATTGGTTTTGGAGCACCGCGCCAATATCCCGCATCCCGGAGAGATGATCCTGCTCTCAATCCTTGGGACCTATAAGGTGCCGGTGGTTCGTGAAAGTCTACGCCAATCCGCACTGGATGGTTTTGACTGGATGCAGTTGGGTGAGGATCGCTGGTACAAGACCCGAGAAGATGGCTTCGAGGTCTTGAAGTTTGAACGCCGCATGGCGTTGTTTCCTCAAGGTGATGGACCCCGGACGATAGAACCCTTCATTCATGATCTGGAACTTTTGGTGCACAATCAGACGGTCGCCTTTCGAAAGAAATCCAACACCCTAAGTCTTGCACCTGATCCCATGCCAGAGGTCGAGGGTTGGTGGTTTCCAGTCCGCAGGCTGGAGGTATCGGATAGCTGGTCAAACCAGCCAGAAGGGCTCGACCCTGGGGCGGCGGCATTGCGCGTTATCGCTCTGACGGTGGAGGGTACAGCGCCGCAACGCATTCCACCGATGCCGGAGCTCACTGGTGCAGGAGCCTTCATATTTTCCCATCCGGAACACCGCATCGTTTCGTTGGGACCAAATGGACCAGTGACCCGCGTTTTTTGGCGTTGGACTGTGCGGCCGCAGGAAGGTTCGGCAGGATATCTGAATCCGATGAATCTGAGCTATTTCGACACCGAGTCCCGACAGATACGGACAATCACGCTGTCCGCGCAACGGGTTGCATACCGGGATGGGCCGCAACAGGTCATCGACCGCGGCCAGGCCATGGACAGCCCCCCAAGTCAAAACGCAACTTTTTCAAAGCCCGTCGAGGTGCCGCAATGGACGGTATTCTTTGTCGCGGCCCTTGGGTTTTTCGGCGGGTTGGTTGTCGTCTTTTGGTGCTGGGGCAGTGCAAGTCTTGTGTTCCCGAAATGGCTTCGTATGGACCCTGAACGCCTAGCATTGCGTCGAGCTGCCAAAAATGGTGATGCAAAGGCATTATGGACAGCGGCGCGCCGCCTATTGCGGAAGGAGGCATGGCCGGACAGCTTACGCCGCCTAGACGCCGCATTATTCGCAAACCAGGACTTGCCAGATCTTAAGCAGGTTGCCCGCGATGTCTTGGCGACTGACCGTATGCTGGGTGAGCACGCGGACAATTCGGCTCAAATCGGCTTTTGATGTCGCTGATCAGCCGCGTCTCGTGCGCCTTATAAGTCCGCGGGATGGATTGTAGGCCACTATCGCGGCAGTCAGAAATGCAGCCCCGCACAGCAAAACCACAGCCAGTGATGTCCAATTCACCTTCAGATACAGCGCAAAACGGATCAATTCGACCGAGTGTGTGAATGGATTGAATAAAGCAATATCGTGCAGCAGGACCGAGCCTTCCTGCAAGCGCCACAGGGGGTACAATGCCGATGATGCAAAGAACATCGGGAAGATTACAAAGTTCATTACACCTGCGAAGTTCTCTAATTGCTTGATCGCAGAGGACAGGAATAATCCGATCGCCCCTAGCATCAGACCTGAAAGCACCAGTGCTGGCAAGATCGCGATGAACCCGGCCAAGGGTGGTTCTACTCCCCAAAGCCAGGCGATCAGCAGAAACGCATAGACCTGGAACAAGGACACAATTACCGAGGCTGCGAGTTTTGACGTAAGCAGAAACCATCTGGGATAGGGGCTGATTAACAGGGTGCGCATCGCGCCAGTTTCCCGGTCATAGACCATCGACAGTGATGATTGCATACCGTTGAAGAGCTGGATCATCGCGCACAGGCCTGGGACCACATAGGTTTCGTACAGAATATAGGTCTCGTAGGGCTCGGTGATCGACAGGCCAAGCACGGCCCGAAAACCTGCGGCAAAGATAAATAGCCAAACCAATGGTCGGACCAGTGCTGCGAAGAAACGCTCTTTTTGTTGCAAGAACCTAAGAGCCTCGCGCCAAATGATCCCGCGGGCACAGATGATCCAGCCAGTCACGCCTCGGCCCCAGTCAGCGCCAGGAATGCATCAGATAACGTCTTATCTCCGGCGATCTCTGCGGCTTGGCCATGGGCCAAGATCTTTCCCTGGTGCAGCACGTGTACGGGATCATCCGGTGCAACCTCGTCGATCAGATGCGTGGTCCAAAGAACGCCTAAACCTTCTTCAGCCGTCATTCGGTGCAGGTCTGCGACGATGCCGGTTCGTGATTTTACGTCCAGGCCCACCGTCGCTTCATCGCAGAGTATCAGCCGAGGCCTGTGGAGCAATGCCCTTGCAATTTCAACACGGCGTTGCTGTCCACCTGACAATCGTGCAGCTTTCTCGCCCATTCGGTCAGCAAGCCCCATTCTCTCCAAGGCGGCTTCCCCCCGGTTCAGCGCTTCGCGCCGTGGCAGGCCATGCAGCGCGCCCTGGTAGATGATGTTTTGCGCCACCGACAATCCGGGATCCAAGGCTCGACTCTGAAATACGACGCCCATGGCTGCCAGGGCGGCCGAAGGCATCTGATTTAAGTCATGGCCGCAAATCTGGATGGTTCCGGACGCTGCGGCAAAAAGCCGGGTTATAAGGTTGAATAGAGTCGTCTTGCCTGCGCCGTTCACTCCCAGCAGTACAGTGAAAGTACCACTGGTGACATCCAGAGATACTTCGTCCAACGCCACGATCGATCCATAGCTGTGCGATACGCCACGAATAGAAAGCGGTGTTGTCATCCGAAATCGCAGGCCGTCTCAGGTTCATCGAAACCCAGGGTGTCCAGACGCGATTTCTGGTGTAGAAACTCTTCTTGTGGTGACACAGTGACAACCAGCTTTGCATCGCCCATGATCACCCCGTGGCGCATTTGATTGTTCCAAGGACGGAAGCTGAGCGCCAATCCCTTGAAACCCGCGATTTGGAACTGATCGGACAACAAATAGCTTTTCAGCATTTCCGGTTCGGTGCTTCCTGTCCGGGTGACTGCTTCACCCAAAGACCGAAAAGCCAGCCAGACAAGGTAATCCTCATCTCGCATGCGCCGCATGGCGAACTTCTCGAACCGGCGTTGCAATTGCGTTGCCCCCCAGCTTTCATGGCCTGCATGCCACATACTGGCAATCAGCCCGGCATCGCCGACCACGGGCCGCGGATCCCAACCGCGATAGGGCAGATAGTATCCGAAGACTTGGCTTTCATCTGCGACGACGACCACATCATGGTCGTCTGCGCGCTGCATGAACACCGGGATCTGCTTTTGTACCAGGACATGCCCCGAATCCGTTCGCCGGGCGCCCCCAGTGTCTTCGAAGACGCGTTCCTCCACAATCTTTGCGCCAAATTTTTTTGCGGCGCGCCGATAAGCGTCGGCCTTAAGACCGTCGATTGGGTGCGAGCCATGGACCAACATCCAATCCGTCCACTTCTTCCAAACCATGTACTGCGCCAGACCATCGGCGATCTGGGCCCGGCTGGGCGCTACATGCATTACATTTGCCCGGCATTCGCCGTTCCGCAGTCGGTCATCTGTGGCCTGCGCATTCAGAACAAGGATGCCATGTTCTGCAGCTTTGTCGGCCAGTGATAGCAAGGTTTCCGCGCTTGCCATGGCGATGACTGTACCGATGCCTTGATCAACAAGGGAATCGACTTCTGCCTGCAGTGCATCGGACGTGGTTTTGATTTCGACAACTTCATAATTTTGACCCAAGAACTGCCCAGTTGTCCGGTTGTCTTTCAGAGCGACTTGGCCCCCGGCGAATCCCAGGTCCTCGGGTGGAAGATCCAGGCGTGAAATCGGCAGCGGAACGTCGTCGGCAACTTGGATTATTGCCGTTCGCAACAGCACATCTGCCGCAAATGCAGAACCAATCATGGACGTAAACACGAGACAGGATACAGCCGTCAGCCGAAAGATCTGGTTTGCCATCGTTTCCTCCCTGTTCTTGTGATCGATCATCCAGTTTGAAGGGGTTCGGTCAAGGCCATCCGAGGCATGTTGGCGTTCTTCATATAGAATTTTCGTGCATTCATGCCTGTGGAGTTTGACCGCCCATGCCGACAGGCCTAGAATTATGCTAGGCCTCGGAAAAATAAGGAAAAAATAAGGGAGAGTGCGGTGCGAAGGACTTATTTTGTCGGCCGAATCTTGGCGACGTTTCTGTGTTGGGGTGTGCTTTCTTCAGCCCCAATTTCGAACGCTCGCGCCGATGTTCCAACGGTCCGCGTCGCGGTCTTGAAGTTTGGAACCGTGAACTGGTTGCTCGATACGGTTTTGCACAACAAACTGGACGAAAAAGAAGGCGTGAAGCTTGAGGTCGTACCCCTTGCTGGGAAGGCCGCGACGGCCATCGCATTCCAATCTGGCGATGCTGATATGCTGGTCACCGATTGGATCTGGGCCATGCGCCAGCGATCCCGTGAAAAGGCGCTATTATTCCATCCATATTCCCGGGCCTTGGGCGCGTTGGTGACCAAAGACATTACTGATCTATGCGCTCTGCCCGGACAAACCATCGGCGTGGTTGGTGGAGAGTTGGACAAAAGCTGGTTGGTCCTGCAGGCCTTGGCCGACAGACGTTGCGATATAGACCTGGCTGGCGAAACCAAGGCGCTTTATGGCGCGCCCCCGTTGATGAGCCGGCAGTTGGAAGACGGCGCGGTCGCCGCCGTTTCAACTTATTGGCATTTCGTCGCAAAACTTGAGGCAAAAGGGATGATGCCGATCGTGCGTGTCTCCGAAGCGTTGACTGATCTTGGCATTTCGCCCGCCCCGCCTCTGATTGGCTTTGTTTGGGACACCGATCGGACGGAAGCTGAAGCAGCAGAGGCCTTGATCAGCGCCATTGACGCGGCCGGTCAAATACTGGCGGAAAGCGACGATGCATGGAGCCGCCTTCGCCCGTTGATGCGAGCGAAGTCCGATGCAGAGTTCGTGGCACTAAGGGATGCGTATCGCGCCGGAACTCCGAACGAATGGACCACGGCCGAAACCGCAAGCGCCCAGAAGCTCTATGATCTGCTGACTAAACGTGCGGGCAAAGCCTTCACCGACCAGGCCGGACCATTCGACCCAACCGTTTTCCCCGGAAATTGAGAACGCGGTGCCCGGATCCCGTTCAACTTGGGCTTTGATCTCCCTTGCTGGGCTGGTTGCCGTTTGGACGGCGGCAGCTGTTGTTTTGCAAAGCGATGTGCTGCCGGGGCCTATGGCTGTTTGGGACGCGGGATTGCGCGAAGGTTGGGAATTTTTCTGGCATCAAGGCGTGACGCTGGCCCGGGTTGCATCGGCATTTCTGTTGGCCATGGCAATCGGTTCTGCCATCGGTATCGCGATGGGAATGAGCGATGTTACGGACAGGGTCTTTGGTGGTTGGCTGATCTTTTTCCTGAACCTGCCGGCCTTGGTCACCATCGTGCTCTGCTATGTCTGGTTTGGCTTAATCGAGGTTGCGGCAATCGCGGCGGTGGCCATCAACAAAATTCCGAATGTCGCCGCCACACTGCGTGAAGGCGGACGCGCGCTAAGCAAAGACCTAGCCGAAATGGCGCAAGTCTATGGACTTACGTGGATGGATCGGATGCGGCACGTGGTACTGCCGCAATTGGCTCCGTTTTTTGCAGTTGCCGCCCGAAACGGCTTGGCCCTGGTTTGGAAGATCGTCCTGGTAGTTGAGCTTTTGGGAAGACCGAATGGCGTAGGCTTCCAAATCCATGCACAGTTTCAATTATTCGATGTCGCGGCAATACTGGCTTATGCCCTGGGGTTTATCGTCATTGTGCAGATAATCGAACTTGGCATTCTAGGCCCATGGGAAAGGGCGGCCAATAGGTGGCGGAGATGAGTGCACTGGATATAGATATCCGTGCGAAATGGTTCGACGGAGAGCAGGTTCTGGGCCATGTTCAGGCCGAAGTGCCGTTGGGCCAGCGTGTTGCCCTTCTGGGCCCCTCGGGAATAGGCAAAAGCACCCTTCTGGCGCTGATCAGTGGGACTGACAAAACCTTCGAGGGTTCGGTCCAACGCCCCAGCGGACGACTGGCAATGATCTTTCAGACGCCGCGCCTTCTGCCATGGCGTACACTGGTTCAGAACATAATCCTGGTTCCGGGTGCGGAGGACGAGTCAAAGGCGCGTGCCTTACTGGCGGATGTCGGTCTTGAGAATGCTTCGGATTCCCATCCCGAAAAGGTCTCGCTTGGCATGCAGCGTCGTGCAGCAATTGCCCGTGCGATGGCCGTTTCACCTAGCACTTTGTTGATGGATGAGCCGCTCGTGTCCCTAGACCCGGAAGCCGCTGTCGAGATGCGACGGCTACTTGTGAAGGCAATGGACCGAACGGCAGCTACCGCCATGTTCGCAACCCACGACCGTTTCGAGGCGCTGACGCTTGCGGATCGGGTTTTGGAACTCGGCGGAAGCCCAGCCCGTATCATCCGCGATCGTGTCTCTCCCTTGGCACGCTCGGAACGAACAGCCGAGCCGGTATCGGCGTTGGTCGAGGAATGGTTCGGTGCCTAGTCGCGCAGGATCATCCCTCCGGCTTAGGCTAATTGTCGGTGCGGCGGTTATCGCCTTGATTGCCGTTTTTGCCGCTGGACTTGCGGTTTGGGGCACCACCACGACGTCACGACTGATCGAAAGGGCCGCAACTGCACAGATCCGCATTGATTTGCTGTCCGCGCTTTCTGCTCGTGTCAGCGACTATGCCGTTGTCGCGGTTGAAACCACAAAGCCATCAGTTCCTAAATCCGCACGCGATGCGCGGCTGGCCTCGCAACAGTCCCAGGTTGAAGCTGCCTTTGCCAGTGTTGACCGGGCGCTGGTCGCAGCCGTCGAAGAGTCCAAGGCTGATGGCGAAGAAGAACAGATGCGGCGTGCGACCCGTTCCCTGGGGGTCGCAAGGATGCGGGCCCAGTTCCAGTCCTTGTCACAAGCGGTCGATCAGACTGACGAGTCATCGGCACTGCGCGTGCATCTGGATGGATTCGCAACTCGATTCTCACCGCTGGTTAATGAGGCGATCGCCGAAGAACAACGGGATCGAAATGGATCGCGCGCCGCAGTCGATAAGTTGCAAGCAAAGCTAATCCCAATGGCAGTCATTCTGGCAGTGATCGCGCTGGGTCTGGTGGTGCTTTTCTATGTGTTTTTGGTACGGCCGTTGACCAGACAATTGTCACATATCCGATCAGCTGCTGCAGTGATCGGCGAAGGAAATTTCGAGGTCCAGCTTCCGCCAACCAGTAGTCGCGAACTAAATCATGTCTTCAGCGAACTCAGTCGAACAGCGGACCGGTTGAAGGACCGCAAGATCGAAGTTGATCGCAACCGGTCAGAGCTGAACCAGATAATCGCTGCCCGCACCTCGGAACTGGAAGATGCAAACGAACGTTTGTCCCGAATTGATCAAGACCGGCGCAGATTCTTTGCTGATGTTGGCCATGAATTGCGGACACCGCTGACCGTGATTCTGGCTGAGTCTGAACTGGGGCTGCAGGGGCCCTTGGACCCTGAGGATGCCAGCGAGTCGTTGAAAGTGATCCATGCCAGGGCCAAACGTTTGAACCGGCGCATAGACGATCTGCTGCGCGTTGCTCGATCGGAAACGGGCGAGATCCAGCTGGATCCGCTTCCGTTTGACTTGGCAGTGTGCGCCGAAAATGCCGTGGCCGACGTGGCCACCCTTGCAAAGCGACGCGGGATAAGTCTGGAAACGGATTTGCCGCCTTCCCCCGCGACCGGTGACAGTGATTGGTGCAGGCAAGTGATCAGCGGTTTGATCGAAAACGCATTGAAGCATGCGGCAAGCGGAAGTGTGGTAGAAGTTGCAACCGTGGCAAAAGCAGATCAGGCAACACTGACCGTCACGGATGATGGGCCGGGCTTAACGGAAAAGGAAATCGAAACTGTCTTCAATCGCTTTGCCCAAGGTTCGCGCGAGGCGATGGGCTCGGGCTTCGGTGTGGGCTTAGCTCTGGCACGCTGGGTGATTGAAGGACAGTCGGGCACGATTGATCTTTTCAGCCCGGCCCTCAGTATCCCGCGTGGTGCCAAATCAGCGGGCCGCGGCGTCACCGTTAAAATATCCCTTCCGGGGGGACCAAGCTCATGAATGACCACCGTAAAAACGTTCTGATCGTCGAGGACGATGAAGATATTGCCGCCGCTGTCTCCCGCGGCCTGCGCCGTGAAGGATATATGGTATCTGTCGCAACAGATCTGCCCACGGCGCGGGCTGCATTGGAACATGGCTATGATGCCGCCATTGTCGATGCGATGTTGGGTCAGGATCGGGGCGAAGACCTTATCCGAGAAATCCGCGCCGCTGGCATGCGCCTTCCTATCGTAATGCTCAGCGCTTTATCTGGCGTCGAAGATCGGGCTCGCGGCTTGGAGGCCGGTGCGGACGATTATGTCGCCAAACCGTTTGAGTTCGCAGAACTGGTCACAAGACTGCGCGTGCAAGAAAACCGCCGCGGCACCAATGGTGACGAATTGACGGTTGATCACGATCGCAGGCAGGTCCAGCGCGGGGTGCACACCGCGACACTGACGCAGCGCGAATTGGATCTTTTGGACCATCTCTTAGTGCATGCAGAGCAGGTTCTGACCCGCGGTGAGATCTTCGATGCGCTTTGGTTGCAGGAAGGCGGATCGGCAGAGAACGTAGTGGACGTCTACATCGGATATCTTCGGCGAAAGCTGGGACCGCTGGATAAGTTTGGGATAGAGATCAAAACTGTTCGCGGCAGGGGATTTCTTCTGACGCGGAATGGATAACAAAGAGGACGTAATATGATTGGTTTCTACAAAGCGCGCCTGTCCGGCGTCGCGGCAGGTGTTGTCGGAGCGGTCATTGCGAACCTCGCCTTCGCAGGTCCGGCTAGCGAGCGCGTGTTTTCGCGGAAGGCTCTGGACTTATTGTCCGTCGGACAATTGGTCGAATATTCGCACACTCGAGGTGGGACTGCCGGAGAGGCGGTAAACCCGATTTCCGATGGTCAGATCCGTGTTCAAGTTCAGACAGCAAACGATGGAAGTCGTGAGGCCGAAGTGACGATGGGTGCTCCAGGAAAGCTGCGCCCGGTCAGTGTCTGGCCTGCCTCTGCCGGGAACCCGATTCTGCCGATTTTTCTTGAATCTGCGCTGCGATCGATGTCGAACGCAACAGGCGGCAGCACATTCTATATCCGAAACCGGATCAAGGACGCTTTGGGAACTGGAGGTACGATAACAACGGTTACATTAGACGTGGACGGCGCTTCGGTCGAAGCCCAGGAAATTGTTTTTGCGCTCTTTGAAAACGACAAGAACAGAGATCGTATGGGGGCTTTTGCCGATATGACGCTGACGTTTGTTGTTTCTGAACAGACACCAGGTGATATCATTCGGTTCACCGCTGAAACTGGTGATGGAGATACCGCCTACCGTGAAGAGATCGCCTTTCAGGGCGTTGGAAGCACTAAGGAGTGATCAGATGCGTTTCAGCTCAATCGCATTGTTTTTGTTGGCTGGCGTTTCGGCGAAAGCACAGGTTCCCGTACTCAACGACTATCCCACGGCGGCACGAGCCGACTACGTTTTTGGGTGTATGGCGGCCAACGGGCAATCACGCGACGTGTTGCAGAAATGCGCTTGTTCGGTCGATGTGATCGCTTCAATTCTGACCTATGAGGATTATGTTGCTGGAGAAACAGTTTTGCGGATGCGCCAGGGTCAGGGCGAACGCATGGCGATTTTCCGAACAGCCGAAGGGCCCAAGAGCGCAGTAACCGAACTGCGGCGCGCCCAGGCAGAAGCAGAGATCAGATGCTTTTAAAGTCGAATGTTCGGATTAGAGACCGGATAAGGAAAAACCCCGCGCCGGCATGGCACGGGGCTCTTTTGGAACGACCGGCAAGTCAGGTATCGCTGCCGATCGTGAATTCCTTCTCGTACCGATTACCATCTGTGTCTTCAGCAACGACGCGGAAAACACCGGCCTGGTTGGGAATGTATGAGAAGCGGAAAACCGGATCCTCGGATATTGAGATGCCGCCTTCCATGCTGAACAACTTCTCTTCGCCCTGGAAGACCTGCATTTCTTGAATGAAGAAGGCTGGGATAAACAACTGCGTAAGCTGGTTGCGTTGCATGCCCGAATAATTCGGATGCCGGATCATGACTTGTGCCTGCTGGCGGATGGTCGCATTTTCTGAGGCTGCTGCATCGAAAACCTTAAGGCGCATTTTGCCGGCAGCGGCCAGCGAACTATCCATGTCCTTCAATGCCGGTGCCGAGCATCCGCCAGATGCTTTGACGAACCGCCCGTTCATATAGGTTTTGCCGCCTGCTGTTTCGGCGATCACCCTAAGGTTGGAGTACTGATCGATGCGTACGCGTGTCTCTAAATCCAGATGTCCAATCCCGTCTTCCAGATTGAACTCGGCCACAACGGGAGCAGGGTTTTCATCGACCACAATGGTTAGACGTGTGATCTGCTCGCCCGATGTTGGGTTCTGTTTGATGTGAACAGGAACTGTCGCTGCGTCGTGGGCCCGATAGGGGGCGTCGACGGTGAAAAGCGAGGCGCCATCCAAAATCGTTGCGTCGCCGACAACCTCCTCACGCAAGTAGGTCCAAGACTCGCCGTCTTTCAGAGGGTTCTTTATTTCTTCTGCATGGGCATGAAAGACGGACAATGCCAGTGCGAGGGCCGCTAAATTAACTGACCTCATGATCCTTTCCTCCGAATTTATGCGTCGGCTGCCAGCCGGTTATGGCTAAGACCGTATAGAAACTTAGAATAATTTTCCAGTGATCACGTGTTGTTTAACACCACCATGTGGATAACAGCGTCAACGATTGGGTTACAGGGAAACAGATTCACGTTAAAAAGCTGATATGTACGACATAATTCTTACGGCATGTCTTTCCGCTTCAGGGGTTTGTGCCGATCGCCTGTTGCCAGGGGGCTTCGATAACATTGCAGCCTGTCAGGCAGCGGCGCCATCACGTGCTGCCGATTGGGCGGCGGATCACGAACTTTCGGTAAGCGACGTATCCTGTCAGAGATTAAGTAGAGGTTTGGAGATTCGTGAGGTCGCACCCGGGGTTTTTGTGCATCGCGGTGAGCACGCGGTCCCAAATCCGGCAAACGCTGGTGACTTGGCTAATCTGGGCTTTGTTGTGGGAGAAGACGCTGTCGCGGTCATCGACGCTGGCGGGTCCCGGCAGGTAGCCGAGGGGCTTTATGCAGCCATTCGCCTGACAACTGACCTTCCGATCCGTTGGCTGATCGTGACCCATATGCATCCTGATCACGGCATGGGGGCAGAGCTATTCAAGGAAGCCGGGGCCACGATGGTCGGACATGAAAACCTGTCGATCGCGTTAGCTAATCGAGCGGAGAGCTACACGACTGCCATGATGCGTCTCATGGGTGAAAAGGCGTTTTTGGGTACTCGGATTGCTGTTCCGGATAGGACCGATGTGACGACCATCGATCTGGGGGGGCGGACCCTGCAAATTCAGAGTTACGAAACCGCGCACACCAATACGGACCTTACGATACTGGATCAAAAGACAGGCACGTTGTTTACCGGCGATCTGGTATTCGTTGAACACACGCCCGCGCTGGATGGCTCGATCCTGGGTTGGCAGGCCGTCCTGGGTCGGATGGCCGATGCAGACATTAAGCAGATTGTACCCGGTCACGGCCCGAGCCTTATGCCGTGGCCGAAGGGCGCCGATCCGACCAGAGGCTATCTGGCTGCTTTGACTGAGGAAACCCGCAAGGCCATTGCCGCAGGCGAAAGCATGCGGCGTGCGATCAAGCATTTGGGTGAAAGCCAGCGGTCAAATTGGCAGATGTTCGATGAATATAACAAGCGCAATGCCACCGCCGCTTATAAAGAGCTGGAGTGGGAGTAGGGCTTTTCGTTATGTGCGCCGAGACTCACCGCGCATAGGTGTACAGTGATAAGCCTTAGTAGACGGCCAAGCGCTGTTTCTCAGAGATGGCCCATTATCTCTCGAGCCAATCCAAATGCCCTTCTTTCCAGAATAACCGGCGTTTCACAGACAAAGGTTAGCGACTGTTCACGATCCTTGTAGATCCGGGTATCCCACAGGATTTTATCTTCCAACTCTTCTATTTTGTCTTGCGTGTCGAAGTCCGGATCCTTGATCGATCTAAGTTCGGTCAAAAGGTTCTGAGACTTCTCGATCGCTTTGGTCAACGCTGTCTGCGTGCGGGCATAACGGCCTATACCTTTAATGATCAGCGACCTCTCGCGTTCGATCAATGTGAAAGTTCCTGCGAACAACAGTTTCAACGTCCTTTCTTTTTCACTGCCAAGCCGCGCAGCGAGAGCCTGAATGAGCTTTGAAGCCTCTTCTTCGGAAGTGCGCCGAATTGCCAACGCAGGAGCTAGAGCTGCGGCCTCCGTATCCTCTCGCCATGCTTTTAGGTCTTGGTCCTCGATCAGCGGGCCAGCCCACATCTGCCCGATGCTGAGATTGGGGACCTTGCGCTGAACGCAGGGCCATTCTGGATCATCAAAACTCGCACCAATGGCGAGGTCTGGAACCAGCAAAAATGCTAACGCAGCAATCCAACGAGCCATTTTTCCTCTCAGCCGATGATGGAATTACTCAGTTTCATTAACCATGTCCTAAGAAAAAACTGCGATGGTAAATGTTGTTCAGAAGTCTGGACCGAATCCTTTTCCGCATAAGGTGCGCGGTGCAGCAAAAAGCAAAAAAGCCTTCCAGGGAGGAGAGCCCGAAAAGTTTGGTGATCGGTGTCACCTGTCGGGTTTGTTCTCTGAAAGGAAGCGTTATGATTGCTTTGGTGTTCGTTGTTTGCCTCCACCAAGATCCGGAAGTCTGCCAACAAAGAAATCTGCTTTTCGCTGATCGACAGCTTACTCCTATGGCTTGCTTGATGCAGGCACAAACGCGACTTGCGGAATGGTCTGCCAGCCACCCGCGATGGCAGATCGAAAAATGGCGGTGCGATCGGGTCAAGGAAGGCGAAACCATCTGATCCGTCACATTATGCGGTATTCGAATTCATCTGATGCCTTTTCGGCTTCGGCAATTGCTGCAGCACGCATTTCGGCATGATGGGGCGACTTCGAACAAACCGGATCTGTCGCCCCTGCGTCGCCGGCCCAAGCGAACGCTTGGCAACGGCAGCCGCCCCAGTCCTTGGTTTTACGTTCGCAAGAATTGCAGGTGTCCGGCATCCAAGAGGTGCCCCGATAGGCGGTGAATGCGGGCCCATTCGACCAGATCGCCTTTAGGGGGCGGTCTCGGACATTTTCAAACTCCAGAGTCGTGATCGTCTCGGCAGCATGACAGGGCAGCACGGTCCCCTTCGGTGTGATGCAGAGGCCGACTCTGGCCCATCCGCCCATACAGGGTTTTGGATAGGTTCCCATGTGATCGGGCGTCACGTAGTCGATCACCATTTCGCCACGCAGACGTTCGCGTGCTTCGGCGACGACTTCGCCGCCGCGCTTGACCTGCTCCAGCGTTGGCATAAGGGCAAAGCGGTTCACGTAAGCCCAGCCGTGATATTGCGTGTTTGCCACCTCTAACCGGCGGGCGCCAAGCTGGTGGGCCATTTCGATGGTTTCCGGAAGAAAGTCCAGGTTCTGCCGATGCATCACGGCATTTACGGTCAGCGGAATACCCTCGGCAGCGATCCATTCCGCCACCCGCATCTTCGTCTCAAAGCCCTTCTTATAGCCGCCGATCCGGTTGGCTAGATCCGCAGTCGGACCCTGGAGAGACAACTGCACATGGTCCAGCCCACGATCCGCAAGGTCCTTGAAACGCGCCTCGGTCAGTCCGACACCGCTGGTGATCAGATTGGTATACAGCCCAGCATCCCGGGCCCCGGTGGTTAAGACGTCCAGATCCCGCCGCGAAGCGGGCTCACCCCCCGATAAGTGCACATGCAGAACGCCCATGGCCGCAGCCTGTTCGAAGACGTCGATCCATTCCTCAGTGGAAAGTTCCTGCGATTTCCGCGCCATCTCCAATGGGTTTGAACAGTAGGGGCACTTCAGGGGACACCGATGGGTCAGTTCGGCAAGCATGGCCATTGGGATTGGAACCCGTTCGGCCATGGCCTGACGCAACGCCTGGGCGCCGGAGGGTTTCACCCCGCCTGACGAGGGCGTCGCCAGATCCGTATCGCTTGTTTGATCTATGCCAACCTGTTCGGTCATGGCCGGATCTCCAGCATGCGCTTATTTTGCAGATCCGTTAGAAACTTTGACACGTCGTTTTTGATCTGCTCAGTTGGGGCATTGAAATCAGTGGCCAGCTTGGAAACTACGACGTCAAAACTGCGTGCACCGTCCACGGCAGTCAATATTGCGGCGCCAATCTGATCCATCTTGACCGCCCGCTCAGGCGCCAGCAGAAACCAACCCTTGCGCAGTTCACAGTGATGCAAACGTACACCCCGTGGCAGGAACGGGATATCTGCGCCGTCAAAAGACATGAACGATAGAAACCTCATGCCGCCGCCGAGATCATGCCCTCGCCTGGCTGCCATGCGCCTGGGCAGGGATTACAGCCCACGTAAACATGGTGCAGTGCGTCCAACTGAGTCCATAACATTCCGCATTTGAACCGCAAGGCGTCCAACGCAGCGTCCTGTTGTTCTTCTGTTTTGGCGTTTGCTTTTACATAGTCCAACGCCCAGTCGGCATCCCTCGGTGCCTGGCTCAGACGATAGTTGAAATACCGCAGGATATCTTCAGTTATAAAGTCATAGTGTTCCAACATGCCGGCAACGCGCTGCCCGATGATCATCGGAGAAAACATCTCGGTTAGGCTGGATGCCACTGCTTCCAGATCAGTCTTGTCGCGCACGAAAGAAACATAGGCCTGACAGGCGAATCGCGTCGCCGGCAGCGCCCCTTGCATTGACTCAACGTAGTCCCTGCTGAAACCCAAACCGTCGGTTAGTGCGAGCCAGCGGCGCAAGCCGCCTTCCGGTGCATCACCGATCTCGCCGTCATGGTCGACAATTCGCCGCCGCCATTCCCGTCGGAGCACAACGTCGTCCAATCGTGCAAGGAGGGTAGAGTCTTTGATCGGAATGATCCGCTGATAGCAGTAGCGGTTAAGCGCCCAAGCCCTGACCTGGTCCTTGGTGCATCCTCCGGAATGCAAAAGCGCGTGAAAGGGATGCAAATGGTGATAGCGCTCTTCTCCGATCTGGCGGAGAGCAGCTTCCATTTGATCCGGTGTGCGCGTCATGGGTTAGATCTTGATCCGCTGAAAAAAGAAAACCGCCGGTGCTTCCGGCGGCATTCTATATCGGCCAGCAGTTTGCCAGCCGCCAGATCTTTCAGAGGAATGGATGCGCCGTAAAACAGCGCACCCAAGTACCTCAGAAGAGATCACCTTCGTCTTCAGCCGGGAAATACATATTGATTTCCATGCCGCAAGTCATCTCTTCGATGATCGGTGCAGTCCAAGCCATTTCGAGTCTCCTCCTCAAGCTGTCATAAAACACCAGACCGCCGCGCAGAGCGCAAGTGCAGAATGAACATAAGAGTTTCATAAGCACATATCTGTGACATTCGCCGTTTGACAGCGGATGTTTCAAGACCACATTTCGTGCCTATGATCTGGTATCGGTCCAAATCTTGGTTTTCTTTGTTCAGTCTCTTTGCGGCTGTGTTTTCCTATTGTACGTTTGCCGATGAGATTGAAGAGGCGTTTCCAGGGTATGCGGACCTTTGCGGATATCCGATTGTGGTATCGACGACGCCCACTATTGCACAGGCAGTAATTGGTGCCGAGGGCAGCAAGGTTATCGTCATAGACCCCAGTTTGCAGGCCCCGGAGGAAAGTTTCAGACGGACATTTATGATCGCCCATGAATGCGCTCACCATCGCATGGGTCATTCTAATCTGGCCTCGCGACAGCAACGCATTCTTTCAAGCCGTGTCGTTCGGGACCAGGAACTCAGCGCAGACTGCTGGGCGGCTGAAACTCTTGCACGCGCCGGTCAGGACCGAACAACCCGGCTGATGGCTGACCGGTTCTTTCGGGGCGGACTATATTCGCCCGGTAATGGGTATCCTTCGGGATTGCAGCGATCGACGATCATCCAGCAATGTGCTCAGGCAGGCCGCGAAGCCCGGGTAGCGCCTAACGCCGCGAACTGATCTTTGTGGACCGCCGCGTGGGCAAACGGCATCGAGAGCATGCTGCCCCAGCCCGGACGCTCACTCACAGCAACTCTTCAATCGGTGGGAGTGTTTTCCAGGCTGGCGTCGGCTGATCTTTTCCAGCCTCAGGTATATGCCGCGACGCTGCGATCATCTCCATTTCAGGAACATATCGAGGACAGTTCGGATAGATGTGCCTGACGGTGACTTCCACGATCCGGTGCGCACCTGGATAGCTCGCCAACTCGGCGTGCTCATCATGCACCGAAGCGTCGCCATTGACCCGCACACGCAGAAACAACGCGCCTTGGCCTTCTTCGGCGCCGAACTTCATGAACAGCATGCCGACACTTGGGTTTTCTAGGATGTTTCCCAGAGACTTATACATTCGGTTGCCGTCATAATCGGGAAAAACCAGGGTTTTCGGCCCGGTGACCCGCACAAAACCGGGTTCTCCGCCCTTGAACGAACAGTCGGTGTTGCCGTTGGCCGAACTTGCCAGAAAGAAAAAAGGCACGGTTTCGATGAATGCTTTGAAGTCATCGGAAATTGTGTCGCTTTCGACCATCTCGACAATCTTGTCCGCAACGGCCCGTCCGCCATAACGGTCCTGCAACGTGCGGTTGCCATCGTGAAACATGGTCATGTTGATCTCCGTTATTCTGGAACCTCGAACCTCTTGATCTTTTCTGTC
Organism: Pseudomonadota bacterium; assembly: GCA_039028795.1. GTDB lineage: Bacteria > Pseudomonadota > Alphaproteobacteria > Rhodobacterales > Rhodobacteraceae > Thermohalobaculum. The sequence goes on from JBCCHJ010000012.1 coordinate 67,590, forward strand.
GGCCAGTCTTCGAACTCCCACCCGTCGGTGCCCTCTGGGTACCAGTACACCTGGGTGAAGCCGTATTCGATTGCCCGCTTTGCGGCGTTCCAAGACATCCAGCAGTCCGAGAGGCAAAAAAACAGAACTGGGTGATCCACATCCCCGTCCGTGACCAGCTGTAGCCCCGCCTTGAAATATGCGTGGGTGCTTTCATGGATCGCACCATAACCAACATTCGGCAACCAGATCGCCCCAGGAATCGTACGTCGCGGTTTTTCTCGCCAGATTGTATTTTTTGGCAAGTTGGCGGGTTTTGGTGGTCGGGGCAGCACATCGACAAACGCAGTTTGGCCAGCTTTCCAAAGCCTGTGTGCATCTGCATCATGCACCACGATTGCCCCTTCAAGGGTTGCTGGGACCGGTGCACGATAATGGTCCATTCGATAGTCTTCGGGTTCGGCATCAGCGGCAAGAACGGGACTGCAAAGACAGCTGAACAGGATCGCCGCCAGACGGCCAAACCTCATTCCTGGCCCTTCAGTTTTTTACCCTGATCGTCGATTAGCGGCACGCCGAACTCGGTGAGGATCGTGTCAATTTCAGTTTGGTTGCGCCGGATCAGTTTGTTCAACTCGCGCTTCCAACGTAATTCTCCCTGACGGACGCCCATCGTGATCCGATAGAATAACCGCGGTGCACCTTCTTCCTTTAAGAGGGGTGTGGCGATCAGACCTTCTTTTTTGGCGTAGTAACCGCCAAGCGGACCCCAAAGGATTGCAGCGTCGATGTCGCCCGACTTCAAATCCGCAATAGCCAATTCGGCGGGGGATTCCACGCGTCGGTCGACCATCAAGCGGTATCCCTTTGCGTTTCCGATCAATCCTTTGCGTGCCATGTGCGTCGCCGGAGGAGCCCCTGCCATGACGCCGATCTTCTTGCCCTGCAGTGCTGGATCAGAGATTTCATCGACTGACGCTAGTGGGCTGTCGGGCTTGGTCACAAAGACATAGGCGGATGTGTAGTAGTGGTTCGTGTTGAGCACCAGATCGTGGCCTTGCGCGAAGCCAATAATCACATCGCACTTATTAATGCCCAGCGTTCGGCGAACAAAACCCAATGCTTGCGGGAACCAAGTGTATTCGAGCGGACGTTCCAGCTTAGCGGAGAGCACTTCCGCAATCTTATTTTCGAACCCGCCTTCTTCCTTGGACGAAAATGGAAAATTAGCAGGGTCCGCACAAACGCGGAACCTGCTTTTCGACACCAGATCCGAGCTTTGCGCCAATGCGGAACCTGAGACGCAAACGGCCAGCGCAGCCGCAGCAAGCAATATGGTGATGGTTCTCATGCGAAGATGCTCAGACTAGGCCTCTTTTCTCCATGTCTTTCTTCAGCTTTTTCAGCAGCCCGCGTGCAGGAAGGTATTCTTTTTGCTCTTCCGTGATCGCAATATATTTGTCGATAATACCGACGGGGTCCTCTGGTTTTCCAACGACGATGAAGCCACCCATGCGCAGGCCCCAATGCGGCGTGCATTTGTAGCTGACGATTCCGACAACATCGAATGTCTCGACAAAGTTCACACCAAGTTCGGTTTTGATCTTGGGCTGACCTTCAGGGCAGATACCGTCCATTGTTTCGACATTGTGTGTCGGCATCCGCTCGAAACTCACTTCGTCGCCGGGCTCGATATAAAGAAAAATTGGTGCGAACTTCACGCCCTTCGCTTCGACGACGTGTTGTGTCGCGCCTGCGAGGGCCGGCCTTGTGCCCAACATCGGAACCGTCGCGGCGGCCGTAAGTGCGGCAGCGCCTTGGATCAAGGAACGCCGGCTTGGTTTGATGAGTTTGGTCATGTCGTTCATCCTTTAAGTCCACCCAATGGAAGAGATTGATACGGACCCTAGAATGAAGTCCGGCGCGGGTGAAGACTCCGCGCCGGACAATGTTCTAAGAGATCCCTAAGAGGATCAGTCAGGCAGTGCGAACACCGTCAACTGGCCACCGAGAGCGGTGTAGTTGGATAGTGCAGCGTATCCGCCCACAGCACCCAAACCATCGTTCGGATTGGTCAGGCCTGCAGCTAGGCCGATGCCGGCCCAACCACCGACGCCGGACAGAACCGCGACGTATTGCTTGCCGTCATGGCTATAGGTCATGACGTTGCCAATGATGCCGGACGGCGTCTTGAACTTATACAGTTCCTGACCGCTTTCAGCATCGACAGCCTTCAGATAGCCTTCCAGCGTACCATAGAAGACGACGTCACCAGCCGTGGCCAATGCACCCGACCAGACCGAGAACTGCTCTGGCAGCGACCAGACAATCTCACCCTTAGTGGCATCCCAAGCGATGAAGTTACCCATGCCGCCATGGCTGTTCGGGGCAGGGTACATTGCCAGGGTTGCACCCACATAGGGCTGGCCAGCGGTATAGCTGACGCGGAACGGCTCGTAGTCCATACAGACGTGGTTCGTCGGTACATAGTGCAGTTCCGTCTTCGGGCTGTAGGCAGCGGGCTGCTGGTCTTTTGTGCCAAGAGCCGCTGGGCAGATGCCGGTAGTGTTGACGTCTTCGCCGTTTTGCTCGGTCGAGTACCTGGACACGACAGCCGGACGACCATAGGTGTCCGAGTTCGGATCCATATCGACACCGGTTGTCCAGTTAACCGCCGGGTCGAACTTCTCGGCGACCAGCAGTTCACCAGTGATCCGGTCCATCGTATAACCCAGACCATTCCGGTCGAAGTGCACCAGGACTTTGCGCATTTCGCCATTAATTTCCTGATCCGAGAGGATCATTTCATTAATGCCGTCATAGTCCCATTCATCATGGGGGGTCATCTGATAAAACCATTTGGCCACGCCGGTATCCGGATTGCGGGCCATGATCGTCATCGACCAACGGTTGTCTCCTGGACGCTGAGCAGGGTTCCAAGTCGATGGGTTACCGGTGCCATAGTAGAAGAGGTCGGCTTCCGGATCATAGGAATACCAGCCCCAGGTTGCGCCGCCACCGATCTTCCACTGGTCGCCTTCCCAGGTGTTGGTCCCTGAGTCTTTGCCAACCGGCTTGCCCAAATGGGTCGTGTTTTCCGGATCAACCAGGATTTGCTCATCCGGACCCATTGAATATGCACGCCATACACGCTCGCCTGTGTTGATATCGTAGGCAGTAACGTGTGATTGCACACCGAATTCACCACCCGAGATGCCGACAATGACTTTATCTTTGACCGGCAGAACGGTTGCAGTATTCGTTTCGCCCTTGGACGGATCGCCGTTCACAGCGCTCCACTTGACCTGACCTGACCTGGAATCCAGCGCCACGACAGTGGTATCTGCCTGATGCAAGAAGACCATGCCATTAGCATATGCTAGACCGCGATTAACCGTATCGCAGCACATCACCGGGATAACATCTGGATCCTGCTTCGGCTCATATTTCCACTTGATGACGCCGTCATTGTTCAAGTCCAAAGCATAGACAATGTTCGGGAACGGCGTATGGACATACATGGTATCGCCTACGACCAGGGGTGAACCTTCGTGTCCGCGTAGAACACCGGTCGAGAACGTCCAGGCAACCTGCAGATCACCCACATTCTGGCGGTTGATCTGGTTCAATTTGGAATAACGCTGATTTGCGTAGTCACCGGTTTGAAGTACCCAGTCGTTCGGGTTTTTCGTTCCAGTTAATACGCTGTCATTGGCTTGGGCGGTGCCCGTAATCATCGCTAAGGCAGAAATACCCACAAGAAGGCGTTTCATGATTCCTCCGATTTCTTAATCCAGGCGGGTTGTTGAACGCCTGGCATCCGGCATGTCGCATAGCTGCCGGTGGTTTGTTCGACAGCTTTTGCTGCCAGGGTCGCCTAAAACACGTGCTCGGAAAGAGACATCCAACCTAGTGGCGAATCCCAGAATTATTAACGGTCATCGGATAGCGTTTTGCAATAATAAATTCATAAGTGGCAGAGCGCTTGCAAATATCTGCACATACGTGATGGCGGTCTGTAAGAGTGTATTTTCCGTATGCCGGAAAATACAGGAAAATATTGGGAAATTACATTGGTTTGATTTTGTGCGTCGCAAAATCAATTAGCGGGTGCAAAATAATTCATCGGTCGTGAGTTCTCACTTACGAAAAGCCCGGTCCAAATTTTTGGCTTTTGAAAACGTTGTGTCGTTTGCGCCTTGCAGGCCAATTAGCCTTGTGCTGGTGACATCAGCATTCCGAAACTGTGCGCCTTCTACATCAGCGCCTGTAAAGTTTGCGCCACCAAGCGTCGCCATCGACAGATCGGCATCCCGAAAATTGGCGCCTGTTAGTTCTGCAAATTCCAGGTCCGCACGCATGAGGTGGGCACCTGTGAAGTTCGCGCCTTCCGCGTTTACCTTGCGTAGAACACCCCGCATCAAGCCCATGGATTGATTCTTCATATCAGCGGAAAAATCGGCACCAGTCATATTTGCGCCTTCAAGATTGGCGCGGGTGAAGTCCGCTGCCGCACGTGAGTTTGTTAAATCAGCTCCTGTCAGATTGGCTTTGGTCATCTGGGTCTGGAAAAGGCTGGCCCCGTTAAGCTTGGCGCCAGACAGGTTAGCTTCCAACATCCATGCTTGGTCCAAGATCGCCTCAGTCAAGTTGGCGCCTGTCAGATTGACGTGGTTCATTCTTGCCGCGCGCAACGTAGCGCCGGAAAGATCCAGACCGCTCAGATTCAGACCATTCATTTTCTTGCGGGTCAGATCGACTTCACCAGTTGCGATCATCGCTTCGACGTCGGCACGCGTGATTTCAGCTTCGGTCATTGCAGGAGACGATAGATCTACGCCGTCCAAGGCGCTTTGTGCGATGGCCGGTATCGGAGCCGTCAAAAGGCCCAAAAAAGTCAGTGTGCGCAACATAGTGCGCCCTCGCATCTTCTGTTACCCGCCCTGCAGCGTGAATGTTTCCTCGAATGTAGCGCCCTCGGTGTCGGTCATTTTTACTCCAACACCCACAGAATCTTGCGGAATCTCAAACTTGATCGCGGGATTCTCACTGAGCGAAATTGATCCGGTTAGCGTAAAGAGCGCCTTATCATCAGCTTTCACGTGAACCGTTTCCACATACCGCATCGGGATGAAAAGCAGAGTGATCTGGTCCATCTGCATGCCAGAATGGCTGGGGTGGTCGATATCAAGCTGCGCTGTCCGCGTGTCTGCGGTAGCAGGTTCGGCGTCTGAGGTGCTCTTCAGACTAGCTAGAATGCTCTTGCCATCTGCCTGGTCAGGCAACAGGAGAAAGTTCATCGTGCCTAGTGTCGCCAAGGCCTCGACGGGGTCGGTACCCGGAGGTGCCGCGCAAGCACCGACACCAGAGGTTTTGACGAAGCTTTCCTGCATGTAAAGCTTACCGTCATTCATGGTGGCGACGACACGCACCATCGACGGTCCGTTGATACGCATAGTGCCAGAGAAAGAAAACACGCGCTGCGGTTCGGCCAGATCAAAAACCGCAGCCACCGGCATAGGATTATCGTCGATGATCAACTGGACGGATTTGATGAATTCGCCAAACGGTGCCGTGATTGTGGCCCCAATTTCTGTGCGTGGATCTTCGTAGGTACGGTATGGAACATCTAAGCCAACGACATCTGCGCTGACGACCGGCACCGCATCGCCAAAGATCTCTGCCCTCAGATCATCCCAGGTATTGTCCGCAAACACTGGTATCGGAACAAGTATCGCGAAAGCTGCTGCAAGAATTCCACTACGCATGCGCTGACTCCTTTGTTCAGCGATGGACTATTCCCCACATTCTGCGGAAAGCTGTACGTGACCTTGGACAATGTCATCAAGCAGTAAAGCGCATGTGGTTTCATCAATCATAAACGTGACATCTTTGTATCCACCTAAGATTTGTGTGGTCAGACCATTCACGGCGACCCGGGCAGTTTTGGCTTCCTGGTCAACACCTGAGATGAAGACGCGCACTGCGCCATCCATCATAATTTCAGTTTGACCAACTTTGACACCTTTGATTTCCGGCTCGTTGGCTGTTGGCGCAGCAGGCTCCTCGACTTCTTGAGGCGCGGTAGCCGCCGGTATTGCAGCAACTGCTTGGCCGATTGAACCTTCAAGCTTGCCAAGGCCCTCTGAAAGAGCGGACTCGATCTTTGCCGCCTGCGCTGTTCCGGATTCAGATAACTCATCCAAGCGTTTGGTGATCGCAAGAACAGCATTATCCAGTTTGCCGTCCATCGCCGAGCTTGACGCTGCCTGATTTTCAGAAACGGACGCCAAAGTCTTTTCCAGACCCGCAATTTTTTCATCCATTGCGGACAGTTGTTCCGCACTGGCTGCAAATGTCCCTTCCAAAGACTTGATCTGCTCGGCCCCGGCCGCTGCGACAGTCTCGGCACTGCCGGCCACTTGGTTGGACACCTTCTTAGCCAGGTCGTCCGTGTCGGGGCCGCCGGCCAAAAAGCCTACCAATAGTCCAACAATTCCGGCGCCTGCGCCTACAACTACGGTGTTTTCGGCCATCAGAAGTTCCCTCGCATTGCCTAAATTCGATTCGGATCATACCTGATGCAAGTGTATCCTGCGATGGATCAGGATTGAACGTACCCAGTCGCCTACGGCGAGGATCACTCTTTGAAGATATTGTTCTTAAGGATGTAGCGCATGCCGCGCCGCCAACTATTGTCATTATTTCCACGGATATCCACGGACATCCCGCGTGCATGCTGACCTTCGATAGTGTCGCGGACGATCAAGTTCATCGAAAGAATGAGGTTTGATACCTTTTGAACCTCGCCCACGACCGAGTAGTCGACGCCCAGATCGCGGGCCATCAATACATCACAGAAGTTACAGTCTGCGACATTTGCTATCCGATTCATGTCCTCTTCCACGGGGCCAAGTTCAACCAACGTGAATCCGTGTTTTTCCAGTTCTTCGGCAACGTAGGTCTCGATCATCTTCAGACGCGCGGTTTCATCTGCACGTTCACCGCTGTAGGCACCTTCGGTCGAGGTGTCGATAAACGTGATCCCGAAGAACGCCATGCTTGCCCCGGGCTTTAACCCCTCGGCAAAGGCCATGCTCGGAACGAGCATCAAAAGTGCAAAATATTGAATCAACCTCATACCGTCAGAATTGCCAACAGATGTAAACTTCGCAAGCCCGAAACTTATCTATGTAAGCGATAGGTCTTCTTATTATTCGTTTATAAGCAGATTCCATGTGCCAAACTGTTGACCAACATTTCCGAAACCGGCCTCATGCGCTGCAGTCATTTCACCGAGGACGGGAAGCGAAAGATGCGAAAACTGATGGCCACGCTATGTGCAGGAGCCATGATGGCTGTCCTGCCTGCCAACGCCTACACCGTCTATGTGACCAACGAAAAGGGCAACACGTTTACGGTAATCGACAGTACGACCTGGGAGGTCACCGGAACATTCGAGGCCGGTCAACGCCCGCGTGGGATAACAATCTCACCGGATGGCAAAGAGCTATACGTCTGCGCATCCGACGACGACACGGTGCGGGTGTTCGATACAGCCACGAACCAGCAGCTTCATACGTTGCCGTCGGGGCCTGACCCGGAACTTTTCGTACTGCACCCGTCTGGCAACCCGCTCTATATCGCCAACGAGGACGACAATATCGTCACTGTTGTTGATGTGGTGAAGAAGTCGGTTTTGGCTGAAATTCCTGTTGGTGTTGAGCCAGAAGGCATGGGGGTCAGCCCAGATGGCAAGGTGGTGGTCAACACCTCCGAGACCACGAACATGGCACACTTCATCGATACGGAAACGTTCAAAATCACTCAGAATACGCTGGTCGATACGCGGCCGCGTTTTGCCGAGTTCACCGATGATGGACAAAAGCTGTATGTCAGCGCGGAAATTGGCGGCACGGTTTCAGTGATTGATCCGGCAAGCGGCGACATTCTGAAGAAAATTACCTTTGAAATTCCTGGCGTTGTTCCGGAAGCCATACAACCCGTCGGCGTTCGGGCCACCAAGGACGGTAAAAAGGTCTATGTCGCACTTGGTCCGGCGAACCGGGTGGCTGTAATCAACGGCGAAACTGATGAGGTCGAGGAATACCTGCTGGTCGGCCAGCGGGTCTGGCAGATGGCTTTCACACCAGACGAAAAGTTCATCATCACAACCAATGGCAATTCGAACGACATCTCGGTCATCGATGTTGCTGAACAAAAAGTAATCAAATCTATTCAGGTCGGCGAACAGCCCTGGGGTGTCGTCGTGTCTCCGAACTAAAACGAAACGGGAGGATCTACCATGAAACGCTTTCTTGCAGGCGCGGTCATTGCCGCTGCTTTTGCGTCGCCCGCTGCTGCAGCACCTCTGTGCACTGATCTGGGCTTCGCTGGACTTTTCGCGAAGTGTAATTCTGAGGAATTACCCGAATTAACCGTCGCCGCAGGCAAGCCATTGTCCGAAGCGCCGTGGGCCCTTCAATCTGGCGCTTACTATGAAGTCGAGATAGTTGCTGATGGCAGCCAAGAGCTAACCATTGTCGGCCCGGAATTCTTCCGCGCGATCTGGATCGACGAAATCGTTATCAATGACCTTGAAGTCCGGCCGCTTGGTTTGGACAGCCTGGAATTCGATGATGAAGGCACTCTGGAATTGGGATTCATCGCTATCCGCCCTGGCCAATACGAACTGCGCATTGCCGGAGCCAGAGGCGACAGCCAGAAGGTAAAGATCACCATCCAGTAGCGTGTGTGATATCTAGGAATTCAGCCCCTTGGACTCAGACTCTAACGGTGCTGGCGAGAACGTTGAAATCAAACGACCGCCGGCACTCCTTTATTATGCTTCATCGCGTTTAGCCGTTGGTAGATGGCGATCGCAATTCGTGTTGGAGGGGAATGAACTGGTTGACCAATGTCTACCAGTTCCTTTGATCCGTCTTCCATCGATTTGAACTGAGCCTGGCTCCTTGGATTGGCGCGGCGATGCCTAGCGGTTTTCGATCACTGTCCGACGAACCTAGGCCAAGGCTGAGAAATTGGATTGGCTGATCGACCGCACATCGCGCTTGAAAGTAATCGACTGCACAACGGACCGCGCCACACTGGAAACCGCAAATTCCTGTTCTCTGATTCACGGCCATTTATTCGCATATTGCGAAGTTTCAATTGCAATCAATCCAGTTTTTCCGATTCTGCGAACCTCAGTAGAAGCAAGTATAAAAATAGCTTTTTTACCGATCAGATTCTGTTAGGACGCGAAATGAGGCGGGTATTTAAGGAACAAGTGAACGTTTCGTAGATCACCCGAAGTAAATACGGCACAATTGTGGCTAGATTCTTCCAAATATGGCAAGAATTTGGCATATCCGCGGGGATCTGCATGACTCTTTTTATTACAACCGGTTCCACCCCAGGCTCTGCCAATGATGACCATATCTTCGGAACGCCGAATGGTGGGGCGAACGGGAACAGCCTATCGGGTGGTCTTGGCGATGATCTGATTATTGGCGACATTCCCGGTATTCTGTCCACTGCAGGGGCGTCGTCTGCCACTGCGGTTGATCTCACTACCGATACAAGTCGTTGGTCGACTGCCGAAAATCCGGACATTCTGGATGCGACGGCTGTGCCGCATATGACCGTCTTTGGGGCGGGTTCCGGTTCAGAACATTGGTACAGTTTGACCGCTGGCGGCGCTGAAACGATTACCCTGGACATCGACTATGGCGACCACGGCATTGGTGGATCTGCCGACTACGTCATAGAGATCTATGACTCAACCGGAACGACTTTGCTTGCAAGCAATGATAACGCTGACGCCGAGGATGGCGCAGGCGGCAGCACGAACGACTCGGACCCGTTCATGCAATTCACAACGGCGGCAGCCGGCACATTTCTGGTACGTGTGAAGACAGCTGCGTCCAACACTGTCCCGGCCGGCGCAGAGTATCTGTTGAACGTTTCGCTGACCGGACAATCAGCTACAGGATCGGCAACTGGCGGCAATGACAGCCTCTTTGGCGGTGAAGGCGATGATGTGCTTTACGGATTCGGCGGTAATGATGTCATCAATGGCGGCGCAGACAACGACACGATCGAGGGCGGCTCGGGCGCGGATAATTTGAACGGTGGCGACGGCATCGATACGCTCAGCTATGCTTCATCAGCTGGCCCTGTGACTGTGATTCTTGATCAGGGCACTGCCTCAGGTGGCGATGCGAGCGGTGATACGATCGCTGGGTTCGAGAACATCATCGGTTCGAATTTCAACGATCTTTTGTTTGGTGAACGAGACGAAAACAACACCATCATCGGTGGGGGCGGCAGCGACAATCTGTTTGGCATTGGGGGAACAAACTCGATTTCGGGCGGCGCAGGCGGTGACCAATTTTCGGTTGAATTGTCGACGGGAGAAGACGGTTCGACGTTGGACGGTGGCTCGGGAATAGACAGCCTTCTGCTGTTTGGTTTTTCAGATGCCAACGAAGATTTCCGCGATGATACGCTCGTGTCGATTGAAAACCTGTTCTTCCAAGGCACTCCTGCCAACTTATCGGCAACGTTCAGCGCCGCGCAGTTCGCACAATTTACAACTGTTTCTGCTCAGGCATTTCCAGGTGCAAGCCGAAACATCACGATCGAGATGGACGCGACGACCACAACGCTGGATTTGTCTGCGATCAATATCACCGGCTTCGTAGGTCCGAACGACGGCTTCACCATCAACGGGGATGGCGAAAACGAGCGGATCACCGGAACCTCGGTCAGAGACACTATCGATGGTGGGGGCGGCAACGATTTAATCTTCTTGCAAGGCGGTGGAAACGACGTCGGCCGCGGTGGTGAAGGCCAGGACGGCATATTCTTTGGCGCAGCATTTGATCAAAACGACGTTGCGGATGGTGGCGCCGGGGATGCTGACCAGCTAGCCCTGCAAGGTGATTACTCTGCCGGTGTTACGTTTGGTGCACAAAGTGCAGTTGATATCGAGCAAGTTGTTCTCCTGCCGGGTAACGTGACTTTCTTTGGTGCACCTGGCGACGAGTTCTACAGCTATGATCTGACACTGATCGATGACAACATTGAAGCAGGCGAACAACTTGCATTCCAGGCAAACACACTGCGTGCTGGTGAAAACTTCACACTGGACGCATCGGCTGAAACGGATGGCGGCATCTTCACCTTCGCTGGATTGGGCAATGAAGTCATTACCGGCAGCCAGCAGGATGATTCCTTCTTCGTGGGAACGGATCGTTTCGGGGCCGGTGACCGGTATGATGGTCAGGACGGTGCCTTCGACTCCGTCGGCCTTCAGGGCGACTTTGCCTCGCAGCTTGTTATCGGCGCCGATCAATTGATTGACATCGAAGTGCTGGCAGTATTGTCCAGCACGGACACACGTTTCGGTGCAGGTGGTGGAACGCCGTTGAATTATAACATCAAGACGGATGAAGGTAACGTCGCCGCTGGCGATTTTATGATCATCAGCGCAAATGCGCTGACTGCAAGCGAGACATTCGTATTCGATGGCTCAGCGGAAACCGATGGGACCTACAGCATTTTCTCTGGCGATGCGTCGGATCAGATCCAAGGTTCGCAAGGCGCCGACGTAATCTCGGGCCGTGGGGGCTCTGATCTGCTGACTGGCAACGCCGGCGCCGACACATTCCTTTACTCCAACGTATCCGATAGCGCCGTGGGTCAAGAGGATCAGATCACGGACTTTGAGACGGGCGATATCATCCGACTGTCCACAATCGATGCAGATACCGGAATGTCAGGAAATCAGGCATTTTCATTCATTGGCGATGCGGCCTTTAGTAATGCTGCAGGTGAGCTTCGTGCCGTCAATACCATCGGTGATGACTGGGTGATCGAAGGCGATACGAATGGCGATGGTGTGGCCGATATCGCAATCGACGTAATCTCCAGCGATGGGGACCTCATAGAAGCAGTGGACTTCATCCTCTGAAGCTTTTTCTGCTTGAGGGCGAAAGAATCATGCACCGCGCGGGAAACTTGTTCCGGCTTGGTACAAATCGAGAACTGTAATTTAGTCTTTGCGGTGGACGGTGGTCAAATGGCCGCATTTGCTTTGTTGCGGACATCTTCGGTCGATGGTATGAAGGGTATCGATGTGGGGGAAGCATGCGATGGGGGCTATCCGCTGCACAGCCAAGATCCCAAGCTGCCAATGATGCATCTTGCCGAAAGGCTTACAAGTGAGAATGACGATGAAGACCAAAACTGAAATCGAACCGGCGAAGAACCGGGAAGTCTACTCAGCTCCGAAGCTGCAGGAGATCGAAATGTCTCACACTGCGCTCGGACCTAATCCGGTCAATCCTGAAGGTGGCTTCGCGAAAGCAAGCTGACTTACGACCGACAGACATGACGAGCTTTGGTCCGCGTCAATAGAATTTGACATACTGAAAAGGACCCCGGCGACAGCAACATGTCGCCCGGATTTTATTGTGAGAGCAGTTCCTTGGTTCGATGGGGACATTGAAGCCAACTGCCCATTTGATCATCAGAACGCTGTACAGCTGGTCTAACGCGGTGCCATCCGAATGGCCCCATCCAAGCGGACATCTTCGCCGTTGAAATAGGAATTGCGGCACATCTCTACCGCTAGAGATGCATACTCAGATGGATCACCAAGACGCGCAGGGTTTGGCACCATGGCGCCCAGCGCCTGGCGCACATTTTCCGGCAAACCCATAAGCAGCGGCGTCTTAAAAAGGCCCGGAAGGATCGTGTTCACGCGGATCAATTCGCGCGACAGATCGCGGGCCATGGGTAGCGTCATTCCAACCACCGCGGCCTTGGACGCCGCATAGGCCAACTGTCCAATCTGGCCATCCTCGGCAGCAACTGAAGCGGTGTTGACAATGGCGCCACGCTCACCTTCGATCGGATCCAGCGCCATCATCCCAGCGGCGGCTTTTTTGGCGCAGATGAACGTGCCGATCTGATTAACCTCGATCACCTTACGATATTCTGCCAATGGGAATTCCATGATCCCACCGGTTTCTTTATTGCGGCCGACCGTTTTCGCCGCACTGCTGATACCTGCGCAATTGACCAGGATCCGTTCCTGACCATTTGCCGCGCGGGCCTTGGCAAAGCCTGCATCAACGCTGTCTTCGTCAGTGACGTTGACATTGCAAAAGACGCTACCGAGCTCCGCTACAATCTTCCCTCCAGCCTCTTCATTTAGATCGAACAGCGCCGTTTTGACTCCCATCGCCGCCAGGGCGCGCGCGGTGGCTTCACCAAGCCCCGATGCGCCGCCGGTGATGATAGCGGATACGGTATCGTTCAGTTGCATGCTCTTGTTCCTTTGCTGCGCAATTTGGCCATTACAGCTGCTCAATGATAATGGCCGGCGCCATGCCTCCGCCCGCGCACATTGTGATAAGCCCGTAGCGACCGCCTGAGCGTTCAAGCTCGTCCAAGGCTGTGCCAATCAGAACAGAACCCGTGGCGCCGATGGGGTGGCCCAGCGCTATAGCGCCACCATTGATGTTAACCTTGGACCGGTCCAGATGCAGATCCCGGATAAACTTCTCTGCGACCGTCGCGAATGCTTCGTTGATTTCATAGACTTCGATATCGTCCGTGGTTAGTCCGGCCTTGGCCAGAACCTTCTTTGCCGCAGGCACCGGCGCGTTCAACATCAGGGTAGGGCAATCGCCCATATTGGCCGTCGCCACCACACGAGCGCGTGGTTTCATGCCTGACTTTTCGACATAGCTTTCAGACGCCAGCAGCAAAGCGGCGGCGCCATCGACCACCCCAGAGGAGTTTCCGGCATGGTGGACGTGGTTCATGTTCCCCTGCAGTTCCGGGTATTTTTGATAGATTAACTCTCCCCAGGTGAAATCATTGTTCCCCACGGGGAACGAAGCCACCTTGTCAAAGACCGTCTGCAACTCGCCGAGCGTTTCAACCGTGGTGCCAGCCCTTGGATGTTCATCATGGTCCAAAGCCATCGAGCCATCAGGGTTCTTGACGGGCACGATTGATTTTTCAAACCGTCCTTCTTGGATCGCTGTGGCCGCCCGTTGCTGGCTGGTCACGGCCAGTTCGTCCACGGCCTGGCGATCGATGCCCTCTAGCGTCGCGATTGCATCGGCGCAGACACCCTGTTGCCCTTGAGGGTGCTTCTCGCGTAGTGAAAGGTTCCCGGCGTCGATCAGGTTAGGGTTCGTCATGTCGAACAAAGTGGCGGTGTAGCTCATCATTTCGCAACCACCCGCGATGACTAAGTCCTCCATCCCCGACATCACTTGAGCTGCAGCCAGCGAAACGGTGGTAATCCCTGATCCGCAGAACCGGTCCAGCGTCACGCCTGAGGATCTGAGATCGTAATCGGCATCCAGGGCTGACATCCGGCCCAAATCCATGGACTGCTTGCCCACCTGGACATTTGTGCCCCAGATTATGTCATCGATCTCGGCGGTATTCAGATCGTTCCGTTCGGCCAAGGCTTTCAGCACGGTTGCACCCAGATGCTGCGGATGAAGATGCGACAGCGCACCTTTCCCTGGCTTGCCGCCACCTCGCGGCGTCCGCACTGAGTCGATAATATATGCTTCTGCCATCTGGCGGTCCTTTCTCGTGATCCGGCGAGTCGGTCGGGCGCAAAAGTGCCCATCACACTGAGTTCATGCAATCGGATAGAAGAGCAGCGCGGGGAATATCAGAAATGCAAAGGGCCAAAGTTCGAAACGCCTTTGGCCCGAATGCCTGTTGGACCCAATCAGGGGCTTGTCACAGGATGAAGTCACCCGCCGTGATCGGATCTCCGTCGATCGCAATAACAGTCAGCGCGAAGTTTGCGGTCGCATCACCGTCCACGTCTGCTTCTACCGACCAAGTGGTGCCGCTGGTATTAAACGCACGCAATTCGCCAGCCGTGCCACTGAACCCGATGTCTCCAACGAACGAGAACGCTTGGTTCCCTGAGGTACCGGAATCTGCATCGATCCCAGCCAGCGAAATGACATCGCCGATCGAGAAGTCGAGGACCTGGTCTTGGTCTGTCGGGGTGCTGTCGGAAGCGTTGGTGTAGAGGAACGTATCGTCCCCGCCATTACCGGTGATCGTATCGGCACCGCCGCGCCCGGAAATCACGTCGCCATTCTGTGATCCAAGGATCCGGTCGTCGCCATTCCCTGCGAAGACGTTGAAGCTGCCGTCCAGTTCAGCAGATCCGTCGATGAACATGAACTCGTCCTCGCTCAGCGAGTTCCCGCTGATGGTCAGGACTTCACCTGCCGCAACGTTACCGTCATCCAGTGTAAGATCGTAGCTGAACGGGGTAGCCGAAGCGGCACCAAAGCGTGCATCGGTATTGGTCAGAAGTGCCAGGATGGCGATATTCTTGATCTGATCCGGACCCAGAAACAATCCGCCGGAATAGTCGCCCTGCAGGCCAATCGAGTCCAATGCGCCGGCTTGACCATCAACCTTGTCAACGGAAGTAAAGCGGCCAGTTCCGAAGAAGAACGAATCGCTTTGCTGCGTCCCCTTAAGGTCTTCCGCCCCAAGGCCTGCGAAGGTGAATATGCTTCCATCCGTTTCCGCCGAGGCATCCAGTTTGAAGCCTTCCGTAGACCGCAATTGGTTCGCTTGGAACGCAAGCTGCTGTCCGGCCAGGATGTTCGCGTCGATCAAGGTCAAGTTGTAGCTGAAGAACTCTGTTCCCGATGCGCCAAAGGCAGTGTTGTTGCCCGGCAGAAGGATGATCGCCTCGACCCCAACAGTTCCTTCCGGTCCAAAGACAACTCCATCCGAATAGTCGCCTTGCAGACCGATCTGGTCAAAGGTCCCAGACCCACCATCGACCTTATCATTGCGGTCAAAGGACGCGCCGAAAAAGATGGCATCGTTGCCGCCTCCACCCCGGGCGTCGTCAAAGCCACCATCGCCCAGCAGCAAGAAGTCAATTGCGTTGCTGCCGGTTAGGGTGTTGTTGCCAGCATCGCCGGCCAATTGATCGCCAGCTCCGTCGACACCAGTAATGGTGACCTCTACCGTCGCCTGATCGACTAGACCGCCAAATGTGTAGGTGAACGTATCTACGGCACCGGTGTTGGTGGCGCCAGTTGCTGCCGCCGATGCAACCGACACCAAGCTGTTGAACCGGCCGTTCGGATCGTAATCCACCGTGCCATCGATGTTGACCGTCACCTCGGCACCTGAGGCCAATGTGACCACATCGCCTGCCATTACCGACTGGCCAGCGACGGTTCCTAGGATCCGCCCGGGCAACGCGTTGTCATTCGCGTCGATATCGATGTTGACGGTTTCGTCTTCTGCCACGGTGGCGGTGTCATCAGAGATGGATTCGTCTGTAATACCGGCGACCGTGACACTGACATTGGCAGTGTCGGTGCCGCCATTTCCGTCAGAGACCGTGTAGGTGAACGTGTCGACAGCGCTTTCTCCTGTTGCCAGGCTGTTGAACGCCTGCGTCGGGTCATATGTTATCGTCCCCGCCGTCTCGGCGACGGCAGCGCCGCCAGACGATGCACTGTCGATGGCGATTACAGTCAGAGCATCACCATCCGGATCAACGTCATTTAGCAACAGATCCGCGACAACGACTTGAAGCGGCGTATCTTCATCGGTTGCCGCCGCATCGTCCTGCGTTACTGGTAGATTGTCATCGTTCTGGATCGTCGTGATGGCCGATGGCGCGCCGACCAGAACACCGTCTGGTGCGATCAGGTTCACCACTAGAGTCTCGTCAGACTCAGCCATGACATCGCCTGCAATGTCGAATGACAACGACACGGTGCTTTGGCCTGACCCAAACGTCACGTCGGCTGACAGGGCGGGCACGCCGGAAAGATCGGACGCGTCTGCAGTGCCGCCGACCGTATATCCGACTTGCAACGCATCGGTCAGGTCGCCAATACGATAGAACGTGAAGGTGACGGTTTTGGCTCCGGAATCGCCTTCCGTGACCTGACTATCCGCTGCCGTGACGCCCACGGTTGTCGGCAATACCGGCGCTTCGTTTGGCGCAGTGTTGACTTCAGGATCTGCGGCGACACCGGATGCGCCTTCGGCAAACTGATCGTCCCCGGTCAGAGCGAAATCCAGGATCGCAGCTTCGCGCAGCACTGGGTCTATGATTCCTGCAGCATCCGCGGCGGCCTCAGCCTCAGCCAGCAGGTCATCGGGCAGAATGTCAACACTCAGCACACCGACCGGGAAGCTGGTATCTGTGTAGTCTGCGGTGCCCTGATCACCCGGGGCACCAGTGTATTCGAACAACGAGATACCATCAGTGATCCGCCAGCTGTCCGCATAGGTCGTGTAGAGGTAATCAAAGTCCAGCGACGGTGTTCCCATACCATCAAAGGTGATCTCGCCTGCCGGCGGGGCAGATCCGTCACGCAGAGCGTAGTCGTTGGAAAGATTACCGTCCGCGTTGCCCAGCAAGCCGCGGACCTCGCCCGGTCCGCGGATCGGATCCAGGAATACGCAGACGTTCAGGAAGCCATCGAATTGCTTGACGGTCAACGCCTCGCCGCTTCCGAAGACGATGGTGTAGGTTTCACCATCATAGAAGATCTCACCGTTTCCGACCGCAATCGGGTCCGCACCGCTGGTCGGAACCTCGGTCGGTACGCGATTTACCAACAACGCCGGATCACCAAATGCATCGATCATAATCGTGTCGCCGTTGCCCATATCCGTGGCCATGGCAGATATGATCGACACCAGGTCAGATCCTGGCACCGGCGCCGTTCGGATCTGAACATCCAGATCCGCACCAGCCGTGTTCTCGACCAGAGTGAATTCGCCGACTGCCTGGAAGTCGTACCCTAGACCGTCCAATGTGACTAAGTGCGGGTCACCAAATACGTCAGCTTCCAAACCGATCGGAATTACCGGTGGACGTCCGTCATCATTGTTAATCCGTCCAACACTTGTTTGGATTCCAAAGATATAATTAAGCGGATCGCTGGACCCGGTCAGGGTAACGTCAAAATCTTCGCGCGGTTCTATAATGTCATCGCCTTCGACTTCCAACTGGAAGGTCGCGGTGGCTTGCCCGTCGAGAATGGTTACCTGGCCATTCTGCGGGGTTCCGGACGTCAGATCGTCACCGTTCGCCAGAAGATCGACGTTTGACGCGTCCCCACTTGCATCGATCACATAGTCAACCGTCAGATCACCAACCAGATCACCGGTCCGTGTCACCGTGAACGTGATGAAGGAACTGCCGCCTGCGTCAACCTCGGTGGTTTCTGAGAACGGGTTGATCGAAATCGTGTCAGGTAGATCGTCATTGCGGATTGTGCCGGGCGCATCCGGGTTCACAACATTGATGGTCCCGCCGCCACCATCCACGGGGTTCGAGATTGTCAGTAACAGGCCTTCGTCTGCCTCGATGTCCATGTCTTCGGACACCAGCAATTCAACTGTCGTCGTCGCCTCGGTAGCCAAGAACGTGGCCGTGCCGGCTGGTAGAACGCCACCGTCGAAATCTACGCCGTCCACTGGGTTAGCGCCGCGGCCCGTGACTGCAAAGTCGACGGTGAGCATACTGTTCAGATCACCGGAACGCTCCAGCGTATAGACAAAACGCTGATCACCTCCGGGGTCACCTTCGTCGACAAACTGTTCAAATCCGATCACGCCGACAGTGCCGGATCCTGCCACCAGTACCTCGAGGGAAATCAGATTATTGCTGCCATCCGGATCGCTAGTTTGAACCAGATCGAAGGTAACGCCTGGTGGCGGAGAGAAGGTGGTGAGATCAATCAGGCTGACATCGAGATCCGTAAGCTGCCCAGTCACTTCGAGGATCGTCACAGCGTTGCCGACTGCGACAGAACCCAGGCCCGAGAAATCGAAGTTCAGCGTGGCTTCCTCAATCGAGGCATCCCCATCGATCACCACCCGGTCGGCCCCAAATTCCGAAACGCTCAGGATTTCAAAATTCAACGTTCCGAGGGATAAATCAGCATTGCCGTTGACCGTCGCCAGCCCGATTCCGCCAGGTCCACCAGGATTGAGAGCGCCGCCATTTATCTCCAAATCGCCGACGTTCAGGAAACCGCCGTCAATGTTCAGTGTGCCGTTTGTTCCGAACAACGCCTCACCCGCATTTACGACGCCGCCATCGAAAATGTTTAGCGTTCCTGTGCCGCCATTCAGCAGATCCGTGACCCCAGTCGAGGCCGCGAAGTCACCGCCAACTGCCAGCAACGCACCTGCATTAAGGACCGACCCCGCATCCGTGACTGTGACCGTCCCGGTTCCACCGCTGCGCGGTCCGATCATTGTGACTGAGTCCAGCGTTGGGTTGTTTACCCTGCCGCCTTGTTCGATGAGCAAGGTGCCGGTGGTGCCATCGTTCCTTCCAACCGCTATGAAGCCGCCGTCGTTGAAAATCGGCGTATCACGATTTCCACTGCCGGTGCCGATCACATCGATAAACGAACCGGTTCCAGTAACCGTCGCCGAGCCTACAGCTGCTGTAACTTCTGAACTGGACCCTTGAGCGATGCTGAATCCCGGTTGAGAGTCGTCAGCGCCGTCGATGATCAAGCGCCCGCCATTTTCAACCAAAAGTTCACCGTTGCCGCGCCCTGCGATTATGACAAATGGTGCAAACTGGTTGTTCATCGCCTCGGTTGTGTCATCCAGATCATTTTGGACGACAACGCGCGAGCCAGTACCCGAAATTTCCAAACGGCCATTGGTCCCAGTGCCGGCGGCGACATCGACGGACCCGCCAACGGTTGATCCAGGTGCAAAGTCGTGCCCAGTGAACCCACGAGGGTCAACGGTGACCACCGCACCGCTGCGCACTGCCAACAGGCTTTGCTCAAGTGCTCCCGTATCGTCTCGACCATCGGCGATCGTGATCCGTGCGCCTTCGCCCAACACATCGACGGTTGCGTTGTCTTCGACGATCATGCGGCCTTGACCACCATCGCCTATCAACAGCATTGCTCCAGTGTCGAACGGGCTGGTGTCAGAACCAACTTGATCCAGCGTCAGCGAAGAACCTTCCCCAGTGATCTTGGCATAGCCAAAGCCGCCCAGATCCCTGGCGAGGCGGAAATATGCGACATCGGTTTCACCATTGTTGTTGTCAACGATGACTCTGCCGCCATTTTGGACAGTCACATAGCCGCGGCCTGCCGAGTCTCGCCCAAATGTGCTGTATCCACTCGATCCGACGTAACTTGACCCGTAGAAACCGAATTCGGGGGAAATTCGAATGGTCGAGCCCTGACCATCAACCACGACACTTCCAGTGGTGGCAGTGTTGCCGCGGCCAGCGGTGATGTTAAATGTACCAACATATCCACCATCTTCCACGCGCAACGTACCGTCACCACCGTCACGGCCAACGCCAATCCGCGACCCACCACCTGTTGCCAAAAGCACGGAATCTTCGCCCGTAACGACGACGGTTCCCGTACCGCCGACGTTCCGCCCGATGTTTATGTTGGAATAGCCGCCGTTGAGACCGCCGCTACCGTTATTGTTCGTAGTGTTTCGTGCCTCAAAGAAAGAACCATCGGAGATCGTGAGGTAGCCGATAGAATTGTATCCAGCAGCCCGGCTGACGCCAACGGCTACGTAAGAGGAATCTCCACGGTTCTGTGACTGAACCAAAACGGTCGCCCGGCCCGCCAAGGTCGCGGTCCCTGTCGCCGAAATGTTTAGCTCGCTGCCATCGTTTTGGGAGACGCGCATAGCAGAAAACACATGACGCCCGCCATCGAACGTGGCATCCCCATCAGCGTCATCTGCAACACGCAGGTAACCACTGCCCAAAAGTTCGGCATCCCCGCTCAATTGCAATCCGCCGACACCTTGAAGGTCATCGTTTAGAATAGTGCCCAGGACCTCGTTGTTCGAGACGACGGGTACGGTTCCACCGGTTGCTGGATTCGAGATGGTTAGCGAAAAAGTTTCGTCCTCTTCGATGACATTGTCCTCGGCAACCAGCAACTCAATCGTTGTGGTAGCTTCGGATGCAAGGAAGGTCGCCGTTCCGCTGGGCAAAACACCGCCTTGGAAATCTGCAGCGTCCACTGCATTCGAACCGGTGCCGGTCAGCGAAAAATCAACAGTCAGTGCGGCCGTAAGATCGCCACTGCGCTCGAGCGTGATCAGGAATCTCGCATCGTCGCCCGGATCACCTTCGGCCACCGTCTGGTCCAGGCCGACGACCGACACGGCATTTAGCGGGGCCGTATCAACGACCACGGTCACAACGTTGTCTGTGAAACCGCCAACACCGTCAGGTGTGCCGTTCCGTTCGACCGACACGGTCACCCCCGAAGGCGCACCAGTGTTGCTTAGATCAAGCTGGCTTACGTCCAGTGTTAGTTGCCCATCGACCTCCAAGATATCGAAGCGATCACCTGCCAAGACCGGGCCAAGCCCGGAGAGGTCAATCATAAACACCGCAGCGGCGAGCGTGGCGTCCCCGGTTATGCGCAATAGATCCAGGTTTGCTGCATCGACGATCTCAAAGTCGAGTAGACCGCTGTTCTGCGTAAAGTTTCCGGTGATATCACCTGTGCCAGTCGCGGTATCTCCCCCCACATTCAAGGTGCCTGTCACCCCGGTGTTCGATTGCAGAGTCGCTGCCAGGTCCAAGGTGCCGGCGTCGCCGACTATTGCGCTACCGGCAGTGACGAGACCGCCCTGTTCCAGGACCAACCGCGCCTCACCACCTTCGTCGGGCTCGGACACGCCGGTGTCGAAGTCGAGGCGAGAGCCAACAGACAACACTGTCCCGGCGTTCAATGTCGATCCCAAACCAGTGACCGTGATGATGCCAGTGCCGTCGGTGTCTGAGTTCGCACCGATCCGAGTCACCGAATTGATTGAACCGTTCGACAACACACCACCATCGGCAATCGTCAGCTCGCCATGTGAATTCGAATAAAGTCCAACCCGAATCGCCGCGCCTTCACCAAAGTTGGCAGTACTGGTGCCATTTAAGATCAATGACGACCCCGCGCCCGTTATGGTCGCATAGCCCGAAGCTCTCTGCAGGCCAGATTCACCCCCCGAACCTACGACGAAGTTCGGGAACGCATCGTCGGCGCCATCGATGGTGATCTGGCCACCACCTTCCACTAACAGCTCTCCACGGCCGTCGACACCGACCTGGAGCGATGCGCCAAACTCGATCCCACCGCTGTCGCTGACATTATCGGCGTTATCGCTGTAAATGTTGACTGTGGAGCCGGTGCCCGAAACGATAAAGCGACCATTGCCGCCCTCTTTCAAGCCGACAAAAATATCACCGCGAACCTCATAGCCCGGGCCACGGCCGTCGACAGTGAATGTTCCACCGGATTCGACCGTTAAGACACTTTGATCGGAAATACGGGCGAGACCGTAATCTGCTCCGCGGCCAATAGTTATACTGGCACTTTCGCCAATAACCTGTCCGACAGCACTGTTGCGAATTGTAACGATGCCTTCGCCGCCATACCGGCCCAATTGCAAGAATGGGCCAAGCACAGTGCCCGGATTTCCACCGTCATTGCCCCGACCATATTGCCTGACGTTCAAGATTGAAGAGTTACCGCTCCCATCGTCACCATCGACAAGTAGAACGCCTGTCGCACCGACCCTACGTCCCAGGTCGATCCCTGGCTCATCTGCCACTGTGCCGGGCTCATTGATGACATTGACTGCGCCTCCGTTCGTAATCTCCGCCCGGCCATACGATCCACCATAACTACCAAGGCGCACGAAACCACCGGTCAGCGAACCAGAACCGGTATAGAAAGTTCCAAATTCATTCGACGCGTTAAAGCTGGAGCCATAGCCATCGATTGTCAGATAGCCTTGACCTCCAGGGCCGCGACCAAGCTCGACAAAGAAGCCGTTCGCGGAACCGCCATTGGTGATGTCGACTTTGCCGTAGCTATACGCTCCGATGCGGAAGCGACCAGAGCTTTCAGTGATTCCGTCCGGGAAACCGTCGTCGCTGCCGATCGGGTTGGCGTCACCCCGCGACGTTACAGAGGACCCAACGCCATCAATTGTCAGATATCCCCGGCCACCATTGCCAATGCGGACGCCCTGGTAAGCCGTTTCATTCGTACCAGTAACGGTGATCGTCCCTCCAGTTGTGACATTGACGGTTCCTGTGCCACCACCTGCTGCTATCTGGAACTCACGGGATACCACCGCACCGCCGTTTGAGACCTGCAATGCACCGACACCTTGTTGTCCGACGGAGATTTGCCCGGTTACATAGTCTCCGGCAATCTCGCTCTGGCTGGTGACAGTCAGGGTCGATCCTGCGCCGTCGACTACGACGCCGCCACTACTGCCTGACCCGAGCCCAACCAGAAATTGCGAGCCCAGGTTTCGTTCGGTGCCTGGATCTTGGCCACCATAGCCCTGGCTGTCGACCAGCACATCTGCACCGCTCAGGATTTGCAGACGGCTATACTGGCCCTGCCCATTATTGGCCTCACTCACGAAAAATAGCGGATTATTGCCGATTACATTGATTTGCGCGTTGTCGCTAACCGTGACGTCGCCCTGACCGCCGCGGCCTATGCGTAGGACCGCACCATCAATGTTCCCAGTTGCATTGGTCAGGTTAAGTGCCGAGCCAGTTCCCGTAATCGTCCCATAACCAGTGGAGCCGAACTGTTCCCCAAAGGTCAGACTCAATCCGGTGGCAACTCCGCCTGCGTTGTCGACGTTTAGTGTACTACCAGATTCAATGGTCAGCGTCCCTTTGCCCATGCCTTGCCCAAAAACCAAAAATGGGCCGAAAAGGTCGTTAGCCTCGGGGTTACTTAGGCTGTCGCTCGCATTCACTGTGCTGCCGCCGGTTATCTGTACTTCGCCTATCCCGCCAGTGGTGCCAACTGATAGGTCCAGAGTCTCGACTAGCCCACCGTTCGAGACCGCAAGGGTCCCGGTGCCATACTCGCCTATTTGGATTAGGCCGGCCGTACCCCCGGCCGTGAAGGTTGAACCAGTACCATCGACGGTCACAGCGCCAGTGGTGTTAGTCCCAAATCCAACAACCAGGTTGAAGCCGTTTCCAACTGCATTTGCATCAACAGTGCGGGTCGTGGTGACCACTGCGCCGTTAGTGACGTTCAGATAGCCGTTACCGCCAGGATTGTTTACGCCAGCATGAACAATCGCAACATACCCAGAGCCGGGATTCACATCCACTGTTGTCGCGGGTCCATCCAGGGTGACGGTACCGGTGGTTGGCGCATACCCGGGCGCAGCAGCGCCTGCAGTTACTTCACTGACAAGGTAGGCGCCGCTTGTGATTGTCAGCGTGCCATTGGCCGTGCTTCCAGCAACCAGACGTGTTCCGCCATTCGTGCTTCCATCACCCGATACACTGTAAGCCATTTCCCCGACCCCCTTAAATTACGCAACCCCTATGGGCCTGATTGTTGGAGTTAGTCTTCTCCGCAAGTCAAGATCGTAGCGACCAAAAAGCTGGCCAGCATCACCCAAATTGGTGTTGGCTCGAACTCGTTGATAGGGTTCTATTATCGACTCTATACTATTGTTTGTTCTGCTCCGGAGGCGTTCAACCATGGCGCGCGAAGACCAGCGTAGCTTCCATTTTATCTCGGGTCTGCCTCGGTCTGGGTCGACGTTACTAGCCGCAATCCTTCGGCAGAACCCAAGGTTTCATGCGGGCATGACGTCGCCGGTTGGGCCGCTGTTCAATGCGTGTCTGAATGCCATGGGGGCTGAAAATGAGTTTGCTGTTTTCTTCAATGACGATCAAAAGCGCGCAATCCTGAAGGGCGTCTTCGACAACTATTATGACCATGTCGAAACCAGCGAAATTTGCTTCGACACGAACCGCATGTGGACCAGTCGTATGTCCGCCGTCCGGCAGCTTTATCCAGATGCGAAGATGATCTGTTGTGTGCGTAATCCGGCCTGGGTCTTTGACTCGGTCGAACGCCTGATCCGTAAGAATGCCTTCGACGTCAGCCGGATGTTCAACAACCCGCAGGAACGGTCGACCATCTTCACCAGGGCCGACGCCCTGCTGCATCCGAACCGGATGATTGGCTTTGCCTGGTCGGCCATGAAAGAGGCCTACTACAGCGCCGACAGCGACATGATGCTGCTGGTCGACTATGATCTTCTAGCCAGCCGACCTGGCGAGGTTCTGCCGCTGATCTATCAGTTCATCGGGGAAGAACCCTTCGATCACGACTTCGAAAATGTGGAATACGAAGCGGAAGACTTTGATATGCAGATGCTGGCCAAAGACCTGCATACAGTCAAAGGAAAGGTCGAACTAAAGCCCCGCCAAACAATCCTGCCACCGGATCTGTTCAAACGCTTTCAGGATCTGATCTTCTGGCACGACGCGACAGGGACGAATGCGCACCGGATCGTCGTCTCTCCGGACGCAGATTCGCAAAACGCGAACGCTCCATCAGAATAACTCGAAACGGCAAAACACCCTTGTGGAGAATGGGTTAGTTAATGCTCGCGCTATAGACTCGGACCGTTCGCACCTCTAATTCTCAGTTGTGAATGGCGGGGACCGAAACCTGCCACATTTGGCCATCAGGGGTGACTGGCCAGATAAAACTGGGGTGCGAGGCAGTTATCATGGACGACCTTTCCGGAACCGGGCCGCTGGGCCAGGATGAGCTTTCTGATGGCATGGACAGTTCAATCGATCCGTTGACCACGGATTCGAAAACGGCGGCAGCTAACGGCTCACCCGACAACTTCAAAAGCCAGCAGCCGACCCTGGTCATCAATATGAGCGTCCAGCGCGATGGCGCGTTTCCTGGCGGCGGCAGTCCCCAGGGTCTGACCATTGGTGCAATCCGGAGCTATGCCTGGAACTTCGATCCCTTAACCGAGCTTGACGTGAATGGCGGAACGCTGCCCATCAGCGCCAATGCAAACCAGGCACTCTTCTCGATCGCTGGAACAACCTTCGGCGGCGATGGTCGAACCACCTTTGGCCTGCCGGACCTGGAAGGAAACCTGGCCGTTGGTGCGGGTCAAGGCCCTGGCCTGTCAAACCGGGTGGTCGGACAGGAGTTTGGCGACGACACGGAGACCTTGGCTACCGCGAATGTCCCGGCCTCCATCGGCGGCGACGGTCAAGGTGTGAACAACGTCCAGGACTCTCAGGGCGTGATTTGGGCGATCAATATCGGTGGCAACAATCCCTCGGGCGGGACCGGCCAGCAAGGCTTCCTGGCTCAGGTTCAAGCCTTCGCCGTTGCGAACAGTGGCTTGTTGCCCACCGGCTGGGTTGCTGCAGAGGGGCAACTTCTGTCAGTTAACGGCAACAGCGACTTGTTCTCGCTGCTTGGCACCACGTACGGCGGCGACGGTCGAACGACGTTCCAGTTGCCCGATCTGCGCGGACGGACACCTGTGGGCGAAGGCCAAGGCCCCGGTCTGCAAAATGTCGCATTGGGTCAAGAGTTCGGCAGCGAAGAAAACTCTCTGACTGACATGCAAATCACTGCGCTTCAGAACGGCAGCACGGTCACCTTAGACAATGCGCAACCTTCTGTGGGTTTGAACGCATTGGTCGCGTTGAATGGCGTTTTCCCACAGATCAACCGGGCGTTGGATGGGGACTCGATCTATCTTGGCGAGATCATTTGGTTCGCTGGGACCTTTGCCCCGGGAGGATTCGCCTTTGCGGACGGCCAGCTTCTGCCGATCGCGCAGGTCGTTGCCCTGTTCTCGCTGATCGGAACCAGCCATGGCGGCGATGGCACAACCACGTTCGCCCTGCCCGATCTGCGCGGCCGCGCACCGGTGGATGACGGCAACGGGTTTTCCTTGGGGGCTCAATTGGGCACGGAAGACATAACCCTCACCGCAGCCAATATCGAAGGCATTGTCGAGGACCGCAGCCTGGTCGTCACGACCACTGATGACGTGGTCGATGCAACGGATATGGAGACGTCCCTGCGCGAGGCAATCGCCTTCGCAAATTCCAATACCGACACCAGTGAGATTACGTTCGCTGCAGGCGTCGGCGAGGCGTTCGAAAATGGTGGCCTGATCCGTCTCACACAGGGTGAGCTCGAAATCACCGAAAGCATTATTGTTAAGGGTGCGGGAAATGTGACCATCACCGCTGACGCGGACGACGATGACATTACGGTGGATGGAGACATTACTGACGTCGCCGCTAGTTTTGGTGGAAACGCGGGGACAGCAGATGATCTGTTGGATGACAACTCACGAATTTTCAATGCGACACAATTTTTGTCTGCGGATGTAACTGTTCAAGGCTTAACGCTTACGGGTGGCCGCACGACCCTAGCCGTCTCGAGTGGTGGTGCAATTCAAGGCGCAAGTTCAGTCACCGTTTTGGAAAGCGTTCTTCGTGGCAACAGCACCTCCGGTGACGGTTCGTTTGGCGGTGCAGTGTCCGCTACTTTGAACGCGACGCTGACGGATAGTGTGGTCATTGGAAACAGCACTTCCGGTAACCGCTCCGACGGGGGCGGGGTCTTCTCCGTCGGTTCCTTGCGTCTCACCAACAGTATTGTAAGCGGCAACAACACATCGGGCGATAGAGCTGACGGCGGTGGTTTGGGGAGCCTTGCGAACGTCACTCTGACCGACAGTACAATCAGTTTAAATTCCACAATAGGTGACAGCGCCAACGGTGGTGGAATTTTTGCCATTGGCGACGTTAGGCTGACCAACAGCACGATTAGCGAGAACAGTGTCTCAGGTGATTTTTCTCTTGGGGGTGGAATATCTAGCACTGTCTCCGTCTCGTTAACAAACACTACAGTCAGTGCCAATAGCGCAACGAGTAATGGTGGAGGGATTCACAGCGAAGCGGTAGATCTGACGAGCAGCACGATTAGTGGAAATGTCTCGGGTCTGAGTGGCGGCGGAATTTACAGCGAAGCGATTGAGAATGGCATAACGTTGACCGACTCGATTGTTGTGGGCAATTCAGCCACGATCCGTGACGACGATCTATCGCTTTCGACGATCTCAGCCACAATGATCACGTACAATGGCAGCAACATCGTTGGCAACGATCTGTTCTATGGATCGACCGATGTTGGCGACACGACGGCGGCTCAAATTTTCGCCACGACGTTCGACAATAATGGCGTGGATGCTGGTGTGCTAGCCGACAATGGTGGGCCGGTTCAGACGATTGCTTTGAACACCGCCCTGAGCAACCCGGCCTTGGATAATTCGTTTGGCGCAAACATCCCAGCCGCGGACGCGCGGGGCGTGACTGCGTTCGACTTCGTCGGTGTCGGCACGGATGGAACCGCTGGCATCCGCGATCTCGGCGCGTTCGAGCTGATACCAGAAGCGCAAAGCCTGATCGTCACCACGACCGCGGATGTGGTGGATCAGTTCGACGGCGAAACCTCGCTGCGCGAAGCCCTGGCCTTTGCGAATTCTAATGCCGATGCCAGCGAGATCACCTTTGCCGCGGGTGTGGGCGAAGCTTTCGAAAACGGCGGCACGATCACCTTGGGCGGCAGCCAGCTGACCATCTCGACCAATGTCACGATCAATGGCGATGTGGACGGCGACGGCACCGGCGATGTGACCGTCGATGCGAATGACCAAAGCCGCGTGATAGAGGCCACGGCGGGAGTCTCGACCATAACCGGGCTGACCCTCACAAATGGGCGGGTGTCGACCAGCGGCAGCGGAGCCGCACGGGAACATGGTGGTGCAATAAACGTCCTGGCCCCAGCCACGCTGACGGTTCGGAATTCCGACGTCACCAACAGCGATGCATCCTATGGCGGTGGGATCGGCAATAGGGGCCAGTTAAATCTGGTCGAAACCACGATTGCCGGAAACTCTTCCACCTATAACGGCGGCGGCGTCAGCAACTTTCTTGGTGGCAACGTGACGGCCGTGAATTCAACGTTCTCGGGCAACAGCTCTTTAGGAAGTGGCGGTCTCAGCGGTACTGCTGCAGATGCGACCCTGATAAACACGACCTTTTATGGGAACTATGGCAGGCTGGGTGGCGCAATCGGGACGTTTTCGTCCAATGTGACCGCAACCAATGTAACGATCACTGGCAACTTTGCACTCAATTCTGCTGGGGCGATCAACGTCGCGGCTGGCACGATCACGCTGAATAACTCGCTGGTTCTGGGCAACAGTTCTGGCGACGGGTCCGAGATTGCCGGGCCCGGCGGGCTGGTCAACAATTTCAGTATCATCGGTGGCGCGGCTCAGCCGATCTTCCGCGATACCGTCTTGCTGAATGGGGTCGAAGCTGGGGCTCTGATGGACAATGGCGGCGCAGTGCAAACCGTGGCCCTGCGCGAAAACGCCTTGAACCCTGCCCTGGATGCAGGCCAAGCCGCCCTGCCGGTGGATACCTTCGATCTGGACGGCGACATGGATACGGCCGAGGCGCTGTCTGTCGATGCCCGCGGCGCGCCCCGGGACGTTGACCTGCCCGGTGTCGGCGGCACGCCCGACCTTGGCGCCTACGAGGCGCAGCAACTGCCCGCGCTGTTGGTGGACACCACGCTGGACGTGGTCGATGCCAATGACGGCGTGACCTCTCTGCGCGAAGCGATTGCTCTGGCCAATGACCCCACCGCCGGGTTCAACGGCGATGGCGATGCGGACAATGACGGCAGCGCGACAGATCGGATTGCGTTCGATTCAACCGTGTTCGGAGCGGGTGCCACGATCACCCTGAACGGGACAGAACTGGTCATCACCGGCGCCACCCTGATCGATGGCGACGCAGACGGCGATGGGGATGGCGACGTCACGATCAGCGGTAACGGCCTGTCGCGGGTCATCAACACCTCTGGCATCACCACGCTGAACGGTGTCGACATCTTCGCGGGCCGGGCAGGCGAAGGTGCTGGCATCTTGGCCTCGGCCGCGCTGACCCTGACAAACAGCACGGTCAGCAGTAACAATATAACGGGAGCCCAGAACCTGGGCGGCGGGATCCATGGCACGGATGTCACGCTGATCAACACGACGATCCACGGGAACTCGACCGATGGGATGTATTCCGGCGGCGGTGGTATTTATGCCAGCAGTTCCCTGTCGCTGTTGAACAGCACGATCACCGGCAACCAGGCCAATGGCTATCAGAATGGCGGCGGCGGCGTTATCGCGTTTGGATCGGGGCTATCTACCACAAACTCGATCATCATGGGCAATTTTGGCGGGGCCGAAATCATCGGCGCCGTGAACTATGCCGGGGGCAACATCGTCTCTGGCAACGTCACCAACAACGGCGTGATGACGGGCACCACAACGGCTGCCGACATCTTCGCGGCAACCTTTGACAACAACGGCGTGGACGCAGGTGTCCTGGCCAACAACGGCGGCGGGATCTACACGGTCTTGCTGCGCGCCGATGTGACCAACGCGGCCTTGGACGCTGGCGACGATATGCTGGCACCAATGATGGACACGCTGGGCAATGCCCGCGTTGATCAACGCAATGTCGACAACAACGGCATGAACACGTCTGATCTGGGCGCACTGGAATTGGCCGAGTTCAACAACGAGCCAGAGATCACATCCGCGGACACCGCATCGATTGCCGAGAACACGACCGCGGTTATCGACGTCCAAGCGACCGATCTGCAGGGCGATGTCGAAGGCGCAGGCCTGACCTACGCGATCTCCGGCGGGGTCGATAAGAACCTGTTCACCATCGACGCCACTACGGGCGAGTTGTCCTTCATCAATGCTCCGAACTTCGAGGCCCCGCTCGACGCCGGTACGGACAATGACTACAACGTTCAAGTCAGCGTCACCGACGCAGGCGGCCTGTCGGATACGCAAGACATCACTGTCACGGTCACAGACGTGACGCAGACCGGCCTGGTCGTCACGACAACGTCGGATGTGGTCGAGGAAAACGACGGCGTGCTGTCGCTGCGCGAAGCCATCACCTTTGCCAACAGCAACCCAGGCGCGGACACCATCACCTTTGCCGCCGGCATGGGTGAGGCGTTCGAAAACGGCGGCCTGATCCGCCTGACCCAGGGTGAGTTGGAGATCACCGAAACGGTGACCATCAACGGCGCGGGCAATGTCACCATCACCGGCGATGCCAATGATGACGACGTGACCGAGACGGGCACAGACATCACCGATATCTCTGCCTCTGGCCCTGCCTTGCTGGATGACAACTCTCGCATCTTCGCCAACGACGACTTCGTCAACAGCGTGACGCTGAACGGTCTGACCCTCACTGGTGGCTTCAACACTGTCGCGGGTGGGCGCGGCGGCGCAGTCTATTCAGACGGTGAATTGACGATCACAGACTCCACGTTTGCCGGAAACGGCGGGGCTGGCGTTTACACCATCGGCGGCGCAATCGCTGGCAACCGTGTGGTGAACCTGGACAATGTAACCGTTCGGGACAGCGCAGTTTATGGCGGGTTCGGTGGCGGTGTGTTCTCCCAGACCTTGAATGTGTCGAACAGCACGATCACGTCGAACACAGCTTTCTCTGGCGGGGGTCTGGCCGCCAACGAGCTGACCCTTGTGAACAGCGAGGTCAGCGGGAACTTGGCGGATTCCAGCGCAGGCGTCTACGGCATACCTGGCGGGGGCGGCATACTGGTTGGGTACGATGCCCTGATCGTCAACAGCACGATCGCGGACAATGCAACCATCGGCGACTACGGTTTCGGTGGCGGCATCTCCAATTTCGGCTTTGCTGCTGCTAATCTTACCCTGATCAACTCGACCGTTTCAGGGAATAGCACCTCTGGCGCTAATGCCGCCGGGGGCGGCATTGCGACCGCAGGCAACGCGACGATTACCAACAGCACAATCACCGGCAACAGCACCGCCGGGGCGAGCGCTTTGGGCGGCGGCATCCTGCATTATGGTGTCGCAGCCGACACAAGCACCATGCCGGTGACGTATTTTCCGACTTTCCTGACCATCACGAACAGCATCGTCTCTGGCAACGTGACGGGCTATGCCGGGCTTGGTGGGGACGAGATCAGTATCGCTGCGCCGGGGGCCCCTGCCCCGATCTATCTCGGCGGCAACCTGATTGGGTCCACGTTGTTCGACGGCAGCACGGCGCAACCCGGCGCGATCAGCCTTGGCGATGTGTTCGATCAAACCGCTGAGATTCTGTTGGACAATGATGGCGACGGCGAGGGCGAAACGGCCAGCGGTGTCTTCGCGGGCGTTTTGGCCAACAATGGCGGACCGGTTCAGACTGTTGCCTTGCTGGCCAGCCTGACGAACCCAGCCATCAACACCGGCACCGGTGCCCTGCCCGCCGATACGCTAGACTTGGACGGTGACATGGACACGACCGAGGCCTTGCCCGTCGATGCCCGTGGGTTTGAGCGCGATGCCGATGTGCCCGGCGTTGGTGGAACACCCGATATCGGCGCATTCGAGGCACAGATCACCGAAACGCCGGGCCCGGACTTCCTGTTCGGCACCAACAGTGGCGAGATCATCGTCGCCACCCAAGGCGGCTCGGACAACATCGACGCTGGCGCGGGCAGTGACGGCATTCTTTTTGGTGCCGAGTTCGACCCGAACGATATCGTCAACGGCGGCCCGGGCAATGACCAGATCGGCCTGCAGGGCGACTACTCCGGCGGGCTGACCTTTGGAGCGACGTCGACCCAGAATATCGAAGCGGTCGTTCTGCTGTCCGGCAGCGACACCCGCTTTGGCGCCCCGGGGACCGAGATGTTCAGCTATGACCTGACCCTGGTCGACGCCAACATCCCGGCGGGCGAACAACTCACCTTCCAAGCGAACGGACTGGGCGCGGGCGAAGATTTCACCCTGGACGCCTCGGCAGAACAGGACGGATCGGTCTTTGTCTTTGGCGGACTTGGCAAAGAGACCCTGACCGGCGGTCAACAGGATGACGCATTCTTTTTCGGAACCGATCGGTTTGGACCAGACGATGTCGTCGATGGTCAGGGCGGCACCTTTGACTCCATGGGTCTACAAGGAGACTATTCCAGCGGCATCACACTCGGCGACAACCAGCTTATGAATGTCGAGATCCTGGCCCTATTGTCGAACACCGACACCCGTTTCGGCGGTGCGGGGTCGGGCACGCCGTACAGCTATGACATCACCATGGCCGACGGCAATGTCGCGGCGGGCGAGACACTTGGCATCGTCGCAAACTCATTGGACACTGACGAGACTCTGACATTAGACGGGTCGCTGGAAACGGACGGCAACTACTTGATCTTCTCGGGCAACGGGAATGATTCAATCATCGGATCGCAGAACGCTGACACGATTTCCGGCCGCGGTGGCGCCGATACCCTGGTCGGTGAGGGCGGTGACGACACTTACCTCTACACGAACCTTTCCGATAGCACACCATCGGCCGAGGATTACATTCTCGACTTCACCACGGGCGACCGGATCTCTCTGATGGCTTTGGATGCCGATCCAGGCACGGCAGGCAATCAAGCCTTCGCCTTCATTGGTGAGGCAGCCTTCAGCAACACGGTTGGCGAACTGCGGTCGGCGAACCTTGGCGGGAACGAATGGCGGATCGAGGCTGATGTCGATGGCGACGGCATGGCCGATTTTTCAATCGCTGTGCGCAGTGTTGACGGCGGCTGCATCGACGAACGGGATATCGACTTTGGTGTCACGTTCAACCAGATCGACGGCAGCGACCCAGTCAACGACAGCCTTACCGGAACGGCTGCGCGGGACATGATCAATGGTCTTGCAGGCAACGATACGCTCGACGGCGCAGGTGGAAACGATGACCTGTTTGGCGGTGCCGACAACGACATGCTGTTCGGTGGGGCAGACAATGATGAGCTGGACGGCGGTGCGGGCGATGACACGTTGGATGGCGGCCCCGGGATCGATTTGCTAACTGGCGGCGCAGGGGCGGACAGCTTTCTGTTTGATCCGCTCAGCGGACAGTCAACGATCTCCGACTATTCGCCCAGCGAAGATACGACCACGATCGACACCACAACTGCCGTCAGTTACGCGATCTTTGCGGATCGTGTGGTCGCCACCCATAGCGGCGGCACGATCACGTATGACGACCTGGCGATCACCTCGGTTGCGGAATTCAACGCGTTCCTGGCGAGCGTGACCGAGAACATCATCTAAGCCAGGCAGGGCAACAGGGTGCCGAGGCTGGAAAGCCTCGGCACCTCATCGACCATCAGAGACTTCTCAACAGAAACAGGTCAGCTAGAGCGGAATCCGATCTGACTGAGACAGTCAGACCGGATTCCAAGACAAGCGAGATCTAGAACACTGAAAGACGCGCGACCTGATTGACTCAATCAGGTCGGACGGCGCTCTAAAGGTCATAACCTCATCTGCGATCATGGCGTTGTTGCCCGTTCACCCTTCCCCAATCGGGGCGGTGCCGTCGGGCATTTTCTGTTCTTCAGAACCCTCGGTCTGCTGCACAACGATCCGGAAGGCCCGGGAATTCTGCAGTTCTCGCCAGAAGGACAGCTTCGCGTACTTCTCGAATAGATCGGGGGGCAGGATCGTCTGACGCGGACGCGGCGCGACTTCCTTATGAACACGGTGCAACCCGTCCAAACCCAATTGCGCATCGAACTGAGGCGCATCGTAGTCGACCCCTGTGAAGTCGTGCTCGTAATACTCCTCGCCCAGGAAATCGTAGAGCAATTTGAACACCTCTTCCGGGCGGGCCGTCAGCAGGTCGTATTCGACGATCACGATGCGCTCGGCAAATTCGGAATAACAGGCCTCGCGCAGGGCGTGCCACGGGAAACCGACCAGACGGTTGGCCCCTGCCAGTGCCTCGACCCGCGTGTAGACCGTGGACCGTTCACCCGGGTTGTTGAACAGCCGCGTATGCTCAAACGCGTTCTGCCGGAACTGGCGTTCCATACTGTCCATGATCCAGGCGACATCCCGCACTAGACAGATCACCTTGGCTTCGGGAAAGACCTGCATCAGCGCCGGAAGCTGCGCGGTCCATGCCCGGTTGGTGTCAAAGATGACGGGTTGATCCAAGTGGTCGTAATAGCTGTCGAACAGTCCCCGCAGAAAACGCGCCCGTTGATCTTGGTCGACCATCGACGACAATTCCGACCCCGCGGACACCTGCGCAATCAAGCCCTCAAACAACGAAGCAACCGGGCTCGACATGCCTGCGTGGAACCGCGGGTTCTGGCGCAGGATCGCTGCCGTCAGCGTAGACCCTGACCGTGGCAGACCAGAGATAAAATGGAAGTTTGGTTTATCAGGCATCTTTCATTCTTCATGCGGTGCAAAGTCGATCACACATAGTGCGTCGTAGATACCGATGTCACGTCATTCTTTCGGCCGCTAGCTGTCAATCCGATCAGTGCCTCTAACATGACATATCGCCTGTGATGCTAACCCATGGCCCCATTTTGATTGTCTGCCTCCGCCCCCTCCGCTTTTCTTGCGCAGTGTGCGCGTGGCCGACCTCTCCTTCGCAGAATCATGCGAACGCAGGTATACTCTGGTGTGAACATGCGAGGCGCGTTCCGATTTGGTTGTGTGGTGGGTCTTGATGAGTTGCAAAATCTTCTTATGGTCCGAGCCGACGAACATGGCGGAGTTGGCGCACTTATGGTCTTGAAGATTTGTCTGTTTGGGCGCACCGGGCAGGTTTCAACCGAAATTCAGCGTCTGGCAGGCCCGGAAATAGTTGTCCGCGCTCTCGGGCGGGACTTTGCGGACTTGGCCGAGCCCGAAGCTTGCGCAGCAGCAGTTCACACAACAGACGCCGATGTAATAATTAACGCAGCTGCCTACACCTCCGTTGACAAGGCCGAAGAAGAAGAGGCATTGGCGACGCGCATTAACGCGGACGCCCCCAGGGCGATGGCCACCGCCGCCGCAGCACGAGGGCTGCCTTTCTTGCACATTTCTTCAGATTACGTGTTCGACGGGGCTACTGCTCAACCGCTTGACGAGAATGCACCAGCATTGCCGCTCAGCGCTTATGGCCGCTCTAAGCTCCTGGGTGAGCAGGCCGTCACGGCGACCGCAGGTCATCATGCGGTGTTGCGCACGTCCTGGGTCTTCTCGCCTCACGGCAGCAACTTCATAAAGACGATTTTGCGCTACGGCGCAGAGCGCAAAGAACTCAAGGTGGTGAACGACCAAATCGGTGGTCCAACAGCAGCCCGGAACATTGCTGCAACGTTAATTACCATGGCAAAGGCGTATGCGGATGGTCGGGGTGTTGATGGTCTCTTTCATTACTGCGGAACACCGGCGGTGACATGGTATGGTTTAGCGCGCGAAGTTTTTCGACGTCATTCAGACGAGGGACCGGAAATCTATCCAATCGACACGGCGGATTGGCCTGCGAAAGCGACCCGCCCAGCGAATGTCGTCCTGAATTGCGATAAGATCCGTGATGCATATGGGATTAGCCAACCGGACTGGCGCGTTGAACTTGGTAACGTGCTGGATGAATTGCAGTCGCTCGGGACTGCTTCCAAAACGCCATCAGCTTCGTGATGGCACGATAGTGTAGAAAGGCAGTGTTCAAATGGTCGTTTCGCCGAACATCTCGGATCCTTGGCGCGTCGGTGTTATCGGAACCGGCTTCATCGCCCGCAGTCTGATCAATGTGATCCGGGATATGCCAGACCTTACTGTCACCCGAGCATTGACCCGCCGCAGCTTGGAGAGCGTTGAAGGTATTGGGGATGACGTCAGGCTGACCCAATCTGCAAACGAGTTGATCGATCATTGTGATGTGGTTGTCGAATGCTCGGGTGATGTGCTCCACGCCAGCGAGGTTATTAGAGATGCC
The DNA here is from genome assembly GCA_039028795.1 of Pseudomonadota bacterium. Taxonomy (GTDB): domain Bacteria; phylum Pseudomonadota; class Alphaproteobacteria; order Rhodobacterales; family Rhodobacteraceae; genus Thermohalobaculum. Next base: position 104,371 of record JBCCHJ010000012.1, read on the forward strand.
ATGGCGGCGAATCTGCCCATTGTGGCCATGAACTCTGAGTTCCAGGTCACCTGCGGATCCTATTTTGTCGACAAAGGATATCTGACCGAAGCTGAAGGCGATCAACCGGGGTCTACCGCGGCGCTCTATAAAGATGTTATCGCCATGGGATTCACACCGCAGGTTTACGGAAACATGAAAGGCTTCATGAATTTAGACCCGAGCCCTGAAGATATGGCCTATTGGGCCGAACGCCAGGGACTAAGCGTCGAAATGACAACTTCATTCACGGATGGCACCAAAGTGCAAGTCGAGCAGGCCTTCGTTGCCAATATGTATGGTGCTGACATTGCCAAGACTGGGCTTCTGGCGCCAGAGGACAAAGATTTCAATGCGGCGGCCATGAGTTTGGGCGAGTTGGCAGCACGACGTGGCCAGCCGCTTTCAGATTTTGTCGTTTCACCTGGTCAGGTGCCTGGCGTCTTTATCGTCGCCAGTCACGCTGACATACACCAACCAGTGCTGCGCTATCTAAAATTGGGTGATGGGCCCCATTATGTGTTGATCAAACCCTATCATTTGTGCGCAATGGAAATTCCAAAAACAATTCGGGCCGTTCGCGCCAACGAACCACCGTTATTGAACAATTCCAGCAAGCCACGGATCAGTGTTTGCGCGATCGCCAAGAGGCCGATCGCCGCTGGCGAGGCAATCAAACATGGGGTTGGCAGTTTCTTTTTGCGCGGTGAGGCGGTGCGCATCAAAGATGCGCCCAACCATGTTCCTATAGGACTTATTCAGAACGCAACGACGGTCCGGGCGATCGAGCCAGGCCAGATGTTGCAAGTGGATGACTTAGACCTGCCTGATAGCTTTGGCCGTGAGGTTGGTCTCGGAATTGTATCCCAGGCCTGAAGTCTCCAAAACGACGACGAGAATCAAAGCAAATCGTCAGCCATTGGGTCTACCTTGAAGTCAAAATCCTCGGAGGAGCTATCCTGACCATTCGCTAGGACTTCAATCTCCTGTTTTGGCGGCCGTAGCTGAAGATCAAGCGTGTCACCGTCAAGTGATGCAGAGTTTTCTTGGAAGATCATCTGATCTGCCATCTCGATTGGATCGGCCAAGTTAACAAGCATCGCGGCATCTAGAACTTCGTCATAAATTTCGAACCGAGCAATCTCTCCATCGAACGGCAGATCCAAACGATTGGCGACCCCATCACTGCTGGCCCATTGGGTGGCACCTAGGACAATCGGTTCGGTGTTTCCAATAAGCGCACCGGTATAACCATCGCCACCAACCGCTTGACCGTCCACATAGACCGTGAACCCGTTGGATGCGCCAAAGGTCAAAGCAACATGAGCTTCTTCGCCGGGACTGATCACGGCATCTGTTAGGAATGAATGGGTGTTGTCTGTGCTCTGGAAACGTACGCCAATCTTACCGTCTAGGATGTACAGTCCAAAATGACCTCCGTCATCATAGCCGCCTGAATCCTTTGACATCAGAAAACGCTGTCCTGAGACATCGGTCGGAGTGAAAGTGACTGCCATCGTACCTGAGGCCAGCTGATAGGCTGGCATGTCGGATAACACCAAAGCCTCGGTGGTCGATCCATTCATTGTGAAAGGATTAGTTACCAGGATTGGTGTTGGTCCAGCCGTTGGCTCTGTCACCACCACCTCCACGTCTGCGGTATCCGTACCTCCACGACCGTCCGAGATGGTGTAGGTGAAGCCATCGGTGCCCACAGTTGAAGCGTTGAAGACGATTTCGGTGCCATCGATGGTTGCACCACTTACGGCGGTAATGCTGAGTGTGTCTCCATCTGCATCCGAATCGTTGGCCAGTAGATCCGCCATGGCGATCCGAAGATCAAGATCGGCAAGGACACTGAAGCCACCATCCAAATTGGCAATGGGATTGGTGTTGGTGGGCGGGCTCTCAAATTCGATGACTGTCAGGTTTACATGGCCACCGGACCAACCGCCATCATAAAGCCAGCCACCTCTGTTACTCGTGTCATCCCAGCGTCCATCGGCACTTGCGATGATCGCATGATGTTGGACCGTGACGTGGTTGTCCGGCTGACCTGGCAGCCAGTTGGAGAACGTGAGGGAGTCGCCTTCCAGATCGACCCATGACCCTTCCTGTTGCAGA